>JADLHA010000024.1 GCA_020848995.1 Saprospiraceae bacterium | reverse complement strand
CCGGCGGTTGTAACGCAAGCATGACCAACAACGCGGGTGCGGCCCCTCCGCCTTGCGGGGGAGCGACCACCGTAACCTGGACGGTCACTTCTTCGTGTGAGCCCGACGTCACTTGTGCAGCTGTATTTACGGTGGCCAACGCTCCGGCTGTTGTGCTCAACTGTCCGGCAAACAATACCCAGGCTGCCTGTCAAACCCAAGCCGCTGTTGATGCTGCTTACAGCGCATGGCTCGCTTCGGCTACCTTCTCCGGTGGCTGCAACGCTTCTGTTTCCAACAATGCCGGGGCAGCTCCCAATGCTTGCGGTGGATCGACCACCGTAAGCTGGACCGTCACTTCTTCGTGTGAGCCAGCTGTGACCTGCTCTGCAATCTTTACCGTATCGGATGCCCCTGCTGTAGTGCTCGCTTGTCCTTCGAATCAGACACAGGCAGCTTGCCAGACCCAGGCAGCCATCGATGCCGCCTACAGTGCTTGGCTGGCCTCAGCCACCTTCTCCGGTGGCTGCAATGCTGCCATCTCCAACAATGGAGGAGCGGCTCCTCCAGCTTGTGGTGGATCCAAAACCACAACCTGGACGGTCACCTCTTCCTGCGAACCACCCGTAACGTGCTCGGCAATCTTCACCGTATCCGATGCACCTCCGGTAATTTTGACCTGTCCTGCCAATTATACGGAAGCTGCCTGCCAGAGCCAGACAGCAATAGATGCTTCTTACATGGCATGGCTGGCGTCAGCGTCTTCCGATGGCGGGTGCAATTCCAACATCAGCAACAACGGTGGAGCTGCTCCATCCGCCTGCGGTGGATCCAAAACCGTGACCTGGACCGTCACCTCATCGTGCGAGCCACCAGTCACCTGTTCTGCGGTATTTAACGTCACGACGGCACCAGCCGTAGTCCTAAACTGTCCGTCTAACCAAACCGAAGCAGCTTGTCAGACTCAGGGGGCCGTCGATTCAGCGTACGGCGTTTGGTTGGCGTCCGCAAGTACAAGCGGAGGTTGTAACGCGGCCTTGACCCATAACGGAGGCAATGCCCCTCCAGCGTGTGGCGGGTCCAAGACCGTGACCTGGACGGTCACATCAGCTTGTGAACCAAACATGACATGCTCTGCGGTATTTACCGTCACGACTCCAGCTGCAGTGTCCTTGAAATGTCCCCCCCACTCTGGGATTTCGGTGTATTGTCAATCTCAACAACAAATTGATAATCTATTTGCTGAATGGCTTGACGACATTGAAGTTACGGGTGGATGCAATGTCTCCATTGCAAATGACAACACGGGCGCTCCGTCAAAATGTGGAGGGATCAAGACGGTTACATTCACCGTCACCAGCACGTGTGACGCCACTAAAACGTGTTCTGCTTCATTCTTTATTCCGAATCAGCCTCCTCCTTCGGTAAACTGCCCGCCAGCCATCACCATCGGTTGTGACGAATCGATTTTACCATCCCGAACGGGATTCGCTGCAGGAGCAGATTACTGTGGAGCACCCGTCATACTGACCTATGATGATCAGATCAACCCCGGCAACTGCCCGGGAAATTACTCGATCACTCGCACCTGGCTCGCTACGGATAGCTGCAACCGCACCGATGAATGCAATCAGCTCATTACGGTAGTTGATACCTTATTGCCGAGTTTTGTTATTCCCTCAAATCAGACGGTGTACACCCAATCGACCGCACCCGGAACAAAAGTGCTGGTGAATTATGATTTCAACAGTGGGTATTCGTACAAGACGCTCCAGCCCAAACTGTATTCTGGCGTTTATTCGACCGTTGATACTTCGTCGAACCCCTTCCTTACGGTAAGCGGAACACCAAGCGGAGTCAATGCCTTTGACAATAACCCGGTTGGTGGTAAGGGTTTGCAAGTGATCAATTCAACTGTTCCTGGTCATTGGCAGTTCAATTTAAGCGGTCACAACCTGTCGGCTTTTGGCAATTTCGACGTTTACGTTCAAGCCCAGAAGAAGGGCAACGGCAGCGCTACATCCCTGCTGATGGATTACAGCACGAATGGGTCCAATTGGACTAACTTCAGTGCTACGCCACTCGTTTTGGGTCAGTGGGTTGAGTGCCAGGGATCGATAACGACTGCTAACAATCCCAATACGTTGTACATCCGGCTGTATTATTCCGGTGGCAGTAGCCAGCTGACAAAAGAACTCTACTTAGACAACTTCCAGGTGCAGGCTGAAAATGATCTCATCCCCTGCAATTTCTTATACACTCCAGACGTAACGGGATATCCGACCAATGTATCACATGCCTGTGATGCAAATCCGGCAGTATCCTATGCAGACTCTCTGGTTTTTGGCGATTGCTCGGGAACACAGATATTCAGAACCTGGACTGTCACTGATTTCTGCGGCAACAGCTCCACCGGTAGCAGTCCACAAGTAATTTCAGTTGTCGACAGCACGGGGCCCATCATCACGTGTCCTGACACCAATTTGCTAACGCGTAAAGCGGACACCATGACCTGTCATTACATTGTTCCGGATGTTTCGCTGGATGCGATCGCAATGGATGAGTGTACCGATACCGCCACCGTCATCAACAGCTGGAACTCCACCCATACCTTGTTAGGAGAAGAATTCACGGTTGGCGACCATACAATAACCTGGACAGCAACAGACGAATGCGGCAATACTTCCACTTGCCAGTATGTACTGCATGTTTATGAAATTGAGCCTCCGGTTGCAAATTGCCGCGACTTTGATGTTTACCTGGATTCACTGGGACTGTACACGCTTAAGATTGATTCCATCAACAACGGATCGACGGATAATTGCGGCATCAAATCAATGAAGCTCAGCCGCTACTTGTTTGGCTGCGACGATTTGCCAAAGCGCACCGTCATACTTACCGTGACCGATTCGACGGGACTTTCGGATACGTGCACTGCCAATTTAAATATCATTGATACCATACGGCCAGTCATCTTATGCCAGAATTATCTGATTACACTTCCTCCAGGAGGAGGGTCAAAGTTCATACACCCTGACAGTGTCCTCAAAGTTCGAAAGGATAATTGTGGAATCTTCTCTAAAACCGTTAATCCAGACAGCATAACCTGCAAGAGTCCTAAGAATACAACGGTAACCGTAACGGTAACGGATGTTAATGGAAATACCTCGACTTGCACGGCGACGGTAACCATAAGGAATTACACCGATTCAGACTGCGATGGCGTCATTGATGTATGCGATATCTGTCCTGGTGGTGACGATTCTGTGGATGCAGATGGCGATGGATTGCCAGACTGTAAATATCCGCCGGCATTTAAACAAATCAAGGCAAGCTGGAAGTGTGGGACAAACCCGCAACGCGTTTACATTGCTGAAATTGGGACGAATGGCATTTGCACTACCAAATGTGTTCGGTATAGCGACTTCAAGAACAACCAGGGACCGAACACCTTCTTAGGTCCGTGTAAGTCTTGCCCGGAGCAGCTTCGAAGTGGAGATTCCGGTCAGGTGGCTAAGGGGGATCTTGAAGAAATTGAACCCATGCATTCCGCCGGCGAGCTATTCCGCATCGTGCCCAACCCAAACAGCGGTCAATTTGAATTGATATTTTTTGATCAAATTGAAACCGGTTCCGTAAAAGTATTCAACCTGTTGGGTGAACTCATTTGGACGAGGCGAATTGAAGGAGCAACAACCAAAATGCAGGTTGACAGTCAGGCCTTCCTACAGCAAACTGCCGGTGTATACCGGATTATGGTTGAAAGCAGCGACGGAAAGTCCGTTCAATCCCTGATCATCATCCGATGAACTGCGCACAATGATGCAAAAAGCCGCAACGGCAACCGGTTGTCTGTTGCGGCTTTCTTTTCAGAATTGTAGAAATGTACAATTCATGCAAAAAAAATGCATCCCTTTAGTCATTCGATTTCTTAGAGCTATTGGGATGCCCTTCCGGGGAATATGGCTTAATATTCAGCCGTAACGCCTGATCGTAAAACAGGTAGCTCCAAACCCAATTGATAAAAACGACTATCCGGTTTCGCACACCGACGAGGTAATAAATGTGTATAAATAGCCACACCATCCATGCAAAAAAACCACTTAGGTGAAACCTGCCAAAATCGAGCACAGCTTTGCTCCGGCCAATCGTCGCCATTTGTCCTTTGTCGAGGTAATTAAAAGGTGAAATTTTCCGGTTGCTCATTTGGCGCATCAACAATTTGGCAAGGTACCGTGCCTGCTGCATGGCTACGGGTGCCAGGCCGGGCAATCCATTGGGGTATTTGGGGGAAGGGAAATAGCTCACATCTCCGATGCAAAAAATATCGGTTGTTCCGGCCACACGACAATAGGGATCAACGATTATTCTATTGTCACGGTTATAAGCTTTCTCCGGGAGGCCGGGCAAAGGAGCCGCTTTAACCCCGGCAGCCCATATGACTTTCCTCGTTGGGATCACCCGACCTGAATTCAGGATCACCGAATCGGATTCTATTCTCTCGACCATCGCATTCAGGTGCACATGCACTCCCATCTCCTTCAGGTACTCCAAAGCAACCCGGGATGAATTTTCCGACATGCCATTCAGCAGCCTTCCCGTATTTTGAATGAGGTGTACATCCATATTGGCCGCATTCAAATCCGGATAATCCTTTGGAACAATGTGGCGCTTCATTTCAGCCAGCGAGCCTGCTAATTCAACTCCGGTCGGCCCTCCCCCGACGATCACCACATCCATGAGCAAATCCTGAGTGGATTCCTCCCTGACCAATACTGCACGTTCAAAGTCCTCCAGTATTCTGTTGCGGAGATACAATGCCTCAGAGACAGATTTTAGTGGAATGGAATGCAAGGCAAAAGAACGATTCCCATAATAGTTGGTACTTGCTCCGGAAGCAATTACCAGTATATCGTAATTGAGGATTCCGATATCTGAATGGATTTGCTTTTGGAGGGGATCCACCGAGTGAACTTCGGCTACGCGGACGAAAAGACGGGGATCGCTTCTGAAATTTTTTCGCAGCGGAAAGCAGATTGAGCTCGGCTCAAGTCCGGACATCGCTACCTGGTAAAACAAAGGCTGAAACTGGTGGTAGTTGTTCCGGTCGACGAGCACGACCTGGTAACCTGATCCACGCAATTTATTAACCAGGGTGAAGCCTGCAAATCCGGCTCCAACGATTACAACCCTTTTTTCGGGTACTTCAGGGACATTAAACGGCATGGCAGTTTTTGCTAACTTTGTAGTCTTAAGAACAAAAATCCGGCCTCTTTGGCCGAAATCAAACGGATTTTTAACATATGGATAATTTTTTTTCGTCATTTACGGGAATTGCCGAGCGATTTATGCGATACGTCCGAATGGACACGCAGTCTGATCCAGCTTCATCCACGATCCCTTCGACCGAAAAACAACTTGACCTTTCACGATTGCTGTTACAGGAACTGCTTGAGGCCGGAATCCACGATGCCGAACTGGATGCATTCGGGTATGTTTATGCAACCCTGCCATCAAATGTAACATTGGCACTTCCGTCGATCTGCCTGTGTGCCCATGTAGATACGGCTCCTGATTGCAGTGGTAGCGGAGTCAAACCCCTGCTCCATAGAAACTATCAAATGCAGCCAATATCCCTACCGGACGATCCTTCGATTGTGATAGGGCCCGATGAATTTCCCGATTTGCTCACCAAGCGGGGTGAGGATATCATCACCGCAAGCGGAACTACCTTGCTGGGTGCGGACGACAAAGCCGGAATCGCCGCCATAATGGAGGCCGTGCTTTTTCTTATGAGTCATCCCGAAATTCCTCATGGCAATGTTCGCGTACTCTTTACTCCGGATGAAGAGATCGGCCGAGGAGTTGATCACGTGGACATTAAAAAATTAGCGGCGGATTTCGGGTATACGCTTGACGGAGGACCCCTGGGCAGTCTCTCCGACGAAACCTTTTCAGCGGATGCCGTCCAAATCACTATTGAGGGTGTTAGCGCACATCCCGGATATGCCTTGGGACGCATGGAGCATGCAGCCAAAATGGCCTCAGAAATTGTAGCCTCTCTGCCTCAGGAACACCTCATCCCCGAAAAAACAACGGGTCGCCAGGGGTTTGTGCATCCGACAAAAATGTCCTCAACACTTGAGAAGGCCAGCATAGATTTTATCATACGCGATTTTGAAACAGCTGCATTGCAACGCCATGAAGAATACTTAAACAAACTGGTTTCGAGAATAGTCGCCAAATATCCAAACAGCCGCTCCACATTTCACGTAAGCGAACAATACCGGAATATGCGAGAGATCCTCGATGCCCATCCCCTCGCGGTTCAATTAGCGGAACGAGCTATTACTGAAGCTGGACTGACATTACAAAAAGATCCCATTCGGGGAGGAACTGACGGAAGCAGACTCAGTTTTATGGGACTACCTTGCCCCAATTTGTTTGCCGGTGAGTATGGCATCCATTCCAAAAAGGAGTGGGTCTCTGTGCAGGACATGCAACGCGCCGCCGAAGTCATTGTCCGAATCTGTGAGCTCAATACTCACCATGGCTGACCCATTGATCATCCCAGTCTTCCCCCTGCCCATCGTAGTATTTCCTGACGAGGAAGTCCGACTACACATTTTTGAGCCGCGCTACAAACAACTTGTGATTGATTGTCTTGAAAAGGGAATCGCCTTTGGTATTTTACCAGTAATCGAAAGCCGGCTCATGAAAATTGGTACGATCGTAAAACTGGAGTCTGTGGAGCGGTTTTACGATGATGGCCGATCCGATATTCACCTTCAGAGTCTTGACAGGTTCAAGATGATCCGCATTATAGAAAATCTGCCGGATAAATTGTACTCGGCGGCAGAAATTGAACATTGGGAACAGGTAATCACCGGAGACCATCCACTCGCAGCAAAGATCTTGATTCAATTCAACGAGCTCTGTGAAATCAACAAAGTCCGTCCCTACCGGAAGATCGATCCTTTTAAATTCAGAAGTTATGACCTCGGTCATTTCGTGGGATTCAACCTCCAGCAGGAATATGCCTTCTTCAGTCTCGAAACAGAAGCTGAGCGACTTGAAATGCTGCAACTTCAAATCGAATTCAAGACAGAGCAGACTAAAGTTAGAGACCATTGGTTAAGACAACTCCACATGAATGGCGAGTACCGCAACTTCAAGTCAGGCGAGTGGAAATAGCTGCGCGCGAAATTCTTTAAAGGTCCAGGTTCATCGAAATAAAATGAGAGTACAGCCCGACTCCCACATTTCCAATATTCGTAAGCGCATAGTCCAGGGTGAGTTTTCCCAATTTCAGACCAACTCCGGCGGTTGGATAAAAAGACAGTTCGCGCTTTTCAGAAACCCCATCTACCAAAATTTGCTGAAAGTTGCCCGCTCCACAACGAATAAAAACCTTTTGCACAAAAACGATTTCAACTCCCAATCTGGGGTCGGCATTAAACGACCTGGTCGCCCATAACGACGAAGCAGTGCCCTGCGTCGAAAATTCGATGTCTGCAGATGTCAGCAGGCGCACTTTCTCTGAAAGCGCAAACCAATAGGAGAATCCGGCAAGGATTCTCGGCAACACGTATTCAACCGAACTTACCGGTATAGAATTGTTTGTCTGCTGCAGAACGGACTTTTCCTCTTCTGAGAAGCTAAACCGGTATGCATTATAAGTTGTCGTGATGTCTCTTCCCATCAGTCCAATGGATAAGGGACCACTTCTGAATCGAAAAGCAGCATCCAATCCAAAGCCCCAAGCATTTGCGAAGGATCCAAAACTCCTATGAATGATCTTTGCACTGGCGCCAAGTGAAAAACGGTCGTCATTAAATTTCCGGGCGTAAGAGACGAGAACTGCATAGTCGGAAACGCTGAATTCTTCGATGCGGCTGTAATCGATGCTACCATCTGGTCCAATGAGTCTCAAAGTATTGGGGATCTTGTCGATCGCCATACGAATCAAACTTATGGATCCGAAACTCCTCTGTTCTTCGTCAAAACGCTTTCCGAATGCGATGTAATCGTAACTTCCTATTCCTGAAAACCATTCTGCATGCTGTGCACTTACCTGGAATTTGGATGGGTTGTATGGCATACAAGCAGGATTCCAATAAGCGGCCTGAACGCTAATCACATTTGAGCTAACAGCGCCCGCCATTCCCATACTCCTTGCGCCAACCCCAATGTTGAGAAAGTCATTGCTAAACTTGGGTGCCTGCGCTGCTACCGAGAAAGCCCCCAGGCACAAAACCAACAAGCCTAAAAATTCAAGTACCCCCGCTTTCATTGGGTGCAAAGATATGTAAATAATATGTAATATGTCAATCCTGCTATCTACTCTCAACCCCGAATGCCGGATTGATCTTGTCGTGTACACTCGAAGGTTGCCGTTGCCGAATTGCCATAAGCATCTCTCACCTGAAGCCGGTGCTTGCCGGGTGAAGCGAGGAAACTCCTCTGGTGAATCTCTGAAGTCGTCCCAAGAAACTGTCCGTCGACAAACCAAAATAGCAACGTGGACGGGTCACGGTGCATGGCCCTAAAAATGACCTGGCTTTGGCGCAACTCAAAGCCGATAGGCAGGTAGATCCGCGTTCCCGGCTGCGGATAAACGATCTCAACTTCGCGCTGCCCTGAGTAGGCCTCAGAAAGACAATCTGGCCTGTACGGTGGTAACCCGGTATATTGCAAATCCACTTTACGGTAGTAAAATTCCATTGTGGGAGGATAAGCATAGCATACCTTCAATCGTGCTTTGGGTTCACAACTCAAATGAACCCTGTATCGCCCGGTTGTATCGACCAAAACCTCCTGGTGGTAGTCGCATTGGGAAAATAAAGGATGGGCAAGCACTGTCAGAACAGTATCCGTTTCAGGGCAAAGTGGATTTGCGAACTTTCCACTGTTAACACAAACGGCAACCTCCCGGAACAGGTCAACCGGAGGAATCCATGATGCCTGCATATGCAATTTTGACGCTAGCTCAAAAAGCAGGGGTGCGGCTGTATACACTCCAATCAAGCCCGGTCTACCCTTCCCGCTTGAATTGCCCATCCAAACAACCAGCGTGTATTCCGGAGACAGGCCAACACACCAGGCATCCTTAAACCCAAAAGAAGTTCCTGTTTTCCATGAGATGTTGCCGGCTATATGCGAATTCCCGATATCATTCAATCCCAAATCCGGCACGTTGCCCTTCATCATTTCCATGGCCTGGTAAATTGCTCCAGGATGAATGTACTCTTCCTGTGTCAAGGCTCTCTGATCAGGTCCGGCGCCTGCAAGGAGCTGTAAGCCCGTTCGCCTTTGCCATTTTCTTACATCTGGTTGGGCATGATATTGCTCCAACCGGAAGACAAGATCTGAATACACACTTGCCAGCTCCCATGCTGTAACTTCACCGCCGCCAAGAATGAGGCTAAGCCCATAGTGCGAAGCTGGTTTGTTGAAACTCGTAAATCCAAGTTCTTTGAGTTGTCCGTAAAATAATTCGAGTCCATAGTCCTGCAACAGGCGCACGGCCGGTATATTCAATGAAAGCTGCAACGCAGCTTTAGCGCGAATCGCTCCGCGAAAGTCCCTTGAAAAGTTTTCAGGGCTAAAGTCACCAATGGTCGTCGGAATGTCGGCAAGTACGCTTTCAGGATGGATCATTCCACGCTCAATGGCCAGGAGGTAAAGTAAGGGTTTGAGGATGCTTCCAGAACTCCTCTTTGAAAGCAGGTTATTGACGTATTTGGCTTCTACCCAATGGCTCGTTTCAGGGGCATTGGGAACGTAAACCACAACTGTTCCCTTCCGGTTATCGACTGCAAGCACGGAAAGGTTGTGAATTTCATTTGCCCGAAGTCGCGCGGCGTGTGCTTTGACAGACTGCATAAACTGCTCCTGAATATCCCGGTCAATCGTCGTATAAAACTGATGCTGCCCGGGATGGAGCGCTGAAAGGTGAGCAAGCAGCGCACTGGTCTCAGAAGGAATGGAGAAAAATTGATCCGGAAGGGGTTCTTCCAATGCCAAAAGGAATTGATCATCCGGAATTTTTTCTGCCTGGTGCAGTGAGCGCAACAGACGATTTCGTTTCGCAAGCAAGCTGTTGTTGTTCCTGCTTAAGTGCATGTATGAAGGCTGGTTCGGCAACACTGCCAGTAAAGCTGCCTCTGCCCAGCTCAGGTCTCTTTTATCTTTTGAAAAATACCGCCACATTGCCGCTTCAAGGCCAACGACGTTTCCGCCTAAAGGTGCGCAGGCCGCGTAATGTTCAAGGATGGTTCGCTTGCTGTATCGAATTTCCAATCCAATAGCGTACCAACATTCCACCAACTTATTCCATACATTCCGATTTTTGTTTCCGCGAAGAATTCGAGCCAGTTGCATATCAATGGTAGATCCTCCGCTTACAATTTTTCCGGCCCGGAAGTTCAAATATGCGGCACGTACCAGAGACATAGGATCGACTCCAAAATGATAATAAAAGCGCCGATCCTCATACTGCAACAAACATGTCAAATACTTCTGAGGCAAGAAATTTGAAGGGGGAAACCGCCATTGACCGTCATCGCTGATGCGTGCGCCCAGCAATCTGCCTTTTGCATCATAGGCTACTGTTGAAAGGTCTGCCCTCTTTAACAAGGAGGGTGCAACCAGCGCAGGCGGCAAGAAGAGAAAAAGCAACGCACCGCCCCAATAAAGGTAAAAGCGCCTGAAGCGACGAGCATTACCGCTGAATTTCAATTTTCGGAGGACTGACACGGGCATATAGAGCGGGATCGTACATCGCCTCACAGACGCTGAGGGGCGAGGAAAATTTTCCTGAGAAAGTTATGTGTGCCGGAAACCGCATTCGGAGTATTTTTGGCGAGGTCAGGCTAAAGTATGATTTAACCTGGTTATCGCGAAAATCCTGGTAATCTATTCCTTCAGGCAGATTATCAATACCCCCGATGCGTGTGTTTATTACTTCAAAGGCATTGGGAAACTGCAAATTGAGTGCCACGTTTTCGACTTTTCCGGTGAATCCTTCCAAAGATAATTCCACAATGGCCTCAATTTCGTCACCAGGTTTATAAACGGATATTCTTTTTCCGCTTTTCTCATACCACATATTCATTTTAATGCCATTATGCTCATTGACGTTTGCCGCCAGGGGTTCTACTCCCGTCTGAATAAAATTGACTGATAATGGAATGCCTGATTTGTTCTCAAATCGAATGCTTCGAACTTGCTCACCATCCAATGAAACCTGATATACCGTACCGGAAGTTTCTACAGATTTAACATTACCGTTTAAGGCGTAGCTAAAGCGAAAGGGTTGATCCAGTGCTCCTCCATAGATAGCAGCTACTGCCTGAAATAGGAATGACATTTCCTGTGTATTCAAATATATATGTTCTTTCTCAATTTTCAATAACCGGTTCAACATCTCTGATGCCTCGGTCTTATAGTTTGCAACGGCCAGCATTTGCGCTATGAGTGCTTCATCTCTGAAAGCTGAACCAAAGCTGCCCTCATTTTCTCTGTATTTAGGAACATTCCGCTCAAGATCTTTCAGGATAGCCCGCGCAACATCACTTTTTCCGCTGATCCAGTAGGAGGCAGCCAGTAAAGCCTCTGCAAGCTGACCGCGAAAGGCGCTTTGATGTAAAACGTTCATCGGTGCATAGGCGGGCTGGCCATAAAATGCCAAGGTAAATAAGCGATACGCATGGACCTTGAGTCTGACAGGACTGGCCCTCAACTCCTCCACTGACACTTTGAGAGCTGTGCGCTTCTGGTAGTTGTGCCAATTTTCAAGCATATCTGCAGGAACTGAAAATCCTGCTTTCTTTGCAGCAATCATAAAATGACCGGCATAACTCGTGTTCCAATCAGAGGTTTCCCACTGACCAGGCCAGTATGCAAAACTTCCATCGCTCAATTGAAATCTACGCAATTTTTCCAGACCTGCACGAATGTTGAATGCGATGTCACTGCGCTGCGACGATGAAAGATCAACCAATGATCCAAGAAGACACTGAGGAAACAAAGTGGATATAGTTTGCTCCAGGCAGCCGTGTGGATAAGCTATTAATTTGTCTGCAAGCATGCGAACAGGAAATCCCTGCAAGGTCGAGACCTCCATTGTCATATGTTGGGTGCCCGGCATTCCATAAGGCTCGATGGCCTGGTCTGCTGATTTCCCGGCTTCAACCCAAAGCCCGGTAAATCTGCGCGAAACGGGATTGGGATTGACCACGGGTAAGGGTAATTCATGGGTTGCACGAAATGCGTTGGCCTTCGCCTCAACATAAATCTTAGCGAGCCCCAGCTTCCCGGTTGCACGCACCTTAAAATGAGCAACCTGCTCTCCAGGACTATATAATGAAACTTTCTGCTGTGTACTTCCCTCAACGGCCAAGGGTCCTTCACAGCGCATGGAGAGGTTTACATTGCGAACGTTTCCCTCCGTCACGAATACGGTCACAGGCACCTCCAATTCATCCAGGTAGCTCAGGGAGGCGGGCAGCGCAAGCTGAACCATGAGTTCCTTACGCACGGGAACCTGCTTCTCTGCTGCCCCCGCTGCACTCGCAGTATTTGCAACAACCATCGCACGTATGGCTCCCGAATAATTATGGATGGTAAACTGATGTTTATTCCTTGCTCCCCGGGCCAGTCGTGTCGGAGGAACCTCCAATACGACCGGTTTGAAGCGCTTCAGTTTCGCGGCGCTGGCCTGGTCAATGCCTACGTCACCACCAATACTGGTCACCCATTCCATGGGTGGATTCAGTTTAGTCATGATGGCATCAAAATTGTCCCATGTCATCAGCGCCAAAGCTTCCTTAGCCATAAGGTCTGCATGCGGATCAGGCGTTTTAAAGCGGGTTAGGTTCAGAAGCCCTTCATCCACTAAAAAGAGACGATAAGCCATTTCCCTACCCGATTCTTCTGCTATCTCAACGGTAAATGCTTCATCGGTCCTGATAACGTCAGACATGTGAATTACAGGATGCAATTTTTTAGAGGGCTCCTCAACTAAAAGTGGGATAACCCCGTACATGCGCAACGGGAGTTCGTTCAGCTTCTTGGCATTTCCCTGGATATAGCATACATCGACATAAACATTTGGAGCCATAGCCGATGTGACGCCAAATGAGTAAAGCGTATTCCCAGCCTTTGCAGGTAAAAACTCGGACTTAATGATGCTGTTGCCACGGATGATGTTTACCACATAGTGGCCGGTCTCAGCTCCCGGGAGGTTGATTTTCGCAGTTTCGCCCGTACGATACATGTCCCTGCCAGATTTAAATGGCAGAATATTGACAAAGTCGCCCGCCTTTTGGTCAAAAGACCACCCGCAATAAAAATAATCTCCCGTAGTGTATTGATTTTTATCATTCACAATCCTTACAAAATATCGCCCGTAGTCTTCAATTTTAATTTTCAGTGAGGCCTTTCCATTTTTATCAGTTAATAATTTCCTCTTAAGTATTTGCTTTTTATAGCTATCTGTTTCAACATCGCTCAAATCGCCGCTGTGGACCTCCCACCACCATTCGCTTGACACTTCAAATAATTCGGCCGTAAGTCTTGAATCCTTCACGGGATTCCCCTTCCTGTCTAAGACAATAACTGACACCTCCTGTTCCTTTCCCATTTCAAGACCTTTCCCTCCATACAGTCCATTCGGAATTTTTATGCCAACGTATTCTTCAAATGCCTGAACGGTAAACGGGAAATAATCCACAGAGAGTTGTCCCGATGCTTCTGTCACTTTAGTAATCAGTTTTGCATTCAGATTACCAGCATTGAGCGCATTCGGAAGTTCAATCCCGGGAATGCTCAGCTTGCCCTTTTCGTCCAATACCCCAGAATGCAGTTCGATTTCTCCTGAAGGCATTTGGGCTTCAGGACTTACAAAGCTGAATTCGCGAAACTTAGGAAAAACAGGTGGAGCTGCGCGGTAATTTAACGCAACAGAAGCTTTCAAGCCTGCTGCGGGATATCCCAGTAACCATTCTGCATTCAGCTCCAGTGGTTTTCCCAAATCGTTCATGTCCAATTTATCCGCAATGCTCCAGTTCACTTTAATGTTATTAGGCTTGATCGTCTCGATCTGTAGCGTTTTTTGAAATTCCAGCAATCCAGCCTGAACAGAAACAATATAGCTTCCGGTAATATCGTTATCGGCCGTTGGAATTTTCATACTGTAAAGCCCCATCAAGTTATCACTTAAATTCCTCTGATAAACAATTTTTCCCAATGGGTTGGTGAGTTTTACACTGACTGGGAACTTATCTGGAATGCCCCTATCATCAAATAATATTATATTGAAGTGTATGGTATCTCCAGGTCGCCAAACCCCGCGCTCGGCATAAACAGATGCCTTTAGTCCATTGGGTGTTTGGGCTCCGTCGATGTCGAATTCACTTTGCGACAATGATTTCCCCGCCTTCAATTCGAGGTAGGCATGGTGGTTGTTCCAGGCGGCAGTTGCAAACTTGGGCAAAGTCCCCAATTTGCTTTTTATCATCCCGCTAACATCCGTAAGTCCTTCAGCCATGACCTGTAACTGGGCGTCCAGCAATTTAACCCTTACCTTTTCAACGGGTTTTCCCGTTTGTATGTCGTAGGCATACACGTAACAGTCGCCCCCCGATTCTGCCGCTTTAGCTGAGAGAGCCAGGTTGGATGCCAAAAAATTGCGTTTGTCAAAGTGCTCACTGTAATAGTAACTCAGCTTACATGGATCACTCGTACTGTAATTAAAATCATCTTCCCCGTAGTTGTAGTATGGGTAATCGCGCCATGATGAGTTGCCTTCAAGCCCATCGTCTCCATCCCGGTAAAAGTCATCAGGAATTGGTGCCATACCCTGAGGACACGCATAACTGACGTAGTCGGGCCGGAAGCTCAACCTCAGCTCATAAAAAGCTCCGGGTTCAGCCACGATGAGTTTTGTCAGATCAACTCCATAACTGCGCCAGGTATTTCGCGCCGCTCCAGCCACGTTCCGAAAATCAATCTTTTTGCGTGCTACAACGCGTCCTAGTCGGGCCATTCCGTAAGAATCATCGTGGTTACTAAAATTGAAATGGAGGTCATAGAGCACATTGTTGGAAAAAATCTTAAACACCTCAACATCGACTGCCTCAAGGTTCATTGCTTCAAAAGGGAGAACAACCACGTCGGCATAAGGAAGAATGCTGCCTTTACCCAGGAAGCGAACCTGGGGAGGTAATTCCTGCAGACTATAGGCAAGCACTTCTTCTCCCTTTAATACCTTTCCCGAAAACGCCCGAATGGCACCTAGAATGCGAATGTTGCCATTCTGAGGCACATTTTTACCTGAAAGATCAAGCTGGAGGTATTCGCGTTCGCGCAACACAGGTGGCGGGGCGTCCAGACTGTCGACCATAACGAGACCAGCGATATCCTGAGCGGCATCCAGGAAATCAGAAAAATACACCCGGAAAGTGTTGCTTTCATCTGAGATGCGCTCAAAACCAAGCACTGCAAAATCGCCTTTAGCCGGAATGCTAAAGTGCCTCGAAGACACGCCAGTGCCAGCCAGATGCTCCGGCACTTCCCAACGCACGCTTAATTCTGAAGCGGCCTCCTGGCGCTCAATGTTTACGATCCTCAGATTGTAATCTGTTAATTCTTCTTGCGAACGGCTCACCAACAGCTCTGCACCCTTAGCTGCTGGACCCTCAAAGCGGAAAAGATTTTTGATCTGCTCATCGGTAAGATCTTCCACCGAGGTAAGGGTTACCTGAAGATACATAAAATCCTGACGATCTCTTTCCGGTCTTGGTAGCTCCCATTTCAAACTGAGGTGTGCAGGCTGGCACTGAAAGCTAAATGACGCGTATCTCAATTTCTGGGAAATTTCGGGATATAGAGATTTCAAATCAATCGTCATGGTGTACCGCTTGTTGTAACCAGCATTTTGAAAGTTGGGCTGGAATGACAACCTCGTTTTAGACAACCATTTCAGCGTTCCCTTCAACGCCGGAGTTGTGTTTAAACTAACTTCCTTGCCTTCACCTCCAACTTCTCTGGCAAAATCAATGACAAACGGGTTGCCCCACTTGAGTGACCCAGGAGAATGCGCCAAAATGTACTCATCATAGAGATCAGCATTTTCTCCGACCAGCAGCGGGGTATGCTTTTGGCACCCACTCAACACAAAAAAGAGAAGTGCGCAATACAGCAGGACGTTGTATTTCATGGTAATCGTTATTCATAAGGCAATCTGGAAAGTTGCAGGGCCATTTCCAGGTATAAGTCGCCTTCTCCGGCGGCACCGGTATCCATTCCCTTTCCCCGTTGGTCAATGGTTTTCAGGATCTCAAAAGCTTTTTCGATAGAGGAAATGGGATAGATTGCAGCAGCTTCACGGTATTCACGGATAAAATACCGATTCGTCAAGCCAAGCAACTTAGACAACTCATCATCTGGAGACCGCGCATATATTTTTGCAAACCAGATCTTGTGAAAATATCGAAAAAGCGCACCAACCGTCATGACCAAAGGACTGACTTTTGTTTGATTTGCCATATTCGACGCAATCCGGTAGATGTTTGCTCGGTCTCTTTTGGCCAGGGCGCGTTGAAGTTCAAAAACGTTGAATTCTCTGCTAAGTCCTGAGAATCGGGTAACGTCATCACGGCTGATCCTCTTCCCTTTGGATGCGACGATGGCCAGCTTGTCAAATTCATTGTCGATAGCACCCGGGTCGTTGCCGATGTAGTCGACGAGCAATTCAACTGCATCGACCTCCAAAGACAAGCCCTTTTCCTTTGCCAGACTCGTGACAAAACCGGAAACCTGCGAATCAGAGAGCGCTTTGAGTTCGGTATACTGGGCGAGTTCTTTGGCTTTTTTTACCCAAGCCATGCGCCCATCGGGTTTTCCGGAGAATAGCAATACGAGCAGGCTGGCGGGATTGGGTTGCGACAGGTAGGAGATCAGCGGTTCCCAGTCCTTGACCTCCTGAGCCTCCCGGGCAATGATCAACCTCCGGTCACTGAGAAAGGGATATTCGCGCGCCAGGTCGAGCAGACCCAGGACGCCAGTGTCCCTGGCATGCATTACCGCCAGGTTAAAGTCGCGCGCCTCAGGTGGAATAAATTGATTTTGAAGCGTTTGCATCACTTTGTCCAGAAAATAGGGCTCTTCGGAAACGATGAGGTACACCGGCTTCCGGCCATTGGACAGCATTTGTTTTAGCACTTCCCGGTAAGGCATGAATCTGCGGCTGGTCCTGTAAAGTTAGTGAGGCACCCTCTATCTTTGAGACTAAATTGTGCCAATGGCCAAAAAGCGAATTTTGGTAACCAATGACGACGGAATTTTTGCTCCCGGACTGAAGGCCCTGGTCAATGTTGCCAGGGATTTTGGTGAAGTCATCGTGGTGGCCCCCAACAGCCCCCAGTCGGGAACCGGACACGCCATTACCATCAACCAGCCCTTGCGCATTCACCACGTGGACACGTTTCACGGAATTGAAGCCTACGAATGCTCGGGGACTCCTGTAGATTGTGTTAAACTCGCCAAGAACATCTTACTTAAAGACCGTCCCGTCGACCTCTGCTTGTCCGGTATCAATCACGGATCCAATGCTTCCATCAACATCATTTACTCCGGCACGCTATCCGCTGCTATGGAAGCATCTCTGGAACACATCCCATCGATCGGTTTTTCCCTGCTGGACTATTCTTTTGAGGCCGACTTCTCGGCCAGTGAAGAATACGTTCGCGAGATCGTAGCTCAAGCCATCAACAGCGGCATCCGGGATTGCCGATTGCTCAATGTCAACATACCCAAGCTTTCAAGAGAACAACTGCGTGGCATTCGCATTTGCAGGCAATGTGAAGGAAGGTGGGACGAAGAGTACCAGGAATCGAAAGATCCCCGCGGTGAAAGTTATTATTGGCTCACCGGAAAATTTATCGAGCAAAATGCAACGGAGGGAACAGACATTTGGGCTTTGAACAACGGGTACATCAGCATCGTTCCTTCAGGACACGATCTCACCGCCTACAAAGCCTTGCAAAACAACAACCATTTTCACATGGACTCCGCTGACATTGGCTTCCACGCTGTTTTGCCCGGTTCCCGCTGATCGTAGGGCCACCTAACCGTATGGAAATCAGAGAAAAATACGACCGGCTTTATATCGGGATCCTCGTTGGCCTGCTTGTTCCTTTCACCGCATATGGCATTTTGCTTAGCCTGTACGACCAACTCGACGCGCTTGACATTCTTAACCCCGAAGGGTTCACCGCAACATTCAGGGAGCGCACTGTAGCGCTGCTGGCCATTGTGGCAAACGTCATTCCCATGCATTTCTTTAACCGACGTTTTATGCTTTCATCCATGCGTGGTCTCATTTTTCCCACTCTGCTCTACGTTGGACTTTGGATGTATTACTACGGCTTGGCCCTGGTGGGATGAATGTTCCCTTAAAGATCTACGTCATTGCCGGAGAGGCTTCCGGCGACCGCCATGCGGGAATGTTGCTTCAGGCATTCAAGCGCCTACATCCCGATTTGGAAATCAGGGGCTGGGGCGGACCTGTGATCCAATCAGCAGGAGCCCTGTTGGACGTCCATTACACCACAGCTAATTTCATGGGCTTTGTGGAAGTAGCGCGAAATTTGCCCCGGATCTGGAGCCTGTTCCAAAAAACCAGGGCTGCCATCAATGCGTTCAACCCGGATTTGCTTCTG
Organism: Saprospiraceae bacterium; assembly: GCA_020848995.1. Classification (GTDB taxonomy): domain Bacteria; phylum Bacteroidota; class Bacteroidia; order Chitinophagales; family Saprospiraceae; genus Vicinibacter. Next base: position 176,451 of record JADLHA010000024.1, on the reverse strand, counting down.
CTCGTAGACTACCCGGGGTTTAATTTGCGAATGGCTAAGTGGGCTCATCGCAGGAAACTCCCCGTATATTATTTTATCGCACCTCAGGTATGGGCATGGAAAGAACGCCGGGTCAGCATACTTCGGACGTGCGTGCAAAAACTATTTGTGGTGTTGCCTTTCGAAGTTGACTTTTTCCGATCACATGGAATTTCTGCCACTTACCACGGCCATCCACTTGCAGAGCACATCCACCGGTTTGCAGCAGTGCCCGGATTCAGAAAACAATGGGAGTTGGACAATAGAAGCATCATTGCCCTGATTCCAGGAAGCAGGACACAGGAAATCCGCACCATGTTGCCCATTTACCTGAGGGCCATGCGGATTGAATGCAAGTACCAAATCGCCATTGCCGGCCTGCGACAACACCAGTTGTTGTACGAGTCAATCCTGAATGAGGAAAGTTGTCCCGCTGTCGTGGTCTATGATGATATGTACAACCTGCTGCGGCACGCGCGCCTGGCCGTGGTCACTTCGGGCACAGCCAGTCTGGAAACTGCTTTGTTTAAAATTCCAATGGTCGTTTGCTACAAGGGGAATTACATATCCTACCACATTGCCCGCCATCTCGTCAAAGTACCCTACATATCCCTTGCCAACCTGCTTGCTGGGAAAAAGATCGTTGAGGAATTGATACAAGACCAATGTCATCCGGAACGCATTTCACAGGTTCTTCAGTGCCTTAAAACGCCCAGTGATAGAAAGAAAATTCAACTTGCCCTGAGCGAATTACATGAAATGCTTTATAAAGCACACTGTTATGAGTTGCTCGCACAGGATCTGCTTTTGTCGATTCAAAATTCCCGATGACCCATGAGCATAATCGAATGGATCACCGGAACACAAAACAGTCGTGAACAGGCAATTGAACAATTGGCTTTTGAACGCAGGATGGACTATCAAAAATTTGCTAAGGAAGGACAATTTGGTCAGCTTGGTGAATTTACCTTGTTTAAGAAAGGAAGAAGGCACAAATTCTATAACGTAATTTCATTTAAAAGAGACGGCACCCGGTATTGCCTCTTCGACTACAACTATACGGTTCAACGTGGAAATTCAAGACGTACATTCAGGCAATCCGTCTTTTATGCCGATTCAATCGCATTAACTCTTCCGGAGTTCCGGCAAAAACCAGAAACATTTTTTGACCGATTGATGGAGCTCATTGGTTTGAAGGACATTGATTTTGCAGACTTTGAAAACTATTCCAATCGTTATCGCCTGGAAGGGCCCTTCGAAAATGTGATAAGGCATTACTTTTCCAAGGAAATTCTTAAACTCCTGAGTTTACAGCAAGATATGAATATGGAGGGGATGAATTATTACTTTTTGCTCTACCCACAAAGCAATCGCATTGCCGTGAGCAACCTGAATGCATTCATAGACTTAGGGTTCATGATCACGGAACTCTTCCAGCTTCAGTCAGACAAAGCAAGGCAACTGCTTGGCATGCCCGAATGACCTGTTACCGGCAGTGGCTGCGCAATGACACTCAGGACTTTTTGCGAACTTTTTTTGCAGCCGGTTTTTTCTTATCAAATGCTCCTGGCAACTGCTCTTCAACAATGGCCTTAAATTCCTCAAGACTCATCTGGGCTGCTGCTTCCGGACTTATCTTCTGACCATTTTGCTTGGGGATATTGATGATTTTTTTCCCAAACTTGATGAACGGTCCCCACCGTCCGTTTTCTACAGAAAGATTCAGCTCATCAAAGCGGTGAATGTAGCGATTGGCCTCCTTATGTTCTTTGCCCTGGATTAGGGGAATTGCCTGTTCGACGGTCAGGTGATCGAAATCGAATTTGCGGGGAATGTTGACAAACAAGCCATTCCATTTTACAAATGGGCCAAAACGCCCCTTCCCTTTGGTGACGGGGAGCTCTTTGTAATAACCGATCGGAGCATCCTGGGATTCCTTTTGACGAATGAGCTCACGGGCTTCATCCAATGACAGCTCCAAAGGATCCTGGGTCTTGGGTATCGAAACAAACTGTTCTTTAAATTTGACGTAAGGCCCGAAACGACCTGCGCCTACAATCACTTCGTTTCCATCGATGGATCCCAGCGACCTGGGCAATTTAAAAAGATCAAGCGCCTCCTCAAAACTGATCGTTTCCATACTTTGCCCTGGCCGCAAATTGGCAAAAAGAGGCTTTTCATTCTCAGGCATTTCGTCGCGGTCACCCAACTGAACTACAGGACCAAATCGAGTGAGCTGGACAATGACCTTCCGGCCTGAAGCGGGATCAATTCCCAAGTCTCTCCTGCCCTTTGCCCTTTCGCCCTGCTCCATGACCACATCGACCTCTTTGTGAAAAGGCCAGTAAAATTCGTCGATCATCTTAACCCAATCGAGCTTGCCTTCCGCAATTTCGTCAAATTCCTTTTCAATTTCTGCGGTAAACCCATAATTGATCACATCGGGAAAATGCTCGGCAAGGTAATCGCAGACGATGATTCCGATATCGGTTGGGAAGAGGTGGTTTTTGGCAGCTCCAGCCATTTCAGTGTCGGTCAAACGGTGTATTACACCCGACTCTAGGGAAATTACCTGGAACTTCCTTTCAACTCCGGGTCTGGATTCCTTCACAACGTATCCACGGTTGACCTCCATGATCTTGCTGATCGTCGGTGCATAGGTCGACGGTCTGCCGATGCCCAGTTCTTCAAGTTTTTTGACAAGGCTGGCTTCTGTATATCTTGCCGGGGGACGATTGTATTTTTGAACAGCCGTGATCTTCTGATAGGCCAGAACATCGGCTACCTTCAACGGAGGAAGAATATTCGCCTGCTCCTCGTCTTCATCATCCGAGGATTCAATGTAGAGTTTTAAAAACCCATCAAACAGCAGGACCTCTCCCACGGCGACAAACAGTTTGTCTGCCACCTTGGATATCGATATGTCCACCTGGGTCTTCTCTAATGAGGCCGGCGACATTTGTGATGCCATTGCACGTTTCCAGATCAGCTCGTACAATTTCTGCTGATCGGTATCATCACCAGCAGATCGCACATCCATGTACGTTGGTCTGATGGCTTCGTGTGCTTCCTGTGCTGATGCGCTTTTCGTTTTGTATTGACGGGTGTTGACGTAGCTTTGGCCAAAAAGGTTTTCGATCTCCTTGGCCATTGCGGCGATTGCCGTGTCGCTAAGGTTGGTGGAATCCGTACGCATATAGGTGATCCATCCGGCTTCGTAGAGCTTTTGTGCTGCAGACATGGTGCGGTTGACCCCGAAACCAAGTTTCCTGCTGGCCTCCTGCTGCAAAGTTGATGTGGTGAATGGCGGTGACGGATAGCGTTTTACCGGCTTTACCTCTACCCTCTCCACGCAAAAGGCAGATCCCGTACACTTTTCCAGAAAATCTTCCGCTTCCCTGGCCTCACTGAATTTTTGGTTGAGGACTGCCCGAACAGTTTGTTGTTTTCCGTTCCCGGTTGTGAAGACCGCATCGACCCGAAAATAATCCGTCTGGTTGAAATCCTTGATTTCCCGTTCGCGATCGACGACCAGTTTCACAGCAACGGATTGCACTCTGCCCGCAGATAGCTTGTTCCTGATCTTACGCCAAAGAATTTCGCTTAACTCAAAACCAACGAGTCTGTCGAGCACACGCCTTGCCTGTTGAGCATTGACGAGGTTCAAATCAACGTTGCGTGGGGACTGAACCGCCTTCTGAATTGCCGGTTTGGTTATTTCGTGAAAAACGATGCGCTTGATCAACTTCGGATCCAGTCCAAGCACTTCACATAGATGCCAACTTATGGCTTCCCCTTCGCGGTCCTCATCTGTTGCAAGCCAAACTTCCTCAACCTTAGCTGCCCACTCCTTGAGTTCTTTGACCACTTTAGACTTCTCAGGCGAGACGACATAATTTGGACGAAACGCATTTTTGATGTCGACACCTTTAGACCCTTTATCCAAGTCGCGGATGTGCCCATAGCTCGATTTTACTTTAAAATCCTTTCCAAGGTATTTTTCAATCGTCTTTGCTTTCGCGGGTGATTCTACGATGAGCAGCTTACTTGCCATCCGGTACTGTGGTTTTGACAAAAATTCGGGCAAAGCTATATTTTTTTTAACGAAAGCGCCCTTTTGCCAACAGGGAAGCGGCTATGCTATGATTAAATCAACATTTGACCTGTCCTTTCAAACTTTTATAAAATGCATCCAGCCCCCTGCCCTGAAAGCGCCATTCCCTTACAGGACTACCTGATAATCAAGGAGTTTCTATCAAGCAGGGGACGAATACCTTCCGCACTCAGCGCCGATCGGCCGGCGGAAGCACGGTCGATTGAGTTTTTTGCAATCGCCTCAGGTGTTCAGAACGCCGCAACTCGCGGTATTTTGTGATCAGGACTTCTTCCTCTGTTGGTTTCCCATTCAGATGGCGGTGCCAGCAACGGATGAGCAGGTCCATCATGTCATCGGGAAAGCTCAGACCGCGGGTGCGAAGGTTGGCGGCTAGCCGGCTCCCTTCCTCGAGTCCCCAATGCAGTTGCATCCACCTCCCCAAACTGAAGTGAAGTTTACTTGCAATCTCGTCCTCCGGAGCCAAAGTTATGACTGCCGCCATGCTGTCGTCCGTAAGGCGATCGAGCTCAGACATGGCTTCAGTCAAATCTTTGGGAATGTAAACGTCGTCAATGCGTTCTAACTCAGCCCGCGCTTCCCAATTTCGCATCCATTTGTCAGCCTCACTTTGTGCGAAAGTCCATTTCACGCAGAGGGGACCGAAAAACAACGTCGCCATCAATAGTTGAGCTAACTTCATGTTTGTTTATCCATTGCAGCCAATGAACCCAAAAATAAATCCCGGCAAAGCCTTGCTACATTTTGCCCTGCTTTTTCCGATAACGCTCTTATCCGTTTGGTTGGTTCATGCATACACTGGATTTTTTCTCGCATTGCTCATTGCATCCATTTCCACAAGCCTCCTGGTTATTGCACAAATCGCCGAAAAGTTAGAAAGATCCCACCTGCCTAAATGGTATTCAACTTTTATGGTCATTCTCATCGTTGAAAGTGTGCTCATCATCCTCCTGATGCTCTCGTTCGACAGATTTGCCCTCCCGTTTGGGAACTGACCCGGAGTCTGGCGTGCTGAACTTATCTGAAACGGATAATCTCCGGAAATTCAGAGAACTGTTCCGGACTGCAATTTGGCTGTTCAACCACACCGGCCCGGAATCTCATGTCATTGAATCCGTTTTCTCCAGAAATTGGTAAAACTCAATTGGCGCATGCGGAAATTCAACCGCTCTGTTCCCGGCAACGAACCGTTGACCGCGCGTGAAAATAACGCCATTACCAAAACTCCCAGAACAACCCCCAGAAGCCACCCCATACCTACGTCAAAAGGAAAATGGACACCCACATAGACTTGGGAATACCCCACAAGCAATGCCCAAAAAGGCAATAACCAACGCAAAGGATTGCTGAGCAAAAGAAAAAGAAAGGTTGCCAGTCCCATGTGGTTTGCAGCATGGGATGAAGGCATACTGTACCCGCCACTGCAGGAAATGGCGCTATGGTATGCCTCCTTAAAGTAAGTCTCGTTACATGGCCGTTCCCGTTGTATCCTCTTTTTGATCAAATTGCTGCTTGTCTGATCCGTTAAGGTGATGAGGACCCCAACCGCCACGACGACGAGCCAGCCCTTTTTTCCGTAGTTGAAAAACACCGTTCCAAGCAAAAAAATGTACAGAGGTATCCAGGTATATTTCTCCCTGAACGCCACGAAGTATGGGTCCCAGTGACGACTTCTCATCTCTCCCTGAATCCAGAGAAACCAATCGTGATCCAGCGCATTCAGAAAATCGACCATAGCATTCCGGCAAGGTTGCAAAGATACGCTTCCCTCACTGCGAGGCATGGAGTTCAGCCCATTGATCCGGGTGATGCTCAATTTTTTAATTTTTCAGGCAAAGGCACTTAAAGGCCCCTATTACACAGTCAATAATGTAGATGCCACTGCTGATCAGTGGGTTCGGCGCAGCCTCCCCTGGCAACATGCCGTGGGATTCCAGCTTACCCGGGGCATACCTGAAATGTGGCTGCTAATAACCGATATGACCAGTTCGCTGGCAATTGATCATTCCTACCACTCCCCATTCTATGTACGCATTATCCACAGCATGGATTTCCTGCCTGTCCGGTCCACTCCCCAAAAGGGCCGGAAACGGGCTGATGTCCGGTACTGCCAAGGATCCTGCGAAACCCTGCCCAATGCCCCCTAAAGCTTTGGGTCGGCCAATGGCCCACACGTACATGTAAATTGTAATCTGGTCGAAATAGAGCATTTCTAATAACTCCCTATTGCACCAGTCAGCCCGTACAGGCTCGTGCGCTCAATGAAGTTAGCTTCACAATACTCAGTTGCAGCTCAGTCCATTATCGTTCCACAGCGTTCCCTTCGCTACGCCTCGACTCATTTTGTTAATATCAGTGAGTCATCAACAAGGAGTGGAGGGAAGCATCCTTTTTCATTCTGGCATCAAAACGGAATTTTTGAAGTACCCTTAATACATTTGCAGTTTAAACCATTTAATGCCATTGATCTGTTCAGTTTCCGGGATTCGCGGCACCATTGGCGGCATGCCCGGAGACAGCCTGAGTCCTTCGGACCTGATTGGTTTTACCGGAGCTTATGCCCGTTGGCTGCTTTTGAAGTCTTCAAGGCCAAAGGTTGTCATCGGGAGGGACGCCCGTGTTAGCGGCGAAATGGTAAACGACCTTGTAACCGGGACCCTCCGGGCGATGGGAGTTGATGTCATACAAACGGGCTTGAGCACTACCCCAACGGTCGAAATGGCCGTAGTCCACTGCTCAGCCGATGGCGGAATCGTACTCAGTGCAAGCCATAATCCTGCAAATTGGAATGCTTTAAAACTGCTCAATGCCCGAGGTGAATTCCTGTCACCCGAAGACGGGGCTTGGGTTTTGGAACGGGCGGCCCTCCGGGCTGAAGCAATGCCGGGGATTGAGTCGCTCGGTGGAATGATTGAGTATAACACCAGCCTGCAGGACCACGTCGCAGCCATACTCCGCCATCCCCTGGTCAACGTTCAAGCCATAAAAAACCGGCGATTCCGGGTGGTTGCCGACTGCATCAACTCAACGGGAGCCCTGGCAATGCCCAGGCTTTTCGAGGCTTTGGGGGTAGAATATGTCCTGATCAACGACGATCTGAGTGGACTGTTTGCACATGATCCGGAGCCCCTTTCGCATCACCTGACTACACTTAAGGACCTTGTCAAAACGGGCTTTGACCTGGGCATAGCTGTAGATCCCGATGTCGATCGGCTTGCGCTGATCGACGAAGGCGGCCGATACATTGGTGAAGAATACACCCTGGTGCTGGTAGCGGATTACGTTTTAGATCACCGCTCGGGCAACGCCGTTTCCAACCTGTCGTCATCGCGGGCCTTGCGCGATGTAGTCCTTGCCAAAGGAGGTGGGTATTTTGCAAGTGCTGTTGGGGAAGCGCATGTCGTTCGCAAGATGAAAGAAGTTGAAGCCGTCATCGGAGGAGAGGGAAATGGTGGGATCATTGTGCCGGATCTGCATTACGGAAGGGATGCACTGATTGGCATTGCCCTGGCCCTTTCAAAGCTCGCTGTTGATTCCGTTGCTCTGTCTAAGTTGCGAGACCGTTATCCGGATTATGTTATGGAGAAACGTAAATATCAAGTGGGCATCCATGTTGACCCCAAGGCCCTCATGGACTACCTTGCAGAAGCATTGCAGGAGGCGGAACCCGACCTCACCGACGGCATCAAAGTGGACTACCCCGAAGGATGGGTGCAGGTTCGCAAATCCAATACTGAGCCCATTCTTCGCATCTACAGTGAAGCCAGGGATGTGCAAACGGCAGGAACACTTGCAGACGACATCCAAAAACTGTTACAACGCTTCAACGCCCAAGCATGAGCAAAAAGCGCATTTACTTCGACCACGCAGCAACGACGCCGCTATTGCCTGAAGTCAAAGATCATCTTTGTGAGGTCGCCGGTAAATATTACGGCAATCCCTCATCAACCCATGCAGAGGGCCGAGCTTCGCGCAGCTTTATTGAGGAGAGTCGCAAAACGGTTTCCAGGTATCTTTCCTGCAATCCCTCCGAATTGTTTTTCACTTCGTCGGGCAGCGAATCCAATAACCTGATCCTCAAAAGCTGTGTCCGCAGTCTCGGCGTAACCGACATCATCAGCACGCCAATTGAGCACGCTTGCAACCTTCGCTCCTATGATTGGCTTTCCGAACGAGGGTTAGCAAGAATCCACTACCTGGAAGTGGATCGCTTTGGCAGATTCGATGAAGAACAACTCGACACATTGCTTCGTCGCTATCCCGGCCCTACCACTTTGGTTTCGCTGATGCATGTCAACAACGAACTGGGGACCATTACGGACATCGAATCGACAGGACTCCTTGCCCACTCCCACGGAGCCCTATTCCATAGCGATACGGTTCAGGGCATCGGCTTTTCAAGATATGCACTCCGCGATTTGCCACTCGACTTTGCCACCGGTTCTGCGCATAAATTCTATGCGCCAAAAGGGAGTGCCTTTGTTTATATACGCAGCGGCAACCTCCTGGACCCCATCGTTCACGGCGGCAGCCAGGAACGCAATATGCGTGCGGGAACAGAAAATATTTACGGGATTGGTGCACTGAGTTTTGCCCTCAGCCGGTGCTACGATGAGTTGGATTCCAGGCTTGCCTCCCTTGCACAGATCCGGGAGCGATTCATCTCGAACCTGATGGAACAGGTTCCTGGATTGGAGCTCAATTCTCCACCGGAGAACACATCTCCCAAAATTGTAAACGTTCATTTCCCCTGGTTCGAAGGCATCGACCTCATGAATGTGCTCTTCGACGTAGAAGGATTGAGTGTTTCGGCAGGTTCGGCATGCAGTTCTGGCGCAGAGAAAGGTTCTCATGTGATCTCTACCATCCGGCCTAACCATCCTGGCAAGGCCGTCCGCTTTTCCTTTGCACACTTCAATACCACTCAGGAAGTGGACCAGGCCATCGAAATCATTTCGAAGTGCCTAAAGGGCAAATGGTGAGGGGCCTGATCTGCAGCTAATTGGCGCTTTGCCAACACCCATCTGCATCAGAGGGGCCCTTTTGCCACCCACAAAGCATCGCTATCCCAGCGACTATTCTTTCCCGTTGGCAAAGAGGAATGCGTATGCGGCAAGAACCGCTCCGAGAATTTCACCTATGAGGTAAATCCAGAAATTGTTAAATCCGGACAAGTTGCTGACCCCGAGGCTGAGCGCAACAGCCGGGTTAAACGCTGCACCGGAAACAGGTCCAAAGGCATAAGCCATACTGATGATCACTGCACCTATGGCAAGACCGTAAAATGAATTACCACCCGTATTTTGGGCAGTCGCTACATTTAAAACGACCCAGCACAGTGCAAAAGTTCCCAGCAATTCTGCTACAAGAGCCTGACCTACTGTCATCGAGAGGTCCATTCCCGGACCCATTTTATCCAGAAAAAAAGCACTTGCAAGCAACGAGGCAACGGAGGCTCCCAGCAATTGGGCAAAGATGTAGGACGGCACCTCAGCCGCTGAACATTTTCCGCGAAGGAATACAGCCAGGGTGACGGCAGGATTGTAATGGGCTCCCGACAGGTGTCCGCCAGCAAAAATCATGGCAAGAAGGATAAAGCCCGCAGCGATCGGCGTGAAGGTCCCCGCATTCCCCAGTGCACACATATTGACGACCAGAACCAAAAAAAATGTTCCGATGCACTCTACGACGAGTTTATTTAATTTCATAGGTCGGATTTTGGACAAATATAATGGGCACCTCGAATAACTTCATTTTGAGGCCGTAATAAAATAAGAAAGCCCCCCTCTGCTCCCTGTTGATAACTCATGGAATTGAGCATAATGAGACGAAGCGCAGCGATGGAAGCGGTGTAACGATATAGCTGACTGGTTTACAACAAAGTATTACCAAGTCAACATCATTGAGGGATGAGCCATAGCGGAAAGAGACAGGTCGTCGGGAGTGCTTCGGGGTGCCCTAAAGCGACTGCCACAGAACGCCGGAAAGTCCATCCTGCCTAAATTGTGCGGAATTTATCGCAATAAGCGAATGGCACCACATGAACGATACATCCGGCATTGCTTTTTTCTGGCCCGGAAAGGAATCGGGCAGGTATCGCCCAATCCTCCTGTGGGCGCCATGGTCGTATATGGTAACCGGATCATTGGACAGGGATATCATCGAGTTGCCGGGGGGCCACATGCCGAGATCGAGGCCATTCAATCCGTAGCTGAAGCTGACCGCCATTTCATGAAAGAAAGTACGCTGTACGTCAGCCTGGAGCCCTGTAATCACCGAGGGAAAACGCCCCCTTGTACGGACCGCATTCTGGAAGAGAAAATCCCGAAGGTCGTTTATGCATGCCAGGACCCTAATCCGCTCATGGCAGGACGGAGTGTGGAGCTTTTGACCATGGCTGGGGTCCAGGTCATTGGTCCTGTCTGTGAAACCGCGGGGCGAAGGCTCATCCGACAATTTGAAGTGTTTATTACACAAAAAAGGCCTTATGTCGTGCTGAAATTTGCGCAATCGGCAGATTTCTTTTTGGGTACAGGAGAGCGAACCCGGATCTCAAACCGCTACTCTGACGTGCTGGTGCACAAATGGCGCAGCCAAACCGATGCGATACTCGTCGGAAAAAACACCGTTTTGGTGGACGACCCGCTGCTGACAACCCGTTCCTGGCCGGGTAAAAATCCCGTGCGAATCATTCTGGGGCACATGGAAAAATCGGGGTTTAGCCATCTGCGGATCCTGGGCGATGAGGCACAGACGCTCGTTGCAGGGACGGAATTCCCTGGCGAAAAGACCATTTCCCTCCCACTTTTACTGCGCTTGCTGTACGACAAGGGCATCCAATCCATTCTGGTTGAAGGGGGAGCCTATACTCTTTCCACCTTCATATCAGCCGGGCTTTGGGACGAAGCCCGCATCATCCGGTCCTCCCAGATCTGGCTAAAGAATGGAATAAAAGCCCCACCCATCAGGGGGAAACTGGAGCACTCGTACACATTAGACTCAGATTTAATATGTATTTACTCTAAATATTGAACTTTATTCGTTAAAGTTGCCTTAAAGTCGCCAATCCAATCGACCAAGCGCTTTGCCAATCGGTTAGTACGTCGTTATTTTGTAACAGGTATGATTCTGCATCCGCATATGGGCTACTTTCTGTCCCCCTTGGTGAAGGGTGGACTGGCCCTGTATTTGGCCTTTTTCTTAAGTCCTGCCCTAAAGGCCCAGGACAAGATCCGATGGGTCAATTGGGAAGAAGTCCAGACTCTTATGCAAAAGGAAAAGCGCAAGGTGTTGGTCGATATCTACACCGACTGGTGTTACTGGTGCAAACGGATGGACACCAGTACTTTTATGGACCCCCGCGTCGTCCGGTACGTCAATGACAAGTACTATGCAATAAAATTTAACGCCGAGCACAAAGAGGACATTGAGTTCAAATCCAGGGTTTTCAAATTCATGTCTAACGGAAGGCGGGGAATTCATCAACTTGCTGTTGAAATCACCAATGGCCGTCTTTCGTACCCCACATTTGTGTTCATGGATGAGAATTTCAACACCATTCAACCACTGCCCGGTTACCAGGATGCGGACACGTTTGAGATCCTCACGCGGTATTTTGGTGGAAATCACTACCAAACCACGCCATACCACCATTTTGTAGAATCTTACAAACCCTGTAAGGCTCCCAAAAAGCCTTGATCGGCGTAGCTTGCATCCAACCTGTTGACTGATTTTACCCAGGCGGTACGGCTCTTTTATCCGGGGCACAGCTCAGGCATAACAAAAATTGCATAGGCGATTTTAAGATAACTTCGCCTTCCGAAAATCAACTACCGGATGACGAAAAAAAGACTCGTTCTCAACATTGCCCTCATCACCGCATTTTATGCGGCCGTTATCCTCCTAGGGCTATTATTAAAGACTGCAGATGCACAGACGCAGACGAGCCACTACCTCGTTTTCAAGGACCTCATCCCGGTCATGTTGGCGGTTCCCATAGCTTATTTGGGATTTTGTTTTCAGCGTCGTTCGAGTTTCACCTTTGCATTGAGGCAATTGTGGAGTAACATGATTCATGCCGTCAGCCTTGCGACGATCTATACACAAAAGCAGACCCGAACTGAAGATGATTATTACAAATGCCTGCTTGCCCTGTCCAAAGTCATCGACGAAGTCAGAGGGGTTTACACCAACATCGGAGAAAGCCATAAACATCTGGGATCCTACCCTTTTGAGTCGCTAAAGACCATCTACGATATCGTTCAAAAACTACCACCATCTGCCCAGGACGAGAAAGAGTGGGCAGTCGCTGCCCAGAACATCCTGAATAACTGGAAAGTGATCCGAAAAACTTTTCTAAGCGAATTTGACCGCTCTGCACCTACAATTTACGATGCGCTTGAACCGCCTCCACCAGACCGGTCAACGGCTGCATAAGTTTTATGGAAGATCTCCCGGTCGCAGGCATAATATTCGCCATGAATGCCACGAACGAGGTAGTCGCCAGCTTTGGCGTGCATCATTCCCTCCATGGTCATTACGTAAAATGGATGTCCTATTTCGCAGGCTTCGACTGGTATTTCCCTCTTAACATAATATTGGAACGGAAGTGGATAGCTTTTACCCGTCTCAAAGAGTGTGGTTTTGTGCGCGGCAGGGTTAACCTGAAAGGAATCAGAAAAATGGGCGAATTGAACGGAATGTTCCGCTGCCCTGGCCCCAATGGAAGCCAAAAGCTCCATGTTTTCCGGATTGTCCATGGCTCCAAGCACGTCCAGGCTGTTCTTCGACAACTCAAATCCAAGGGGACCGAGCTCCTGCTCTGTAAACTGGATGTCATACCGCAAATAGGACAAGGCTTCAAAATTCAGGTACTTATCCCGTTCGAGATTTCCCAATTCGCTATCGATGACCTTTGCCGTTGGCGATTCGCTAAGTAACTGCATAATCATCTGGTTCATCTGGTTGGCATCGTACATGAAATACTCGGGCATGGAGGCGGCCCATCCCAACAGGGATTTCTTTTTGAGCACTTCGTTGCTCGTGCGTTGATCCGATTTGCCGGTTCCTACCGACACCAACAACAGGTTGTCCTTTCCGGGCAACCAGTGAAATGGATAGGATTGAAGGCAGGCCAGAAGGAAAAGTCTGAAGGAAGGGTTGTTCACCATACTGATCCCCCCGTCGATAAAGGCTCCCCGATCGCCGGCCTTGTCTTCCAAAAAAACGGGAATGAAGTAGGTTGGCGCAGCTGCACTTGCCATGATGATCTGCCACAGAGGCCAGTCCCTGTTTTGGGCATAGAACATGCCCTCCGGGTGATTGAACAGCGCCCACGTGCTAAACGTCTCTGCCCGTTTGGTAAAGATGCAAAGTCCGGTTCGAATCCTTTCCTGGTCTCCCAGAGCAATTTCGCCAAAGAAGTCGCGAAGCGCATGTTCCAACGGCTTGCTGTCGTACTTAAAGCCTTTGGTGAGGTAGTTTAGGAAACCCTTTTTCTGGCCAAAGATTTTACCCCCCAGCGCAAAATACCGCTCCTTAATTTCAGATGCCCGCATACCAATGGCCAGGCCCGATGCAATGATGGATCCTGTGCTCGTGCCGCCGATCAAATCAAAATAATCAGCAAGCCGGAAATTGGGATCTCCATGTTTTTCCATGAGGAGTTGCTCGATGCGCTCGAGATATCCAAGGGTAACAACACCGCGGATCCCTCCTCCATCCAAAGATAAGAGACGCTTTGGTCCCGGCCGTTTCAATCGTTCTACAAGCATGGTCATTGTTTATTAAAAAAAATACCGGATCCCCAGACGGGTTTTCCAGGCGTAAAATGAATAGCTATCATCAACGGGCTCGCGGTTGACGAGTATGTTGGAAAAGCTCCCCACGTCAAAACTGAAGTCGCCCTCCACGCGCCAATTCTCGGATGGGTAGTACCCAAGTCCACCCCTGCCTAAAACGGCAAAACCGTTGTAAACCACATCGTTAAAATTGTCGTACTCGTCATAGAACTCTTCATTTTGACGTGAATAGTTCACACCAACACCAAGGTAGGGCCTGAGTCGCTGGTCGCTACCGGCAAAATAAAACTTACCAGCCAGTTCCAGCTCGTAAAAGGGGTACGGGCTATTTTCAACCAAACTGTTTCCCGAGTTAACGGAGAATCGCTGGAAACTCAGGTCAAACGCCAGGCGATGGGTCAGACCGTACTCGATATTAAGCCCAAAGCCCCAACCGCTTTGTGATTCCTGATGAAGCTCGTCGCTGGTATAAGACAAATAACCCATCGAAATCGCCCCCGATAGCCCCTTCGTCCGCGAACGGCTCGTCAGATAATCCTGTGCAAGACCTGATTGCACCAGCCAAAAAAGTGCCAATAAAATAGAAACGGTTGCCTTATTCATGGCTCAGTATTTTAGATCATAGGATTTGGATGTTTTAATCCGGATCGTACGCCCTACGGGTATTTCCATGGGTTGGTCCCGCTCCCCGACCAGCTGAAGATCGTTTGATTCCAAAGGGATGCGCTGCCCATCCGGCGCTTCGACAAATGAAAAGACCAGTTCGATAGAACCCGTCCGCTTAAATTGGCTCGGTCGTGCAGATTTGATTACGGCTTGTACCGGAGTACCGGCCGGCAATAACTGTTCCTTACCCGACATCAGGGGTTCCGACAGCGCAAAGCGAACTACTCTGGGGTTTTTTGCTTCGTCTTCGCTGCTCAAATACTCCCGGCTTTGGACATAAAGCAGGGTTCCCTTTGGAATATGAGCCGTAAGGGGTTCACGCCGACCCGGCATTGGCGCCGGTTTACTTAGCTCCGTTGAACTCTTAACTTCCGGCTCACTAGCTTCCGGTTTGGAAAAGGCATTTTGAACAACCGGGGATTCTACCTTCCCTGGCTCTGCAATGGCATGCCCAGATAAGTTTCCCCGATGGTCGGCCGGCTTCCGATTGGTGACCATGTGTCCAGTTTGGAGGGGCTCGGCTACCTGAAACCCGGTATCTGAGGATTGTTTGCTCCCCGCGCCAGCATCCACCCCATGCGGGTTAACTTGAATGGCGCTTGTGCGACTGGTATCCGACTGACTCAACTTCCCCGTCGTAGGGGTCGACCCAGTCCTTGAAATGATGAACCAAGCCCAAAGCCCCAAAGCGATGATCATCAGAGCAAACAGGTAATGAGATGAACGGATCCTCTTTCGCACCGGTCCCGACCCGGTCAAAACGGGCTCCCGTTGCTCTTCAGAGGGGAGTATGCCCATTCGTTGCCGGATCGCCCCGATGAGGGGCATAAAATCTGACTCTTTGTGGATGCGTATGTTCAGGGTGTTGATGTCCCTCAGGATTCCAGTCAATTTGGCAATGTTGTTCCTGATCTCGGTGTACAGGTTCAGGTCTTCGGTGATTCCGTCCAGGTAACTCAGCGAATGCAATTCCCGGAGCTTGGAATGCAATTCCTCCAGCTGATCCTCCCAGTATTTGACAAATTCAAGCCTGTCGGAAGATTTTGAAATCTTCACCTCTTCCAGCACAATGGGGAAGATGCGATCATGGAGGTTTTCGTTCTTGTAAATCTGGACCAGTTCAAACATGCAGAACTCCGACTTGAGATACTTGTTGGAAATGACCAAAATAACGGAATCTGCCTTACCCAACTGCAGCATAAAGTGTTTTATGCTTTGCTTGTAGTTGAGGTCTCTTGTATCCAGGATATATGGCAGTTTTTCCTGTTCCAGCCGGCGAACCAATTGCTCGACGATGATATCGCTATCCCCACCCCAGGCATGTGAGATGTAAATCGGATGCATCTTATCCTGCGACATACTTTCGCGAAATTAGCAATTATGTGCTGACCTTGAGTTTGTTTGGACCGGTGGGGGCAACAATACCCCTTTCGGGTTCTCCGGATGGTGGTTCTTACAAAGCACCTGTCGCAATCGCATTATTGCTTAAATGCAGATGCTTTGCTGAGGTAAAGCTTACTCGGTGACTGCCTTGCTGCAAAAAACCCAGGATGCTAAAACCATCCCGTCTTTCGCCGGCGTGTGGTCGTTTTGATGCCAAACATGCCGAGCAGCCCACGGGTTAGTTCTCTTGCAACGGTACGCCCTACCTGCCGGGTAACGGTACTGTCCATCATTTTTTCCAGAGCTCCCTTTTCTCTCCTTGGTGGGGGGCCACTTCTATCGGGGTCCTGGTTTTCTTCGGCCTGGGCAATTTTTTCGGTTAGGATCTCCGCTGCACTTTCTCGATCCATTGTTTTGTTGTAGAATGGGGCGATCTCGGAATGTTCGGCAATTTCCCGGAGTTCAGTTTCCGTCAAAACGTCCATGCGGGATTGTGGAGCCCGCAACATTACGTGCACCAATGGAGTTGGAATGCCCTTCTCGTTTAGCGCTGTAAAAAATGCTTCTCCAATGCCTAAAGAAGTGATGAGCTGGTCAACCTGGTAGAAGCTAGTTTCCGGATAATTTTCCGCTGCCTGTTTGATGGCTTTTCGGTCTTTGGCAGTAAATGCGCGCAGTGCGTGCTGAACCTTCATGCCAAGTTGGGCCAGCACCTCCTCGGGAATATCGATTGGGTTCTGGGTAATAAAAAAAATCCCCACCCCCTTGGAACGAATGAGTTTAACGACCGTTTTGATCTGATCGAGCAAAACTTTTGTAGCCTCTTCAAACAGCAGATGGGCTTCATCAAAAAATAGCACGAGCTTGGGTTTTTCCGCATCGCCCACTTCGGGAAAACGCTGATAGACTTCGGCCAGAATCTGCAGCAGGAACGAACTGTAAAATTTGGGTTTATCCTGGATGTCGGTTGCCCTGAGAATGCTGATGATGCCCCTTCCCCTTTTATCGATTCGGATCAGGTCTTCCACTTCGAAGGAGCGCTCGCCGAAGAAAGCTCCCGCGCCCTGTTGCTCCAGTTCGATCAGCTTTCGCAGGATCGTTCCGGAGGAAACGGTTGAGAATGCCCCAAATTCAGCTTCGAGCTCTTGCTTGCCCTCTCCGCTGACGTATTGGATCACCTTTTTTAAATCTTCCAGATCGAGGAGCAGCAGGCCACGATCGTCGCAGAATTTGAACAACATGGACAATACCCCCTGCTGGGTGTCATTCAGCCCGAGAATTTTGGCAAACAGCACAGGTCCAAATTCCGATACTGTGGCACGAAGTCGCGTCCCGGGCTGGTCGCTGATCGTGAGCAACTCAACCGGATTGCCCTCCATCACCCATTCCTTACCGAGCAGTTTCATGCGCTCGGCGACTTTAGGATGAGGCTCAGCAGGACGCGCAACCCCTGAAAGGTCTCCTTTGATGTCCAGGACGAGACTGGGAATGCCCTGGGCAGAGAGTTGTTCCGCAAGTACTTGTAGCGTTTTGGTTTTCCCGGTACCGGTTGCCCCGGCGATCAGTCCGTGGCGGTTGAGCGTTTTCAAAGGAATGCGCACCTCGACCTCCGGCGCGACTTGTCCCTGGACCATTCCCGCTCCGAGATACACCGAAGGCCCTTGAAAGGTATAAGCCCCTGACATCTCTTCAATAAAACCTGTTGTCGACATAAAGAATCACATCTGTTTCTGCAAAGATACCCCCGGCACCGCATCGAATCCCAGCCATTGCCCGTTTGGAGCCTTTCTCTGTGAATTTGAATCACGTAGGACGGGATCCCGAAAACTCAGTTGCGATGCTCAATCATCATTCTAAACCATGCAGAAGGCAGCCTGATACCTTCGCAGGATGAAGTGGCTCCTGATTCTATGCGGATTGCTCCCGTTGGTGGGGCATTCACAGCATACCATTTTCTCCGGGATGAGGGATGTTGAAAGTATGGCTCTCGGCAGGGCAGGCGTATGTACCTGGACACCCGGTCACACACTTGTCAATCCTGCAAATATTGGTGATGACGGCTTCTCCAAACTGACTGGCATCATCGCGAATTATTATTTTGTCAATGGTCTTTACTTCTTTGCCATACACTGGGAGCACAACCTTACAAAATCTTCGGGCTTGTCGGTAATCGGCTGTCGCGATGGCGGTCGCGACTATGCCGAACATCTTTTGGGTATTTCCTACGGTCGCTACATTGGAGCCCACAGTTCAATGGGTGTCGGATTCCATGGCGCCTTTGCCAATTCACAACCATCTGGCATGGTCTTCCAGGCAGGCATGCGGTGGGGTATTTGTACCCAGGTGAGCGCCAATTGCAAACTGGGTGCGGTGGTCAACAATCCCTTCCTTTTTTTCAACAGAAACGGGCTTTCCCTCCCGTTCTCATTTGCCGGGGGGCTCAATTACCGCGTATATAAGGGCCTGGAGTTGCTCGCGGAATTGCACAAGGAAGGATTGTCTCCTCCCGGACTTGCGCTGGGAATATTGTATTCGCCGGACCTAAATTTGCGCATCGGTACAGGCCTGAATGCCATAGGCCCTTCCCTCTGTCTGGGAATTACTTACCGGCCACTTCGACGATTGGAATGGAGCCTGGCCATGGAAAGTCACCCGGCACTGGGTTTGCGCCTGAGTCATGGCATCCGTTACCTCCTGCCGAATTCAAAAAATGCAAATCGGACTGATTAGCGCGACAGAGCTGGAGCTGGCACCCTTGCTGCAAATGTTAGAAGTTCATTGGCTGATGCCCAGGCTGGACTCGTATCAGCGAGGGCCGCACACCATTTTCCCGCTGGTGACGGGAGTAGGCAGTACGTCAATGGCTTTCGCCCTGGCGCGATTCGCCGCCTCAAAATCGTTGGATCTCGCCGTTCATTTGTCCGTTAGTGGCTCATTTCGCAGTGACCTGATCAATGGCAGCCTGGTCGAGGTAACCAGCGAATGCTGGGGTGATCTGGGTGCGGAAGATGGAGAAGGAGGCATGCTGGATGTATTTGAATTGGGTCTGCAGGACGCCGGGCGTCAACCGTTTAACGATGGCCGTATCGCAAAAAAGAAAGCCACTCCACCTACCCGGTTACCCGCAGTGCACGGGGTAACGGTTCAATGTGTTACGGGCACGCACAGAAGACGTGCCTTACTGGAGGATAAATATGGTGCGGATGTGGAAAGCATGGAGGGCATGGGCTTTTTCTACGCCGCTAGAATGTTGGACCTGCCATTTGTGTCGTTGCGCTGCATATCCAATCAGGTTGGACCGCGAGACAAATCAAAATGGGACCTTGACGTAGCGGTTTCCGCCCTATGCCGCCATGCAAATGATTACTTAATGCAAGTCGCCCCCCTCTGAATTGATTTTCCTGTAATGAATCACCAGGGCCACAATGCCGTGGTAAGCTCTTTCTCCCTCATGCTGACCGTTAGCTTTTAAAAATGCCGAATACAGCATACTTCTGAGCCATTCAAAGGGTGCTGGGAAAGCAGCGTGCCGCCGATGCAGTTCTTCCAGGTCTGATCTCAATGCTTCCGGCAGGGAGGCCTGCAGTTCCCGGTAGCGTTCCGGATTGCGGCGCCTACATTCTGCCAAAAGGTATCTCAGATAATTAAACTCGGCAACGTAGCGCAAATCCACACGCGAGGACTGGCTGCAAGCTGCATAGGCAATGAAATTGCATGCTCCTTCATCGGTGATGCCAAAGGCGTGGCCGAATTCGTGGGCGATGGTGAATGCCTGGGAAAGCGGGTGAAGCCCGGGGTCGAACAGGCACTCCCCTGTAAACGGCAGGTAAACACCGCTGGTGGCAAAAAGGAGCAATGTACCCGAAGGAAAGAATGCCCTGCATTGCGGTGATCCTGCAGGCTGTAACCCAATATTCTGCATAAACCCGGCTACGGCTTCCCGGATTTGTTCTACGTCACCTCTCTGGCCATAAAATCCAGGAATGTGGGACAGGTCCTCCCTGACCTTAACGGTACGGGCAATTTGAGCCTTCAGCTCGTCGTAAAACAGTCCTTGCGCAACCGCTGGGACTTCCCATGACATCGGGCGCGCGTAATTGAAGCCCCAGGCCCAGTAAAACCAGGATAAATGGGCAACAGCGACGATGGACACCCCCTTCAACACCTTCTGCCCTCTGCCGCTAACGCCTGGCTTGAAAATTGGAAAGATCCAGACCGCCAGCCACATAACCAGGACCGCAAGCCAAACCCACACCAGGGCAAAGGGCACCCAAGCCGTCAACCCGTCCCAAACGGACCGGTAAACTCTATAGGAGGTTTCAAAATAAATGCGTTCGGCGCGTTCACCATTGCTAAAAAACAGTGCAAATCCCATCAGCGTCAGTCCTGAACCGAGGGTCAGACAAAAGCTCCTCCACGTCATTTTAGCACCAATTCCAAACACGATGAACCATTTGCAAGCGCAACTTGTTAAAAAGCGAATAAAACTAATACAGATATGGCTTTTGAATTCACAGACGCTAATTTTCAGTCAGAAACAAAGGATGGCGTGGCGGTAGTTGACTTTTGGGCGGAATGGTGTGGCCCCTGCCGTATGGTAGGACCCATCATCGATGAGTTGTCAAAGGAATATGGCGACAAAGTCAAAATTGGCAAGCTCAACGTCGATCACAATCCTTCAGTATCCATGCAATTTGGAGTGACGAGCATTCCGACAATCCTGTTTATTAAAGATGGTAAGCAGGTCGACAAGCAGGTAGGCGCTTCGTCGAAGGCAGTTCTCAAACAGAAAATTGAGGCAATCCTATAATTGCTGATATCGAGTTATAACAGCCCTTATCTTTGCAGGTAAGGGCTTTTTTATAATGAGTTTTTTCGATCAGTTTCCCGTTCAGGCTTTTAACCACCTGGACCTTTTGGCCAACCAGGTCGTTGAGGGATTTATTATTGGCCTTCACAAAAGCCCGTTTCATGGTTTTAGTGTCGAATTTGCCGAACACCGGCTCTACAATCCCGGGGAAAGCACAAAAGACATAGACTGGAAAGTCTATGCACGAACCGATAAACTGTTCTCCAAAAAATTTGAGGAGGAGACCAACCTGCGCTGTCAGCTCGTCATCGATGCTTCCTCTTCCATGTACTTTCCCGATATAAAACTTAAATCGGGTTTCATTCTCAACAAATTTGTTTTTTCCGCATTGGGTGCGGCCTGTCTTATGAATGTGCTCCGCAGGCAGCGTGATGCCTTCGGGCTATCCGTTTTTGACGAGAGTCTGCGCATCCACACTCATGCTAAATCAAGCACGAGCCACTATCAGCTGTTGTTGAGTCACCTCGACGGTCTAATCAATACCCATCCCCTTGACCGAAAAACAAACGCTGCAGCTGCACTTCACCAAATTGCTGATCAGATACACAAACGTTCGTTAGTAATCCTATTCAGCGACATGTTTGACAGGAGCGAACAGGCTGAAGCCATTTTTGATGCACTGCAACACTTAAAATACAACAAACACGAGGTCATTCTATTTCATACACTCGATCACCAGCTCGAACTGGATTTTGATTTTGCCAACAAACCTTACGAGTTTGTAGATATGGAAACGGGCGACCACGTTAAAGTTCAGGCGCAACAGATCAGAGAACTCTATACCCGGCGCATCCGGGAGCGTCATCAGGAAATAAGAAGCCGTTGTCTCCAATACCGCATTGATTACCACGAAGCCGATATCAACGCAGGCTACGACTACATCCTGCAGTCATTCTTTGTCAAGAGAAGAAAAATGAATATCTAATTCCCGTTATGGCTAAAATCCGATTAAATGCCATCTCCACCTGTGCACCGGAGAAGGCATCCAAAAACGACTGCATAGAAAAGACCCGAAAGCTTGCCGAGGAGATCGGCATCATGTCGGAAATGCTCTATGCTTCGAAAAAGCACAGCGTTCTGGTGGTGCTGCAGGGTATGGATGCAAGTGGTAAGGACGGAGTTACGAAAAGTGTATTCTCTGATTGTCCGGCACTCTGCATCGATGCACATGCATTCAAAAAGCCGACTGAAGAGGAAATGGCCCATGATTTTCTTTGGCGCGTCCACCGCTACTCGCCTGCAAAGGGCCTCATCAAAATCTTCATCAGGAGCCACTATGAGGATGTGCTCATCCAGCGCGTGCATCGTTGGATTGATGACCGCCGCGCCGCCATGCGAATGGATGCAATCAATTATTATGAGCGGCTGCTAGTGGAAGACAATGGCACCCTCGTTTTAAAATTTTACCTCCATTTATCCCGCGAGCGGCAACTCAAAAAGCTGGAAGAACGTCGGGTGGTTCCCGAAAAGCAATGGAAATACAACCCGGCGGATTTTGAAGAAAGCAAACTCTGGGATGACTACCGGAATTGTTATGAGGATGCAATCAACAAATCGGAGATTCCCTGGTACGTTGTACCTGCCGACAAACGCTGGTACCGCAACTACTTCGTGGCCGACATCGTTCATAAAGCATTGAAAAAGCTCGATCTGGCCTACCCAACCCTGCCGGATGGAGGATAAAATGCGTCTGGATATCTGGCTTTGGGCTGTCCGGCTTTTTAAAACCCGGTCACTGGCCACAGAGGCTTGCCGCAACGGACGGGTTATGCTGCGGGAGCAAGCATTGAAGGCCTCTCATTGCGTGCGCATTGGCGAGACCTTAGAGATCCGCAAAGCGGGTTGCCATTTCCGTTACCAGGTTATATGCCTTTTGCGCCGGAGGGTGTCCGCCAATCAGGCCGCAGAATGCTACAACGACCTCACATCCACGGAGGAACGTCAAAAATTTGATGAGTGGGCTGCCTCCTTCCGCAATTTGCCCGTGGCCATGAGGGGACAGGGAAGGCCAACAAAAAAAGTTCGCCGAAAAATGGAAGGGATTCAACCCTCAACAAAGAATCCAACTGAATCAGACTGGACAGTGGATGAATTGCTGTGGTGAAGAACGCACAACGACGATTCGGCTTTTCCGCAGGGTGAACCCGTCAATCTGCGATCGCCATTTTGCGCACACTTCGCTGTTTGCCATCGCCAACAACCAGGAAAATCAGAACATGGTTTTCAGGCAGATTCAGTTCCAGTTCGAATTCAGTTCCCGCACGAACCGGGATTGAAGTCGCCAGCAATTTTCCGTCGGAAGACCACGCTTGTGCGATAACGGGCTTGCCATCAACCGCTCTTACGGGGATGCGCATCGAGCAAATCCCCGCCTGACAGAGGATGTGGGGCTCTCCAACTTCAAATTCTGCCTTTGCCTTCGCGACAACACCTGCATTTATCTCCACTTGCCCATTGCCTGCCTTTCGACGCATTTCTCTTGCGGCGATCCATTGCTTATCATGACCTCCAAGATCTGAGTATTCGGTCAGGTTCTCGCCCTTTAGCTGACGCCAATTTCCGGAAAAGCCCGGATCACAATCGGGAATGGTTGGGTCATTGTTTTGGATCTCAATTTGCGTTTTGCATACATCGCTGTTTCCGTTCTCGTCAAAAACCCAGATTTCGACTTCCTGCTCGCCGACATCGGGGCAGGCAAACATGCGCGAGCGGTCTGACGAGTCCGACGAAAATGAATAGCGGAGTTGCTGTCCTCCACATTTGTGCCAACTGCCATGATCCAGATCGGATGCCCAGATTTCTGCCATGCCGCCGTCATTGCGGCCGTCGCCATTGGTATCCAAAGGCATGAGCACAGCGACAACGCCGTCGAGACAATAAGGGGTTGGCCGTATCCCGTTTTTGATTTCCAACCGGGTCGTACACCTCGATATGGTTCCGCAGGCATATTCGGCGTAAAAAGGAATGAGGTGTAAACCATTCGGATAATAGCCCGTGGCATCAGCGCTCGAATCAAGGGCATGCGATGACGTATTGTGGATGTCGTGGTAAATGCCACAACCGGTCTTCAAAATTGAAGGCTCCAGCTGAACAAACAGGCTATCGCAATTGCGGTCATTTACAATCGAAGTATCTCTTGCACACTGCAACTTTGCAGTATCGCTGTTTTGGATCAGTTTGATGACCTGGGTGTACGTAAAAAGTCCCCTTCCAGGGAATTCAACCGGATCATACTGGCACCAGTCGAGTATTTTCCATTCCCTCAGCAGCTTAATGCAACCGGGATTCACCGCATAGCGAGTGTCCTTATAGCTAACCATGGGTTTGGCACAAATGGTCCGGAGCCACTGCGGCGCATCGTAAGGCTCTGTCAAACTTCTGAGGTCTGCTTCAGGATCGCAACTCTCCAGCACGATGGCAGGCGGCCAGGCGATGTCGCGGTATGAAAAAGCCCCCACATTGCTGACGGTTATGATCTGGGTACAGAGCAGCCATTCCCAATTTTCAGGATTTTCCACTCCCCAAACGCGCTTGATCGTACCCGCACCGCAATCGTCGATCTCAATCACCGTCTTGCAATCGTGAATGTATTGAACTTTTCCGTTGTGCAAGGTGTGCGCTTTGCCGTAAACGTTGGGATCATGAAGGTAATCTTCCCGACAGCTGATCGTCACATCCGGCGGGCAAACCAGGCTAAAATCCGCATGAAGTTCACCTACTGCGCAAAAGGCCAGGAATACCGGCAAAACGATGGGATGAACTTTCCTACTCATGAGTTCTGTGTTTGGATGTTCCACTAATGGAGCAAATATAATAAAAGTATCAAAGGGCCAGCCCCTAAAACAAGAGCTATACTACCTGCAGCAACGAGCATCTGAATCGGTTGCAGGCGCGCATGATAAAGGCAAATGCTACCTTTGGCCCCAGCTGCCCCCCCTGAGGACCTTGGAACATCAAAAACCCAAACTGCGCGACTGGAGCATCCTTCTATTGCTGACCCTGATCTGGGGTTTTAGCTATTATTTTATCAAGCACAGCCTGAAGGGTTTCAGCCCTTGGCAAATCGGTTCATTGCGAATGGTAATCAGCAGTCTGGTTTTACTGCCCTTTTTGGCCAGGGCACTTCGCGCTGTCCCTGCAGAGAAGTATGTCCTGATCACCTGGGTGGGGCTGCTGGGCAGCTTTCTTCCAGCCATTCTATACCCCTTGGCCCAGTTGCGCATTTCCAGCTCGGTTGCCGGCATTGTAAACGCCTTTACCCCCATCTGCACCTATCTGATTGGAATGCTTTGTTTTAACGTGAGGGCGGAAAAAACGAAAATCTACGGAACAGCCATTGGATTATTGGGGGCAGTGGTCCTGATCCTGTTTAAACCCGGAGCCGAACTCAGGGCAGAGCTGGCCTTCCTGTTGATTGCCTTTGTTGTCCCGTTTCTATACGGCATCAACAGCAATACGATCAAGGCTAAACTAGCGGGAATTCCAGGCATGGAGCTCACGACGCTCATGTACTTCTCCACCTTGCTGATGAGCCTGCCCCTGGGCTTCATGACCGGTGCTTTTGTGCAGATCCCCATAGCCATCGCCAAGGGCAGCGCATTTTATCATCTGCTCGCGTTGAGTGTGCTCGGAAGCGCGTTGGCCATGACGCTTTTTAACATCCTCATCCAACGGGTGCACGTACTTTTTGCCAGCAGCGTGACCTACCTCATGCCCCTGGTCGCACTCATAGTCGGTTGGCTAGATGGAGAATCCATCCGATGGAACGATATGTTCGGATTTTCCTGCATTCTCGCAGGGGTAGCCATTGCCAACGATGTGTTCCGTCAAAAGCGCAATGAAACCTGAGGACATTCTCAAAAACTTTCAGATGCCAATTCTCCCCCTCAAAAAAAAAAAAAGCCGGATCCCGCCTTGTTGGACCCGGCACGTCGTAGTTGTCTTAGCTTAGTCTTATTCGCTCGCCCGGATCAACTGTCCGTAAACGGTGTGTTCGCCATCGGAAATCGAATAAAACAGCAATGCACCAGCGGGCAGATCCCCAATGCTGATTTGCCAACGGTGCTGACCTGGGTCGAAAGAGCCTTCAGAAGTATATACCATTTGCCCTTGTGCATTGGTCAGACGCAAATGGAGTTTCCTTTTCTCACTGAGCTGCAGAGAAAAATTCAGTGGGTTGCCGGAAAACGGATTTGGATAAACTTCGCCTACGTGAAAAGCGGAAAATCCACTTTGCCAGGCTGCATTTGTCCTGTTTGCTAAAGAACCGTACCCGCTGAGTCCGTCGAGTTCCCCGATCCTGACTGCTGTGTAGTTCAGCGACCGCATGGAATGGCGAAGCCCGTTGAGTTCGAGTGCCTGATCGCCCAATTCGGAAAAGGGATGAAGCGGGTCCGGAAACAATACGGGGTCCCGAACAAAATAATAGTGCCGTGGCAAACCGGCATACAATGTGCGCCCAATCACCACATCGTAGAGCAACCGGGCATCCGAAACATCAACCTTCCGGTCGCCGTTGATGTCGGCTGCAAGCAGTTGATATGGATCGACCAGGAGTTCAGAGCCCAGAGTGTGCTTTAATAATACAATGACGTCGCCCAAAGCGATCCCAGCCAAATCAGCCTCCCTGCGATCCATCGAAAGGGAATAATCCACGTCAGGAATCACCGCATCAAAAACGTAATTGCCCTGCCCGTCCGTTACCGAATGTGCGGTTGATTCCTCCAGGACAGAGTCTTTGCGGACAAGGACGGTAGTATCCGGCCAGCGTATGTAAAAAACATTACCGCTCGCGACCACAATGGTGTCATAACGATAACCAAACACCGTGTCGCGCCGCTCTGAAACCTTCCACTGGGGTGCAGCCTTGAGATTGACTCCTATGTCTGCACAGGCTTTCCCTGCCGGATCGCGGACCAATCCAGATACCACAATGGTGGTACGAATGCTGTCCTTGCGACGGCAGTCGGGAATGCGTGCATTGTTATTCTGGATTTCGAGATAGGTTTTGCAGAATGCCTGGTTCCCTGAACTGTCGGTGACATACATCGACACTTCATTCTTGCCCAGGTCTGCGCATGTAAATATTTGAGCGCGGTGTGCGGTATCGGCAGAAAATGAAAAGTGCAGCGGCTGTACTCCACATGGATGGTAAGAGCCAATGTCAAAATCCTTTGCCCATACTTCGATCATGCCGTCATCGGGCGTTCCGTCGCGGTTGGTGTCAACAGGCATCAATGCCACGACCAAGCCATTGAGACAATATGGCACCGGACCGATTTTTCCGCGAACGGTCACCCTGGCTTTACATTTTAGCTCCTTGCCACAGCCATATTCGGCGATGTAATAAAATTCAGTGGTACCCAGAGGATATTCACCACTGGCATCTGGTCCCTTGTTGCGCGAATAAGGCGAAGTATTGCGAACTGAAAGCGGGTACCCGCAGCGCGAATTGGCAAAGGCCGAGTCCAGTTTTACATATTGTCCGGCACAATCCAGGCGGGCATCAGCTATGGTATCCGGAGGACAGTGCAGAACGACGGAAGAATCATTAACTACAAGCTTGATGACCTGCGTATATGTCCACAAACCGGCTACCGGCTTCGCATTGGGAACGAACTGGCACCAGTCGATGACTTTCCATTCACGCAGGATCTTCATGCATCCCTGTGAAATGGTATACTTCGTATCCTTATAGGAATACATCGGCTGGCTGCACTGTACCCGGTTAAAACGGGGGTAGTCAAAGCCGTAGGGAAGGTTACGCGGATCCACCATTGGGCTGCAATCTTCAATGTGGTAGTATCCTGGCCAGGTGATGTCGGCCGCAGTGAAGGGCAATCCACCCGCAACCGTTATGGTCTGACTGCATCGATGCACGTTCCAGTGCGGATCCTCCACTTCCCACGTCCGGATGATAAACCCTATACCGCAAGCATTCGTATTGTAGATTACCGTTTTGGGTGCAGGAGCCGGCAACTTCACGTAGTCTTTCCATACCCAGGCCTTTCCCCACTTATCGAGGTCTGAAACGCTTTCGCTGCACTGGATGGTTACATCAGGAGGGCATTGCAGGTAAAAGCTCATCCCGCGGGAGAACAATGGCAATGCAAACAATAGGCAACACAGGCTCGGCCTGAACCAGGTAGTTTTCATAGACGAAGTCTTAATAAATCAGTTGCTGAATTCGGGAAAGCCGTGTGTAGAAACCAATGCAAATATATAAAATTTATTTAATATGAAAAATTTTTTTCATCGGGTCCTGGATGCCGTTCAGTAGGTTGCAAAGACGGAAGAGATTGGGGCAAGTGCACCTGCTTGTTCCGCTCCGCATGCACAAATAAATTGCCTGTTTCTTTGGGGGAGTTCGCTAACTTTACACGACCAATGGCTGTGATGCCCGGCATAAAATCAACTCAAAGATCCTGTCAAGTGCCTTTTCGGACCCTCAGGAGGATGCTTATCGGTACGTGTGTTACTGCATTGTCCCTATTGATGTTTGCTCCGGGCATATGGATTCCCGCATTACACAGTGAGGATGGCCACGGACATGATTCCTGCCATACTGGTTTTGTTGAGACGGATCCCTGCCACCGCAAAATCGTCCACAGCGATTTTGAACGCGGCTGTGCCCACGCTCAGCATCTGAGTGGGGAATCCACCTACTGTGCAGGTTGCAGGCTTCTTTTTGCCGGCTTTCAGCAATTCGTTCATTGCTTCGTTCCAGACGCCCGGTTCAGCATGGAGGCTCCCGTTCTGGTGTTTTTAGGACTGGCACACCCGCTGTCGCTGACCCTTCTGGCGAGGGGTCGGTCTCCCCCATTGCCTGTTTGAATTTTTTCCTGCCTCCAAGGTGCAGAATGATTTTCTCTTTCCTGCATGCCATTTCGTGCATATTGGCTGCAGGCTGCAATTCATGATTCAAAATGTAAATTAATGGTTATGCAAAATCACAAATGGAAGATACTCCTGATTGTTTGCGCTCCGGCTTTAATTTGGCTTTCCTGTTCGGAAGACCCTATCCCCAACGAGTCCGAACTCATCACATCTCTATATTATGAACTCACCGATTCTTCAACGGGTACGAGTCGCGTATTGTGGTTCAAGGACCTCGACGGTACGGGTGGACAGGCACCGGAAATGCATTCCGACACCTTGTCGGTCAATACCGTTTATCACGGCAGCTTGCGGTTGTTGGACGAATCCGGTAAAACCCCAATTGACATTACCCAGGAAATTCTTGCCGAAGCGGAAGACCACCAGTTCTTTTTTAGCTTTTCTGGCGATTCACCTGTACAGGTAAGTTATCGTGACAGCGATGCCAACGGATACCCGGTTGGGCTGGAGTCACGCTTACTCACCAATAGAGTTCCCGGCAGCTCTGTACTCAGAATCAACCTGCGACATCAGCCAAACAAGCAAGCCGAAGGCGTTGCACAGGGCATCCTGCTCAATGCCGGGGGTGAAACAGATCTCCAGGTTGACATTCCCATCATAACCGAATAGGGCGGTGTCTGTAAAATCAGCAGTATGGTGGATGAGTTTTGTATTCACAGGCTTGGCCACTGCTCAGGAATGCAATCTCTCCCTGACCATTCAGGTAAGGGATGAACATGCAGATGAACCCTTGGAATTTGCCCAGGTTTTTGTTGAAGAAACCGGAAGCGTCTACCAAACCGATGCTTCCGGTTCACTTCAGCTTGAACATTTTTGTCCCGGCAGTTACCATTTCAGAATTTACCATTTCGGATGCGAGCCTATCAAAGATTTTCTCTTTTTGCGCCATGATACCGCGATCACCTATTATCTGGAACACCATCCGCATGCTTTGACGGGCGTGACCGTAGAGGGCCGGAAAGATCGTTCTGCGGGGGCCCATCGCCAAACCCTCCAGGCTGCCGAGATCCAGCGCCGAGCTGACCAGCCACTTGCGCGCATTTTATCGGATGTTACCGGAGTCAGCAGCCTGCGGAATGGAAGTGCCATTGCCAGCCCAATAATACACGGTCTGTGGGGGAACCGAATCAACATTTTGCAATACGGAGTTGTCCAGGCCGGACAACAGTGGGGCGCCGACCATGCGCCGGAAGTGGATCCCTTTGCCTATGCCTCTGTTACGGTGGTGAAGGGAGCAGAGAACGTCTTGTATGGAGGAAATGGTCTTGGAGGGGCGATCTTACTCGAACCCGGTCCCATTCCGGACGATCCGCACCTCCATGGCAGCTGGCAGGCGATTTACCAAACGAACGGGCGTTCAGTTCACACAGCCTGCAAGCTCGAACGGGCAGCATCGCGCTGGCGTTGGAGGATAACCGGTTCTGCTCGAGTAGCCGGCGATCGTTCTGCACCTGCATACTACCTGCGCAATACAGGATCGCGCGATGTAGGTTTCTCTGCCTTTGCTTATCCCGCTGTTTCTGCAAATTGGAAACCCAAATACTATTATTCCTTTGTTTATTCGGGTCCCGGCATTCTGCGCGGATCCCATGTGAGCAACCTGACGGATCTCGAAGAGGCCATAGTCCGGGATACTCCCTTTTATACATCGAATCGATTCAGCTACGCCATCGATGCCCCACGGCAGGAAGCATTTCATCAATTGTTCAAGGCCAGTTTCCAAAAAGAATCGAAGGGGCATTTCAACGAATGGCAGATTGCCGGTCAATGGAACCGGCGTAGAGAATATGACGTGCGCAGGGGCGGCAGATCAGACCTGCCCGCTCTTGAATTGGACTTGTATGCAGCCAGTTTGAACTGGAGCCGGAGATCAGAGGGAAATTACCTTTCCTTGCGCTACGGAGCGGCAGTCTCAACGCGAATCAACAGGGCAAACAAATCAACGGGCATCATTCCTCTCATTCCGGACTACGTTCTGATCCAACCCGGAGCATTCATCAAATTGAGCCGGAATGGAAAGACCACACAAGCTGAGGTGGGGCTACGAACTGACTACTACTACCTATCTACCGATGTGCTCACGACAACTTTGCCGCGACAGTACCTAAATGAAGTACGCAATTACTTAAACATAAGCATAGCCGCGGGTATAGAAAAATCCATTGGCGAACACTGGAGTTTGAGCGGACAGTTGGGTTGGACTAAGCGGTCGCCGCAGGTCAACGAACTTTTTAGCATGGGCCTTCATCAGTCGGTCGCCGGGATTGAAGAAGGCAATCCTTCGCTCAAGCCGGAGCAATCCGTTAAAATACAACTGGGGAGTAAGCTGGAGCTTGCGGAAAGCATCCACCTGGAAGTGGTTGGATGGCAACAATTGATCACAGCCTTCATTTTCCTCGAACCGCAACCGGAACCCCGGCTCACCATCCGGGGTGCTTTTCCCGTCTTTATCTATCGCCAGACCGATGCCCTGCTGAGGGGCCTGGACCTCTCTGCTCGTTTCGAATTTGGTAAACGGTGGATGAGTCAAGTACGCGGATCCATGCTGGACGGGCGTGAACGCAATGACCGTGCCCTGATCTATATCCCACCCCATAACCTGTCGTTTGAATTGCATCATTTCATATTGCCCAAAACCAAACTCCGGAAACTCGACCTTTACGTCCGCGTTCAAGGTGAATTAAAGCAATCCCGTTACCCGGCCGATCAGGACCTTGCACCTCCGCCACCGGGATACGTTTTGCTGGATGCAGGGATCGAAAGTTCCCTTCGCGCTTTTGGACACAAGATTTTCTTAGGCTTGTCTGGTGAAAATCTGCTCAACACCGTTTACAGAACCTACCTCAACCGCCTTCGATATTTTGCAGATGAGCCCGGCAGGTCATTGCGCTTTTTGGTCAAATTTGATTTTTAGCAGCTATTCACCAGACCCGATCCTGCACCTCATTGGAAATGCAGCGAGGGCTAAATGATGTCGCCCGATCGGCAGTCCGCTCTCACCAGGTGCAAGATCCGACAAACAGGCCGGGATTATCGACCAAAGCACTCACTGCCGGGAACTAAATTTCCGCTTTAATCATTACCTTTACATCCGTACCAATCACTTTTTGTTAAATCAGGAATATGATGATCTTACTTGGAATTGCCCTGGTCTTTGGCTTACTCTTAATGGTGCTCTATAACGGTCTTGTCCGGGCTAAAAATGCCGTCATGGATGCCTGGAGCAACACCGATGTTGCCCTCAAAAAACGATACGACCTCATTCCAAACCTGGTGAATGTAGTCAAGGGATATGCAGCCCATGAATCGGGAACGCTCGAAAAAGTCATCGCCGCTCGAAACGCCGCGCTGCAGGTTCCAAAGGGAGACATCAACGGGCAGATCGCGGCAGACACCGCCCTGACCGCAAGCTTGCGCCAGGTTTTTGCTCTGGCTGAAAGTTACCCGGACCTCAAAGCCAATACCAATTTTCTGCAACTGCAAGATTCATTAAACGAAATCGAACAGAATCTCGAAAATGCCCGTCGTTATTACAACGCTACAGTCCGGGAAAACAACAATAAGGTAGAGGGATTTCCCTCCATGCTCATTGCAAAGCAATTTGGCTTTTCTACCTTCGACTACTACGAAGTCGACGAAGAAAGCAAAAAACCGGTAAGCGTTCAATTTTAAAAAATACTCCCGTTGAACCGGTTTTTCTGTCTGTGTTTGCTTTGTTTACTTGGTGGGCGATTCGTTGCAGCGCAGGGCGATTTTATCATCCGGAACTACCAGGTTGATGTCGCTTTGCAGCAGAATGGGGAATTTCATGTAACGGAACGGCTCCTCGTAGATTTTCTCGTTCCTCGCCATGGAATCAAACGCGACATCCCCCTCAAATACGATGTATCACCGGACGCTTCAGGCTCGTCCATCGACCGTTGGTTTCCACATGAATTATTTCTTCGCAAGCTTCACGTGGATGGGCATCCCTTCCAGAAGCAATCCATTGGAATCGGAGTGCAGCTTAAAATCGGAGATCCCGATCGCTACGTAAGCGGCAGACAGGAGTATGCAATCAGCTACATCGTCCAAAATGGAATTTTATCTGGAAAAAAGGTAGATGAACTCTATTGGAACCTCATCGGGGATCAGTGGGAGGTTCCCATTGATGAATCCGGGTTTAGCCTGAGCATTCCATCAAACATCCGTGCCGATGACTGCAGTTTCGAAATAAGAACCGGGGGATATGGTTCCACAGAACAAGCAAGTTCGGCCTCCTGGGAAGGGAACACCCTTCGAGGTCAATCCCTAGTACCTCTTGGACATGGTCAGGGCATGACCCTGGCGTTTCGTTTTCCAAAGGGACGGGTGGCCCCCTTCCCGCAATACCGATTGTGGTTTTACCACGGAAAATTTGCTCTGCTTCCGCTGATCATGCTGGCCAGTTTCATCGCGGCGTGGATGCGATACGGCCGCGACAAAAAGCTTGCTGACATGGTTGCCTACCTTCCACCCAAAGGAGTCGATTCGGCCATGGCTGGCTTTGCGATCGATTTGCGCACCCATCTCAGGGATATGCTTTCGATCATTCCTTTCCTCGGAGCGCAGAAGTACCTCCGCATTGACCACGAAGAAGTCAAGGGGCTTTTTGCAAAGGACTCCATCACCTTTACCAAACTCAAAGAGCTTCCTGCCAATGCGCCATCCCACCAGCAGGTCTTTTTTGATGGCCTGTTTAAAAGCGGATCCACGGTATCGCTGGAAGACCTCAAGAATAAATTTTACCTGACGTTAAATGCGACGAGGGTTGCCGTGGGGAACTCCATCATGCAGTCCGATTATTTCACGAAGACTTCCAAACGGCTTTATTGGAATTCCTTTTGGGTGATAGGCCTCGCGGGCCTGGTCAACTCCGTTTTCTGTTTTATCTCGGGACGCCTTTTTTTTCTGGTACTTACCATTGTCCTGACCATTTTGCTGATGGTTCTGGCGTATTTGTTGCTGAAGCGCTCCCAGCGCGGGGACGCACTCTATGGAGAAATTCGCGGACTGCGCAAGTTCATCCGGCTGGCAGAAAAGGACCGGATCGCTTTTCTCGTTAAAGAGGATCCCGGCTATTTTGACAAGATGCTGCCATATGCGGTCGCTTTTGACCTGGCGGATGTCTGGTGTGAAAAATTCAAAGACATTCCGATTGCCCCCCCCGAGTGGATCCACAGCAGTTCCCCGCATTTTTATACTTCCTCCGGTGCATTCAACCCAATGCGCTTCAACGAAACACTGAGTAGTTCGCTGTCTGATATGCGCACGGTCATGTCCAGTCAGCCTTCCAGCAGTCATTCGAGTGGCGGATCTGGTGGTGGCGGATCGTTTTCCGGAGGTGGATTTGGAGGGGGCGGCGGCAGCAGCTGGTAGCCAGCAGCCACAGCCTGGCTAACCCCAAGGGTACGATTGCCTTGAATCTTATTTGGCCGATGACCTAAGGGGCAATTCTTCTTTGCCTCTCATTGCCTTAAGTATCATAGTGCTCCTCTTCTGTTGAAGGACACCTTGCGCGCCCTGATCATTGCGTTTTATCGGCTCTGACGAATAACAATAGCCAAAGCGAACGAGACAATTTAAAAAGGTATCCATACCCCAGGAAAAGGCAGACTGCCACTAAAAAAACGGCCCATTCCCATGGCATGTGCAAAAAGAGAATACAAGCACCGGCGAGAGCAAGCGAGAAGAAACTCGAAGCGATGTAGGAAATAAACATGGCACCATAATAGAATCCCGGTTCCCGGTAAAAGGATTCATTGCATACGGGGCAGCGCGGATGCATCCTAAAGTCAAAATCAAGCAAAATGCGTTTGCGGGGGAACAGTTCTCCACGGCCACACCAGGGACATCGCAACCGCATGGCTGTTAGGATTCGCCAGAGCATAGTTCTTATCTATTATCGTGGTTCAAATCAGCAAACTTCACCTAAAACAGAAATGGCCCATGTCTCAAAACACGGTCTCTCCCCTTCCAGGAATGAAATCAAGTTGAGAAGAGAGCAATCAGGGAAGTGGCCCTGTGAGGAATCGAACCCCAACCTGGAGAACCGGAATCTCCCATTCTATCCGTTGAACTACAGGGCCAGGGCGCAAAAGTAATCAAGAACTTTCCAAGAACCGGCCCAAATGTTTGTTCCGACCACCGGGAATTCGTAGCTTCGCAAGTGGAACACCCCCACTATGAAAACCCTAACAGGCCTCCTTTTGGCCTTGTTGGTTATTGCGCATGGCCTTGTTGGAGATGCGCCTTTTGCCCAGGCACTCGATCTGAGTTCCCAAGCATTTCATGAATTTGCCGACGATGACGAGGTGATTAAGCTCGAACAGACAAGCCGAGAAGTTCAATGGGAAGCGGCTCCTAGAAATAAAACCGACCTAAACAAAATGGGCTACCCTGCCCTTTCGGGCATTCCCGGAATCAGCGAAGAGCAGGCAATGGCGATCGCACGCTATATAGAACATCACCGTCCCCTTCTCTCTCTGCTGGAATTGCAGGGGTTGGATGGGATGTCGCGCTTCACGCTGGAGCAACTTTCACGATATGCATACGTCCCTGAGGATCCCTATTTGGGAGGCCACGCCCAAGGCAGCCCTCCTGAAAAACGCGCTCAGTTGCTCATGCGCTGGGGACGCGTACTCAATCCCTCAGATGCTTTTAGCCTTGGCGATAGCGCCCTTTCTGCATACCAGGGAAGTCCCGACGCGTTTTTGATGAAAGGTCAATTTTATTTAAGCCCCTCCTGGCACATAGGTATTGTTTTAGAAAAAGATGCCGGTGAAATCTGGTTTGACCGGGATCGACCGCTCCTGATGGACCGCATCTCGGGGCACGTTCAATGGACGCGCCCAACGCAAAGACTGGAAAAGTTGTGTTTGGGAGATTACCAGCTTTCTTTAGGACAGGGATTGTTGATCGACAACGCCTCATTTGGCATTTCAACCCTTGGAAGCGGCGTTTCCCTGAAGTTGCAAAACGCACTATCTGCTAAAAGTTCACCTGCCGAGAGCGGCGGACTGCGAGGCCTTGCAGCCGAGCTGCGCCTGACAAAACAATTGCGCATGTTTGCTTACGGTTCATTGGTTTCCGTGGACGCACGCATCGATACCCTGTATGGAACGTTCGGGGAAGAAGCAAAATACGTCGTTGGAAAATGGTACGAGACCGGGTTGCACAGAACGCGAACAGAACTCAGCCACCGGGAGACGGTGAGCCGGCATATTGCCGGTGGCGCTTTGATCCATAGGAAAAAGGAAGGGGAGCTTGGCTTGCAGGTTCAGCTTCGCGGCGAACCGTATAAACGTTCGACAGACACGATCTCGGCACTTCGATTCATGCCCTTATCAAATAACTTGTTGTATGCATCGGTCTTTTATCATTACCCCATAAGGAACATCCGCATAGCCGGTGAACTCAGCTTAGATGACCATGGCAATGCAGCCACGCAGCATACCCTTCTTGCCGGATTGGGTAAAAAAGCAGAATTCGCCGCCTCCGTTTACGCTTATGGCCGTGGATTCTATGCGCCACTCAGTGATGCAAATGGTGTCGAAGGCAAGAGTTGGAATGCACTAGGGAGAGGCCTGCATTTTAAATTGCGCCTCAAACAGTCCGCTGCATTAAAACTGAACTATTCGTTTCAACGCCCCTATTGGCAGTCTGATTCACCAGCCTCAGAGCAAAGGGTTCATCGCGTGGGACTGGAGCTTAGCGCGGAGAAGCGCAGAAGTTGGCGTTTTGCGATCCGGTTGGGAGTGAGGCTCTCAAGCCTTGAAAATTCCTTTCACTACGCACCCGATCATCCCGCAGTTCTCGAAGCAACAGCGCCCGTTGATCTGAGGTTGTTTTTTGAAAAACGTCTGACGGGCAGCCTGATGTGGCGAAGCCATCTTGCCTGCAAAGCCACCGTCCTGCAGGGCGTTCAGGCATCCTCCTGTCTCTTGGCGCAGGACATATTGTACCGGCCAACGGGCAGCAGTCTGTCGTTCAATGTGCGTGCCGCCTGGCATGACGGGTCCGGTACGGATGTCTATTTCTATCTTCACGAACAGGACGTTTCACAGCATTTTAGTTATGTCCGCTATAGTGGCACAGGCATCCGCCTGTATGCAAACGGGAGGTGGAAATTAGGATCCGGAGTTACCATCGAGGTAAAATATGCAAGGAGCCTAAAACTGCAATCATCCGTTGCAGGACCCGCCACGCCTTACGAAGTGGAACACCGGGACGAGGTCCGTATGCAACTTCGCTTGGATATCCGATGAACTGCTGATGGTGAATTGAGGGTTTCGTTGTGCACAAAAAATATCAAGCTAAATTTGGTCGTATGAAAAAAAATATTAAAAAAAATTTGCATATTTAAAAAATATCCTACCTTTGGTAAGATTTTTGATAAGTGTGTTTCACTTATTGAATTTTGAAAATGCATTTTTTTATTCGTTAACGTTTAAAAACTGATCATGGCAAAAGCACGTTCAACTGCTAAACGGGGTCCCAAAAAGGCTACTGCTAAACGGGGTCCTAAAAAAGCTGCCGCTAAGAAAGCCGCTCCCAAAAAAGCCGCTGCTAAGAAGGCTGCTCCGAAAAGGGCAACCGCTAAAAAAGCAACGGCCAAGAAAGCTGCAACCAAGCGGGTAGCAAAGAAGGCCACTGCTAAGAAGGCTGCTCCAAAGAAAACTGCGGCTAAAAAAGCAACGGCTAAAAAAGCCGCTCCGAAAAGAGCAACCGCCAAGAAAGCAACGGCTAAAAAAGCCGCTCCGAAAAGAGCTACTGCTAAAAAAGCCGCTCCGAAAAAGGCAGCTGCTAAAAAAGCAACGGCTAAAAAGGCGGCTCCTAAAAAAGCTGCTGCTAAAAAGGCCGCTCCAAAAAAGGCTGCTGCTAAAAAACCCGCTGCTAAAAAGGCTACGGCTAAAAAGGCAAGTACAAGGGGTAGAAAAAAGCCTGCACCTGCCCCCGCATCGGAACCGATGACGCCTGACATGGGCGACATGTAGTCGATGTAACGAAAAAGCCCGGTCCACTCGACCGGGTTTTTTATTGGTTGCCGGCGCCCTTCTGGCCTACTCGCCACAGCTTCTGCAGCAAGAGGTAATCGGCCACCACCAATGCAGACACCGCCTCCACCACAACCGGCACGCGAAGAGCAATGCATGCATCGTGGCGACCTGATACAGACAAACGGACCGGTTCCCCCTTTTCCCAATCGTAGGTGACTTGTTCCTTTCGTATGCTGCTCGTGGGTTTCACGGCAATCCTGAATGTGATTGGATTTCCGTTGCTGATGCCGCCGTTGATCCCTCCGGCATGATTCGTAATTGTTTTACCCGATGCATCTGCCAGCACATCATTCCACTCTGAACCTTTCATCTTTGCAGATCTGAACCCAGCTCCAAACTCTATTCCCTTTACCGCCGGAATGGAAAAGATTGCATGAGCCAGACTCGACTCCAAACTATTGAAGAATGGTTCACCCAGACCGGTCGGAACCTTGTCAATTATGCAATCCACCAAGCCTCCGACGCTGTCACCTTCGCTGGCTGCCTGCTCGATTGCAGGCCATATGGACGGATCTCCACCAGCCTCTTCAAGCCGAGCCGAAAACGTCATGGGATCGCAAATCTTCTTTGCGACGACGCCGGCGGCAACCAATGGAAGCGTGAGCCTCCCGCTAAAATGTCCACCTCCCCGGTAATCTTCATATCCGGAGAATTTTTGGTGGGCAACAAAATCTGCATGTCCCGGACGTGGCGCCTTGCGCAAATGATCGTAATCAGAAGAGCGGACGTCGGTATTGGCAAACTGGATGTGCATTGGACTACCAGTTGTATAACCATTGAACCAACCCGATAGGATTTTAGGGATGTCTTCCTCCCTGCGGGCGGTGGTTCCCGCCGCACCAGGCCGTCTCCGGTCAATATCCTCGATGAAATCATCGGGAGACAATGGAATCCCGGGCGGCACGCCATCAAGTACAAGGCCCAC
This sequence comes from Saprospiraceae bacterium, assembly GCA_020848995.1. GTDB lineage: Bacteria > Bacteroidota > Bacteroidia > Chitinophagales > Saprospiraceae > Vicinibacter. The sequence goes on along the minus strand of JADLHA010000024.1, from coordinate 137,702 downwards.
GCACGGTCCGTGCGATTCGCCATAAAGTTGTATCCGAAAAATGTTCCCAAATGCGTTCATCCCGTTTGCGAAAGTACAATTCTGCAAACCATACCAAGTAATATTTGTTTCATAGGCCATGAATATTATAAAAACCAAAATGCGATTGGGCTGGATCCGCACTGCTGCCGTTAGCGGCTTAATCATTTCAGCTTGCACCCCCTCTGCGCCACCGGATGCGCCTGCACAGGAGGCGTCCGCATCGAAACGAGGTGAGGGCACGCAACACGCACTTGGCCAATATTGGTTTGACGGCAACGCAGAAGTCAACGTCTATGCGCTCGAGCAGGTCCGATACGGCGAGGTTCGAAAAGGCAAGGCTGTGGCCATCTTTGTCACGGAAGATTTTTCCAGGAGCCGGCACGTAAAACTTGAGCGGCAAGATCCGGATCCGGCAGATAAAGTTAGCGTGCTAAAACTCAATTTCAGCAAGGAGTTCAACACGGGAATTTATCCCTACCGCATGTACCTGAGCAGCTTTACCGAATTGGGCTCCACAGCTTTCCCCGAGCCCTTGAAAATTGCCTCCTCCATTGCGGAATGGTGCGGAATCGTTTACACGCAGATGAACAGGGGCAGCACTCAGTACGAAATCCAGAACAACAGCTATTTCGAAGCAGAAGGGAGTTCGAAATGGACCGTTCCACTTCAGATGACAGAAGACGGGATCATGAACCTGATCCGGATCAATCCGGATTTGCTCCCTGCCAGCGAGGTTGAAATGATCCCCAGCACGTTCTTCACACGCCTCAAACATAAGCCGATTGAAGCGGTCACCACCCGGTGTTCCCTGAAATCTTCAGGTGACAGCCTTGCCGTTTACCGCATGGAAATGCCTGCACACGAAAGGACCTCGACCATTACCTTCCGCCGGCAACCGCCCTTTGAAATTGAAGAATGGACTGAAACTTATCCTGAAGGTGGACAGCTAATGACAACGCGCGCCGTCCTTCTCAAACGCTCCAAACTGCCGTATTGGCAACTCAACACCGTCAGTGACAGCAGCGCCAGAAGCGCCCTTGGTTTATTTTGATTGGTTCCCGCAATGCCTAACCGCCATGTGAAACTCCGGTATGTTCGGACCCTTACGTGCTCCTCCGTCTGAGCAGCTAACTTTGCACCAAACGTCTGCTAACCATTGAACTGATTACGCAGTCATGACACTGCTCATCCACACCTCCCCTTTTCCACCCATCCATCTGCTGGCGCTGATGCTGCATTCAGAAAAAACGGTTATCGACAGAACAGAAAATTATCAAAAGGGGTCTGCGCGAAACCGATACCTGTTAGGTACGCACCAGGGGTATCAGTTGCTTTCCATTCCTCTTCAAAAAGGTAAGAACCAGCAAATGCCAATTGCCAAAGTTCGCATTGCTAACGGGACCCAGTGGCGCACCCAGCATTCCCGCACCCTCCAAACGGCCTATGGCAAAAGTCCCTTTTTTCCATACTACAAGGAGGGGCTTTTTGAAGTGCTCCTGGAGCCCTGCAATGATCTGTCTGAGTTCAACGACCGGGCGTTTGGGTTCATCTGCTCCGCCCTTCAAGTCAGCATTTCGCTCTTCAGGATGGAAAAATCAATCGCGTTGTCTGAAGAAAATGTAATCGATGTGCGCAATTTCAAAATCAGGCACTGGCAACAGCTCCAAGCCAATCCCCCGTATGAGCAAGTGTACGGTGGCAAGTTCCTATCCAACCTGTGTGTGCTAGACCTGTTGTTCCATATGGGGCCTGAAAGCGGCCCATATCTGCAAAGCTGGACACCACACCTCATTCCAGTGCCTTCAAGCTGCAGTACTTAGTCCTTAACCAGCCATACGCAAACCTTCTTTATTCCGTTCCAATACTCTGACGCCTAATTCAAGTTTATGAAATCCAGAAATGCCATCCTCAGTTCTTTGGGAATATTAGCCATCGGAATGCTGGCGCATTCCTGTACGGGGAACGCCCCCACAGAAAAGACGTCTTCCGGAAGGGATCCGCACAGTTATACTGATCCGGACGCAGCAAATTTTCGTCATCTGGAACTTGACCTGCAGGTATCCTTCGACAGTCAACGCATCAGCGGGTGGACAGTCTATCACCTTGATGAAGTCCGCGGCGACAGCCTGGCACTCGACAATATGGGCTTGGTCATACAGCAGGCCGTGCGAATTGATGAAAAGGATTCTGCCCAGGTCCCTTTCCGGGTGAGTGCTGCAGACCCCATACTTGGAAGTGCATTGAAGATTCCACTGACACCAGGAACCCGGCGCGTGCGCGTGCACTATTCCACGGTACCCGGAGCCATGGCCCTTCAATGGGTGCCTGCCCGGCAGACAGCCAGTGGAAAACTCCCCTTTCTCTTTACCCAAAGCCAGTCGATCTACGCCCGCTCATGGTTCCCCTGTCCGGATGGACCGGGAATTCGCTTCACCTATCGAGCACGCATCCAGGTGCCTCCTGAAATGATGGCCGTAATGAGCGCCTCAAATCCCCGACAGCGAACATCCGATGGGATCTACCACTTTGAAATGGAGTTGCCCGTCCCTGCTTACCTCGTGGCACTTGCCGTTGGTGATTTGACCTTTCGCGACATCGGTAAAAGGACAGGTGTTTATGCTCCTCCGCAATGGATCGATGCCTCACACTGGGAGTTTGCCGACCTGGAGAAAATGCTTGAGGCCTCTGAGCAGCTTCTTGGCCCTTATCGTTGGGGTCGGTATGACGTGCTGGTTTTACCTGCGAGTTTTCCCTTTGGTGGCATGGAAAACCCGCGACTGACCTTTCTTTCTCCAACTGTTCTTGCAGGCGACCGCAGCCTGGTCTCCCTGTTGGCGCATGAGCTCGCACATTCCTGGAGTGGCAACCTCGTCACCAACAAAACCTGGAACGATTTCTGGCTCAACGAGGGCGTAACGACCTACATCGAAAGCCGGATTATGGAATCCCTGTACGGCAAGGAGATCGCCGACATGTGGAGCATCCTGGGATTGCAGGACCTTGAAAAAACCATTGCCGAAAAGGGCCCCGAAAGCCCCCTTACCCGTTTGAAGCTCTCACTGGACGGTTTGGATCCTGAAGAGTCGATGTCAGATGTCGCTTACGAGAAGGGGAAAGCGCTGCTGCGATTCCTGGAGGAGAGAAAAGGTCGCAACGAACTGGACCGCTTTCTACGCGAATATTTCGCCAACTTTGAATTTCGCTCCAATGACTCTGAAGGATTTTTTGAATTCACCAGAAAACATCTGCTAAACGATGATCCCGCACTCACTGACACCGTGTCGAAGTGGATCTACTCAAGCGGTCCCCCACTCGTCCGAGGTAATTACAGCACACAATCCTTCGAGGACATTGACACCGCACAATCCCAACTGGTTGCAGGGCATTCTCCCGCTGAGATCAATTCGGCAAACTGGACGACGAACGAATGGATCTATTTCATCCGCAGGCTCCCCAAAGGACATGACTCTACGGACTGTTTGCTCTTTGACCAGTATTTCAACTTTAGCCAGCGAAAAAATGCAGAAGTCCTGTCGACCTGGCTCGAATACGCCATTCTCAACGGATGTGCCGGCCATGTGTTGGTAACTGCCGAGGATTTCCTTTGTTCAGTGGGAAGAAGAAAATACTTGTTGCCCATCTACGAAGCCCTCCTTGAGGGAGGAATGGGCGCCGAAGCCGAACGCATTTACGCCCGGGCAAAGCCCGGCTACCACCCCATTGCCCGGGAATCCATCGAAAAAGTCCTCACCCGAAAAATCTGATACGAAAATATTCGTAATTTATATATTTGCAGGCTTAAACAATTCACCATGAAATTATCCCGTATTGTTTTATTCCTTTTTGCAATGGTTATGTCCCTTACAGGCCATTCACAAAAGGACCAAAACCAACCTCAGCGATTCGACTTTGGCAAAATGTGGACGTTCGAAAACCCTCCAAAAGAATGGTTTAAAGAGGCATACAATTTTGCCCCCCCCGATAGCTGGTATGACGATGTTCGCCAGTCGGCACTCCGGTTTGCAACCTGGTGCTCCGCCTCATTTATTTCACCGGACGGCCTCATTATGACAAACCACCACTGTTCGCGCGATGTCGTTGTGGCCTTGCAGCGCGAGGGAGAATCTTTTACTAAAAATGGCTTTTATGCTGAGACCCTTGCCGACGAGCGCAAAGCGGAGGGATTGTTTGTCGAACAGTTGATCCGGGCAGAAGACGTATCAGAGAAGGTTTTGTCGATGTCGAAGCACGCTAAAGACGATGCGGCCCATAAAGCCATGACCGATTCCGCCATCAAGCAGCTCATTGTCGAATACTCTCAAACAGATGCCTGGAAAGGCCTCCGCATACAGCCTGTCACTTATTACAGTGGCGGAAAATTCAGCTTATACGGCTACAAAAAATTTTCCGACATCCGGCTGGTGATGATCCCCGAAAATGATCTGGGCTATTTTGGAGGAGACCCCGACAACTTCACCTACCCACGTTACGCCCTGGATTTTACCTTCTGGCGCGCCTACGACGAGGATGGCAAGCCAATGAACACCCGTGCACATTACTTCAAATTCCGTCCCGAGGGAGCCGTAGAAGGAGAACCGGTGTTTGTAATTGGGAACCCCGGCAGCACGGAGCGTTACCGGACGATCAAGCAATTTGAATACGACCGCGACATCCGTTTTCCGGTACAGTTGCAGATGATGAGGAACCGCCATGCACTCATGGAGAAGGAATATGCAGCCTCTCCCAACGACGACCTGCTCAACGACATCTTCGGAATTGGCAACAGCATAAAAGCGATCTCAGGAATACTGGATGGACTACGAAACCCGGTTCTTTTTGAAAGAAAAGCAGCCATGGAAAGGGAAATCCGCAGTAAAACCAAGTTGAAAGGAGAAGACTACTGGCTGGAAATGGAAAAGGAATACGAAGTACTTAAAAAATACGGTTCCGCCATTACCCTTCTGGGACCTTCAGGGATCAAAGGCAACGCACTGACGTTGATGCATACCCTTGGGCGCTATGAAAGCATGTTGGCTGTGCCAGATGCAGGTCCCTCCCTCGATCAACTTCGCGACGACATCCGCGGCCTATCAACAGAATTAAAGACCGATAAAGAACGGGAATACCTAACGGCATTGCTTGCGGAGTTCAAGCAATTCGAACATCCGGATTACCATCTTTCGGACGAGTTGCTCGATGGAAAATCCCCGGATAAAGCTGCGCGTAAGATTTTGGAAAAAACGGATTTTGCCAATCCGGAAGATTTGGAAAAATTGTTGGGCAAAGATGCCGAAAAGTTCGGCCGCTGTAAAGATCCGCTGCTAGATGCGGCACGCACGATCGTGCCAAAGTACCTGGAGTCCGTTCAGGTATTCCAATCCTCTTCTGCCCGCAGAAAAGCCCTCGAATCGCGGATCGCCAATGCCGTTTTTAAAGTCAAAGGCAACCAGCTCCCCCCCGATGCGACCTTTACCTTGCGCCTCGCCGACGGGACGGTAAAAAAATACGATTACAACGGAACCACAGCTCCTTACAAAACGACCTTTTTCGGGCTATACGACCGTTATTATTCCTTCGACAAAACCTACCCCTGGTCATTGCCCGAGCGCTGGTTGAACCCACCTATGGAACTTTTGCGTGCACCTTTTAACTTCGTTTCAACCAACGACATCATCGGTGGTAATTCAGGCAGCCCGATCGTAAATCAGAATAAAGAAGTGGTCGGCCTTGTATTTGATGGCAACATCGAATCACTTCCGGGCAACTTCATTTTCGACGAAAAAGTTAACCGCACCGTATGTGTGCATGCCGGAGGTATTTACGCAGCCTTGAAATACATCTACAAAGCAGACCGGATCATTCAGGAACTCGACAAAAAGTAAGCCCGCATTTATGACACGACTTCTGGTTTTTTTTGCATTGAGCTGCATGGCATTGACCGCCTGCTCTCCTGGCAACTCAACCGCCAAGGGCATCAAAGGAATCCTCCAACGATCGGATTGCAAAGGTCCGTGTGGCAAGAAAATGAACTGCGAAGGCAAGGTCATTAAACTGGAAATGCAGCTCAACAACAACATCATGACCGCAGGCAATACGATCTTTGCCAGGGATCCCGACAATTATGACTATACGATCAAGATTGAATTTGGCAGCGCTGTACCCATTGAATTGTACAGCAACATCAAAAACCCGGCAAACAAACGCTTTGTAGTAACCGGAATGGTCGAGGGATACGATCAGTATGTTCACCAGGTATGTACGCGGTCATACATCATCAAGGTCAGCAAGGCCGAAGACTTTGCCGTTTTTAAGGATTAATTACCATCGAAACCGATTGGCGGAACCTGGGGACCCACAAAGAGCTCAACGGATCAGGGCAAAGACCTGCCGCGTAACCAAAGGGCTGCCATCGGTACCCGTGTAATGCACTTCGCAGACGTAGGCGCCTGATGGAAGTGCCTTCCCGGAATTATTCAAATTGCCGTTCCAGAAATCTGCGGGGTCAGATGCATTAAATACTTTCGATCCCCACCGGTCGTATATGGTCATGCCGTATTGTCCCAACGCGTCGAGGCTTCCAACGGGACCAAAAACATCATTTTTGCCATCTCCGTTCGGCGTAAAAGCATTTGGAAGGTAAAAATGCACTTCCCGGTAAACCCGGATGGTCGTTTCCAGGGTATCGGTGCACAAAAAACGGTCGACTGCTATGAGTAGAATCCGGTGAATGCCCGTATCTGCGAAAGCATATTCGAGGTCTTCACCAAAATAATGTGCATTGCCATCGACGATCCAACTCCTGCCCACCGTTCCCTGGCTCAAATCCCGGAGGTGTACTTCCGGACTTGTCAGGCTTACGGCTTGTTTGTCGACGCTCCACCGGGCCACAGGTGGATCCGAAGCTTCTATGACTTCCGGAAAATCTCTTTCACTATAACAACCCAGGGGCGAAGTCACTTCCATCTTCAGGCCATAACGGCCCGCACGTTCGAAGCGGTGTACGACCTGATATCCCGAGTCGGTTTTGCCATCTGAGAAATGCCAAACGAACCGGTAACTGCTGTCTGTGGGAAATGAAATGTTGCGAAAACCCACGTCGAGCGGAATACACCCTTCGCTTTTCGTCGGCGAAAAGATGAGCACCTCCGGTGACGGAAACCAGTTGATTTCCTTGTAGCTGGTTTGGACACAACCAAAATTGTCCCAAACGGTAAGCAATACAGGGTACTTGCCCGGCCTTACATAGCGTATGGAGGGATGCTGCACAAAGGAGACGATCCCGTCTCCGGCACTCCATTTCCATTGTTCAACAGCAGAAAAAGTCGAACTCGATTTGTCTGTAAATTGCACGGGACCCGGTGAGCAGCTATCGTAAAGCGCGGAAAAGTCGGCTTCGAGATCGGGGATGACGTTGATCCTGAAATAACCCGTATCGCCGCAGTTGCTGCCGGGGTTGAGAATAAACCGCCCGGAGTGCCATCCTCCTTCTTCAAACTGAACGAATGGGGCCCATGCGGTCACTGAATCGATGCGGCCTCCATTTTCATAGGTCCAAAGTACGTCTTTGATGTACCGGCTGTCAATGCTTGCATTCTGAAATTGGTAATCCCGGGTGCCGCACAGGGTGATGCTAAACTGATCGGGAGTAAGCTGGCTTGCTCCCCCCAGCCGCGCCTCGACAATGCCCTCACAACTGGCAACATTAAATTGAAAATCCCTCTTGACTACCGATAACAAGGTCCCGTTTCGATACTCATACACGCATACGCCTACGACAAATTGGCCGATGACGTCGGGTGTTCCTGTAATGATGCCGTTAAGGGAGTTAATGGTTACCTGTGAATTGACCCCCAAAGGAAACAGAGCGGTGTAAGGAAAACGAAAGGCTACCGGGGTGTAAGGCGGAAGGCAATCAGGCGTAGGGATAACGGACTGGCAATTGCCCCCGCCCTGCCGGCCACCTCCTGAGAGCGGCTCACAAAACTCGTAAACCAGCAAATCCCCCTCCTTGTCAAAAGCCGAGTGGTCAAATTTAAAAGGAGCGTTGACACAAAGTACCGTTGGAGGAAAGTTTATGAAGACCGGACTGTTGTTGCAGGTGCGCTGAGATTCGGGATGGATCTCAATAAAATACGTAGCCCCGGTCGATTCGGGATCAAGAATGTTGGTAATGGTATTGTTCCGGCAGCATCGCTGCCAAACGACGAGGTATTCAGAACCGATGATGGGAAGGTCCACCTGTTGCTGGTAGATCCCGGTTTCTCCGCAAATATTGGGAGGAAGCACCAGGCAGGGATAGTCCGGTGGTTCGATCTCTCTGACGGGAGTGCTGAGTTCAACCGAAAATTCTCGGTTTCCACCCCGGACGTTGACCCAATTTCCACCCTGCCTCCTGTAAATGGTAAACCCAAGTGGATTGTCAAACTGGGCCCCGGATGAGGCACAATCCCTATATAATTTTATGGTTATCAAATAGCTGCGAGAAGTTGTGTCCGACCCGTTCTTTCCATACCCTAGGCATTCATAAAGCATTTCGCCACCGATGATGTGGGCACCAAATAATGGCGAGCAAACTAAACAAATGAACCACGCCAGGCCCAGAGGGAATGAAGTGAAATTTAGGATACTGCCCATTTTGAATCAAATATACTCCCTAACTTTTGAACGGGCATTCAGTAAAACCGTGACCAGCCAGTCCGGAAATTGTTTAATTCTCTTGAACTTGCACCCGAATGCAACCGCTGGCAGAGCGCATGCGACCTGCGAATCTGGAAGATTTGCTGGGCCAGGAACACCTGGTGGGTCCGGGCAAGGTATTGACACAAGCCTTGGAAAAAGGCCACTTGCCTTCCATGATCTTATGGGGTCCACCCGGAGTTGGTAAAACCAGCCTCGCACGAATCCTGGCGCAGCAGCTTCGCCGGCCCTTTTTCGAACTATCAGCCGTTCACGCCGGGGTCCGTGAAGTGAGGGAGCTGCTCGAAAAATCAAAAGAGAGAACGCTCTTCGACCCCTTGGCCCCTATCCTCTTCATAGACGAAGTGCATCGCTTCAATAAAGCCCAGCAAGACGCATTGCTGGCTGCTGTTGAAAAGGGTCAGGTCGTTCTGATCGGAGCGACTACAGAAAATCCATCCTTTGAAATCAACAACGCCCTGCTTTCCCGGTGCCAGGTATATACCCTCAAACCTTTGTCCTCTGCAGACCTTTTGCAACTGGTCAGCCGCATCCTGGAAAAAGACTGGCTGTTCAAGGGCCGCAAAGTAGCGCTCGAAGAGAACGAAGCATTGCTGCAGCTAGCCCATGGGGATGCACGTAGGCTGTGCAACATCATGGAGTTATTTGGCAATACAGCTTCCCCAGACATGCACATTACCAATGAATGGGTGGTTAGCCTGGTTCAGGAAAACCTGGGGCTTTACGATAAGGGTGGGGAAATGCATTACGACATTGCCTCGGCATTTATCAAATCCATTCGCGGATCAGACCCTAACGCCGCTCTTTACTGGCTGGCCCGCATGGTTGAAGGTGGCGAGGACCCCTCCTTTATTGCCAGGCGACTGGTTATAGCCGCTGCAGAAGACATCGGTCTGGCAAACCCCAATGCGCTACTGCTCGCCACTTCCTGCCAGCAGGCAACGGCCATGGTAGGCTGGCCTGAATGCAGGATCATCCTGGCTGAGGCAACGGTTTACCTGGCTTGTTCTCCAAAATCCAATTCGGCCTATATAGCGATTGAGCAAGCGCTGGCCTGTACTCGAAAAGAAGGCCCCCTGCCAGTGCCTCTGCACCTTCGCAATGCCGTGACCGGCTTGATGAAAAATCTCCAATACGGAGAAGGATACCAATACGTCCACGACCACCCGGGCAACTTTACTGACCAGGAGTACCTTCCTGAAACCCTTTCAGGGACCGCATTTTACACACCTGGAGAAAATCCTCCCGAACGCCGGTTTTTAGAATACCTAAAGGAAAAATGGCAAAAGCGCTACAACTATTGAATCGGCAGACCGTTGTTTAATTTTGCCGTCTAATACGCATCCATGTCCCCATTTGATTCAGAGCATTTGAAAATGGTACGCGACTCCGCCAGGAGTTTTGCTGAAATGCACATCCGGCCGCACATGATGGACTGGGATGAACAGCAGCATTTTCCGGTTGAGGTAATGCGCGCCATGGGCGAGCAGGGCTTTTTAGGCGTGCTGGTGCCTGAAAAATTCGGCGGCGCGGGGCTAGGGTATCAGGAATACATTACCATCATAGAAGAAATCGCCAAAGTTTGCGGAGCCATTGGGCTTTCTGTTGCAGCCCACAATTCCCTGTGTTCCGGCCACATCCTTCTCTTTGGTACAGAACAACAAAAAGAGGAGTACCTGAGCAAACTGGCTACGGGACAATGGATTGGGGCATGGGGACTCACCGAACCCAATACCGGAAGTGATGCCATTCGCATGAAGTGCGTTGCCCATCCCGAGGGCGACGACTGGATCATCAACGGAACCAAGACCTGGATCACCCATGGTAAATCAGCCGAAGTGGCCGTTGTCATAGCCCGTACGGGGGAATTGCTCGACAGCAGGGGAATGACCGCATTTATCGTCGAGCGGGGAACTCCAGGCTTCACCTCGGGCAAAAAAGAGAACAAATTGGGTATGCGTGCCTCCGAAACGGCCGAGATGATCTTTGACCAATGCCGCATTCCAGCCAGGAATGTGCTCGGAAAGGTCGGAGAAGGATTCATCCAGGCCATGAAGGTCCTCGATGGAGGCAGAATCAGCATAGCAGCCTTGTCTCTTGGAATCGCTAAAGGGGCTTACCAAGCTGCCGTGCAGTATGCTCAGGAGCGCGAACAATTCGGCCAGAAAATTGCCCAATTTCAGGGGATTGCCTTCAAACTGGCGGATTTGGCCGTTCAGATCGAAGCTGCAGAACTCCTGACGCGCCAAGCTGGCAAAATGAAAGACCTGGGGCAGAAAATGACGCGGGAGGCCGCCATGGCTAAATATTATGCCTCCGAAGTCGCCGTCCGCTCCTCCACGGAGGCCGTACAGATCTTTGGCGGATATGGCTATACCAAAGATTTTCCCGTAGAGAAGTTCTACCGCGATTCAAAACTCTGTACCATTGGTGAGGGAACCTCGGAAATTCAGAAACTCGTAATCGCCCGAGAATCCCTAAAATGAGGAAATATTAGGAACAAGTTGGCTAAAACTGCGTTATAAACACGAATGGCATTCAAAAAGTTCCTGGTAGCGATTGTTTCCCTGAACCTGCTGGTTTCCCAGTTTGGGGTCAATGTGTTTGCCCTCTATTGCTGTTGCTCCAGGGATATTGCCTATTCCCTTCTCCCTCAGGAGGATGCCTGTGTGCGGCATACAACGGAGAAAAAGTGCAGTGCCAACGGCAAATGTTGCACTGCTCACCCGCAGCCTTCGGGTCCCTGCAAAAACCGGGTCGTCGATTACCTCTTTTTGGATTACGATGCTCAAAAACCGGATCAGGATCAGTTGCCCTCGATCGACTGGGCTGAGCTGTCACCGGACCCATTCTTCCACTTTTTCCTGGATACACCCACCCGGCTGCTGCACACCAAAGATTCTCACTTCAACATACCTTCCGGAACCAACCGTCTGCTGATGCATTGCATCAGGCGCTGTTAGCCCATAGTGTCTCTTTACCGGAACCCTGATTTTTTTACTTTTTTATTGCAATTACTATGGGCAAAAAATGCTTTGTACTCATCATATTGGCATGCTGTGCTGTTTCCAGTCAGGCGCAAGCCCTCATGGGAAACGTGGTCGATGAACAGCGACAGGCATTGATTGGAGCTTCCCTGCACTGGCTGAATACAGGCAGCGGCACCACAACCGATGCAAATGGTTTTTTCCGGCTGGAGCGAACCCCGGGAGTGCGCAATCTGGTCATTCGCTACACGGGCTATCAGGCGGACACGGTCGAAATCAGCGACACCGCCCTTTTGGAAGTGTTCGTTCTCCGGGAGGGCATAGCGCTTACCGGTGTGGAGGTGATCAGCGAACGCAACTCCAATGCGTTTTCGCGATTGAATCCGGTCAACACCGAGAGCCTGCTGAGCAAAGAGTTCCGCAAAGCTGCCTGCTGCAGCTTGTCGGAGAGTTTTCAAACGAGCAATGCCGTGGATGTGAGTTACACCAATGCTGCCACAGGTTCTAAGGAAATCCAGTTCCTCGGGTTGCGTGGACTTTACAGCGAACTGCTCATCGAAAACAAGCCAGCCTTTGCCGGAATCCTGGCGAATGCGGGGTACGATCTGCTGAGTGGTACCTGGCTAGAACGGGTCGACATCCAAAAAGGAGCTTCTTCCGTGCTAAACGGAGCCAATGGCATGACGGGTGCGATCAACGTGCAACTTAAAAAACCCAATGAAGATCACCCGGTGTACGCCAACTTCTTCGCCGACGGTCATGGTCGTCTTGAAGGCAACCTCCACCTGAACCAAAGGTGGAGCGAAGCGCGCTCCTCAGGTCTTTATTTAAACGGAACCCTGCAGGAACAAACGCGCGATCACAATGGAGACCTCTTCCAGGATGAACCCCGCATCAACCGCGTCAACGGCTTGTTCAGGAATACCCTTTTGGGCCATCGCTTTGAAGGCCAGGTCAACGCACATGCGCTTTATGAGGAGCGCACCGGAGGCCAGCTCGCTAACGAAGCCGCGTATCGCATTCGCCAAAAACTGGAGCATTTCAACCTGTTCGGAAATCTTGGTTACGTCGGGTTCGGTAACCCGGACCAGAATTCGGGGTCGATTTACGATCTGAGTTATTCATCCATTTCAGGCGAATATGGCGACCGGCATTTCCAGTCAGAGGAAAAAAGAGCTTTCCTCAAGCTGTTATACAATCATCCTTTTGGGGATGGGCGTCACCAGTTGATGAGTGGCCCTCATTTCGCCTACAGCTCAGCACAAGAAAACTTTTCCGGAACGCAGCTTGATTACGAAGAAAAAGTTGCAGGACTGTTTTTAGAGCATACCTTCCGCAACAAGAATGTAACGGGCAATTCTTTTACGAGCACACTCGGTTTGCATCTGGAATGGCAGGCAGGGCTGCCACCCATTATAATGCCCCGCGCGAGTATGCGGTATCTCGTGGCACAAGATTGGACCCTGCGCGCATCCGTTGGCCGCGGTTTCCGGCGTCCGCGCATTTTATCTGAAAACGCGCACCTCTTTGCCACATCCAAACAATGGGTGATAGAGGACAAGTTGGAAAGAGAGCTTTCCTGGAATTCGGGATTCAATCTGGTTGGCAAGCCCGGCCTATTTGGAAATGAGCTCGAAGTGAATGCAGATTTTTACCTCACCTGGTTTGAAGAACAGCAGGTCATTGACCTGGATGAAGATTACTCAAAAGTACTTCTGTACGCACTCGACGGGAAATCGCGTGCTTTTCAGGCATTGCTCACCTTGTCCTACCGATTTTCGCCCCATGTAAACGCCAAGCTCGGTGGAAAATACACCGACTCAAGAGTCCAGTTGCGTTCTGGTTTCCGCCAGCTCATCATGGTTCCGCGCTACCGGGCCATTGCCAGTCTGGATCTTGAAACCCCCAACAAAAAATGGCTGTGGAACATCACGGCAAACTACGTAGGAAAGATGAGGCTGCCGGATAAAATCGGAGTGCCTCATGAAATCATCCACGAACATGACGGCCAATCTAAACCCTACGTCTTGTTGCAATCGCAACTATCCTTCCTGACCGGGCCCTGGGAGTTTTACACAGGAGGTGAAAACCTTCTCGATTATTCACAGCATGAGGCGATCATAGATGCTTCGATGCCGGGAGGAAATTATTTCAACGCGGCCGAGGTATATGCCCCGGTGGGAGGCATTAAGCTCTATGTGGGGATCAAATGGCGTTGGGGGAACTAGAATTCATTGGCAGGACTGCCATAGCGGGATATTAGCGAACGTATGTTCGGGTACATGGGATCCTTAAGAAGGGCATCTGCAGGATTTGCCCACTCTGCCTTTTGTATTCCTTCGTCTTCCTGAACGGTACATTTGCCATCACCTATGTAGGACATGCGGTACCAGTTTGTCTTTTTGAGGCAACGACCGGTTTGCTTATCCCGGTAGATATGCCAGGTAGCATCGATTTTTTCCGGAACCATCGTGAGTTGGAGCCCAGTCTCCTCCTGGCATTCCCGGAGAGCCGCAGCCTTGGCGGTCTCGCCCGTCTCGCGCTTTCCTTTGGGAAGATCCCAAATGCCGTTGCGGAATATGAGTAAAATTTCGCCCTGGGCATTTTGGATCAACCCGCCGGAGGCTGGTACCCAGGTACACAGACTTCTAAGGTCTAAATAAATTTTTTTGGGCTCAGCGCCGTGAAGTACAACCTGTTCAAAGCGATTGGATTTCTCCAACATATCTAAGTATTGCAGCAACTCCCTTTTGCGACCTCGGTACGGCATGACGAGCTGACGTTCCCTTACGGTAACCGAAGACAGCCCCCCGGTGGAAGTGATCAAGAGGGTCCGGCCGTTGCACCGGATTTCGTATTTTTGCCTTCCTTTCGGCATGACCATAAGAATATGGCCCACAAGATAGCAGAACGCCTTTTGGATATACAAGCGGTTAGATTAAATCCGTCTCAGCCATTCACCTGGGCATCGGGATTGCGGTCTCCCGTATATTGCGATAACCGCCGCGCCCTCGCCCATCCGGATTTCAGGAGTCAAATTGTATCGGGGCTTTGCAAGCTCTTGGAAACCATACCAAATAGCAGGGCCATTGCCGGTGTCGCCACGGCCGGCATCGCCTGGGGTGCCCTGCTCGCCCACGAAACCGGCCTTCCCTTCTGTTATGTGCGCAGCAAACCCAAGGATCATGGCTTAAAAAACCGGATCGAGGGACAACTGGAGCCTGGAAGCCAGGTCGTGGTGGTGGAAGACCTGATCTCCACTGGCAAAAGCAGCCTGGAAGCTTGTGATGCCCTTCTTGACGAAGGAATGGTCGTGCTGGCGGTAGTGTCCATATTTCAATACGGCTTCGCACAAACAAAAGCCCAATTTGAACAGCGCCACTTGAATTTTTTCAGTTTGTGCTCCTTTACCGAATTATTGGAACGCGCTTTGCAGCGAAATTCTATTACAGACCTTGAATTTGAAGAACTGATGAGCTGGAATCTTGACCCGGAAGCCTGGTCGAGGAATTTCCTTGCCCAGAATGCCGGAATATGAAACTGATTAACAAAGAATCCGAAGCCTTTCTCTATAAATACCTCAACAACCCCTCCCCGACCGGTCATGAGTCTTCCGGCCAGAAGCTTTGGCTTCAATACATAAAACCATTTATCGACGAATGGAAACTCGATTACTACGGTACGCTTTACGGAGTCATCAACCCAAAAGCAGCCTTCCGTGTTGTCATCGAGGGCCATTCCGATGAGATATCCTGGATGGTCAATTACATTACAGATGACGGTTTCATTTACGTCATACGCAATGGGGGGATCGACCAAAGCATCGCTCCCTCAAAAAGAGTAAACATCCACACTTCAAAGGGTACCGTAAAAGGTGTTTTCGGCTGGCCGGCCATTCACACCCGCAAGGGCAACGATACGAACTTAACCGCAACCCTCGAAAACATTTTTATAGATGTTGGAGCAAAGGACAAGGAGGAAGTCGAAAAAATGGGTATTCACGTCGGTTGCTGCATCACCTACGAAGACGAAATTTTTAAACTGAATAAACGATACTATACTGGACGCGCGCTGGATAACCGCATGGGAGGCTTTTGCATAGCCGAAGTTGCCCGCCTTTTACACAAAAATAAAGTCAAACTCCCTTTCGCCCTGTACATCGTAAATTCCGTTCAGGAAGAAGTTGGGCTTCGCGGTGCTGAGATGATCGCACAGTCCATCAAGCCCAACATTGCCATCGTTACCGACGTTACACACGACACACACACTCCCATGCTCAAGACTAAAGAACAGGGGTCGATTAAGTGTGGTTTAGGACCTGTGTTGTGCTATGCTCCTCCAGTACACAACATATTGCAGCAAATCGTCATCGATACCGCCAACAAAAACAAGATTCCTTTTCAAAGAAACGCCGCATCCCGGACAACCGGAACCGACACCGACGCATTTGCTTATTCAAATGGCGGAATTCCCTCTGTTCTGATCTCGATACCCCTTCGGTATATGCACACCACTGTGGAGACCGCAAGCATAGAGGATGTCGAAAATGTGATCCGGCTGATCTATGAAGTTCTGCAGTCCATTGATCCAAAAAAGGATTACCGCTATTTCTGACAAAAAACGCCAGGCACTGATCGTCTCCGGATATTACGGCGCTTTGCTTGGAGCGCTGTACGCCGCTATCTATTTCCATTTCGAAAATGCATTCCCCCCGGCAGAGCAATTGCTCTTCGTAACTACGGCTACATTCTGTGCTTATTTTTACCAAAAACGAATCTGCTTTTCCATACATTATCCCGCGAAAAACCGCATTGTCCGTTGGGAGATCATATTGTTTGCAGTCTGCTCGCTGATCAGTTTCATCACATTTCTCAATTGCTCAGTAGGGCAGCAATTGAGGATTTTAGCGTTAGCATTGCTGGTCCTTTCCTATCACAACCACAGCCGGTTTTATTTTTTTCGAAGGCTGCCTGTCATGAAAAATCTCATGCTTTGTGCTACCTGGATCCTGCTGCTCTTCTGGGTATTTGAACCCTTCCACCACAATGCTCCGATTTACCCTACTCTCATTGTAGATTTTGCGATCGTCCTCTTTGCTCAAAGCATGCTTTGCGACTGGGATCACCGGAGGGAAGACCTTGCCTTTAACCATAAGACGATCTCCAACAGCATGCCGGGGGGTTGGGTAATGGCCACTGCATCCGCTTTGTACCTGGTCAGCATGGCCATCCTGGCAACGCAGGTCCTCAAAGGGCACATGGACTGTGGGGTGGCACTTGCGCAAATAGCCCTGTATATCGGATTCGCGATGTTCATACGTCGCTATGTAAAAGCGGGTGGTTCCGGACAATTATTTTGGACAGACGTCATCTTACTGGCAAAGGCGGTCCTGTATGCGATGACACCCCTTTGATCCATCACAGACGTCTGTTCAAATTAAGGGCACTTTTAAAAACTCCATTTTGATGCCAGAATGAAAAGGGCTGCCTCCCTCCACTCCCCGTTGATGACAGAATGAATTTAACAAAGCAAGCCGAGGCGCAGCGAAGGAAGCTATGTGGAGCGATAACTGACTGAGCTGCAACGAAGGATTGTGAAGCTAAATTCATTGAGCGCGTGAGCCTGTGCGGGCTGGCTGACACAAGAGGGGGTTTTTAGAAGTGCCCTTAAATCAATTGTGGAACTGTCTTCACCCGCCCCGGTGCCGGAAGCAATCCCTGACTATATTTGCGGCTCTTAAAATTGAATATGAATTCCGTATACATTGCATCGATGGCCCGCACCGCAACGGGCAGTTTTGGGGCTTCACTGAGCAAGTTCAGTGCAACCGAGCTTGGCGCCTTAGCCGTTCGAGAAGCGGTAATCAGGTCAGGAGTACCTGCCCAAATGGCTGAGCAGGTCATCATGGGCAATGTCTGTTCAGCAAATCTCGGACAGGCACCTGCTCGGCAGGCCGCTCTCGGCGGGGGGTTGGACCCATCAACCATTTGCACGACAGTCAATAAGGTATGTGCTTCCGGCATGAAATCAGTGGCATTGGGCGCACAATCCATCCTCAGCGGTGAAAGCGATGTCGTCGTCGCAGGCGGAATGGAAAGCATGTCGAATATTCCCTATTACGCAGAAGCCATGCGATGGGGTGCACGCTACGGGCATGGCCAACTCATCGACGGATTGCAAAAGGACGGGCTGACGGATGTCTATTCAAAAAATGCAATGGGGCAGTGTGGAGATGCCACCGCAAGCAAATATGGCATCACCCGCGAAGCGCAGGATGCCTATGCCATACGTTCCTATCAACTCGCACAGCAGGCGACTGAAGGTGGGTACTTTGATGCAGAGATTTTTCCGGTTGAAATTCCGCAAAAGAAAGGGGCGCCGGTACTGTTCAAAACAGACGAAGAGATTTACAAGGTCGATTTCGACAAGATCCCCTCGCTGCGCCCAAGCTTTACGGCGAATGGAACCGTCACTGCAGCCAATGCCTCTACGATCAACGACGGCGCATCGGCTTTGGTGCTTGTGAGCGAAAACCAGGTGAAGTCGCTGGGGATAAAGCCCCTGGCACGCATCGTATCCTTTGCAGACGCAGAACAGGCTCCTGAATGGTTTACAACCACCCCGACTTTGGCGGCTCCGCGCGCCTTGAAAAAAGCGGGCCTGCAATGGAATGACTTAGCCTGCGTCGAAGTCAACGAAGCCTTTGCAGTGGTACCCATGGTGTTTGCACAAAAATTAAACCTGGATCCACAAATGATCAATGTATTTGGAGGTGCGGTTGCCCTTGGACACGCGCTGGGATCCTCCGGTTCACGCATTTTGTGTACGTTGATCAGCGCCCTTCGGCATAACAAAGGACGCTATGGCTTGGCCAGCATTTGCAACGGAGGTGGCGGTGCTTCCGCAATGATCCTCGAAAATTTGGAGTAAGCCTCACTTGCCCTTACCCTGAATCAGCACGGCAAGCGTGTAAAACATGATCTTAAAATCGAGGCCCAGCGAACGGTTTTCGATGTAGAGAATGTCGTATTCGAGCCGCTTCATCATTTCCTCCAAAGATGAAGCGTAACCAAATTTGACCTGCCCCCATGAGGTGATCCCAGGTCTCACTTTTAGCAAATGCTTGTAGTGAGGCGCCTTTTGCATGATCTGGTCGATGAAGTATTTCCTTTCCGGCCGCGGCCCCACCAACGACATATCCCCCTTGATTACGTTCAGGAATTGGGGGATTTCGTCTAACCTCCATTTTCGGATTACTGCACCCCATGGCGTTATGCGCGGATCTCCTTCAAATGAAAGGAGTGGACCGTTCTGTTCTGCTTCGACCGTCATTGACCTGAATTTGTAGATCTGAAATGGCTTTCCATTTAGGCCTATGCGCTCCTGACTGTAAATGATCGGCCCCTTGCTGGAAAGTCGCGTCCGCACAACGATGTATATGATCAATGGCAACAAGAGGGTGAGCGCGATAATGCTTACCATCAGGTCCAGGGCCCTCTTAAAAACGATCTGCCAACGCGGCATGATCTCTTGCTTGACTTCAATGAGAATCGCCCCGTAAAGGTGATTCAAGCGCACCGTACCAAGCAGAATGTCGTAGGTATCCGGAATGGTGCGGATGATGAGACGGTCACCAAACTCAAACAACATGTCCAATATGGATTTGAGTTTCTGGTGTTCGGTCGATTCAATGGCAATGATGACTTCTTCAACGTTTTGTTGCTCGATCAAACGGGAAATGTCGTTTAATCCGCCGAGCTGAGGAAGGTGCTGGATAAGTTCGTTGCCATTACCACCGTTGGAATGAATAAATCCGACAAACTTGTGCCCGAGAGAATAATGCAGGGAAGTAATCTCACGAAAAAGCTTAACAGCGCTTTGGTCGCCCCCTATAATCAGGGTATTAAATCCAACCATACCACTTTTTAACCGCTTGCTCATGGCCGTCAAAAAGACCAGGCGAAAAAAAATGGTCAATCCGAAATGCAAAGCAAAAAATGACCCGATGGCTGAAAAATACCTTCCGGCGAACTGAATTTCAGAGTCTGCCAACAGGATAAAAAGTAAAACCACGCTGCCAAAGACAGACAAAAGCAATGTTTGTGAAAATACAGACCAGCGCGAAAGCCGGTAGACATCCCTGTATTGCTCTGTGAGCAGGTTGAGCAATCCCCATGAAAGAGGAATGATCAGTGCACCCACGCGGAAAAGCTTCTCTGCAGCATCCGGAGAGGGCCCAATAAAAAAGTTCCTGGATTTAAGCAGTTCGACGAACAGATACCAAGCCAGGAGCGACAAGAAAAGGTCTCCTGCGAGGTAGGCTATATTTTCTGTTCGCTTGAACATGGTCAGCGATGTACCACCTTAATGTTGTCAAGATAGATCCTCTGAACATCAAGCGTACTGTCTTGTTGAAAATTCGCATCGATGGCCAGGCGGTAAGACTGGGCATTTGACAGGTTTACGATTTCCCTGAAATCAAAATAGACTTTGGTCCAAGTCTTTTTGGGGAGCAGAACGGCCCGGATCAGGTCGTCTTCTACTGCCCCCCCTTTATTTCCGAGAAACCCGATTGAAAAGGGAATGTCCGATTTAAAATGAAGTTCAAGAAGGATCGGATCCGGACTCTGCGGTATCTCCTTGGGAATGTCATACGCCACCCTGAGTTTAGGATGCTCTTTCCTCAGTTCGATCTTCCCTGCTCGCACGCCTTCGAAGGCTTCCTCTGGCAGTGAGGCGACGATCCGGGTTTCCGGATCTCCGTCACGGTCATCATTGAAGAAGTGGTTTCCTTCAAACGATTCTAAAAATGGAAACTTTAAATTCGCCTGATAACCACACGATGGAGTGACCAGGACATCCTGCCCCGGGATAAACTGCACCTCCGTACGATAGGGTTCAAGCAAAGCAGCCCGGGCCGGAGAGGATATACTGCCATTCAGGCGGTAGCCCGGCAGAATGAGGACCTCCTCGACCTGGTTTGCCAGCACGGGAATGCGAACCGGCAATTCGTAGGCACCGGCATATCTGGAACCAACGTAGATCCATGCATCGGGCAGGTGCTGATTGGCGCTGCCCTCGTGCGATCTAACCTCAAATTGGATGGGGTCTACAGAGAGGTAAGCAGGCTGCGGCTCTTCCCCGGCATCACAAGCGATCAACGCACAAAGACACAAGGAGATCAAGGCGTTGGGGAGGCAGCTATACGTCATTGGCTTCGTTCTATTTGACTGGCTATGGCCTGAACCAGGGTCATCACCTGTATGCCTTCTTCCAGGTTGACCTCGGGGGCTTCCTCTCTAACGATGCTCTTGTGAAAAGATTTCAGTTCTTCCTCTATTGCATTGAAATTTTTTATTTCCGGCTCAACCAGGCGTATGTACTTTTTTCCGCGATGGGTATCGATTTCCAGGGTTTGGTCTGCCGGCTCATCCAACAACCGGATGATCTGCACTTCTTTTTCGAGCATGTCAAGGCTGATGTAGGCATCCTCCTGAAAAATGCGAAGTTTCCGCATCTGTTTCATGGATATTCGGCTTGCCGTGACATTGCACACCAGACCGCTTTCAAATTCAATGCGGGCATTGCAAATGTCAGGCAATGGACTCACCAAAGAAACACCCGAAGCCCGCAATTCAGCCACCGGACTGTTGGCCATCAGGCAGATGAGATCCAGATCGTGGATCATTAGGTCGTGGATGACCGATACGTCGCGGCCCCGCGGGTTGAAACTCGAAAGCCGGTGTGCTTCAATAAACCGGGGATTGTGAATGAATGGCCTCACGGCTGCAAAACCCGGATTGAATCGTTCAACATGACCGATCTGGATGCAAAGGCCCTTTCCGTCACTCAGGGATTTTAATAGAAGCGCTTCTTCCAAAGTAACGGTCACCGGCTTTTCAATAAAACAATGTTTTCCCAGGCGTATGGCGGTTTCAGCCAGGCGCGCATGGGTCGTCGTTGGACTTACTATATCCAATGCATCGCATGACATCATGAGCTCTTCCGGATGATCGAATGCAGGAATGCCAAACAACTGTTCGACTTCCTTACACGTTGCAGGATTGACGTCATAAAATCCGGCTACTTGCCACTGTGGAAGTCCCGTCAGGCACTTCAGGTGAATTTTCCCCAGGTGACCTGCACCCAGCAAGCCGATGCGCAAACGCACGTCTGTCATCTCAGGCCTGGATCTCGCGCATGTTGAACAGCAAAACGATCACCGCCCCCACGACTGCTAAGAACAAGATGCCCGTCATAAGCATGTGGCGCCTGAAGTGGTTGAGCAACTGCACGTGTTCCGGATAAAGAGTCAATATGTTCGCCCAACGGCGATTTGACGTGAGGTCTGCCAAGCCAAACTGTATCCTTCTTTCCAGCAACTGCCGGTAAAGTTTAAAAGTTTTGACGCGGATGTAAATGTTGAAGGCAAGAAAGAGCGCGAAGATGCCAAAAATGTAAAGAACGGCGGTTAGCATGTTGCAGAAGCTTTGATCTTTTCGAGAATAAATGCCTTTGACAGGTCGATTGCCTTTGGCAACCCGGACGGATTCTTTCCGCCGGCAGACGCAAAAAAGGCTTGCCCCCCTCCCCCGCCTTCAATTTCCTTTGCAAAATCGCGGACCCAGGCAGAGGCATTGAAGCCCCGGTCAGCAACCAGTTTTTCGGAAACGTAGCACATGAGTTGGGGTTTTTGGTTTTCCAGAAAACCCAATACCACCACAGCGGGCTCAAGGTCGCGGCCAATTTGGAAGGCGAGGTTTTTTGCAATCCTCGCGTCGTCAACATCGACCACCTCGGCCAAAACACGCACACCATTCTGTGCAATGCTCCTGCCCGCGAGGACCTTGTGGAGGTCCTTTGCGCGATCTTCTTTAAGTTCTGCCAGTTGCCGGTTCAATGCCCTGTTTTCCTCCACGACCTGCCTGACAGACTCCAGCGGGTTCTGGGGACTTTTTAGCAATTGCTGGATCTCCAAAATTTGCCTGGATTGTTCCTGGATGATGCGCTCTGCGGTCTGGGCAGTGACGGCCTCGATCCGGCGGATCCCTGCTGCAACCGCCGATTCAGAAATGATTTTGAAGAAGCCGATCTGACCGGAAGCTTCGACATGGCACCCTCCGCACAATTCGACCGAATAGCCCGGATCAAAAGAAATCATCCGGACCTTTTCGCCGTATTTTTCGCCAAACAACATCATTGCACCTGCCTTGCGCGCCTCTTCCATGGGCAGTTGTCTGTGTTCCTCTCTGAATAGGTTGCTTCGGATCTTTTCATTGACCAGTTGCTCAATTTTTTGCAGCGATTCCCCATCGACCTTTTGGTAATGAGAGAAATCAAACCGGAGGTATTCATCCTGTACCAACGAGCCCCTTTGTTGCACGTGGGAACCAAGCACCCGCCGGAGTGCCGCGTGCAACAAGTGAGTTGCACTGTGATTGTTTTCGATGCGTTGGCGCCTGTACCCATTTACACGCAGATCCACCGGCCCCTCCAGGTGTATCGGCAACGCCTCCGTCAAATGGATGATGAGCTCGTTTTCCTTTACGGTGTCTACGATCTCCACCGCCCGGTCTGGAAATTGTGCCAAGCCCGTATCCCCGACCTGACCTCCTCCTTCGGGGTAGAAAGGTGTGATTTCAAAAACCATCTGGTATAAGGTTTTCCCCTTTTCTTCAAGCCGTCTCCATCTGAGCAAGCGGGTCTGCTCAACTTCAAGGGCATCGTAACCCACGAAGCGGAGTTCCCCTTCGTGCAAGACGGTCCAGTCAGAATACGTTCGTTTAGCATCGGCCTTAGATCGGCTGCGCTGGGCGTCCATTGCCTTCTGAAAGCCCTCGTGATCTACGTCGAGCTTTCTTTCACGAGCAATGAGTTGCGTCAAATCGAACGGGAATCCATACGTGTCGTACAATTCGAAGGCAAGCTCACCGGGCAGAATCTTCAGGGATGGATCCAGTCCCTCCAATCTGCGCAAGCCCCCTTCCAGGGTCCGCAGAAAAGACTGCTCTTCCTCTGAGATCACGTTGACGATCAGGCCTTGCTGAGCCTTCAGTTCAGGGTAAACATCCCCCATCTGCTCCACGAGGATGGGCACGAGCCGGTACAAAAAAGGCTCTTGAAGGCCCAGAAAGGAATAGGCATACCGGACCGCTCTGCGCAAGATCCTTCGGATCACATAACCTGCCCCCGTATTTGAAGGCAGGGCTCCGTCGGCGACAGAAAATGCTACTGCCCGGATGTGGTCTGCCATGACGCGCATGGCCATATCGGACTTTGCCTCTGCAGCGTAGCTGCCCGTATAAGCCAATCCGGAAAACGCGGCCGTATGCTCGATGAGCGGCTTGAAAATATCGGTATCGTATGTAGCGTTTACGCCCTGCAGCACCATGCACAGGCGTTCAAATCCCATTCCTGTATCGACGTGTTTTTGCGGCAACTCCTCCAGCGAGCCATCTGCCTTTCGGTTAAACTGAATGAAGACCAGGTTCCAAATTTCAATCACCCGTGGATCGCCGGCATTCACCAGGCGAGCCCCATCGGTGGCAGCCCTTTCCTCTTCACTCCGGGCATCGTAATGGATTTCTGAACAGGGACCGCAAGGCCCGGTATCCCCCATTTCCCAGAAATTGTCCTTACGGCTAAAAGCGAGTATTCTGGATTCGGGAATCCAAGCCTTCCACAGCATCCGCGATTCCTCGTCCGGGGCCAGGGATTCTGCCCCATCACCCCCAAAGACGGAAACGTAGAGGCGCCCGGGATCCAAGCCGTATACACCCGTCAGGAGCTCCCAGGCCATGGCAATGGCATCCTCTTTGAAATAATCGCCAAATGACCAGTTCCCGAGCATCTCAAAAAGCGTATGGTGATAGCCGTCGGAACCCACTTCCTCCAAATCATTGTGCTTACCGCTCACCCGAAGGCACTTTTGGCTGTCTGCAATTCGGGGTACCGGTGGTTTCTGGTTGCCGAGGAAATAGTCCTTGAACTGGTTCATTCCGGCGTTGGTGAACATCAGGGTAGGATCGTTTTTGACTACTATGGGCGCCGAAGGAACAATCTTATGTCCCTTCGAAGCAAAAAAATCGAGGAATGCCTGCCGGATACTGCGCGAATTCATTTCAGATATTTATTCTAAATATATTTAATGAGCTGTTTGTCTGATCGTTATATAAATTTATTCAATTTATATACAAATTCTGCATTCCACAGGGGGGCCAAATGTGAAAAAACGATTAATTTTGGCGCTATCAAACAAAGCGAGCGTACATCGGATCGCAAATTTAATCGTTTTTATGCAGGCCTGATTTGATGAGATCTGAAAAATACGTTTATAACCCACAAACTCTTCAGTTTGAGAAAGTTAAGTTGACGTCAGCGTCCTATCTCTGGCGGATTTCCGGCTTTCTCGCCGCAGTGGTGGTGACGACGTTTCTCATCTATTTCTTCACCTCGGAATTTTTCCCCTCCCCGCGGGAAAAAGCGCTCAAAAGAGAATTGAGCCAGGTAGAGTATCAGATGTTGATGCTCAAAGACCAGTTGGGGGTCATGGACAAGGTTTTGGGCAACCTCCAACAGCGCGACGCCCAGGTACACCGCGTATTGTTCGGAATGGATCCCATCGACAAAGATTTGTGGGAGAGTGGTGTTGGAGGACACGACCCCAATGCCCTGTCCCAGAATTTTAACATTACGGGGATCACCTTCCGCGAAATCAAGACCCGGGCCGGCAAGTTGGAGCGGCAGCTCTACCTTCAGAGCAATTCACTCGATGCCATTGAAAAACAGGTACTTGAGCATGAAGAGTACCTTCAAAGTGTACCCTCTATTAAGCCCGTTCGCGTCGACAAGCTCAACCGTGCGGTAAACCAGATGTCCGGCTTCGGCATTCGCCTTCACCCCATCCACAAGATCTCCAAATTTCACGAGGGCATCGATTTTGCTGCTCCTTCCGGTACGGAAGTCCAGGCAACGGGCAACGGCCGGGTCGTCAAGGTAGATTTTGCCACTACGGGTTACGGACGCAACATCCTGATCGACCACGGTCACGACGGATACCAAACCCTGTATGCCCATTTGAAGGAAATTAAGGTCCGCAAAGGAGACCGGGTCGTTAAAGGCCAACTCATTGGCACCATTGGCAGTACGGGAACATCAACGGCGCCTCACCTCCATTACGAAGTGCGCAAACATGGCAAAGCCGTCAATCCGATCCATTTCTGTATGGATGGGCTGACACCGGACGAATACCAGGAAATGGTTGAGATCGCCTCAGCTTTGAACCAGTCATTCGACTGAACGCAGCATCTTCATCAGATCGGCTATTCGGGGGGGTGCATTCAATTTGTAGCCCGGACAAGAATCGAACTTGTATCAAAAGTTTAGGAAACTTCTATTCTATCCATTGAACTACCGGGCCAGTGCTCCAAAGTACAGCAATGCTGTTTCAAATAGCGTGCTTCAGGGGCACAAAGGTAGAAAGAAACACCCATTCACAATGGTCGCCGGGGTGCAAAGTCAGGCAGGTAGATAAGGGCTCGGGCGTTTTCAAAATCAGCCGTTTCGTTAGAAGCGATGAGGATGAGGCGATCCATGTTGAATTCCCTGATCAGTTCGCGATACCATGCCTTTGCGGTGTTGTCGAGGTTGGTCACCGGTTCGTCGAGCACGAGCACTTCGCTTTGCGTGAGGATGGCCAGGGCGAGTTTAAGCCGTTGTTTCATACCTGAAGAAAACGTTTTGACCAATTTTTCTTCATGCCCCTCCAGATAGGCGATCCGCAATAAATCTTCGCCCTTCAGGCCCTGGTATAAGGGGCGGAAGCGCAGATGAAGCCCGAGCAATTCGCGCAGGGTCAGGTATTCATAAACATCCGCAAACGGGGCGGCGTAAGTCAATCTCGCATGCAACTCCAGGGACATTCCCGGGGCATGAGAATGCTCAACCCTCAGCGTTCCGCGGGTCGGCGGCACAAAGCCCGTCAGCACCTGCAGCAAGGTAGATTTGCCCGAGCCGTTTGGACCGGATATCCCATAGACATCAGGAGCCGTGAATACATGCGAAAAGTCCTTGAAAATCCATGAATGGCGATAGCGTTTGCCGAGCTGGTCGGCTATGATCTGCAGAGATGCCATCAACTGCGATAACCTTTCATCAAACCGCGGTTCGAATTGCGGATAAACTCCAGGATGGCCTCGCGCTCCGGTGAATCCGGCAATTCCACCTCTATGGCTTTGATGGCCCTGCCAACGTTTTTAAACTTCACGAAGAGGTAACGGTAGATTTCGTGAATTCGGTTGACCTGCTCCACACTGAAACCCCTTCGTTTAAGTCCGATGGAATTTACGCCCTCATAAGACAACGGATCGCGAGCTGCTTTGGCATATGGTGGTACATCTTTCATCACGAGTGATCCCCCTCCGATCATGGAATGGGCTCCTATCTTGACGAACTGGTGTACTGCAGACATGCCACCTACAATGGCGTAATCTTCAATTTCGATATGGCCGGCAAGGTTTACGCTGTTGGCCAAAATGACGTTGTTGCCCACCAGGCAGTCGTGAGCAACGTGCACATAAGCCATCAGCAGACATTGGCTGCCCACTTTAGTCATCATAGCCGCTTTTGTTCCTCTGTTCAGGGTACAGCACTCGCGGATCACGGTGTGATCGCCTACCTCCAGAATGCTGCTCTCGCCATTGTATTTAAGGTCCTGTGGCACGGCGCTCACCACCGCTCCCGGAAAGATCTTGCAATGGTTCCCGATCCGGGCGCCATCCATGATGGTCACGTAGGGACCAATCCAGCAGTGCTCTCCAATTTGAACATCGCCCTGGATGGTAGCAAAAGGTTCCACCACGGTCCCTGCACCAATCTGCGCATCTGGATGGACGTTGCTCTGCAGAGTGCTCATGAATCCCTTTTGACAATTTGAGCCGTTAGCTCGGCTTCACATACAAGCTTACTCCCTACATAAGCCGTGCCAAGCATTTGTACAATGCCTCTGCGAATGGGTGCGATCAATTCCATTTTGAGCAAAAGCGTGTCTCCCGGCAAAACCTTCTGTTTAAACCTGGCATTGTCAATTTTCAGGAAATAAGTATCCCATTTTCCGTGGTCTTCAACCGCTGAGAGGGCCAGAATGCCACCGGTTTGAGCAAGCGCCTCTATCTGAAGGACTCCTGGAAAAACCGGGTTCCCGGGAAAGTGTCCCATGAAAAACGCCTCGTTACCCGTGATGTTTTTGATGCCAACGACCTGCTTTTCATTTAGCTCGATGATCTTGTCGATCAGCAGGAATGGGTAGCGATGAGGCAAGAGGCTTTTAATCTGCTCAATGTTGTAAACCGGAACGCCGTCGGGGTCATAGGCCGGAACACCAGACAAGCGCTTTTGCTCGAGCATTTTCTTCTTGAGCATTTTTGCAAACTCCACATTCAGGCGATGGCCGGGCTTCTTGGTCACGATGTTTCCGATGATCGGTTTTCCCAGAAGTGCCAGGTCTCCCAGCACATCGAGGAGTTTGTGCCTTGCCGGTTCGTTGTCGTACAACAGCTTGATCGTATTGAGCACCCCTTCCTTCTCGACCTTAACACTTGGTTTGTTGAGTTTGCGCGCCAGTTGGTCGAGTTCTTCCTGACTCATCATGCGGTCGACGATTACGATGGCGTTGTTCAGATCACCTCCTTTAATGAGGCTTTGATCGATGAGGAGCTCCAGTTCGTGCAAAAAAACAAACGTCCTGCAAGGCGCAATTTCCTCCTTGTAGTCTTCGATGCGTTCCAGGCTTGCATATTGAGGTGCAAGGGTCTTGGAATTAAAGTCGATCATCGTGGTGATCTCCAGTTTGTCGGACGGAAGCGCAAGAAACTCGGCTCCCGTCTCAGGATCTTCAAAGGCAATGGGTTCGGAAATTTTGAAATATTCTCTCGGTGCATCGAGTTCACGGAGTCCGGCCTGGCTCAACTGCTCTGCAAAATCCCTGGCGCTGCCGTCCAGAATGGGAATTTCCGGGCCACTGAGTTCGATCAGGACGTTATCGATGCCAAGGCCTGCAAGTGCAGAGAGGACGTGTTCCACCGTCCACACCTGGGCATCTCCCTCCTGAAGGGTTGTCCCCCTGTTGGTAGAAACAACTTTACTTACCTCAGCCTGAATGACCGGCTGCCCTTCCATATCGATCCGTTGAAACCGCACACCCGTATTTTCTGCCGCGGGCTTAAACGCCATGCTGACAAAGGTGCCGGTATGTAACCCGACCCCGTCCAACTGGAATGGCCTTTGGATTGTCGTTTGCTTCATCGCTTGCATGAGTGTTCAGTTTTTAAATCGGTCTTCCAGGGCTTTCAACCTTTTGGCCAGCAGGGGGAGTGCCTTGAACTCTGCAAACGACCTCAAAAATGCAAAGTATTCAATTGCTGGAGATCCATACCACTTGCCGCCTACCTCCTCCAATGAACTGGCCACACCAGATTGCGCCTGGATCCGGGTACCGTCGGCGACGATGAGATGGCCGGCAATGCCGACCTGACCTCCAATCTGGCAGTTTGACCCGATGTGCGTGCTGCCCGCTATGCCTGCCTGAGCAGCAATCACCGTATTATCGCCAATGCTCACATTGTGTGCGATCTGAATGAGGTTGTCGAGTTTGCACCCGTTGCCAATCCTCGTCGACCCCATGGTTCCCCGGTCAATGGTGGTATTGGCTCCAATTTCGACCTTACTGCCTATCTCGACGATCCCAAGTTGAGGGATTTTTTGGTACTCCCCCTTTTCGTCTTTCGAAAATCCAAAACCATCTGAGCCTATGACCACGTTGGAGTGGAGGGTACAATCGTCGCCAATGACACAGCCGTGGTAGATTTTTACCCCGGGATAGAGGATGGTGCGCTCCCCTACCGTCACGTCTGGTCCAAGATATACCTGCCCATGGATACGACTTCCTTTGCCCACCGAACAACCGGAAGAAATGATGGTTTGAGCCCCTATGATCACGGGATGTTCTACCCGGGCGTTCTCGTCGATGATAGCGGTTGGGTCAATGCGCTCAACAAATTCATCCTGGCCGTTAAACAAATGGAGGAGTTTTCCGACCGTAAGGTAGACATCCTCCACCCGGATCAGGGCTGGATTGATCTTCTCCCTCGGAACAAATGTCTTCGATACCAACACAGCCGATGCCTGGCTTCGGTAGAGGTAACTTTCGTATTTCGGGTTGCCCAGAAAACAGATGCTGCCAGCTTCACCCTGCTCGATCTTGCTGGGATGGGTAATCCAAATATCCGGATCCCCCTCCAGCACTCCATCCACCATCATGGCAAGCTCCCCGGTCTTGATTTTCACAATACAAAATTACACATTTCATGCCATTGGGTGAGCCTCACCCCATCCCGGAAATTAGGCTCCTTCCTTTGTACCTTTGCCTGAATCCACTTGTTACTATGGGACGGAAATCCAAAAAGAACCAAACCGGGCGGTCTTCTCAGATCCTTCCGGCAACTCCAGCGCCCCATTCCCCTGAGCAAAAGCCAGCAAATAGGACTTACCTGTGGGTTCTGCTCGTGGTAAGCTTTGCTGTATTCAGCCCATCGCTCAAAAGCGATTTTGTCAATTGGGACGACGACCGGAATGTCTATGAGAACCCCATGGTCAAAAACTTCGACCTCAAAGGCATTTTTACCCAAAACGTCATTGGCAACTACAATCCCCTGAGCATACTCAGCTTTGCAGTGGAGCACAAATTGTTCGGGATGGATCCTATGGTCATGCACCTGAATAACATCCTGCTTCACCTCCTCTGTGTTTTGTTCTGCGCCTTGATTTTTGAACGCCTCGGCCTAACGTTCCCTTTCGCGATGCTGGGGGTGGCGCTTTTTGCCTGGCATCCCCTCCGGGTAGAATCGGTATCCTGGATCACGGAACGCAAGGACGTGCTGTATGGAGTCTTTTTCCTGAGTTGTACGTGGCTTTACCTTCGGAATCTCGAGCATCCGAGCCAAAAACGCAGCATCGCAATTTTTATACTTTTCCTCACCGGCTTATTTGCCAAAATCCAGATGGTAACCCTTCCGCTGACGATGCTGGCCATAGATTACTGGAAAGGGCGCCCACTGAATCTGGGCCTCCTAAAGGAAAAGTTGCCGCATTTTGCAGCGTCCCTGGCATTCGGGTTGATCGGGTTGTTGTTCCTCCGGGAGCAGGGATCTTTAGAGGCCAACGACACCGTGCATACGGGCCTCAGCCGGATCTTCATTGGCAGTTACAGCCTAATGGTCTACCTCATCAAATGGCTTGTGCCCTACGAAATGTCTCCCCTTTATCCTTACCCCCAGCAACTCAGCGCACTTCATTATCTGTCCCTTCCGGCGGCGATAGCGGTGCTTGTCTTTGTGTATGTTGCCTTTCGCAGGAATTGGCGCACCCCTGTCTTCGGATTTGTATTTTTCTTTTTCAATATTGCATTCCTGTTGCAGATCCTGGGAGCCGGTCAGGGTTATCTCGCAGACCGTTTTACCTACATCGCCTTTACAGGACTGTTCTTTTCTTCAGCATTTGGATTGCAACAATTTCTCGAAAAATCACCCAATTTCCGTTTGCCCTCCATTGCCGCTGCAGGCATGTATGTGGCCATTCTGGCTGTCATTTCGTACAGGCAGACCAAGATCTGGGCCAATTCGGAAACCTTATGGACCCACGTGTTGAAATATTACAGCAATACCGCATTGCCTTATAATAACCGGGCGAACCATTACCGGGACCACAAACAATTTGACCTGGCCTTGCAGGATTACAATGAAGCCGTACGTCACAAAGCGGGCCATGCGACCTACAACAGCCGCGCCAAGCTCTTTTTCCAAAGAAACGAGGATGCCAAAGCCATCCAGGATTACGACAAGGCCATTTCCATGATGCCCAAAGCAGAATATTACGTAAACCGGGGAGCGGCGAAGGCTAAGCTGGGAAGGCCGCAGGAAGCCTTGGAAGACATTAACAAGGGCCTGCAGATAGACCCCAACTGGAAAACGGGATACTTGAACCGGTCTATCCTTCACAACCAGTTGGGTATGTATGACAAAGCGATTGCTGACATCGACCGTTACCTGCAATTCGAGCCGCGCAATGCGGACCTATGGTACGAAGGAGGCCGCTGCCGACGCGCCCTGAATCAAAACGACCGTGCGCTGAGCTATTATTCCAAAGCAATTGAAATCAACCCCAGAGTGGGACTGTTTTACCTCGAACGCGGAAAAACCCATCAACTGCTGGGCAATGCGCAAGCTGCATCCTCAGATTTCGATCGTGCCCGACAACTGGGAGAACCCGTACGTTAAGCATTTGAATTCATGCTGACACACCTCTATATTCAGAATTATGCATTGATCGAAGAGTTATCTCTGGATTGCAGTGAGGGGCTCACCGCAATCACCGGGGAAACCGGCGCAGGAAAATCCATCATCATCGGGGCGCTCCAGCTGCTCACCGGCGGCAGGGCCGACGCAAGGGTATTCCGCTCCCCATCCAGCAAGTGCGTAGTCGAGGCAACTTTTTCCTGTTCTCCTGACGTGTACCAAATTATCGCAAGGGAATTCGATCTGGACGATGCAGAAGGGGAGATCATTCTCCGGCGCGAAATTCAGCCGGCTGGGAAATCGCGGTGTTTTGTAAACGACAGTCCACGCCTCCTTCAGGACATGGAGCGTCTGGGTGAACACTTGCTCGTCATTCACCAGCAATTTGATCACCTCGATTTTTATGATCGCAAATTCCAGCTTCAGGTCCTCGACGAGTATGCATCCAACATGGGCCTTTTGCGAGGATATCAGGCCGCTTTCAGAAAATATTCAGACGCTTTGCGAAAAAAAAGGGACCTCCAGACAAAATTGGACGAAGCGCAGCGCGAACGGGAATTTGTGGAATTTCAACATGCAGAACTGGAAAGGGCAGACCTTAAAAAAGGTGAGCTTTCCCAACTCGAGCAGGAGCTCTTGCTAGTCTCCAGAGCTGAAGAATTGCATGCCAATGGCTTTCAGGTCAGTCAATTGATCCTTCGCGAGCAGGGCATTGCAGACAGCGTCCAAGACTGTTTAGCCCTTTTGCGGCCTATACAGATAACAGAACCACTCTCAGAGTTGTATGCGAGGATGGAAAATCTGAAGTTAGAACTTGCCGACATCGCAAGGGAAGTTGAGCGTCTTGCGGAACAATCCGACATCCAACCGGAAAGAGCCCTGCAACTGTCACAGAGGCTCGATTTGCTCAATGCGCTACAAAAAAAACACCGGGTGCAAACCGAAGATGGACTCATCGAGGTCCGGGATTCTCTGGCCGAAAGACTTCAGCAACTCGTTCAAGCCGATGATGCGATCCAAAAACTCGATGTCGAAATGGCCCTTCATCGAAAAGACGTTGAATCCTTAGGAGCCAAACTGGGAAAAGTGCGCAAAGCCTGTCGCGCGGAACTCGAAAAAAGAACCATCTCCCTGTTGCAAAAACTGGGGATGCCCCACGCACGCTTTGAGATCCGGTTCACGAACGAGCAGGATTGGACGGAGACGGGGATTGACCAGGCATCCTTTTATTTCTCTGCAAATAAAGGGAATGAACTCAAAACGCTCAAAGAGCAATCATCCGGAGGAGAGCTTGCGAGGTTTAACCTGGCCATAAAATCGCTGGTCTCGGCCCGGCACAGTTCGCTTTGCCTAATTTTTGACGAAATCGATACCGGGGTTTCCGGACAGATTGCCCTGCAAATGGGGGCGTTGCTCAGGCAAATAGCCAGTCACCAGCAGGTGATCTGCATCACCCACTCTCCCCAGGTAGCTTCGCGCTGCAACCACCATTTTTATGTTTACAAAGAGCACGCTGATGCAATGAGCGCCACCCGGCTGAGGCCACTGAACGAACAGGAGCGCATTGAGGAACTCGCCAAAATGCTGAGTGGAGACCCGCCGACTAAGGCAGCCCTCAAAAATGCCTTGGAACTTCTCCATTTGCAAATTCCAGCCTGAGCTTTTGACCCGGGCATCATGCATTTTACACCATCCGGACTATTTTTGCAGATAAATAAATACGAAAATTATGGCTCACCAACTCCTCGCAGGAAAAAATGGGATTGTTTTTGGCGCACTGGATGAGCATTCCATCGCATGGCATGTGGCCGAAAAATGTGCTGAACAAGGAGCAAAGCTCTGCCTGACCAATACTCCGGTAGCCCTTCGCATGGGAAAGATACAGGATCTGGCTTCCCGGCTCAATGCAAGCCTTATCGGAGCAGACGCGACTTCCCTTGAAGACCTGGAAACCCTTCTCAAACAGAGCATGGAACAGTTCGGAGGAAAAATTGATTTCATCCTTCATTCCGTGGGAATGTCTATGAACGTA
Source organism: Saprospiraceae bacterium (assembly GCA_020848995.1). Classification (GTDB taxonomy): domain Bacteria; phylum Bacteroidota; class Bacteroidia; order Chitinophagales; family Saprospiraceae; genus Vicinibacter. The sequence goes on along the minus strand of JADLHA010000024.1, from coordinate 103,617 downwards.
AGAAAAGGGAAACCATACACAGATCTCAATTACGAATACCTGCACAAAACCCTGGACATATCCGCCATATCCTTTCATAAACTCATGCAGACCGCTATGAATCTGGATGCTATGAACGAATGGGGTTCTATCCTGGCCCTGACTTACATTGCGGCGCAACGCATCTTTCCGGATTACAACGATATGGCAGACGCAAAAGCCTTGCTGGAATCTATTGGCCGCTCTTACGGGTATCATTTTGGAACGCACAAAAAAGTCAGGGTCAACACCATTTCACAGTCGCCCACTTTTACTACAGCAGGATCCGGAGTCGGGCATTTTCAGGAATTTTTCGATTACGCAGACAAGATGAGTCCTCTGGGCAATGCACCCGCTTCTGCTTGTGCAGACTTTTGTGTAGCGATGTTCTCCGACTTGACCCGAATGGTGACGATGCAAAACATCTATCACGATGGAGGCTTTTCCACGATGGGGATGAACCCTGCAGTGCTAAACTTAAGGGCATGAAGCAAATCCTCCTGACCCTGAGTCTCTTTCTTTATGGGCTGGGGAGCATCGCCCAGGTTCAACAAATGCAATTGCTTGGCCATTGGAGAGACAGCAGCGTTGTGGGGTCCAAAGCCTACGACAACGCCTTCAACGAGGCATGGGGCATCGCTGTAAACGGACATGAATACGCCATCATCGGATCAACCTCCGGGACTCATCTCATAGACATTACAGATCCGGCCGCTCCTTTCGAGCGCATGCTGATCCCTGGCGCATTTAACGGCGAAGGCGTTATTCACCGGGATTACGATGACTATAAATGCCATCTTTACGCAGTATGCGATGAAGGCAACAGCACTTTACAAATCATCGATTTTTCCCAATTGCCAGATACCGCCAGGGTGGTTTATGATTCTCGAGAGTTCATGACGCGCGTTCACAACATTTACATAGATATCCCCAAGGGAAGATTGTACACCTGTTCCGAATCGGGATCCACCGGTTTCTTTGCTCTTGGTCTTTACGACATCCGCAATCCAGCCAAACCGTCTTTGATCGGCCATTACAACCGCTTTGGAGACATCATCGCCTCTCATGTTCACGACGCATTTGTTCGAAACGACACGGCATACCTCAATTGTGGCCCGGATGGGTTTGCCATCGTCGATTTTAGCGATCCACAAAACCCAAGCGCCATATTCACAGCCAAGCCAAACGAATATCCCTTTGCCGGTTACAATCACTCCGGTTGGCTTACACCCGATGGCAAAACCTACGTCATGGCAGACGAAAACCATGGTTTGCCACTCAAAGTCTATGACCTCACCAACATCGAAGAAGCTAAGGTCGTTTCAGTACTTTACCCCAACCGTGACAGCTCCATCGCCATACCGCACAACCCACTTGTCAGTTGCCGTTATGCCTATGTATCCTATTACTACGACGGGTTGCAGGTATACGACCTCTCGGATCCGGCAAATCCCGTCCTGACGCACTACTATCCGACTTCCTTATTGCCAAACAAAAAAAGTTACAAAGGATCCTGGGGCAATTACCCCTACCTGCCATCCGGTAACGTTGTCGTCGCCGATATGCAAAATGGCCTTTTCATCCTTAAAGGCATTGAAGATGCCTGCAACAAGGTTTACAATTGCACAACGGTGGATGCCGGAGCCTTCGTCTATTCAGACCGGATTCACCTACAACCCAACCCAGCTACAGAAACAATTCACATCCGCTATACCGGCAACGAACATTTAATAGCTTACCGGATCTTTTCCACAACTGGAACGCCCTGTGTTGAAGGAGCGCTGCAATCAGGAACATCCAGCCACATCTCGATCGATCGTTTGCCAGCGGGATTATACCGTCTGCGCGCCTACACCGGATCGAGGCACATCGCTTCGGCCTCCTTCGTGAAGTTATAACGTAGCGCCATGCGCCCTTGGCGATTACCACAAATTCCCGGAGGTCTCTGTCGTGCCCTGATTCCCGCTTTGATCGTTTTGGCCGGATTCGCGCAGACCTCAGCCCAGCTTCGCCCGGACTCGACGGAAAAGATTCCATCGCAGCCCCGGCCCAATTTGCAGCTTCTGCGCTTCCCTGCCTCAGATCCCCTTACCCCTGAAGGATTAGATACCGGCAAACACCTGCTGCAGATGGCCAGGAGTCCGACGCTTGCCATCAACAATGCATACTCCCCAGCATTTACCCCTTTTGACCTGGCACCGGATGATCGCCTGTTCTTTCATGGTTTTAACGCTGCACGCGACGGAAAGCCCGGAACCCGGACTTATTTCTTTTTGCGTCCCAACCAGGCACTCACCGAAATTTCAACGAACCGCTGGCGCGCTCTTGGCAACTCACAAGCCGGTTTCCAGGACAATTTTGACCTACGTCTGCTTTTTGCATCTAATTTTCGCCACGATCTCCTTTGGAATTTTTCATACGACCGCGAAATTTATAAAGGGATTTATACACATGGAAAACAGCGAAATACCGCATTCACCACGGGCCTTCATTTCGGAGCCCCCGGCAAAAAGTTCACGTTCAATTTACTGTTTTCAGAAACCGGCCGGTACCGCGAAGACAACTGGGGGATCGCATCAGACACACTGTTGCGTCAACCACAATACTCCGTTCGCGAAGCCGTACCGGTCAACAATGACCTTGCCCTTACAGAATCTAACGAGCGTTCGTTTGGATTTAACCTCCTCTACAATCCGTCAGGCAATAACTCCCAGCGGACGCCACTGCTTTCATTGCATGCCCACCTGACGACGTTTAAATTAAAGTACAGCGACGCAGACATAACCGGCGACAGCAGTCTTTACGGGATCTACTATATCGACAGCTCCATTGCAATGGATTTTCGCCAGGAACTCGGGAGTCTGGGTCTGCAGGCCCGGGTGTTCGAACTAAAAAGCCACCGGCTTACCGCAAAACTAAACTACGAAAACCAGTATGATCTCTGGGGCATCCCGTTGGAAAGGCGCGAAGCCATCGCTTTGGGAATGGAGTATGCCGCGACATTGCTTCCTGTATGGCAACTGGTGACATCCGGCCGGTTATCCGTTTCGGGCAATGAAATTTATTCTGCTTTCAGGGCCACAGCCGATGGGTCCTGGATGCGAAAAATGTGGATCCGCAGCAGCCTCGAATACGGGGTTCGCCCCCCCCCTTCGCTCCACCGGATGTTTGCCCTGAACGACAGCATTCCCTTCCCTATTTCGATCGAAAAGGAAAAAATCAGCACCCTGGATGGTTCAGTCATGTTAAATTTTGAACTCAAACTCAAACCGGGTGTTCGCATCCATTACCGGCATTACAATCAGTACCATTACCTAAATACCGCTGCTCAACCTGCAGCAAACGATGCCAGTGCCCTGGTTGAAGTCGCGACCTCGCTCAAGCCCTCTTTGGGGCCTGTTGACCTGGGTCTGGAAATTCAATATCGATCGCTGTCTCCTGACTCCATAGGTATTTCAGGGTGGAGTGCTTGTGGGAATGCTGCATTCAGGTGGCAGTTTTTAAAGGGAAAGGGCAAATCCAGGATTGGGCTGAAAGCCACTGCTGCGAAATACGATCAAATGTTAGCCTTTTACCCTTTACTGCAGCAATTTCATGGCACCGGGATACCGGGAAAATTCGCTTACACCACAGGCGCTTTTGCACATTTTGAAATACAGGGTTTCCGATTCAACCTCAATTTTGAAAACATGGAATCGCTATGGACATCCGTACGGCCCATGCTGGTTAGATCCTACCCTTTCTACGATTTCAGCCTGCACATGAACATCGTCTGGAGATTCCTCAACTAAACACCCGGACTGCTGGAAATATACGCTAAAGCTCAAATGTCGGTCCCAGGCCCCGACCGCTTTCCCCACTGTAAAAGTTCAATATTTCTGCAACCACTTCCTGAGGAGTGTCGACAACGGTCAGCAAGTGCATATCGCCACTGCTTACGAATCCGTTTTCACCGACCAGCGAACCGTTGATCCAGGCAAGAATTGGTTTCCAAAACTTGCTTCCCACCAACATGACCGGAACGCGGTTGATGCGATGTGTCTGCATCAGGGTCAATACTTCGAAGAGTTCGTCCAGGGTCCCAAAACCACCGGGCATCGCAACAAATGCCTGAGCGTATTTAACAAAGAGCACCTTCCGTACAAAAAAGAAGCGGTGCTGAAGATTCTTATCCGGATCAATATAGCGGTTTGCAGATTGCTCAAACGGAAGGTGAATGTTCAAGCCAACGGATACCCCCCCCTTATGCTGAGCCCCCCGATTCCCGGCTTCCATGATGCCCGGGCCCCCTCCGGTAATGATGCCGAAGCCCTCATTTACCAGAGCTTCTGCAATGTTCATTGCCAACGTGTAATGAGGATGATCAGAAGCAACGCGGGATGATCCAAAAATGGAGATGCACGGACCTACGCGGTTTAATGTTTCAAACCCGTCGACAAACTCCGCAAGGACCTTGAACATGGTCCAACTGTTCTCTCCCTTGAGGTGCGACCATTGCTTTTGCGTCTTCATGCGATGAACCCTGAGAGCGCCCGGATCACACCGGACCAGGCATAAATGGATGAGTCAGTGGTACAGGAGCGTTCAGACAGGAGTTTTAAATGCATTAAACTCCTTTTTGATGAACTCATTGAGTTCCTGCAAGCTGTCAAATTGCTCGAAGAGTTCCCGGAAGCGGAAGTTGCGCTGACTCGCAGGAATCACGTAATCCAGCACTTCCTTTCTGCCAATCTTCCCTTTGGATAGAATAATAAGTCGTTCGACGACATTGCGCAACTCGCGGATATTTCCCGTCCAATTGTATTTCTGCAACTCCTCCATGGCTCCATCATCAACTTTCTTTACAGGCATACCGTACTCGAAACAGACGAGTTCGACAAAGTAGTCTACGAGCAAAGGGATATCGTCCTTACGCTCGTTGAGCGCAGGGACTTCGACGATGATGACAGCAAGCCTGTGGTAGAGGTCTTCCCTAAAACGTCCCCTGGCAATCTCCTCCCTCAAATCTTTGTTGGTGGCCGCAATGACGCGTACGTCGACGGGAATTTCCTTGTCGCCGCCAACGCGGGTGATCCGGTTTTCCTGTAGGGCACGCAAAACCTTGGCCTGGGCCGACAAACTCATGTCGCCAACTTCATCTAAAAATAATGTGCCCCCATTGGCCAGTTCAAATTTACCGAGCCGCTGCTTGATGGCTGAGGTAAATGATCCCTTTTCGTGTCCGAACAGTTCGCTCTCGATGAGCTCTGAAGGGATGGCCGCACAATTGACTTCAACCAGGCTGCAACCAGACCGGTTGCTCTTTTCGTGAATCCAGCGGGCTACGAGCTCTTTACCGGTACCGTTGGGGCCTGTAATGAGTACCCGAGCATCGGTGGGAGCTACCAGGTCAATGGTCTGTCGCACTTTCTGGATTTCCCTTGAGGCACCAACAATTTCCTGTACCTTGATCTTGCTGACCTTTTTTTGCAAGACCTTCTTCTCGCAGATCAACGAGGATTTGTCGATTGCGTTGCGAATGGTGATCAGCAATCGGTTGAGGTCGGGAGGTTTGGAGATGAAGTCAAAAGCGCCCTTCTTGACCGCTTCCACGGCGGTATCGATGGTGGCGTGTCCGCTGATCATCACCACCGGAGTGTCTGGAGCCTGCTGCTGAATGCATTCCAACGCCTCCATCCCATCCATTTTGGGCATCTTGATGTCCAAAATGATGACGTCAAACTGCTTTTGTTTAAGCTGCACCAGGCAATCCAGTCCGTCAGCAGCTTCCTCCACTTCGTATTTCTCCAGGAGGAGGATATCTTTCAACGCCCGACGGATCGCCTGCTCATCATCGACAATTAATATCCTGGCCATGTACCTAAATAAGGGCTTAACTTAGACAACGATTCCAAACGACAAAGATAAAATACTGTACGATATTTAGTTACAAATAAAATAAATATTTTATATGATTTTCCGACCGGTTTGACGGGTCTGTGAATACATCGTAAAATTCCGATGCGTTGTTCGCTGTTTTTCAGTTTGGAATGTGTCTAAATGCGCATGGCCAGCAGTGCCAGCCACCCTGCCCCTGCGGCGAGACAGGTTTCGTCGACGTCGAATCGCGGATGGTGCACGGACTCGTTTTTGCCAATTCCGGTTCTGCAAAAGACCGATGGGACCTTATGGCCGTACCAGGCAAAATCTTCAGAAGTCATCCTGGCAGGAATTTCGGACACCCCTTCGCCGCCAAAATAGCGCGTTCCCAACTCGCGGCAGCGCTGCACCAGGGCAGGGTCGTTGTAAAGCGCAGGATATCCGGATTCGATGCGCATTTCCAGGGTGGCACCGTTGGCCTGGCAGATGCCGGAGGCCATCTCGAGGATGCGCTTATGCATCGATTTGCGATAATCCTCGTCCATGCATCTAAACGTCCCTTCGAGCTGCACCTCGGAAGGGATCACATTCGTCGCACCGCCTGGACTCGTCATGCGTCCGATGGTCAACACCGCCGGTACAAAAGGATCCTTCTCGCGCGAAATGAGCTTTTGAAGGGCCAATACCAACTCAGCGGCCACCACAATGGGATCTACGCATAGATGTGGCATGGCGGCATGCCCCCCCTTTCCGCGAATGGTAAGGTATAGCTCGTCGCCGGATGCCATAAACATGCCCTCGCGCAACCCGACAACCCCAACCGGCATACCTGGTTGAACGTGCTGTCCGATGATGCAATCCGGCACGGGATCTTCCAGCGCTCCTTCGGCAATCATAGCAGAAGCTCCTCCAGGCAGGCGTTCTTCTCCAGGCTGGAACAGGAATTTGACCTTTCCGCTCCATTCCTCCCGCAAGTCCTGTAAAATGACCAGGGCGCCCAATAACCAGGTCATGTGCACATCGTGCCCACAGGCATGCATGACACCCGCGTTCCGGGACACATAGGAACATTCGTTTTCCTCCTGGATGGGCAGAGCGTCCATGTCTGCACGCAAAGCAATGACTCGCGGCGACGAAATTCCGCCAGAGAGCAGGCCTACGATTCCGTGCCTTGCAAAACCTGAGCGATACGGAATGCCACATTCATTCAATAAGCCCTGGATATATGTCGATGTGGCAGCTTCCTCAAAAGACAATTCGGGATGCTGATGGAGGAACCTTCGCCAGGCTACCAACTGTTCGGAAATATCTGAAGCCTTTTGCCGAATGCGTTCAACGATCTTATCCATTGCCTTTCTGGTCGAGGTTTAAAAATTGTTTGAGACAAATGTCGAGATCGAGCCACACCGTGTAATTCCATGCATAATTCCTGATGAGTTGCTGCGCAATCTCTTTGCCATAGATCTGCGACTCCCGGTCGGTCACCACATTCAGAATACCCGGTTTCAACACAGGCAATCCACTGTTCAAACTCCTATCACCTGCATAAGAGACCCAGGTAGCATCACCGGAAATTACACCAAATGCATTTTGCATAAATTGAATCCGGTGCTTATAGAGAAAAATGAGCAACCATGAAAACGCGAGCAAAACAAGTGAAAAACTGAAGTCGAAAAGTCTTTTCTGCCTCCTGTAGACAGCCTGCGACAAATGGTAATCAAAGTCCATGTGATAGATCTCGCCCTGGGTATCGCGGGAAGGACTTCCTACAATGCCCTGACCGGACTTTGTGAGTATGCGGAATGTCCCCTGTCCTTGCCGCTGAGCAATAAATTGCAGGATCTCCTTCCACGACATGTTCTGTTCACATAGAATGATTTCCCCAATCTGCTTGTCCAGCAAATAACCCTCCCATTGTTTTGGTGACATCGCAAGCACTTCGCTCACTTCCTGGTGCAAGGCTCTGGTGGATGCTTTGCGCCGGCTCAGAATTTCCCCAACCTTGTCGAATTGGCCGGAGTCGCCTATTACCAGCACATGCAGAGGGTGGTCCCTGCCGATGATCCAGCGGCTTTTTCTCACCAGGTTGATGAGCAACCTGCTGATCATGGCATATGCAGTTACCCAAAAAAACGACAGGACCAACACCATGCGGGATGCGCGCCAGCTTTCCGGGAGCAGGGCGTATAACATGAGGTTGATCAAAAAGCCCCAAATCGATGCCAAGATGAGATCTTTAAGCGAATACCTTTTTTCGTAAGCTCCCTGATAAAAAAAACCGGCTACCCATATGGTGACGAAAATGGCAACGTTGAGCTGGGTTGCAAGGTGGTCGAGGTAATCGGCCTGACCAAAATACCAAACCGACCACAAGCGCTGAATGAGGTAAAATCCAAGACAAAAAAACACGGCATCCACAAGCGGGTATCGCACTGCAGTAAGCAATTTTCGCAAGCCCGCAATGAACGCATGGGTCCAAATAAATAACTGCATGACAGCCACTACCGTTGCCTTGCTGCTGCCACTCAGATGCTTCTTGTAAAAAATGGCCATTGCCCGGTAAAAAGCGGAAAAGTAGTTCAGGCTGACTTTGCGGGTGCTCTCTCCTTTAAAATGCAGTATGGAGACATCAGGAAAGTAATAATTGCGATAGCCCGCTTTGACAATCTGATACGACAGGTCAATGTCTTCACCGTACATGAAATAGGCTTCGTCAAACCCGCCCGCTTCATCGAAAACTTCAGCCGGCATCATCATAAAAGCACCGGAAAGTGCATCCACGGCGTTCGTTTCGTCGTAAGACAAGTGCCCCAGATAATATCCGTTGAACGACGCTGAATGCGGGAAGAGAGCCGCCAAGCCGGTCATTTTGCAGAAAGCATTCCATACACCGGGAAAACCGCGCTTGGATTCCGGCAGCAGATGCCCGGACCCATCGAGCATTTTAACGCCCAGCGCGCCCGCGTCCGGATGATCTTTGAAAAACTGAAGACATTTGACAAAACAATCTTCTCCTACCAGCGTATCGGGATTCAAAAACAGCAAATACTCACCATGGGCTTGCCGAACTCCGAGGTTGTTGGCCCTGGAAAAGCCAAGATTGACCGGCGATGGCACCCAGCGCACGCTTGGAAAGGTCTTGAGGACCATATCAGCGGAATCGTCGACCGAGGCATTGTCAATTACGATCACTTCACCGTCTATGCCCTTCAGAGCGCACATCACGGAATGCAAACATTGCTCGAGAAAATGCCGAACGTTGTAATTGACGATGATGATGCTCAGTGTCACCCGCGACCATTGACCGTCATAGGATAAGGGGTCCGGTTTGACAACGACCGGCTAAGGGTCAGTTCGTCGGCAAATTCAAGCTCAGAGCCCCATGAAACCCCTCTGGCGAGCATGGTCACCGATACATTGGGGTCCGGCAGATTCCGGTGCAGGTAATACGCGGTGGTATCGCCCTCAATGGTTGGCCGGATGGCGAGGATGAGTTCGCGAATGGTTCCGGATCGAAGTTTGTCAAACAGGGCGGAGAACTTGAGTTGCTCCGGTCCGATTCCATCCAATGGAGAAATCAATCCTCCAAGAACAAAGTAGTGGCCTTTAAAACTCTGTATCTCTTCGATGGCGATCACGTCGCGAACAGATTCCACGATGCAAAGCAACGAGGGGTCCCGCCCCGGATTGGAACAGATGGCGCAGAGGTCGCTGTCGCTGAATGCATGACAATTCCGGCACGTCCTGAGGTCGTTGGCAAGCTTAAGCAGGGTTTGCGCAAAGGCTTTAGGCTTTTCTCGGTCGCCCTGAGCGAGATGAAGGGCAAGTCTCATTGCGGTTTTTCTTCCGATTCCCGGGAGACTGCTAAAGGCATCAACGGCATCTTCCAAAACCCTGGATAGCTGATTCATGGCCTAAAATTATGATAAATATGAATTCATAACTCTCTGATAGGGTGCGAGAATGCTCAGACTTAGGCCTCTCGCAGCCGATTCCTGAGATTCGCTTAATTTTGCCTAAAATTAGCCAGATGGCAACTGTAATTAAAATGCCCCGACTCTCAGACACCATGACTGAGGGATTTATCAAGAGCTGGTCCAAAAAAGTTGGAGACCGGGTCAAGCCGGGAGACGTCCTCGCCGAGGTAGAAACGGATAAAGCCACGATGGATCTGGAGGCCTACGAAGACGGGGTGTTGCTCCATATTGCCATCCCTTCCGGAGGGGTGCCGGTTGATGACATCATTGCCATATTGGGAAAAGAGGGCGAAGCCTTCGAACATCTGTTAAACAACGGCGCCACAAGTGGAGCCGATAACCCCCCGGCGAATGCGACTGCGGCGGAGGTTGCGGAGCCCTCGACGGTTTCAGGCGGATCTGCACCGGAAGTCCAGGACGAAACGCGCATTAAGGCATCCCCCCTTGCGAGGAGCATTGCCCGGGAAAGAGGCATTTCGCTTTCGGCTGTTCGCGGAAGCGGAGACCACGGGCGAATTGTAAAGCGGGATCTCGAAGAACTCGCCTCCGCGCCCCCGGCACAAACGGGTCGCGCCACTCGCCCTCCAAGCCCATCGGACAAAGACCGCGAAGTGCCCGTGAGCCAAATGCGCAAAACCATTGCCCGCCGACTTGCCGAAAGTAAATTTGCGGCACCCCATTTTTACCTCACAACCGAAGTCAACATGGATGCCTGCATTGCGGCTCGCGAGCAACTCAACGAACGAGCCCCGGAGAAGATCTCATTCAACGACCTCATTGCCAAAGCTTGCGCTACCGCCCTCCGGGCCCATCCCGCCGTCAATGTTTCCTGGCATGGGGATACAATGGTTTATCACGGGTCGATCCACCTGGGCATTGCCGTCGCCATCGACGATGGACTTGTCGTGCCCGTAGTGCGCGATGCTGACCATAAAGGTCTTACGGATCTCCACCAGGAGATTGCAGACCTCGCCGCGCGCGCCAAAGACCGGAAACTGGGTCTGGAAGAAATGCAAGGCAATACGTTCACCTTGTCGAATTTGGGGATGTTCGATATTGAACATTTTACAGCGATCATCAACCCACCCGACGCCTGCATTCTGGCCGTAGGATCGATTCGCAAACAACCTGCAGTCGTAAACGACGAGTTGGTCATTTCGAACCGCATGAAAATGACCCTTTCTTGCGATCATCGCGCCGTGGATGGTGCCACAGGCGCCCGATTCCTGCAAACGCTCAAAGGATTATTAGAGGCTCCTGTGGCCATGCTGCTGTAATACTAACTCTCGTAAGTTAACGATTGTTAGTACTCTGTCCGGAACCCACTGCGTACCCGGACAAAGCCACTAAAATTCAGGATTAAAAACCGGATTTCTTTTCCTGCTTTTCCGGAGTCTTCACCGGCGGAGCGGGCTTAGAAGCCTTTTTCCGGTAGCAATAACCCGCATTGGGTCCTGGTGGTTGAGGCATGTTGTCTTCGCCCGACTGGTGAACCCGGAACTCCACGCGGCGATTGATCATGTGGTTGAGCATATGCCCGCCAAGGGGCTGATCTTCTCCACCATACATCAGGACCAGCCGGTCGCGCTGAATTCCGTAGACATCCACCAGATAGGTGATGGCCTCCATCGCCCGGTTGTACGAAAGGCGGTTGTTGTAGGCATTGGTATGGCGAATGTCGGTGTGTCCATGCACCGCAATCTTCATGGAAGGATAGGTGCGCATGACATGTGCAACCGCAGCGAGCTGCGGTGCGTATTTCTCGAGTACACAATATTCGTCGAGGTTAAAATGGATCATGGGCAGGAACCAGTCGATGTTGTTGAGCATTGCTTTGCCGGCTTCACCGTCTTTGACGCCGGGTGGAATGCCCATTCGCTGGTCGATCAGGTCTCTCACCTGATCTTCGGTGAGCCCGGCGTGCTTTGGCGCAATGGAAGCGCCCTTTTCATCCACTGCAACCCCGGGTGGAGAATACGGCTCTACATCCTTGTAATCCGGGATTCCGTCGCCATCGCTGTCCAGCGCCACACCGCGGGTGTCCACGGGTGCGTTGGGAGGCGTTTCATCATCCTGATCCAAAAGGTCGATGATGCCGTCCTGGTCTTTATCCGTGGGATCGAAAATGGGCCGTTGCTTCAATTCGGCGATATCGGTCATAACGGCATCGAGCGGATTGAGCCAGTAAAGGGGTTCCTTGCGATTTTTAAAACTACCCAGGTTGATGGCGAGCCGGAAATGGGAATAATGCTGCACGTCATTTTCGGTCGTCTGGTCCAGGTTGGAGCGCCAGTGAATTCCGTCGAGGTAGTCGTTGTCGGTCAGAATGATCTGGTGTTCAAACGCCAAATTGACGCGCTTGCTGAGTTTTCTGGCAAGGCCAACGCCTGCCGTAAATAAAACGTGCACGTTGGTCTCGTCTCCAAGGCGGAAAACCCCCTTTTGCTTGAAAGCCGGAGTTTCATAATCCCCATCGTAAAGGTTTTTGAGCTTGGATTTGATCCGGGATCTTCCGGCACGGGTGTCAAATTCACTCACGGAAAAGCCCGATCCAACCACCAGTCCGGTATAAGGGTTGCCCTGGGCATTGCGCAGGTCGAGATCCGTTTTGTTGTGGTCCAGACCAATGCCCCCGAACATGTACCAGTTCCACACATTGCGGTCTTTGTGAAACAGGATATTGCCAATGTTTAGGATGCCCTGTAGCGAACCGGAAAAATACTGGGTCCGGTACGCGGGAAACCACTCATTGCCTCCAGCATTGGTCCCATACCCTTGAAAAACATCCTGTTCGTTGTCGAGCGCATCGGAATACGGCTGGGGCTCAAGACCATAGGCGACGCCGTAAAACAGATCAACCCTGAATGAAAAGGCATAATGCAAAGCCCTGCGCACGTGGAGGTTAAATCCAAACCCAGGAACCCGGGGATCCACGTCGCCGCCAATAAAATAATGGCCGACACCTAAACCGAGCTCCCACATGTGCTTTGGCTTGGGTGGGTATTTGGCTTTACCCGATTTCCAGGCCAGAGAACTGTCTCCTGCAATTCCAATACCCGTCGTCGTACGGACCAGGGTGTCCGTCTCAACAACGGATGGTACTGGAGACACCTGGGTCCCCTGCACCGGCAAGGAATCCCGGTTTTGTCCAATAACCGGACTCATCGCCCAGCCAAGCAACAGGATAGCGGACAAAACCTTTTTCATAGTTCGAGGATGTAGTTGTGAGCAGGATGCATAAACGAAGCCTTAACAAAATTATGCAAAAACCCAGCCATATTCAAAAAGATGAATATAAATATTATATTATATATTTATATTATTGATTTTTAGCTAAATATACATTAAATAATGTATTCATTTAATGCGGTTTGCACCAGCGTATGCTTTCCGCCCGACGCCTTCGCGATCCGGAGTACGGCCTGGCGAACGGTATTTCCGACATCTTCAAAGATGGCCTCTTCCGAAACCGGTAATTCACTGCCCATCAGGAATGAGAACAAGCGGGCGACTCCGCAATTGGCTATAAAATCCGGAATGATGGCAATTTGGTGGTCGAGCTTGCGGGTGAGGCTGCCAAAAATGAGTTCTTCTTCATCAAATGCGACGTTGGCACCACAGGCGATGAGTTGCAAACCCCTTTCAATCAGTTTGTTAGCAAGGGATTCGGTAACCAGGCGGGAAGCCGCAGCGGGAAGGAAGGCATCAAGCTGCAGCTTATCAGGCCATTCTGATCCCGGCGGGTTGCGCTGCCCCTGGCCAGGCGGCAATGCGTTCCCCTTTCTATCGTCAAACAGGGCATGTACCTGTTCAAAGGACATGCCTTCCGGTGAGTGCAGGTAGTGCTCCTTATCCTGGATGAATGCAATGCGTGCACCAGCCCGGGCGAGGTACCATCCTGCAGCCGCTCCGACATTCCCCCAGCCCTGGATTCCAATTTTCCTGGACTTGAGACCTGTTCCCTCGACTTCTTCCCAATACGTTTTGACCGCTGCATACAGGCCGTATCCCGTAATCAGGTCTGTGGCGGTATACCGGTTTGCCCCTGGATCCGGACTGTACTCACGACTGTTCACAAACAGGGATGTGCCTTTGCGAAGGCGTTCGAGCACGCGATGTTGTCCGGCTTCATCCAAGGCAAAATGTCCTGTAAGGACTCCCTGTTGTGGGTGCCGGATGCCCAAGGCCTCGAGCATTGGCCGAACTTCGAGCCGTTCGTCGACGTTCAGGTCACCGGCGGTGCCGTAGCAATTGAGCAACATCGGCCTGATCGCAGCATACCACCTGCGCAGTACCTCAGGTTTCCGGGGATCTGAAGGATCAAAATCAATTCCCGATTTGGCACCCCCTATGGACGGACCGCTGACCCGGAATTTGACCTCCATGGTCTTTGCCAGTTTTACGACTTCATCCCGGGTCAGCCCCTTTCGCATCCGGGTGCCTCCTCCTGCAGCGCCTCCTTTTAGCGAATGAATGACCAGCCAGGCTTTTGCCTCGCTCTGAGGGTCCTTCCATTCCAACACCAACTCGGGCTCTCTACCCATAAAAGCATCCAGTGCAAGGCTCATAACTTATTTCCCGATTAACATATTAAATAATAATATAATATGTATTTTTGCTGTAAATGCATTGACATGTTTACCCAACACAAGCCCATCCCATCCGGACGTCCTCTTAGCCTGGCCGCCGTCCTCGTGCAACAGGTCGCAAAATACGACCAAAACGAAATACCGGAATGCGCCCTTTTCCACCTTTACCCGGCCATTGGAGCCGCCCTCACGGAGGCCTTTGGGCAGCTCACTGCCCAGCACTTTAGCCACAACGCCCTCGAATGGGGCGGGGAACTTCCCTCTGAAGACTATGCTTCCTTTTCCGGGAATCTGTTTCGCCGGATGTCAGAAAGCGGGCAGACCCTACTCATCGCGGGAGCGGGAACGGACTGGTTGCGTTCGATCCAGCAGCAATGGGCCGAGCATTGCATTCCCTACAGGCTTACTGCGATTGCCGATTCTCCAGCTCCTTTGGCAGACGATGTTCCGGACAACCCCATGGTCAAAGGAATTCACCTTGTTGGGAGCCAGCGCCAGCTCATGCAATACCCTACACTTCCACAACTGGAGACCATCCGGCTGGGAGAGTATCGCGCCCAGCCCAACCTGGCCGAACCCTTCCTTCGGTCTTCGGAATTCGTCTATTTCGACTTGAATGCCATCCGGTTTTCAGATTGTCCTGCCAATGCTGCGAAACACCCGGGCGGACTGACGGCGGAGGAGGCTTCCGCATTGGCCCGCGTTGCCGGCATGTCGGAGCGCACGCAGTGCATGTTCATCTCTGCCTGGAATCCTGTCGAAGATCCGCACCTGGTTACGGCGCGCCTGGTTGCGCAGTTGTTCTGGTATTTCCTCGAAGGCCGTACGCTTCGCCAACTCGATCATGGACTTCATCGTTCCCATTTGACCCAATATCAGGTACAATTGATGAATTTCGACCGCGTGTTAAATTTTTACAAGTCGGAACACACGGGCAAATGGTGGTTTGAAGAGCCTTTGTCCGACAACGATTTTTCCAACCAACTCATTCCATGTACGCTGGATGAGTACCAGTTGGCGGCACAGGATCAGATTCCCCGGCGCATTTTAGACCGGATCAGCGGATGAGGCGCTCAAGTTTTGCTGCGCGGGAACCTTTTATCAAAATCGCTGCATCTTTTGGCCAATGTTGAACCAGCCAGGACCGGCATTCTTCGACCGTTAGAAAATGGTGCGCTTGATCGAATGGTGCCATCCCGCCGTAATGAGCGCCTACCAGTAAAACCCGGTCGAATCCACACGTCCTGGCAAACTCGATGAGTGCCGAATGTTCTGCTGTGGTTGCCGCACCCAGTTCCGCCATTTCGCCTAGCACGATCCATTTTTCCTTCGCGGGTTCAGAGGCAAATGCTTCAAGGGCTGATTGCATGCTGCTCGGGTTGGCGTTGTAGGCGTCCAGATAGACCGTGGAGCCTCTCCAGCTGAGTTTTTCAGAGCGCATGTCAGCGGGTTGAAAGTGCAGCATGGCCTCCATCAGGACATCTGGAGTAACGCCCAGGTGCAATGCGACGGCACAGGCAGCGAGTAAGTTTTGGCCATTGTGGCGGCCAAACAAACGACTGTTTACCTCAACCCCGTTGATGTTCATCCGAAGTGAGGGATGGGCTTCCAGGATCTTGCCTGAGTACATTGGAGCTTTGTCTGAATCTCCGAAGCTGATCCGCCAACGCGCAACGCGGTAAACTTCTCTCAGGTAGGGATCGTTGAGGTTGTAGAAACAAATTCGCTTCTGCTCGTCGAGGAAGTCGAACAGTTCCATTTTCGTCCTCCGTATGGCCTCCTGCGTGCCAAATCCTTCGAGGTGGGCTTTGCCAATGTTTGTAATGAGGCCGGCATCCGGAGTAGCGATCCCGCAAAGTTCGGCGATGTCGCCGGGCCGGTTAGCTCCCATCTCCACAATGGCCACTTCGTCGTCATCGCGCAGATTCAACAACGTGAGTGGCACTCCAATGTGATTATTGAGGTTTCCTGTTGTTGCAGTCGTACGAAATGTGCGTTCTAAAGCTGCTTTGCAGAGTTCCTTGGTAGTCGTTTTTCCGTTGGTTCCTGTGATCGCCAGTACAAATGCCCGGGAACGCTGGCGGTGGATCCGTCCCATGTTCTGCAATTCGCGAAGGCTGTCCCCTACCCTCAATATCCTGGGATCAGCAGCCAGGTCTTCGTCGACCACGGCAAACGCTGCGCCCTGGTCGAGTGCCTGCAAGGCAAAATGGTTTCCGTTGAAGTTGGGTCCGCGAAGGGCCAGAAAGAGCCCTCCCGGGATGACCGCCCTGGTGTCGGTAAAAAGCTGTTTTCCGCATTCCAGGAATTTCCGGTAGCTGATTGGAAGGTCCATTACATAAAAAAACTCACGGCCTTCAAGCCGTGAGTTTATCATTTATTTTAGCACGTTGCGCTATCGTTATTTGATGCTTCGGTCGGGCTTTGGCATATCGCGTTTAAACTCGAGTCCACCGGCATCCTCGTTGCCCTCAGGACCTCCAGTGCGGGTCATTGCACAGCGGAAGCCGATGGTGCGATCCGATTTGTCTTCGTCTTTAAACCTGCGTGCCCCGGGAGATAGCCAGAAGAGGCGGTCAGCCCAAGATCCTCCCTTGTAGACCCGGGACTTTTCATTGATCAGTGAAGATTTGCCATACTGGTATTTGATGAGTTCGTCGTCGTCATCGCGATAGGTCTTAACGTCTCCACGGTTGTAGTTTTCCCGGAATTCCACCGCAGAATCCGAAACCATCTGGTAGCGAAGTTGTCCGATACTGTCTTTTTCGACTGGGTTACCGGATTCGTCGAGCATGAGCTCCTGAAATTCATTCCCGCGGAATGGGTTGAGGTCGTGGTTCTCCACATCGCGCAGGGTAGTCAGGGTAAGGGGGCGATACAGGTCGGCCACCCACTCCGAAACGTTTCCGCCCATGTTGTAAAGCCCAAAATCATTTGGATAAAATGAGCGCACGGGACCGGGAATGTGTGCGTGGTCGTTCAGCTTGCCGGCCATACCCATGTAGTCACCATGTGATCTTTTGAAGTTGGCCATGATCTGACCCATGAATTTGTCGCGGCGCTTGTAGCGGACGCCAGCACCGTCCCAGGGGAAGTTGCGGCGGTCTGTGATGAGTTCGTCCTTATTTTCGGATTGCTTGCCTTTGAGGGAGAGCGCGGCGTATTCCCACTCGGCCTCCGTAGGCAGCCGGTACTCAGGAAGGAGTATGCCATCTTCAAATCGGACTGCCCTTTCTCCTCCGGTCTGAAGGTCTTCCAGGTTTTTGCGCACATTGCCCTGGTACTGTCCGGCGAGGTAGGCGTTGGTATTGAAGTTTTCGGCATCCACCTGATCGGGATTCGGATTCAGGATCCCCTTCTCGATGAGGATCATTTCGTTGACCCGGTTGGTTCTCCACTTGCAGTATTCTACGGCCTGAAGCCAGCTAACCCCTACCACCGGATACTCATCGTAAGAGGGATAGCGGAAGTAGGTTTCAACGAAGGGTTCGTTGTAGGCGAGTTCTTCGCGCCACACCAGGGTGTCGGGAAGAGCTGCCCTAAAAACCTCCGGATAGGACTTATATACCCGATTGAGCCAGTAAATGTATTCGCGGTAATTGATGTTGGAAACTTCCGTCTCGTCCATATAGAACGAAGACACCGTGACCCTGCGGGGAATGTTGTTCCATTCGTAGGTGACATCCTGTTGGGTCAAACCCATGGTAAAGGTGCCCCCCTCGACCAGTACGAGGTTGGGGCCGGTGATTTGGCCCTGATAATCAACTTTTTCGAAACCACCCCACTCGGGGTCGTTGTATTTCCAGCCAGTTGCGGAAGATTTGTCCCTACTGGCCTGGCCGCCACCTCCGCAGGAGCTTGCAAACAAGGCAAGGCCCAGCAGAAATACTGCAAAGAAGTAATTTCCTTTCATCCTACTACTTTCTTAATTAGGGGAACAAAGATATGTATTAATTTATTGTACAAAAAGAAAATTTCTACCGGAAAGCCTCGAAGCAATCGCTGATATTGACCTTTTTGCGCCTGACCTCTTCCATGAAGATGCCAATGCTCAGTTCGTGGCTCCCTCCCTGACGAAGCCCAAGATCCGAAAGTGTATAGTCGAAGCTGTAGGCAAAGCGCCAGGCACCTTTGCGGTAGCCTATGGTTGCGATCGCGGCATCGGTATTGCCTTTGGCATAACGGTACCAGAGTCCGGCAAAAACCGTGCTCAATTCATAGCGGGTACCGACGTTGGCCTGAAAAAAAGAGGACTGGCTGGCGAGGAGGAACGCCGGAGCCAGATAGCCAGCACTGCCCGGACGTTTGCCCAGGCCGAAACGCGCACTTCCGTGCAAAACCCAGCGAACCGGGATTCCAGGAACGTCGAAGCCCCCGCTTTCCAGGATCTCGTTGGATGGGCTGTTGATGTGTTTGGCTGAAATGCCTACATTGAACAAAGGAGTAAAATACAACAAACCGGTGCCGATGTCAAAGTAGCCGGTCTGGGTTTTGCTGGGGCGCAGCTCTTCAGTCGGATAGGGCGTGCCCCCCGGAGAGATGGCCCCAAATTCCGGGTCAAGCTGGTCGCCAAAGACGAAACGATCCCAGTCGTAGCGCGTTTGCGCCAATCCCAACTCCAAACCACCCCTGAGGTAGGACTCCCGGCCCATTCTGGCCTGGTAACCATAGGTGATGGTCCCCTTAATGGTTTTCAGCAAGCCAGCTCCGGCATCATCTGCCAGCAACTGAACCCCAAAGCCGCTGTTGTATTTTTCAAAATACTGGTCGTAACTCAAGGCATACGTCACATAGGCGGGTCCCCCTTGGGAAATGAGAGGCCATTGATTCCGGTAGACCATTTCGACATGGGGTGCGTAGCTGATCCCGGCAAAACCGGGATTGATGTGCATGGGCATTGCATAATACTGGCTCAACAGAGGATCCTGACCCAAAACGGCAACCGGACCCAAGAACAGCATAAAAAAAGCCCAAACACTCCGGAATTGCAGTTTGGCAGACCCGTTGATTGGTGGTAATAATTGACCCATTCGCTCGTTACTTCATTAATCCAAGTACAAATCCCATTCGCCAAGGAAAACGTATGAAGTTCAAAATTATTCAAATTTCCATCCTGTGCTCGTTTTTTGCAGAACTCTGGTCTCAATCGTCGCATCACGTTCTGCGATGGGACACCACATTCCATCCGCAACAGGCCCTGCGACTGTCAGACTTCCATTTTGCCGGAGAGTCTTACAGGACCATTGACAATCCGCTACCGGTTTTTAGGCTGGACATACCGGTTCAAGGACCCGGGACGCTTTCCGTCAGGCTGCTCGTCAAAGAGGAACAGAGCGGACCCTTTGAATTGCCCGCCGATGACTTCGCCACCCTTCCTGAGCATTATCCATTCGGCGCTGTGGTCGAAGCCGAACGCGGAACATTTGTTGGACGCATCTACTTGCATCCGCTGAAGCGACTCAAGGGTCATCAACTTGCACTGTTGCGCGATTTCGAACTCGAATGGGAATTTCAGCAGGCCCCGTCGCTGCCTCCCCTTCCCGAATTCAAAACCGAATCCGTGCTTGCTTCCGGCATTTGGCACAAGATCGCCGTTCCCCAGCGGGGCATTTACCGCATGGGCAGAGACTTCTTCCAGCAAGCGCTGAATATTGACGTCAAAGGTCTTGACCCAAGGCGCATTCAGCTCTTTGGCAACGGTGGTCAGATGCTCCCGGAATCCACCGATGATTCCTTCGTAGACGACCTTGCAGAAAATGCCATCTATTTCAAAGGCGAGGCCGACGGTAGTTTTGACGACGGAGACTTCATCCTGTTTTATGCGCCCGGGCCCGACAAGGTCGCGTATGATCCTGCTGTGGAGGATTTTTCCTACCGCAAAAACATTTACGAGGACAGCGCTTATTATTTTCTGCGGATCGGGGGTGAAGTGGGCAAGCGGATGGAAACAGTCGCCCATGCCGGCGTGCCGGGCTACTCGGGTGACCATACTTATGGGTACATCCATTACGAAAATGACCTGGTGAATTTGCTCGATTTGGATCCTGGTGGAGAAGGCTCCGGAAAAGACTGGTACGGAGATGAGCTGAGCAATACCCGTGAACTCGACTTTGGCAACACCTTCATTTTTGATCACATGGACCTGTCGCGAAACGGCCGTTTCAGCTATTCGTTTGCAGGCCGTGCTGCAATTCAGAGTAAGGTCTCCGCAGAAGTTGAGGCGACGTCGGTGCAAAACACCATAAATCCTATTGTCTACAGCAGCATATCCCGGTTTGCCCAGCTTGCCAGACGATCCGAAACTTTTCAACCGGTGAGCGACCTCGTTCGTGCCGTGATCCGGTATCCTCAACTCAGTGGAAACACCGCATCACAAGGCTGGCTGGATTATTTCAGGATCTGTGCCTGGAGCAAACTGGTTTGGAACAACAAAACAATTTACATCCTAGATCCTGAATCAGCCGCTCATGAGCTCTCTCTATTCTCGATACAGCAGGCCCCTGCTTCTATTAAGTTTTGGGATTTGACGGACCCTGCAGCGGTTCAGTTTTTGCGCGACACGGTGGTTCCCGGGGGTGCCCGGGGCTTTGTGGCCCGCACGAAAAACCAATACGGACAGTTTGCGGCTTTTGACGAAGGACAGGCGTTTCCCGCTCCAGGGTATGCTGGCGCTATCGGCAACCAAAACCTGCACGGAATCACAGGAGCCGATATGCTCATCGTATACAACCGGGCGTTTGAGGAAGAAGCCGAAAGGCTAGCCACACACCGCAGCAGCCATTCCGGATTGCGCATCCGGGTCGCTGAACAAGGCCAGGTTTTCAATGAATTTTCGTCTGGCTCACAGGATCCCGCGGCCATTCGCAATTTCTGCCGCATGCTGTACCTGCGCGACACGGCTTTCCGCTACCTGGTTCTCTTTGGTGACGGCAGCTACGACCTCCGACACCGCAACCCAAAAGATCCCGATGAGAATTTTATAGCCAGTTTTCAGACGGATGAAAGCCTGGACCCCATATATGCCTTTCCTTCTGACGATTTTTACGGCTTGCTCGATCCGGGAGAAAGCAACAACCTCAGTGGAAAACTCGACCTGAACATTGGAAGACTTTGCGCCAGGAACCCGGTGGAAGCAAAAAATCTGGTGGACAAGATCATACGCTACGACACCGATCCACGCACGCATGGCGAATGGAAACTAACAACTGTTTATTCCGCTGATGACGAAGATTCCAACATTCACTTCCAGCAGGCGGAGACGATCGCCAACAAGGCCAAAGCGGCACATCCGGTATTTAACCAGGAGAAAATTTACCTCGACGCCTTTTTGCAAAAGACCACGCCCGGAGGTGAGCGCTACCCCGACGCAAACCAGGCATTCTACAACGCATTTTTTCAGGGATCACTCGTCGTCAATTACCTGGGACACGGAGGGTACACCGGTCTTGCCCAGGAGCGCGTGTTTCAAAACACAGACATTGCCGAATACGACAATTTCTATAAACTTCCCCTCGTCGTCGTGGCTTCCTGCACGTTCAACGGCTTCGACGATCCTTCTAAAACGAATGCAGGCGAAGAAGGCCTGCACAACCAAAACGGCGGATTTCTCGCACTTTTTTCGACGGTACGGGCTGTTTACAGCGACGACAACTTCGACTTGACCCAGTCGGTTTACGAAAATCTTTTGCGCCTGGAAAATGGAAGTCCCCTTTCGCTCGGCGAAGTGATCCGGCGGGCAAAAAATCAGCATTCTTCCGGTTTTATCCTCCCCAACTCCAGAAAATTCCTGTTGTTTGGGGATCCTTCCCAGCAACTGGCCCTTCCCCGGCTATCCAACCGGGTGACCAGGATCAACGGCGAGGACCCCGCATTGCGCCAGGACACCATCCGCGCACTGGAACGCCTGGAGGTCGAAGGGGTTGTGGAAGATCATCAGGGGCTGCTTCAGACACAATTCAACGGCAAACTGTTTGTGACCGTATTCGACAAGGAAATTCAACTGAGCACCAAAGCAAACGATCCGGGATCTTCGGTTGCCAAATTCAGGCTCCAGAAAAACGTGATCTACAAAGGCGTTGCCGACGTCGTTTCCGGGCAATGGAATTTCTCTTTCATCGTTCCCAAGGACATTAACTATGCCTTTGGTCCGGGCAAGATCAGCTTGTATTCAAGTGATGGCGCCAGCCTCGAAGGGGCCGGTTATGAAGACCGCTTTACCCTTGGCGGCGTTTCCGAAGGCCAAATCGGCGACAACGATCCCCCGGTGGTCGAGGTTTTTTTAAACGACAGCCTGTTTATTTCCGGAGGCATTTGCGGTCCAGACCCAAAGTTGTACATCCAGCTTAGGGACGATGTGGGCCTCAACATTTCCGGAAACAGCATTGGCCACGACATCACGGCCGTTCTCGACAGTGACAGCCGGTATCCCATTGTGCTGAATCCCTATTTTACGGCCAGTCTTACGGATCCTGCCCAGGGAGTCGTGCTTTACCCCATGAAGGGGCTGACGCCCGGGAAACATCACATCGCCGTAACCGCCTGGGACATTTCAAACAATCCAGGTTACGGCGAATTGGAATTTACCGTTGTCGACGATGCGGAGTTCGCAGTTGAAAACACATACAACTTCCCGAATCCCTTTGCCGAACACACGACATTCAACCTGGCGACCAACCAATCGGTGCCGGAACTCGATTTGCTCGTAGAGATCCAATCGCTGGGTGGAATGCGGGTGCGCACATTGCGGCAAACCGTTGTGAATAATGGTTTCCGGCTGGTGCAGCTGGTGTGGGACGGACGGGACGAGGATGGCAACGAGCTGCCGGGTGGCGTGTACCCTTACCGGGTGGTACTCACCGCCAGGCGCGGAAATGAGCTGTTGCAAAGGTCCTCCTCCTACCAAAAATCGGTGCTCGTGAGATAATAAATGAGGCTCATTTGGAGTTCAATGCATGTTTTTCAGGCTCCGGAAAGGACATATTCAAAATAATCTCTATATTTAAAATCTTGTTAATTTTGCGGTTTATGAAACCTCAGCTCCCTACGATGCGAAAACTCCTGTTCTTGTTTTTACTCACCGGCACCGGTACAGTACAGGCCCAGCTTTGGGACCATACCAGAGGGTGCATCATCGATGCCAGCACAGGCGATTGCCTGCAAAACACCATACTCACCGCCATGCCCTTTTTGAGGATCAACCCGGATACGCGTTCAGGAGGCCTCGGTGACGCAGGTGTCGCGTTGACGGCCGATCCGAATGCCATGCACCACAATGCTGCGCGGCTGGCATTTTCAGATCAGCAGATGGGGGTTTCGGTGACCTATTCCCCCTGGCTGCGCAACCTCGGCATTGACGATATTTATCTGCTCTACCTCAGTGGATTTTACAAAATAGACAATTTGCAGACGGTAGGTTTGTCGGTGCGTTATTTCTCATTGGGCAAGATCGATTTCCGGGATGACAATGGCAACGACATCGGCACCGGGCAACCCAACGAATTTGAAATAGCCGGTGCATACAGCCGGAAATTATCAGATGTTTTTTCTGCAAGTCTAAGCGCCAAGTACGCTTACTCCAATTTAGCCACTGGTAGGACGCTCGGAGCCTTTACCATAACCACCGCTAAGACATTTGCCGCTGACCTGGGATTTTTCTACCGGAACAAGTTGGGCGCCAGTGGCCGCCGCAACTATTTGCAATTGGGAGCGGCCATCACCAACCTGGGAGCAAAAGTGACTTACACCAAAGGGTTTGTAAAGGATTTCATTCCTTCGAATCTCGCCATTGGAGCGGCCTACGAGATGAACTTCGACGATTACAATTCGCTTACTGCTGTAGTAGAGATCAACAAACTGCTGATACCCAGCCCACGCAAACCCGGCGACCCCGAATACGACACAGACAACAGCAAAATCGCCGATTACCGCGAAAAGGCGCTTTTTGAAGGAGTTTTCGGCTCATTTGGCGATGCCCCGGGTGGATTCAGCGAAGAAATGCAGGAATTGATGTACTCTTTGGGACTGGAATACTGGTACGATAAGCAATTCGCCGTCCGGGCCGGTTATTTCCACGAGCACGAACTAAAGGGCAACCGCAAGTACCTCACCCTGGGGTGCGGCGTCAAATACAACGCTTTTCTATTGAACCTGTCGTACCTGGTCCCGGCAACCAACAACCGCAGTCCTTTGGCCAATACCGTTCGGTTTTCCATCGGCTATGCCCTCGACGGATCGCGCGCCAGGCCGGCTGCAGAGGAATGATCTCAGCTCATGCCGAGCACACATCGCCTGCCAGTTCATTTTACATAAAAAAAAAAAGGGCTATCCGCAATGGATGGCCCTTTAAAATTCCCACTGTAAGCCGGATTCTGTACACCGCGCAAAGCGCAGTGTTCTCACCATTTATCTGCTCTGCCTACCCCTCCACCTGTCTTTCGACACTCCAGGGAAATGAGGCCTCACGGCAATGGATATACATGGCATTTCAATCCGCAAGGTTTATCCCACGCTGCAATTGCTCACAGCATGCGCGTGCTCTTACCACGCGTTTTCACCCTTACCGGAACGGAGTTCCGGCGGTAATTTTCTGTGACACGATCTCTTCAGAACTTCTTCTGAGCCACCTGTTAAGTGGTGCGGTTTCCCTACATTGTCCGGACTTTCCTCCCCCGGTTGCCCGGGAGCGGTGAGACGTGGGGTTGCAAAATTACTCATTTTTGCGCCACCCACCGCGACAATTGCCGGAGAGCCCACTCACATTACATTATAATTTAATACATTATATCTTAATTTTACCCAATTTTCCCGAGTGAACCTCGCTGCACACCGGAACGGATATCTGATCTGGGCTTTTGCCCTGTTGCTCCTCAGTTTTGGCAAGGTCTACGAGTGGGCGTATCCGGCATTCCAGCACGATTATGGGCACTTTCTCAAGAATTCGATACAGGATGAGGTAAAGGATTTTTATGTGACCGCGCAAAAGCGCCACCGGGAGATCCGCGCATTGTTGAATGTACAAGACAGCCAATCGGTTGTTGATTACACCCCCCTCGTTCAACATCTGACGGAAGCCGTACCCCTCAACTCCATACTCTACGAAGACGGAGTAGCAAAGTATTGGACGGGCAGCGAGGTTTTCAGTTATGAATCCTGGCATGTCGACGAACATTTTGCTGGATTGCACATTTTGCGTCACCTGGATGCCTATTATCTGTTCAAGCGGGATGCCTTCTCCCGGTTGGGCAAGAATCTTACACTTGTTAGTTTCGCTTCCTTAACGGCGGCCAATTCCGCGACGGCTTCCACGGCCATTGTCCCTCATTCGAATCCACAACCGGGCCTCAGCATCCGCAATCCGGATACGCCGCATTCACCGTTGGGAAAACTCCAAATTGAAGACAACTACCTTGCCCCGGTTTACGGGAACGTCCTGATCTTCTTTTACCTGCTGGTACTGTTGCTGTTCTATCTGCCATTTCACCGCGTCTCCAGAGATCACTACCAACAGCACAATTATCCATGGGGGAACCTGGTCCTGCTAACCGGAGTCCTGGTAACCGCAAGCATGTGCCAGTGGATCGTGCACCAGAATGAATTTTACCACAGTCTTCTGACCGATCAACTCATCCATACGCGCTTTTACGATTATACTCTGTTTGAATTCACTACCTTCTCCGGACTTTTCTTTCACCTCAGCTACTTCTTTTTCAAATACGCACGTTTTACAGAGAAGGCACTTCCCCCATGGGCTGTATTGTTGATTGCATTATTTAACTACCTCGTCGCCCTGAGCGCCCTGGTTTTTTATTGTTTCATTTTCAACGCTGTATTTGTCCATTCTGATTTTTATTTTGATCTGGGCAACATCTTCTCCTATGATTTCCGACATTTTACGCTGCTTTTTGATTTACTCGTTTTGCTCATCGGCATTTTTCTGGTCACCAACAAGCTGACAGCAAGTACATACAGTCTTCAGGTTCCATTCAGAAAGCGTTTTGGCATCTATGTCCTCGCATTGGGAATCGGGCTTCCGTTGATTCACCATACGGGGTTGCAGCTCAGCCTGGCTGCCTTTGTCCTTGGAGCCTCAATCATCATATGGCTTCAGGATTTTTTCACAGAAGATTATCAGAAAAACATACTCTGGCTAATTTCCTGGATCATCGTCATCAGCATACTCAACGCCGGCCTGATCTTTCATTTCCAGAACCAGAAGAGAAGGTATATCAAAAACGAGATGATCTCTTCTTATGCTGATTGCGTGCAAACGGGAGCGCAGGATTGCATGGCAAAGCTGATTCAGAATTGCAGTACCAACGATTATGATCTCTATTTTTACGAAGACCGCTTATTAAAATTTTCCAGCAACGTCTTTAAACCGGACTATGCAAAAAGTCAGCGTTATCTGGGCCGCGACAGCATACGCCACCTGCGGCATGATGGAAAAGACGTGCTCTATGTGCGACCGGCGCCAAGCCAGCTGGTCATTCTTTCAAACCCCCTGAACAGCACCCTGAAAGGGATTTCCCTGTTTTCATACCTGTTTACTATTTTGATCGTGCTGTCTTACGGCATTAGCCTTTTGCACCAGAAATTCCGCTTTTTGCCTGAAGATCTTCAGATCAGCATTTCCGATAAACCCTCGCTTAAAAACAGGATTCAGTTTTACGTCATACTTGGGATTGTGATCAGCTTTCTGATCATTGCCATTACCACTGTTTTTTTTACGCGCCGTTCAGAAAACGAGATCTACCGGGAAAACCTGATGAGTAAAACGCGGAACATGAGCCATTTTCTCGAATCCAGTTTCAGGGACGTACAAAATGAATTTGATGCACGGTCCATTTTGCGGACCCAGTTGAAGCAAACCAGCCAAATGGTCGATTTTTCCATACGTTTTTTCCATCCCGACGGATTCGAGGATAATGCCAACCCTACATTTCCCGGACGAGAACAAAGCCGACAGCTCCTCAATCCGCAATTTTATTTTCAATACCCAACCTACGCGGAAGACATCGTTGTATTGGAACATGCTTTACGCCCAAATGAACTTTGCGCATTCCGCAATCTTTTTTTGAATAACCAGAGGATTGCCATCCTCCAGGTGGAAGCGCTTGCTTCACGTGAAATGAGCTATAGCGCGAGACTCGCCAACCTCGTCAACA
Source organism: Saprospiraceae bacterium (assembly GCA_020848995.1). GTDB lineage: Bacteria > Bacteroidota > Bacteroidia > Chitinophagales > Saprospiraceae > Vicinibacter. The sequence continues at coordinate 76,011 of JADLHA010000024.1, read as the reverse complement.
CCCTACTCAACATATACGTGTTCTTATTCCTCATTGCAGCAAGCCTTGCCACCTTTCTGGCCAACTCGATCACTTCCCCACTGGTTACCCTGACTGAAAAACTGCGGAGCATCCGTCTGGGCAAAACGAATGAGGTGATCGAGTGGAAAAGCCAGGATGAAATCGGAGAGCTGATACAGAACTACAACCAGATGGTCAACCAGCTCGACGAAAGCGCCCGCCTGCTGGCAAGAACGGAACGCGATTCGGCATGGCGCGAAATGGCCAAACAGGTAGCCCACGAAATCAAAAATCCGCTGACACCGATGAAATTGTCTATCCAGTACCTGCAGCAAACCATTCGAGCCGGTACGGAAGACATCAGCGAAATGGCCAACAAAGTTTGCAAGACGCTCATCGAACAAATAGATAGCCTCAGTAAGATCGCTACCGAGTTTGGCAACTTTGCGAAAATGCCCCAGACGCAAAACGAAAAGCTCGTACTCAATGAAATTCTGTCGTCTGTTCACGACCTCTTCCGCAAACGGGAAGACATCGACATCCACCTCTCTGTTCCGATTGATGAATTGCACGTATTTGCCGACAAGGACCAGATCATCCGGGTATTGAACAACCTGATCAACAATGCGATTCAAGCTATACCGGATACGCGGCGCGGACTGATCCAGATCAGCCTCGACGCTACGGCGCGCGAAGCGACCATCAGCATCCGGGACAATGGGGAAGGCATCCCCGAAGAGATGCAATCAAAAGTCTTTCTTCCAAATTTCACCTCGAAGAGTTCGGGAACCGGCCTTGGTCTGGCAATGTGCCAGCAAATCGTAGAAGCTGCGAACGGCAGGATCTTTTTCCGCACCGCTCCGGGCAAGGGAACCCACTTTTTCGTGGAACTCCCCTTGATGAGAAAACCTGAACAAGGAGAAGTCATCTGATGAGGGCGGTCCCTTTCCGGCGGGTTGATTGCAACTTTAAGGGCTCGAGGCGTGTTGTTATCGGTGTAAAATTGACCACATGCTGCTTCCCGTTCTCATTGTGATCGCTTCATTCGTTGCTATGGAATTCATAGCCTGGTTTACCCACAAGTACATTATGCACGGCATCCTGTGGAGTTGGCATGCCGACCACCACGATCCCGCAAAGCATAAAAAGGGATTTTGGGAGAAAAATGACCGCTTTTTTCTGGTATTTGCCATCCCTTCTGCCTTCTTTTATTTCGCAGGGAGCCTGTATCCGGAATGGCGCTTGTTGCTCTATGTGGGCATTGGCATTTCGGTTTACGGCCTGTGCTACTTTTTGGTACACGACGTTTACATACATCGCCGCTTCCCCTGGTTTCGACAATTGAGCGGACGCTATTCAAAGGCAATTCTTAAAGCCCATGGAGCACACCATGCCAAGAAGACAAAAGAAGACGGAGAATCCTTTGGAATGCTGATTGTGCATCCCAAATATTTCAGAAGAAAAAGACCGGCGGAAACCCTTAAGGTCTGATGTTGAGGGCCCGAACCATGGCAGAGCCAATCTCTGCAGGGGACTGCACTACGTGGATCCCACATTGTGCCATAATGTCCATTTTTGCTTCGGCGGTGTCGGACTTGCCACCGATGATGGCGCCGGCATGGCCCATTTTGCGACCCTTCGGGGCAGTGCGCCCGGCAATAAAGCCAACAACGGGTTTAGTGCCGTAGTCGCGAATCCACAAGGCCGCTTCGTTTTCCATATTGCCGCCTATTTCGCCAATCATGACGATGCCCTCGGTCTGGTAATCCGCCATGAGCAACTGAACGGCTTCCAGGGTCGTCGTGCCCGGTATGGGGTCGCCACCAATGCCAATGCAGGTTGACTGGCCCATTCCGGCGCGTGTGACCTGGTCGACTGCTTCGTAGGTCAGCGTTCCAGACCGGGAAACAATGCCGACCGCCCCCTTTTTGTGGATGAATCCCGGCATTATGCCCACTTTGGCTTCACCAGGGGTGATGACACCCGGACAATTGGGGCCAATGAGTTTACAGGGGTAATTCCTGAGATATTCCTTAACGCGCAGCATATCCTGGACTGGCACCCCCTCCGTAATGCACACGATGACTTGAATGCCTGCTTCCGCAGCTTCCATGATGGCATCTGCCGCAAAGGCGGGAGGAACAAACAGGATGGAAGTATCTGCTCCCTCCTGGAACACTGCGTCGCTTACAGTATTGAAGACCGGTTTATCCAGGTGCTTTTGCCCCCCTTTTCCGGGAGTAACCCCGCCCACTACCGGTGTTCCGTAAGCGATCATTTGTTCGGCATGGAACGTGCCCTCCTTACCTGTAAATCCCTGAACGATCACCCTCGATGCCGAGCCTACCAATACTGCCATTTGCGCTTTGTTAAACGGTTATTACTTGATGATGAACACGTCTTCATCCGGACGTGACATAAAATATTTTTCCCGCGCAAATTTCTCATAATTCTGTTCAAAATCCCGCTTATCCTCCGCCAGTTTTCGAAGGGATAGCAGATAATCTTCCTTTTCCTGCTCCAGTTGTCGAACATCCTTGAAGATCGAGTATGCAATGGGGATGCGGTACTGATCAAAGAACAGCATGTAAACGAGGAAAAAGACCAGGATCAGGACGTAGCGGTACCGCAAAATCCAATCTTTCAGTTTGGTCAAGGATTGCACGTTGCGGCGAAGGAATTGCATCTAATTCAGAGAATATTAGGCAAATATATATACTATTTATTTACCAAATATACTTTTTCCGGGAAAGGTGGCCTGAGGGCCGAGTTCGCGCTCGATGCGCAGCAGTTGGTTGTATTTGGCCAACCGGTCGGAGCGCGACAATGAACCCGTCTTGATCTGGCCGCAGTTGAGGGCCACTGACAGGTCGGCAATGGTGCTGTCTTCGGTTTCCCCGGAGCGGTGGCTGATCACACAACGATATCCTGCCCGTTGCGCCATCGTGACCGCGTCGATGGTTTCGGTGAGTGTTCCGATCTGGTTCACTTTGATCAGTACTGCGTTTGCCACGCCCATTTCTATGGCATTTGCAATGCGCACGGGGTTGGTGACCAGCAGGTCATCCCCCACGAGTTGAACGGTGTTTCCCAATCGGGTGGTCAATTCTTTCCAGCCCTCCCAATCGTCTTCGGCCAGACCGTCTTCGAGGGACGCGATTGGATATTGGGCGCAGAGTTTTTCCCAGAAATCGACCAGCGATGTAGCGCTGAGGCTATCCCCTCCTGACTTCTTGAAGACATACTGTTTGCTTTTGGGGTCGTACATTTCTGATGTAGCGGCGTCCATGGAAAGCAGAAAGTCGTCTCCAGGTTTGAAACCCGCGCTTTCAATTGCGGCCAGGATGAGCTCAATGGCCTCTTCGGTTGAGCCCAGGTTGGGGGCAAAGCCCCCTTCGTCGCCGACGTTGGTGGAAAAGCCCTTTGCGCGGATTACCTTTTTGAGTGCATGAAATACCTCCGCTCCCATCCACAATGCTTCGGAAAACTGGGAGGCGCCCACCGGCACGATCATGAATTCCTGAAAATCCAGGCGGTTGTCTGCATGCGCCCCACCGTTGATGATGTTCATCATGGGCATAGGCAGCATACAGGCATTTACCCCTCCGAGGTAACGGTATAGCGGGAGCCCTGCCTCTTCAGCAGCGGCTTTTGCAACCGCCAGGGAGATGCCGAGCAGGGCATTTGCGCCAAACTGGGCTTTGTTGGGGGTGCCATCGGCCTCGATCATGATCTGATCGATCTCACGCTGTTGCTGAACATCCATTCCCGTCAACAGCATGGAAAGTTCTTCTTCCACGAAGGCGCACGCCTTTTGGACGCCCTTTCCCAAGTAGCGGTGGGCATCTCCGTCGCGGAGTTCAAGTGCTTCATGCATACCGGTGGAGGCTCCTGACGGCACAGCAGCGCGCTGGATGCTTCCCCATTCCGTTTCTACTTCCACTTCGACGGTTGGAAATCCCCGGCTGTCGAGGATCTCCAGTGCGCGGATATCGATGATTTCACTCATGAGTTTGGTGTAATGGTTTGGTATTCGCGTTGGAGGCTTTGGTGAAATTGATGGAACAGGTACCTCGAATCGTGTGGTCCTGGTCCGGCCTCGGGGTGGTATTGAACGCCGCAAATGGGTCGCTTAAGGTGGTGGAAGCCCTCAACAGAACCGTCGTTGAGGTTGACATGCGTTAGCCCAATTTCATCTTTGTGCTTTTCGAGCATTCCAGCATCAACGGCAAATCCGTGATTTTGGCTGGTGATTTCCCCCCGCTTCGTTTGAAGGTTTAGCACCGGGTGGTTGGCGCCGCGGTGTCCGTGGTGCATTTTAAAGGTGGGCACACCCATGGCAATGCTGAGGAGTTGGTGCCCCAGACAAATCCCGAAAACCGGTTTGCCCGAACGTATGATCTCACTCGCATCGGAAATGGCATATTGCATAGACATTGGATCGCCCGGGCCGTTGGAAAGAAAATAGGCATCGGGATTCCAGCGTTCCATGGATTCAAATCCTGCATTTGCCGGAAACACCTGCATATAAAAGCCCGCAGCGTCGAGCTGTGTAAGTATGCTCTGTTTGATGCCATAATCCACTACCGCCAGCCGGAACGACGCATCAGCGTTGCCATAATGATAAGGTGCCCGGGTCGTGACCTGCGATGCAAGTTCCAACCCTTCCATGGAAGGAACCGAAGCCAGGAAATTGCGCAGTTGGGATTTCTGGTCGAACTCTGTGGAAATTACCGCGTTCATTGCACCGTTGATGCGAATGTGGCGGACGATCGCCCGGGTATCCAAGCCATGGATGCAAAGCACGCCCTGAGCTTCCAGAAAGGCATCCAGCGACTCAGAGGCCAATTGCCGGCTCATGTGCGAAGAAAAATTCCTGCACACGAGTCCCCGGATCTGCACTTTAGCGGACTCAGACTCCTCCTGCCTGACCCCGTAATTTCCGATGTGGACGTTGGTATTGACCATGATCTGGCCGTAATAACTGGGATCTGTGTAAATCTCCTGGTAACCCGTCATGCTCGTATTGAAGCAAATTTCCCCTCCTACGGTGCCGGATTTCCCAGCCGCCCAGCCCTCGAAATAGCTCCCATCGTCCATCAGGAGATAAGCCTTTTTGCGTGCGGTTGAGGCCATGTTCAACTATTTATATTAAACTTTTGCAAATATATCAAACCCTCCGGGCCGCATCCCCATTCGTGCGCCAAATGTACCCGATGAGCAAAAAAAAAAAAGCGGCACGAAGGCCGCTTTCCATTATTCTTGTTCTGCAGTTTGCGTTGCAGTTTCGCTTCCCGGTTCTCCGAAATCTTGTTTTTTGCGTCGGGCACTCCGTCTCGTTTTTTTGCGTGCTGCACCCGGGTCCTTTGCTTGGGATGCAGAAACCATGACCTCGTTGTAATCCACCATCTCGATCATGGCCATCTCGGCACCATCCCCCAGCCTGAACCCACTTCTGATCACGCGGGTATAGCCTCCGGGACGATCTGCGATTTTGGTCGCCACTTCACCAAACAGCTCAGTGATTGCTTCCTTGCTTTGAAGGTAGCTGAACACCGTTCTACGAGCATGTGTCGTGTTGTTTTTGGCTTTGGTCAGCAAGGGCTCAATGTAGACGCGCAGCGCCTTAGCCTTTGCAAGGGTTGTGTTGATCCGCTTGTGCTGGATCAGGGCTATGGCCAGATTCTTGAGCAGCGCCTTGCGGTGGCCCCTTTTCCTGCTGAGATGGTTAAACGCTTTTCCGTGTCGCATGGCTGGATAATTTGCTTATTGGCAGAATGTGCGATTAGTCTTCTTCGAGTTTGTACTTGGAAAGATCCATTCCGAAACTGAGGCCTTTGAGTTGGAGCAGCTCTTCAATTTCAACTAAGGACTTCTTTCCAAAATTGCGGAACTTCAGCAACTCGTGTGTATCGTAGCGGACCAGTTCGGCCAGGGTATTGATCTTAGCCGCTTTAAGGCAATTGTAAGCGCGAACGCTGAGGTCGAGATCTTCCAGGGGAGTTTTGAGCAGTTTGCGCATGTGCAGTATGTGTTCGTCGACGATGACGTCTTCCTTGCGCACGGAGTCTTCGAACGTGATGTTCTCATCGGTGATCAGCATAAGATGCTGTATCATGATGCGCGCTGCTTCCTTGACTGCTTCCTCCGGGTGTACGGAACCATCCGTCACCACTTCCAGTACGAGTTTCTCAAAGTCCGTCTTCTGGCCTACCCTCGTGTTGGAAACGTTGTAAGCCACCTTTTTAATCGGTGTATAAATTGCATCGACGGGAATGATCCCGATGGGAAGATCTTTGGTAATCATTTCATCGGCAGGAACATAGCCTCTTCCTTTTGAGATGGTAAGTTCCAGCTCGAGGTTCACGCAAGGTTCCATACGGCAGATGACCAGACCGGGGTTGGTTACCGTAAAGAGGTTGGTGGCATTTTGGATGTCTCCCGCAACGAAGCTTTCTTTGCCGCTGATGGAGATGTAAATCTTTTCCTCCTTGAGGCTGGCGGGATCCATAGCAGGCTTGAGGCGGACCTGCTTGAAGTTGAGGATGATTTCCACAACATCTTCCATGACCCCCTTGATGGTGGAAAATTCGTGCTCCACTCCGGCAATGCGGACATAGGAAATGGCAAAACCCTCTAAAGAGGAAAGCAATATTCTCCGAAGCGAGTTGCCGATGGTTTGGCCAAATCCCGGCTCCAGCGGTTTAAACTCAAAAGTGCCTCCAAAATCCGAGGATTTTTGAAGAATAATTTTTTCCGGCTTTTGAAAGTTTAATATGCTCATTCGAGAAGTATTAACGGTGAAAGGAGGAAATCCTTACTTGGAGTACAATTCGACGATCAACTGTTCATTGATCGGTTCTGGAACCTGGTCCCGGCTTGGGTATTGAACGAACTTGCCCTCCATCTTATCGGGGTTCCACTCCAGCCATCCAAATTTGCGGGTATCCGACTTTTGTGCGACGTTGTGCTTGATGATCTCCAGTCCGCGGGACTTTCCCCGCACGGAAATGACATCGCCGGGACGCAGGCGGTAGGAGGGAACATTCACCAGGCGTTCGTTGACCATGATGTGCCGGTGTGATACGAGCTGGCGGGCTCCTTTGCGGGTAGGCGATATGCCCATGCGGTATACGGTATTGTCCAGCCGTGCCTCCAGGTACTGGAACAGGTTTTCGCCGGTGACGCCTTCCTTTTTGTGGGCATCGTGGAACGTATTGCGGAACTGGCGCTCCAGTACGCCATAGGTGTATTTGGCTTTTTGTTTCTCGATGAGTTGCAGCGCATAATCCGAACGCTGTTTTCTGCGCCTGGAAGGTCCGTGCTGTCCCGGAGCATACTTCTTGCGTTCGAATGACTTGTCGTAGCCCGTGAGCGACTGGCCGAATGCGCGCGACTTTTTGGTAACCGGTCCTGTATATCTTGCCATGGATTGCTGCTGCTTGCTAAAGGTTAAACTCTGCGGTGTTTGGGTGGACGGCATCCATTGTGCGGGATGGGGGTGACGTCGATGATCTTGGTGATTCGGATTCCTGAGGAATCGAGTGCGCGGATTGCTGCTTCCCTGCCTGACCCGGGTCCTTTGACGTAGACTTCGGCGGAACGCATTCCGGCTTCGTAGGCCGTGGCCGCTGCATTGGAGGCCGACAACTGCGCGGCAAAAGGCGTATTTTTCTTTGAGCCCTTGAATCCGGATTTCCCGGCACTTGCCCAGGAAATGACTTCCCCGGCCCTATTGGTCAGCGAGATGATGATGTTATTAAAACTTGCCTGGATGTAAGCCAGGCCGTCTGAATCCACCTTGACTTTCCTCTTCTTAGCCTTTTTTCCCTTTGCCATAACTTGCTTGATCGATGATTATTTGGTCGCCTTTTTCTTGTTGGCCACGGTTTTCCGCTTGCCCTTGCGGGTCCTTGCATTGGTTTTGGTGCGCTGGCCCCGTACCGGGAGTCCCTTTCTGTGGCGAATGCCGCGGTAGCTGGCTATATCCATCAACCGCTTGATGCTGAGCTGCACATCGGAGCGCAACTCCCCTTCCACCCGGTATTCTTCCTGGATGATGCGGGCGATGGTCTGCACCTGGTCGTTGGACCACTCCTGAACGCGAACGCTGTGGTCAATTCCTGCCTTTTGCAGGATGTCGCGCGCCGAGGTAGGGCCAATGCCATAGATGTAGGTCAAACCGATGACCCCGCGCTTATTTCTGGGCAAATCTATACCTGATATACGAGCCATAATTGCTGCCTTCGTTTAGCTTATCCCTGACGTTGCTTGAACTTGGGGTTCTTTTTGTTGATGATGTAAAGCCTTCCCTTCCTGCGAACGAACTTGCAATCCGCCGTCCTTTTCTTCACCGATGTCCTGACTTTCATATTTTCTCACTTTTATAACGATAGGTTATCCTTCCCCTCGACAGATCGTATGGACTCATCTCCACCGAAACTTTATCGCCAGGCAAGATCCTGATGTAGTGCATCCTCATCTTTCCCGAAATCGTGGCTATGATCAGGTGGTCATTCTGAAGCCTTACCCGGAACATGGCGTTAGACAGGGCTTCTTCAATAACTCCATCCTGTGTGATCAGGTCTTTTTTGGCCATCTAAAAATTTTCGGAGTGCAAATATCTATCTTTTTAGGCAATTCCTGTCAATTCTTTGTTATTTTTCACTGAATCTTCGATTGCGGAGTGGTCGGACAGGATTTCTGCGCGCTCTCTCCGGACTACGACCGTGTGCTCGTAGTGTGCCGATGGCTTTTTATCCTGGGTGACGATGGTCCAGCCATCCTTGAGCTGTTTGACGCGTCGGGTTCCAAGATTGATCATGGGCTCAATGGCCAGGACCATCCCTTCTTTTAGTGCGATTCCGCTCCCCCGTTTACCAAAATTCGGCACTTCGGGGGGCTCATGTAGCTGTCTGCCGATCCCGTGGCCCACCAGTTCCCGAACCACGCCATACCCATGGCGCTGTTCGGCGTGCTCCTGGATCGCAAAGCTGACGTCTCCGATCCGGTTGCCCTCGCGAGCCTGGGCAATTCCGAGGGCGAGGGACTCCAGTGTCACGCGCATCAGTTGGCGGATCTCCGTGGACACTTCGCCAATGGCAAACGTGTAGGCGGCATCGCCGTAGTACCCGGCACACAGCACTCCACAGTCTACCGAGACGACATCGCCCTCCTTCATGGGCAATGCAGAAGGGATGCCGTGCACGACCTGTTCGTTGATGGAGATGCACAAGCTGGCCGGGAAGCCATTGTACCCTTTGAATGCCGGAACGGCAGCATGATCGCGGATGAATTCCTCCGCACGGGCGTCGAGTTCGCTCCCGGTGATTCCCGGGCGCAACATTTGGCCTACCAGAGCCAGCGAACGGCTAACCAACTGGCAACTGTGACGAATTTTCTGAATTTCCTCCTCGGACTTGAGGTAAATCATTGGTCGGGGTGGACTTAACCGTTTACAACGGGTCCCACACCCTGGCTGAACCGGCCTTCAATTCTACCCGATTTTACCAACCCATCGTACTTGCGCATGAGGAGGTAAGATTCGATGACCGCCAGGGTATCGAGTATGACGCCGACCATGATCAGTACGGACGATCCCCCGAAGAACCTGGCAAATTCGGGATTGACACCAAAGACCACGGCGATGGCAGGAAGGATGGTGAGTATTCCTAGAAAGATCGAGCCAGGCAGCGTAATCCTCGTCGTAGTGGCATCGATAAACTCCTCGGTATCCTGGCCGGGTTTAATGCCCGGGATGAATGCATTTTGCCGTTTGAGGTACTCGGCATAATTCTGGGGATTGACGATCAGCGCCGTGTAGATGTAGGTAAATCCCACGACGAGCAGGAAGGTCACCAGGTTATGCCAAAACCCGTAGGGGTCAGTAATTACCTGAAGAAAGCCGGTGGTTCCGAAACTTGGATCCGAAGTCATGTACTGAACGGCAGTCAGAGGCAGAAAAAGAATGGCTTGGGCAAAAATTATGGGCATGACCCCGGCAGCATTTACCTTCAACGGGATAAAATCGCGGTTGTTTGCGGCGGGCAGTGATCCTGCCCCTCGTCCAACCATGCGCTTGGCGAACTGGATGGGGATCTTGCGCACACCCTGAATGACCATGATGCAGGCGATGACGATGAGAAAGAGGATCACCAGTTCGAGCAGGAAGAGCAGCAATTGCTGCGTATTCAATTCAAAGGCAAAGGCTGAAGGCAGGGAAGCAATGATGCCGATCATGATCAGCAGCGAAATGCCGTTGCCCACGCCCCGGTCGGTGATGCGCTCTCCTATCCACATACAGAAAACGGTTCCCGTTGCCAGGATGATGCTGTTGGAGAACCAGAAAATGAACTGGCTGATGTTCGGATCAACTGCTCCGGTCGATTTGATGTACGTCAGGTAACCCCCACCCTGCACCAGGGTAATGAATACCGTCAGCATCCGGGTGATCTGGTTGAGTTTTTTCCTGCCGGACTCCCCTTCCTTTTGTTGCAATCTCTGAAAATACGGAACGGCAAAACCCAGAAGCTGGATGATGATGGATGCCGTAATGTAGGGCATTACCCCCAATGCAAATATGGAAGCTTTGTCGAATGCTCCGCCGGTGTAGCTCGAAATCAAGCCAAAAAGGCTGTTGGAAGCGTTGGTAGTTTTTTGGCTAAGGATCTGCGGGTCTACGCCGGGAAGGACGATAAACGAGCCCACCCGGAAAATGAACAACAGGGTGAGGGTATAAACGATCTTATCCCGCAACTCCTGGATGCTCCAGATGTTCTTGAGAGTCTCCATCAACTTTTTCATCGCCAATAATTAAATCAGGTCAACAGATCCGCCAGCCGCTTCAATTTTAGCCTTGGCAGTTGCAGAGCAGGCGTGAACCTGCAGGCGATATGCCCTGGTAACCTCTCCGTTGGCGAGGAGTTTAATCCGGTCCCGCTTGTTAAAAATGCGGTTGGTCGTAAAAAATGCCATGTTGAATTCTGAAACGTCATAGCGCGAGGCGTACGCTTCCAGTGTGGAAAGGTTTACCTCTTTGTATTCAACGCGGCCCGGGTTTTTAAAACCAAACTTTGGAAGACGCCTTTGCAGTGGAGTTTGGCCCCCTTCAAAACTCTTCGATGTCGTAGCACCCGAGCGCGCCTTCATCCCCTTGTGTCCTTTCCCAGCGGTTCCGCCATGTCCGGATCCTTCTCCACGCGCAATGCGCTTTTCTCGGTGCACAGCCCCCTTGGCCGGCTTTAAGTTGTGCAGTTCCATTAGGATAACTTTTCGACGTGAACGAGATGGATGACCTTTCTGAGCATGCCTTCAATCTGAGGGGTATGCTCGTGCTCCACGGCGTCATTGGGATTCTTCAATCCAAGTGCCTGGATGGTCAATTTCTGATTTTTATTGGCTTTGATCGTACTCCTGGATTGGGTCACTCTGATTTTCGACATGATGCTCTCCGATTTAAACGCCTTCAAATACCTTGACAAGTTCAACTTTGCGGTCTTTGGCGACCTCATATGGGCTTCTGACGCGCGTAAGGGCATCGAGGGTCGCTTTCACAACGTTGTGGGGGTTCGATGAACCGATGGATTTGGCAAGGACGTTGTGGACCCCTGCAATTTCCAGCACTGCCCTCATAGCACCTCCTGCGATGACCCCGGTTCCGTCTGCGGCTGGCTTAATGAATACGCGGCCTGCTCCGAATTTACCCTTTTGTTCATGGGCAATGGTTCCTTTGTGGATGGGGACTTTGATGAGGTTTTTCTTGGCATCGTCGACGGCTTTGGAGATGGCGTCTGAAACCTCACGCGCCTTACCAATTCCCTGTCCGACAATCCCCTTCCCGTCTCCAACCACAACCAGGGCTGAGAAGCTGAAGGTCCGTCCACCTTTGGTTACCTTGGCAACGCGGTTGAGCGAAACCAATTTTTCCTTGAGCTCGGTTTCACCGGCTGCCTTAACCCTGACTACATGTGCTTTTGCCATATCTTATGCTGTCGAATGCTTGTGATTAAAATGCGAGTCCACCTTCACGTGCTGCATCCGCCAATGCCTTGACGCGACCGTGGTAAATGAAGCCTCCCCGGTCGAAAACGATGCTGCTAATGTTTTTGGCCAATGCGCGTGATGCGATCCGGTTTCCGACCTGCCGGGCCATCTCGGACTTACTTCCCTGCGACATATCCTTTTCTTTGGAAGAAGCTGCGCAAAGGGTAATTCCTTTGGTATCGTCAATCAATTGGCAATAGATGCCGGTGTTGCTTTTGTATACGGACAAGCGAGGCCTTTCTTCCGTGCCGCTGATTTTTTTGCGGATGCGGTAGCGGATCTTTTGCCGGTTGATGGATTTGCTCTTTTTCATCGTGCACGTGTTGCGATAATGCCAAATTATTTTCCTGCTGATTTTCCAGCCTTTCTGCGTAGTACTTCTCCGGCAAACTTGATGCCCTTTCCTTTAAACGGCTCGGGTGCTTTCAGTGCCCTGATCTTTGCGCAGACCTGGCCGATCAATTGATTGTCAGAACCTTTGAGAATGATCCGTGGGTTTGACCCCTTTTCTGTGACGGTTTCAACCTTGATCTCATCCGGTATGGCGAAGTAAACGGGGTGAGAGTACCCAACCGCGATCTCGAGAATGTTGCCCGTATTCGCAACGCGGTAACCGACGCCGACGAGTTCCAGCACCCGGGTAAACCCGTCTGTAACGCCCGTAACCATATTGTTGAGGAGCGCCCTGGTCAGGCCGTGGGCTGCGCGATGACGCTTTTGGTCTGTGGGGCGTGCAACCTGCATAACGCCTTCTTCCACCGACACGGTCATATCCGGATCAATGGTCTGGATCAAAACGCCTTTCGGACCCTTAACGGTCACCCGGCTCTTATCGATTTTTACATCGACCCCGGCGGGAATTTTGATGATTTTCTTTCCTATGCGCGACATGGCAACAAGCTTAAATTTATTGAATGTGACACAGCACCTCACCCCCGACATTGGCCTTGCGGGCATCTTTGTCGGTGAGGAGTCCCTTGGATGTTGATACGATGGCAATGCCCAACCCGTTGATCACTTTCTGGATCTGGTCGGCTTTGGCATAAACCCTTCGTCCTGGCCGGCTTACCCGAACCAATTCCCTGATGACGGGGACTCGGGTCACCGGATCGTATTTGATGGCAATGCGGATCAGGCCCTGATGATTCTCCGTATCCTCGAATTTGTATTTGAGGATGTAGCCGTATTGGTAAAGGATCTCCGTGATGCGCCGCTTCTCGTTGGATGCGGGTATGTCCACCACTTTGAATCCTGCCTGTTGCGCGTTGCGTATGCGGGTCAGGTAATCTGCTATCGGATCGGTAACTGCTGACATTTACTTTGGAATTTTTTTGATTACCAACTTGCTTTAACAATTCCCGGAATCTTGCCTTCGAGCGCCATAAGCCGGAAAACGTAACGCGATACACCAAAACGCCGGATGTACCCTTTGGGTCTGCCCGTTAAGAGGCAGCGGTTCTTCAACCGCACGGGGGAGGCATCTCTTGGCAGTTTTGAAAGTGCGTCGTAGTTGCCCTCTGCCTTAAGCGACTGGCGGAGATCGTGGTATTTGGCCACCATCTTTTCACGCTTGTTTTGCCTGGCTATAATGGATTTCTTGGACATAACTGGGACTAATTTTTCTGATTTTTGAAAGGCATGCCCATGTGCTTGAGCAGCTCAAATGCTTCTGCGTCGGTTTTTGCTGTAGTGACGATGGTCACATCCATGCCTGCTATTTTATTGATTTTGTCGAGGTCGATTTCCGGAAAAATGATTTGCTCGGTCACCCCAAGGGTGTAGTTGCCTCTTCCGTCGAATGCCGTATCACTAACTCCGCGAAAGTCGCGAACCCGGGGAAGTGCAACCGTAATGAGCCGGTCAAGGAATTCGTACATCTTATCGCGGCGCAAGGTCACCTTGGCACCAATGGGCATATTTTCCCGGAGTTTGAAGTTTGAGACCGCCTTCCTGGATTTGGTCGACACGGCTTTCTGCCCAACGATGGTCGTCAATTCGGTCACGGCAATGTCGACGAGCTTTTTGTCCTGGGTAGCAGATCCAACTCCCTGGTTGATGCTGATCTTGACGATTTTGGGCACCTCCATAACGGACTTGTACCCGAACTTCTCTTTCAAAGCCGGCACAACCTGGTCGAGGTAATGTTTCCTGAGTCTGTTTTGATAGCTCATCACTTTATGATTTCACCGGATTCTTTAGATACCCTGACCTTCTTCCCCTTTTCATCGCGGTAGCCTACGCGGGTAGGCTTCCCGGATTTTGGATCCAGCAAAGACAGGTTAGAAATGTGAATAGGAGCAGGCATTTCGACGATACCGCCTGGATTGTTGTTGGTGGGCTTGGTATGTTTTTTAACGATGTTGACCCCTTCCACGACGGCGCGGTCCTTGTCGGTAATCACTTGCGTGACAATGCCGGTTTTTCCTTTGTTTGAACCCGCGATCACCGCCACTTTATCGCCCGTTTTGATTTTAAATTTTTTCATCGTCTGGCTATTTATCCATTAAAGCACTTCGGGTGCGAGAGAGACTATGCGCATGTAATCCTTTTCCCGCAGTTCGCGCGCTACGGGACCGAAAATGCGGGTTCCCCGGGGCTCGTCGGATGCGGTCAGCAGTACCACCGCATTGTCATCAAAACGGATATAGGTACCGTCCTTGCGGCGAATCTCCTTCTTCGTGCGTACGATTACGGCTTTGGATACGGTCCCCTTTTTGACGCCGCCCGGGGTTGCCGACTTTACCGTGACGACAATTTTGTCGCCAACTGAAGCGTACCGCCGCTTGGTTCCTCCGAGCACACGGATACAAAGGACTTCTTTTGCCCCGCTGTTATCTGCTACGTTCAGTCTCGATTCCTGCTGTATCATACACGTTCATTTTAATTGTACTCACTCTCCGCGACGAAGGATTTCCACCATCCGCCAGCTCTTATTTTTGCTGAGCGGACGGGTTTCCATGATGCGTACGGTGTCACCGATGTTGCATTCATTCTTTTCGTCATGGGCGAAATACTTATTGCTCTTTTTGACCTTCTTCCCATATTTGGCATGAAGAATGGACCGCTCAACACGAACGACTATGGTTTTGTCCATCTTGTTGCTGCTTACCACGCCGACTTTCTGTTTTCTCAAATTGCGTTGTTCCATTTCAGCGGTCTGTTTATGCATGAGAGGATGATCTTTTTGTCATTTCAGTTTTCATTCGGGCAATTTCTTTGCGCAAGTGGCGGATTTGAACGGGATTTTGCAATCCCTTCACTTTATGCTCTACCCTGAGCCTTGAGAGCTCTTCGACCGCCTGTCGCAGATCGCGCTCGAGCACATCACTGGCCAACCCAGCAAATTCGGTATATTTTTTCAATGCCATGGTTTACAGACAATTAAGCGGTTACCAAATTTTGAAACTCCCGGCGGACGACCACTTTGGTTTTGATCGGAAGCTTTTGGGCGGCGAGGTGAAAAGCCTCAGCGGCAATCTGGTACGGAATGCCATCCATTTCAAACATGATGGCGCCGGCCTTTACGACAGCCACGTAGTGATCCAGCGCGCCCTTACCCTTACCCATCCGCACTTCGGCTGGTTTGGAAGTGATCGGCTTGTCGGGAAAAATGCGAATCCACACATTGCCCTCCCGTTTCATGTGGCGGGTCATGGCGATACGTGCTGCCTCAATCTGCCGGTTGGTGATCCGGCTGCTCTCCAGTGCTTTGAGACCGAACGTGCCAAAGGCCACCGTGGTTCCGCGGTGGGCGACCCCTTTGATCCGGCCTTTCTGCTGTCTCCTGTATTTAAGGCGTTTTGGCTGTAACATAAGCTTCTAAACGATCATTAGTTTTTAGAAAAGAGTCGCAAAATTACGATGACTTTCCCGAATCATTGTCTCCTTTTTCCCCCGCGGTCTGAGCGGCGATCGCGCCCTTCCCGGTCTCCTCCACCCCGACGCGGCATTCCGGATCCCATTCCTCCCTTGCCCTCCTTCTTTTCCATACCGGCCAAAGGAGACAGGTCGCGACGGGTGTAGACCTCTCCTTTGCAGATCCAGGTCTTGATCCCGATCTTTCCGTAAACCGTTTGGGCTTCCTTGATGGCGTAGTCGATGTCGGCACGAAACGTATGCAATGGAATGCGGCCTTCTTTGTACTCTTCGGAGCGAGCAATTTCAGCCCCGTTGAGTCGCCCGGAGATGCGCACTTTGATCCCTTCTGCGCCAGCGCGTATCGTCGACTGGATGGCCATTTTCGTAGCGCGCCGGTAGTTAATGCGGGATTCGATCTGTTTTGCGATCGACTCGCCGACAATTGCGGCGTCCAATTCCGGTTTGCGGATCTCCAGGATGTTGATCTGGATGTCTTGCCCGGTTAATTTTTTGAGCTCCTCGCGGATGGAATCGACCTCTGCCCCCCCTTTACCGATGATGATGCCCGGACGGGATGTCTGAATCGAAACCGTAATGCGCTTCAGCGTGCGCTCGATGATGATGCGGGCCAAGCCGCCCTTTTCAATGCGCGCATTGAGGTAGTTGCGGATTTTCTCGTCTTCTACTACTTTCTGCGAAAAAGATTTTCCTCCAAACCAGTTGGAGTCCCAGCCCCGGATGATGCCCAGGCGATTGCCAATGGGATTTGCTTTTTGACCCATATTTATTCGTTTGAATCTTTGCTTTGTTGAACGGATGCGCTCCCTGCAACAATGAGGGTAACGTGATTTCTGCGTTTGCGGATGCGGTGTGCGCGGCCGTGTGGCGCAGGCTGAAAGCGCTTAATCATCATGCCGCCATCGACGAAGGCCGTCTTGATGTAAAGCCCGTTGGTGTCTGCGGATCCTTCGCCGTGTTTCTGTTCAAAATTGTTGATGGCTGAAAGCAAAAGCTTTTCTAGCCAAACCGAAGCTTCCTTCTTGGTAAACTTCAGAATGTTGAGGGCCTCGCCCACCTTTTTTCCACGGATGAGATCGACCACCAGCCGCATTTTCCGGGCGGACATCGGGCAGTTTCTCAACTTAGCTACAGCTTCCATCTCGTATTTTTATTTTCGACTGGTTAACGGTTTCCTGAGTGTGCACGGAAGGTACGCGTGGGCGAAAATTCGCCAAGTTTATGACCGACCATGTTCTCGGTGATGTAGACGGGAATGAAGGTCTTCCCGTTGTGTACGGCAATGGTTTCTCCTACCATGTCGGGAATGATCATGGATGCCCGGCTCCAGGTCTTGATCACGGATTTCTTTCCCGATTCCTTTGATTTGTGGATTTTCTCCATCAGGCGATGGTGGACGAAGGGACCTTTTTTAATTGATCTGGACATAGTGAATGAGGCTAGAAATTAATTGGTAGTCTTTCTTCTGGAGATGATGAGTTTCGATGAATGTTTTTTGCGGGACCTCGTCTTAGCACCTTTGGCGATCAGGCCTTTGCGCGAGCGCGGGTGGCCGCCCGAAGCACGTCCTTCACCACCGCCCATCGGATGGTCAACTGGGTTCATGGCTACGCCGCGCGTACGGGGGCGCTGGCCCAGCCATCGGTTGCGACCTGCTTTACCAATGCGTTCCAGGCTATGGTCCGGATTGGAGGTTGTACCCATCGTGGCCCTGCACGTCGACAGGATGCGCCGGATCTCGCCCGAGGGCATCTTGATCGAAACGTAGCGGTCTTCCTTTCCCATCATGGTCGCGGCGGTTCCAGCGCTCCGAACCAGGCAAGCTCCCTGGCCAGGATGCAACTCAATGGCATGGATGCTGGACCCCAGCGGCACCTGTCCGAGGGGAAGTGTGTTTCCAACATCCGGTGTCGCGTTGGAGCCACTCATCACCTGGTCGCCCACTTTGAGACCGTGCGGGGCAATGATGTACCTCTTTTCGCCATCGGCATAAAACAACAAGGCGATGTGGGCCGACCGGTTGGGATCGTACTCTATCGTCTTAACCTTAGCCGGAATGTTGTCTTTGTCTCGAAGAAAATCGATCCTGCGATACTGTTTCTTGTGGCCGCCCCCACGGTAACGCATGGTCCTGCGCCCCTGGTTGTTGCGTCCGCCACTGTCGTGAATGCTTTCTACAAGCGACTTCTCAGGTCGGCTCGCCGTGAGCTCCTCGTGGGTGAGCTGCACGCGGAAGCGCATGCCTGGGGTGATCGGATTTAATTTTTTGACTGGCATATCGCTGAATTATTTTTCGTCTCCGTAAATGTTGATCTCTTCACCCGGTTTAAGGCTGATGACCGCCTTCTTATACGATGCCTTTTGGCCTTTCAGAACAGCCGAACGGGTATTGCGGGTTTTGGGTTTTCCCGGCATGCGGTTGGTATTTACCGAAACGACGTTTACGTTGTACAGCTTTTCGACCGCTTTGGAAATTTCGACCTTATTGCTGTCTCTCGCTACCAGAAAAGTATACTGGTTGCGACGGGTTGTCAGCTTTTCGGATTTCTCGGTAATGACCGGACGAATCACAATTTGTTTGTCCATCTGAGTCTGTTTAGGCGAGGATTTCGCTGATTTTTCCAATACTGGACTCCGTGAGCACCAGTTTTTTGCAGTTCATGATCGCGTAGGTATTCAGGTCGCGCGCCACCTGAAGTTCGGTGCACGGCAGGTTACGGCTTGCCAGGTACAACTTTTCGTCGTATTCCGGGGTGACCACCAGGGTTTTTTCGCGATCCAACTTGAGGTTCTTCATGATGCCTGCAAAGGCCCGTGTCTTAACCTGGTCAAGTTGAAAGTCTTCCACGACCAGAATGGACGCTCCTGCGGCTTTTTGCGACAGAGCAGACCGGCGTGCAAGCTGGCTTACCTTTTTGTTGAGTTTCTGTGAATAGTCCCTGGGGTGTGGTCCAAATGCGCGGCCTCCCCCTTTGAAGAGGATGTTTTTTAAAGAGCCTGCGCGGGCTCCACCCGTTCCCTTTTGCCGTTTGATCTTGCGGGTGGAACGGGACACGGCGTTGCGCTCTTTGGAATCGTGGGTTCCCTGGCGCTGGTTGGCCATATAGGCCTTGGCAGCCAGGTAGAGCACATGGCCGTTGGGTTCGATGCCAAAAATGCCATCGGGCAGCTCCACGCTGCGTCCGGTGCTGTTGCCGTTGATGCTAAGTACGTCGACTTTCATGTGGCATTACTTTTTTTCGATTACGACGAGGGCCCCCTTATGCCCTGGAATGGCTCCGCGGACCAGAAGGAGGTTTTTCTCGGGAAGAATCCGGGCTACTTTGAGATTCCGGACTTTAATGTGCACATTTCCCTTTTGGCCTGCCATGCGAAGGCCTTTGACGACCTTTGATGGATAGGAAGAAGCGCCAATGGATCCAGGTGCGCGCAGGCGGTTGTGCTGTCCGTGTGTGGAGTTTTGAACCCCTCCGAATCCATGCCTTTTGATCACGCCCTGGAAGCCCTTCCCTTTGGAAACTCCGCGGGCATGAACCGTATCGCCTTCGGCAAAAATCTCCGTCAACTGTACCTGGTCGCCAAGTTGTTTCTCCAGTCCACAATCCCTAAACTCAACCGAACGTCGCTTGGGAGTGGTGTTGGACCGGGAGAAATGCCCGGTGATGGCACCATTTGCCCGGGAGGGTTTTGCTTCGCCGTAAGAAAACTGCAGAGCGGAATATCCATCCGACTCTTCCGTTTTGACCTGCGTAACTACATTGGGAGACATCTCTACGACGGTACAGGCAATGAACTTGCCGTCTTTGTCGTAGATGCTCGTCATGCCGACTTTTGTTCCGATCAATCCGTTCACAATGTGCGGTTTTAAATAAGTTATGCAATGGGCACCCGGGGATCCGGGCGACTCAAAAAACTCAGGATGTGCGAAGTTTACGACAGTTTAACCTGAATGTCCACCCCGCTGGGCAGCTCGAGCTTGGACAACGCATCCACCGTTTTGTTGGTGGGTGTGTATATCTCGATGAGCCGTTTATGGGTCCTTAGCTGAAACTGCTCCCGAGATTTCTTGTTGACGTGCGGCGATTTGAGCACGGTAAAAATCTCTTTCTCAGTTGGCAGCGGAATCGGACCGGCAACGACTGCGCCACTCGCGCGCACCGTTTTCACAATCTTCTCCGTACTCTTGTCGACCAGGTTATGGTCGTAAGAACGAAGTTTAATCCGAATTTTTTGATTCATGCCTATCGTTGTTAATCAATCTTTTCTAAACCTTGACCGTTCCTTTGGCCTTGGCAATGATTTCTTCGGCTACCTGCCGCGGCACCGGGGAATAATGCGAAAATTCCATGGTTGAACTCGCCCGGCCCGATGTGATGGTCCGCAACTGGGTTACGTACCCGAACATCTCCGAAAGAGGGACTTCAGCCTGAATGGCTACGGCACCTCCCATGCGCTGTTCCTGCCCTTTAGGCATCCCGCGACGCCGGTTGAGGTCTCCGATCACCGGTCCGACATACTCCTCCGGGGTAATCACTTCCAGTTTCATGATGGGTTCCATGAGTTGTGGTCCCGTTTTAGGGGCAGCTTCCCGGAAACCATCCTTGGCACAAAGTTCGAACGCCTGTGGTTTGGAGTCAACGGAGTGCATTGACCCGTCGAATACCCTCACCTTCATGTTTTCCAGGTTGTATCCGGCAAGGATGCCCTGGTTCATCATCGATTCGAAGCCCTTTATGATGGGCTGGACGTATGCTTTGTCGATGGCACCCCCGAATACGTCCCAGACGAATTGCATCCGGGTCTTGCCATTTTTGAAATCGTCGCTTTCCAAAAAGCTCTCATCGGCCGGCCCCAATTCAAATTCCATGTCGGCAAACAGACCGGATCCCCCGGTTTGTTTCTTCAGCCTTTCGCGGTGGGTCACGGTCTTGGTCATTGACTCCTTATAGTTGACCTGTGGAGCCCCCTGGTTGCATTCTACGCCAAATTCGCGGCGGAGCCGATCGACGATGATCTCCAGGTGAAGTTCACCCATACCGCTGATGATGGTCTGTCCGGTGTTTTCGTCGGTAAATACGCGAAACGTAGGATCCTCCTCCGCCAGTTTTGCCAAAGACATGCCAAGTTTATCCTGGTCCTTTTGGGTTTTGGGCTCGATGGCAATGCTGATCACGGGTTCAGGGAACACCATGGATTCGAGGATGATCGGGTGGCTCTCGTCGCAGAGCGTGTCCCCGGTCTTAATGTCTTTAAAACCGACCGCGGCAACGATGTCGCCGGCTTCCACGTAGTCTATGGCTTTGCGATCATTGGCGTGCATCAGGAAGAGTCTGGAAATGCGCTCCTTTTCCATACTGATCCGGTCTTTGTCCGTGCGGACTTTCATGACATAGGAACCGGCATCCAGACGGCCGGAATATACGCGCATGAAGACGAGGCGTCCCACAAAGGGATCCGTAGCAACCTTGAACGCCAAGGCGGCAAAAGGCTCGGAAGCCGATGGTTTGCGATGCAGTTCTTCGTCGGTCTTCGGATGGGTCCCGACCACCGCTTCGACGTCAACGGGGGACGGAAGGTATGCGCAAACGGCGTCGAGCACTGCCTGAACGCCCTTATTTTTAAAAGCAGACCCACACAACATGGGAACGAACTTCATGTCGCATACCGCAGAACGGATGGCATGGATCATTTCCTCCTCGGTGATGCTGTCGGGGTCTTCAAAAAATTTGATCATCAGGTCGTCGTCGTATTCGGCGATGGCCTCGATCAGCTCCTGCCGGCATTCTCTTACCTGCTCGGCGATATCTGAAGGAATCGGGATCTCAGCGTAGGTCATTCCCTTGGTTGCTTCATCCCAGATCATTGCTTTGTTGGTGATGAGGTCAACAACCCCCTTAAAGTGTTCTTCGGCACCAATGGGCACCTGTAACGGAATGGCCTTAGACCCCAGCATGGTCCGGACCTGCCGGACTACATTGAAAAAGTCGGCTCCCTGGCGGTCCATTTTGTTGACAAATCCCAGGCGTGGTACTTTATAGTTGTCTGCCAGACGCCAGTTGGTTTCACTTTGAGGTTCTACCCCGTCAACCGCACTAAACAGAAAAACCAAGCCGTCGAGTACGCGCAGCGAGCGGTTTACTTCTACTGTGAAGTCGACGTGACCCGGCGTATCGATGATGTTGATGGTAAAGGAATTGCCTTTCCAGTTCCAGTTCGTCTGTGTGGCGGCGGAGGTAATGGTGATCCCGCGTTCCTGCTCCTGGGCCATCCAGTCCATGGTAGCGGCCCCATCGTGTACCTCTCCAATTTTGTGGGTGAGGCCGGTGTAATACAGAATGCGTTCCGTCGTCGTGGTCTTACCGGCATCGATGTGAGCGGCAATTCCGATGTTGCGCAAGTATTTAAGATCCTTAGACATTCCCGGCTTTCCTTATGATTTGAAATGAGCAAATGCCCGGTTGGCCTCAGCCATTTTGTGGGTATCCTCGCGTTTTTTCACCGCAGCGCCTTCGTTTTTGCTTGCCGAAATGACTTCATTGGCCAGCTTGTCTGCCATTCCCTTTCCGGCGCGCAGGCGCGAATATTTGATCAGCCATTTGATGGCCGTTGCAGTTTTGCGTGCTGGGCGCATTTCCTGGGGAATCTGGAACGTTGCCCCCCCGATGCGCTTGGGCTTTACTTCAATGTGTGGCATGACGTTGTCGAGCGCCCTGAGCCAAACGGCGTGAGGGTCTTCAGACAATTTGGTCTCCACGATGTCCATGGCTTTATAAAAAATGCCGTAGGCGGTACTCTTCTTACCTTCCCAGATCATGTTGTTGACGAACTGGGTGACGAGCGTGTCGCCGAATCGCGGATCCGGTTCCAGTATGCGTTTTTTTGGTTTGTGCTTTCTCATGAATTATGACAAACTGTAATGTTGCTCTTTGCGTACCTAATCAATTATTTCTTGGGGCGTTTCGTGCCGTAAAGGCTGCGGCTCTTTTTGCGGTTGTTGACGCCTGCGGTATCGAGTGCTCCCCGAACGATGGTGTAACGGACGCCCGGAAGGTCTTTCACCCTACCCCCGCGAACCAGCACGATGCTGTGCTCCTGCAGGTTGTGTCCTTCCCCGGGTATGTAGCAGATCACCTCCAACCCATTTGTCAGACGGACCTTGGCCACCTTCCGAAGTGCGGAATTCGGCTTTTTGGGGGTCGTGGTGTACACCCGGGTGCAGACTCCCCGCTTCTGGGGATTCGACTGCAGGGCACGCGACTTGCTTTTGTATTCCACCTTCTCGCGGCCTTTCCGGATCAACTGATTGATTGTTGGCATAATTGAACTTTAGCTGCTACGCATTTTATAGTTTACACATTTTCAGCACCTTAGGACACACCTATCCCATAGGGAGACGCAAAAATAGTACCTTCCCGTGGAATGGCCAAATCCTGAATTCATTTTGTTTCGATATTTTGCATCTCTTTAACAGCGCCATATCTTGGGAGAAAACATGAGAATCCACGACCCCTTTTTGACCCTCCGGAAAGCCGTCCCGGGCGATGCCGAGCAGTTGTTGGTACTCGTAAAGGAGCTCGCCGAATACGAGAAGGAAGCCGGGGCCGTCCGCACCCGGCCAGACGATTTCCGGGATGGGCTGGCCAAGGGTTTATTCGAGGCCCTGATCCTGGAATCTCCTGCGGACGGCATCGTCGGCATGGCGCTGTATTTCCCCTACTTCTCCACCTGGAGCGGCAAAGCGCTGTACCTCGAAGATTTTATCATCCGGGAACCCCTTCGCGGGCATGGGTATGGGCAACGCTTGTTTGAGGCCGTTGCGGCCGAGGCACTGCGCCAGGGGGCGAGGTGGGTAAAGTGGCAGGTCCTCGACTGGAATGAGCCTGCCCGCCGGTTTTACCTGCAACGGGGGGCAAAACTCACTTCGGGCTGGGAAAACGGGTCCTTTGAAATCCGCAATGCCGATGCGCCGTTGGATTGAATGGCATGAGCGGCTGGCGTTCCGGCTGGATGCCAGTTACTTTAGCTATTTCATTGCTGCAACCGTCCTTGCCGCCGTTTTACGGCTGATTGAGACCCTCCACCTCTACCTGCGTTTCAAGCCGGAGCAGCTGCTGATCTCTGAATTGGTCGGCTGCACAGGAGATGTGTTCATAGTAGGCCTGACCTTGCTTTGCGTTTACCCGGCGCACCGGCTGCTGATGCGGCGGTGGCCTAATCTAAGCCGGAAGATCGGATGGTACTTCATCGGACTCTTTGCCTTTTTGCACATCTCCATTTCGGAATATTTCTTTTACCAGCAAAGGCCGCTCGACGTCTTTGTGTTTAAGCACCGTCCTGAAGAAATGGCCTTCTCCATCGCTACGGCCGATGCCCATGTTTTGCTCCCCGCCCTTTCGAAATATGCCATCGTCTTGTTGCTATTCCTGGCGCTGGTTGCAAAATTGTACCGCTGGATGCCCCGCCTGGCCACGCGAAAAGTGCTTTTGGGGAGCTTTGCACTGGTGGCCTTGGTATTCATTCCCTGTTTGAGCATCCTCAAGCTGCCGGTTTCCGGGAATCTCGCGATCAACAAGTCGACCTATTTCTATGTCAATGTCCTGCGAGAGGCCAGGCGCTTGATCGTTGGGGCCCCGCTCCATAAGCAAGCCAGTACTTATCAACATGAATTTCCCGGACCGGAGTACCTGGATCCGGATTTTCCCTTTCTCCATTGCTTTCACGCCGACGGAAACCTAGCCGCAAAGCTCCCCCTGAAAAACGGGACAGCCCCCAACATCCTGCTGATCATCGTTGAGGGGCTCGGCAATGATTTTCTCCAACCGGTCAGGGGGATCCACTTCATGCCATTTCTCGACAGCCTGACAGATAAGTCCCTCTATTGGAGCCACTGCCTGAGCACATCCGAACGATCGTTCGGAGCAACGCCTTCGCTCAACGGGTCGCTTCCTTTTGGCAACGACGGTTTTGCATTGATGGATCGCTACCCTTACCACTTTTCCCTCGTCAATGTATTCAATGCAAACGATTTTAAAACCCGTTTTTTTTACGGACAGGGGGCATGGTTTCATGGCAAAGAAAACTTTTACCGTTTCAACAACATCTCACAAATTATAGACCGCGAAGACTACCACCACTCTTTCAAAAAAGTATTTGTCGGAGAGGAGAAATTCTTCTGGGGGTACAACGACCGCGATCTTTTCCGTCAATACTTACTCAATACGCCAGAACACAGCCGGAACCCCCGTTATGATGTATTTTTTACAGGAACTTCTCATGCGCCATTTGCCGTTGACGACGAAACCTACTATCGCAATAAATTCAAGATGGCTCTGGAGGAAGTACAAAGTGAGAGTGACCGTCAGCATTTTTTGCAATACGGCAAATATTACACCTCATTGTACAATGTCGACGACGCCCTCCGGGAACTGCTTAGCCGTTATTCCTTGCGGGAAGATTACTCAAACACCGTGTTTGTCATTACAGGCGACCATCCCATTACGGAAATCCCCGTCTCCAATCCTCTGAAAAAATACCATGTCCCACTCATCCTGTATTCACCTGCCCTGGAGCAAGCTCAGCATTATGCAGAGGTGTGTACGCATCTCGACCTGTACGAAACCCTGCTCTCCCTGATGCAAATCCGCGGCGGGCTGCGCGTTCCCGAATACAGCACTGCGCTGAGTGAAGGTTTGAGGTTCAGACAGGATTTTTACGCGGAACGGGCCATCCCCCTGATGACAGACAACCGGCGCATCGACGAATTTTTTTACAATGGGATACTGATCTCAGAGGGTAACCGCATGTATCGCGTCCGTGAAAATTTTGAACTGGATGCATTTTACGACAACCTCGCCTATCAAAGAATTTACCGCAAACTCGAATGTTACCGCGCAGCTTGTATCCTTGCCACGGAAAATGATCAACTGCTTCCCACTGAGCTTTACGACCGTTATTTCCATTACGTCGAGCGGCTGAAACGCGAGCAAAGCGGCCAATTTCATCTTTCCGAAGAAGGCATGACGATCGCAAGCCAGGTGCCTGTTTCGGCCGGAATGTGCTACGTGGACGTCGAGCTGGAAAGGTGGAATTTTCTGAGCTACCGTCCAGAATGCCGGATCCGGGTATCTGATGGGGCATCCGGAAAGGTGCTTGTTGATTTTGTTGAATCCAGGAAAGGAAATGCCGTCATGCAATTCCACCTCGGCGTTAAAATACCACAAAATGCGAACGCGGTAATTCTTTTGGAAGTCCGCATTCGCGATGCGGATGCCGGATGGGCCATCCTAAAGTCAACCAAGCTGCGCATCTATCAGGCAGCGACAAACGAGGGGTTTCCCGCCGAAAAGTCCGGACCTCAATAAGACCTGGAAAAAATCCATTCGACGAAAGCACGGAGTTCTCTGGAAAGACCACCCTCCTGATCGAGCGTATCGACAGCCTGCATGGCGCGCTGTTTATAGCTGTCGATCCGTTGGCGAAAAATGCCGGCAATGTTCCTTTCTTCGAATGCCTTGCCGACACCGGCGATCCTGGCCTCGTCACTTGCTTCCTCTTGGTACCACTTCAAAAAGTCTTTGCGTTCTTCCGGAAGGAAACGGTCGCAAAGTTCCAGGATGAGACCAGACTTCTTTTTGCGCCGGATGTCGCCGCCATGCAATTTTCCAAATGCCGCATCCTGTGCATAAAAGTCCAGGTAATCATCTTCGAGTTGGAATCCGATGCCCGTCCATTGTCCCACTGAATAGCAGGTCTCGGCCAAATCCGGGCAGCCGCCGATGCGTGCCCCTAACTCCAGGCAGGCAGCCAGCAAAACGGCTGTTTTGCGGCGGATCATTTCAATGTAGTCTTCCAGGCCAACCTCCCGGCTCGCCTCAAATTCCATGTCCATTGCCTGGCCTTCGCAGACTTCCCGCGCCGTGCGAATCAACACATCGCAAAGACCGTGAGTTCCCGACTTTCGTTCAGCTTCGCGCAGGTAGCGAATCGACTCGATGAGCATGACGTCGCCGGAGAGAATGGCCGCACTGGTGCCATACCGGACATGGGCGCACAGTTGGTTTCGCCTCATTTCGGCAGCATCCATGATGTCGTCGTGCATCAGGGTGAAATTGTGAAAGAGCTCGACGCCGTAAGCTGCATCCATGGCAGCCTCCGGATCTCCGCCCAGCTGTCTGGCTACCCAGAGGGTGGCCAGCGGACGAATGCGTTTACCACCAAGATTCATCATGTAAACAACCGGATCGTAGAGCAAGGGGGGCCTTGCGTTTTGGAATTGTTCTAACCGATAGCGGTCGAAGGATTCCAGAAGTTCTGCAGCTGGATGTAAATTTGTCATGATGAAGAAAGCAGAAATTAAAATAGCCTGGCTCATAGGAGCATCTGCCCTGATGGCGTCGTGCAAAGTAAGCCAAAAAGCAGACGTGCTGCTGTTCAACGGGGAAATATACACGGCGGATTCATCCGATGCCGTCGTTGAAGCCATTGCGATTTCAGGGGATGCAATCCTAGCCACAGGAACTGCAGAAACGCTGAGAGACCATGTCGGTGACGATACCGAGCTGGTCGATCTCAATGGAGCATTTGCGATGCCGGGGCTCATCGAAGGTCACGGCCATTTTCTTGGTTTGGGCAACAGTCTGCTCACCCTCAACCTCGCGGATGCCCAATCGTGGAGTGAAATCGTTGCAAAGACGGCAGACGCGGTCAAGACTGCAAAACCGGGGCAGTGGATCGAGGGGCGTGGCTGGCACCAGGAGAAGTGGTTGGCGGAAGCTGATTTGCGATACAACGGCTACCCTTACCACGATGCACTCAGCGCCGTGAGTCCGGAAAATCCGGTCCTGCTTGTCCATGCATCCGGACATGCCCTGCTTGCCAATGCCCAAGCCATGGAACTTGCCAGGGTTGGGCCGGAAAGTGCCTCGCCCACCGGTGGCCGGATCGTTCGCGACGATGCGGGAAAACTTACAGGGGTTTTCGAAGAAAACGCCATGGAGGTCATTTACCGGTCAAGAGAAGCGGAACGCAGCCGCCTTCCGGAAACAGAGCGCATGGCCGCTCTGAAGCGCATGGCGCTTGCCGCATCCGGGCACTGTCTTTCTTACGGGATCTGCAGCTTCCAGGACGCGGGCTCTAACCTGGAAGAAATCCGCTTACTCAAAAACCTCTGTGACTCGGGAACGATCAGTACCCGGTTGTGGGTCATGCTGCACGACCAGGCCCAGCAACTGTTGACCGCCATCGACCAGCTCCCCGTTGAACTCAATCCGCAAAGCAATTTTTGCTGTCATGCGGTGAAAGCCTATGCGGATGGCGCTTTGGGCAGCTACGGAGCCTGGTTGCTGGAATCGTATTCCGACAAGCCCGGTTTCAGGGGTCAGAACACCACTCCAGTGGACCAGCTCCAGAAACTGGCTCAGGCATGCGCCAAGCGCGGCCTACAATTCTGCGTTCACGGCATCGGGGACAGGGCCAACCGGGAGATCCTCGACCTGTTTGAAAGCGAACTTGCGGGCAAGAGGGATGAAGACCTGCGCTGGCGCATTGAACATGCACAGCACCTGCACCCCGACGACATTGCCCGGTTTGGGCCACTCGGCGTCATCGCCTCGATGCAAGCCATCCATTGCACCTCCGATGCCCCCTTTGTCGTCAAGCGTCTGGGGGAGCAAAGAGCTCGGGAAGGTGCCTATCCCTGGAGATCCCTGCTCGATTCGGGCGCTCGCCTTGCCAATGGCACGGACTGTCCGGTAGAACCGATCAATCCCTTTGCCTGCATGTATGCCGCGATTACGCGCAAGAGAGCCCCCGGGGGCGAGGCCTTTTTTCCCGAACAGCGCATGCGCCGCCTGGAAGCCCTCAGGTCTTATACCATCTGGAATGCCTATGCGGCCCGGGAGGAAGCCATCAAAGGAAGCCTTGAACCCGGCAAGCTGGCAGACATCGCCATCCTGGATCGCAACCTGCTGAGCTGTTCAGATGAAGAACTCGCGCAGACGCGCGTACTTGGGGTTTACCTTGGAGGAAAACCCGTTCTTCCAAAGGAGGAACAATCCGAATGATCTGTACCTATAACTAACATTTGTTAGCACAGTGAATGGAAACCCTCACGCCCTATGCTTACAAACGTTTGTTAGTTCAAGATGGATCAACGGATCCGGGGCAGGCTCCTGCGATTTAGAAGAGGCACCACAATCTCCACGTAGGGTTCGGTGGTATTTGTCCGCCAGGGGGAGGCGGGTTATTCAAGGGACCCGGCCAAAACGGGTTCGGAGAGCGTTGCGGCAATGCGGCTGCATTCTTCGCCACAATGCTTCAAATCGGCCAGCATCCGCGTGCGACTCCTTCCAAACCAGCTGCGCAGTTCAGATAGCAGCGCAAGGTAGTATTCGATTCCTGAAGAGAGGTTGTCGGCATAGCCTGCAAGCTGTTCGCGCATGCGGGCATCCGGCTGCTTTAAAAAGGCCTCGACCTTATCCCGGAAGTCGTCGAGGTTGAGCTGCAATTCCTTTACAAACATATGAGGCCGGTCCCGGTGGGCGATGAGATCGAGCCGGCCGTAGATGTGCCCGACCATTTCTTTTAAACTGTAGCTGCGGTCAAAGTAGGCGATGTTGGGTCCCGGACATACGGTAGCGCCCTTGCCTTCGAGTTTGGTTTCCAGTCCGTGCTCGTCCAAAAAAGGAATCGCAAGCCCCCCGCACAGACACTCCTTCTCCACAATTTTTCCGTACCGTTCTGCACGCTCTTCGGCGGGCAGGCCCATGGCGTCGAGTTCGGCGATTTTTGCCTCCTGGTATTTGGTGGATGCCGTGCAGATGGGTTCCTCCCCGTCGGTAGCAGGCATTACCAGGTATTTTTTCGTACAGGGATTTCCCAAAAGCCCCCTGGCCTCGCGCTCCTTTTGTGCGCGCTGCCGTCCGGAATTCCGCAGGTTGTTGAAGGGGACCCCCAAAGGCGACGCTCCGCTGAGGTACAGGTCTTCTTCACCTGCCTTGGCAAGTTGATCCAGCGTATGTACGTCGATGCTCACGGCTTCCGGGACGAGCATAAAAGGGCTTCCCCACCCTACTGATGAGAGTTCGTAGTAATGGAGCAGGAATTCGTGTTCTTCAGCCGTGCCTACGCCTCCTTGAGCTGCGATCCTTTGGGCGGGTGGTTCGGGTGGACAATACCTGCCTTTGGCTTTGAGAGCATCGCGGTAGGTGGCAAATACGCCTTCCACCATTTCATGGCGACCCCTTTTAAATTCTTCGAGTATGGGGCCCATCAGTTTTCCCTGGGTGGCAAAAGCATGCCCGCCGCAATTGAGCCCGGATTCGATCCGGTATTCGGATACCCACAAGCCCTTTTTGGCGAGTAATTTCCCCTGCACGAGTGCTGACCGGTAATCGCTGACTTTGATGGCAATCTTCTTTTCCAGCCCGGCTTCCTGTTTAGGGTAAAATGCGTCAAAATTTTCGAGGTAGCTGAACAACCTTGGGTTCATGCCGGCCGAAAACACAACGGTAGATTGCAATTTGCTTTTGGCAAATCCCCGCAAACTTGCATGGGCATCGTTGTATTCAATGGGTAGTGGTTCCCCTTTGCGATAATTTACCTTGTCGAGCCGGGTCATGATGTTGACATCGATCGAACCCGCGACCAGGTGTTCGTTTAACCATTTTTTAAGTTTCGCAGAATTGCAATTGGAGGTCATTTCACTGAGCTCCTGCCTGAGTGCTGAATAATCCGGCAACATGCTGATAAACGCATCGATTTGGGATTTTCCTTGAAGCAGCTTTTCCTTTTGTTCCCTGAGCTTTATGCTCACGATGTCGCTCAGCATGTTGAGGTATTCCGTGACCCGCCTCGCGCGGGAATCTTCATCCGCGTTTTCGATGGGATGAAAGGGCAAGCGGAACTTTTCTCCGTAATACCGCCTCACGCGCTCGATCAGCATATCGTCGCCAAGGGAAACCGTTGATGAAATGCCCAGGTGTGCAACCCGCACGGGGGTATCTATGGTGTACGCCAGCCCCATCACGGGAATGTGGAATGAGTGAAGCGCCTTGGGCGAAAAATTGGGAAAATCCTTCATGAATGCATTTTAATGATACAGCCGGGACATCGGCCATTTGGAATGACACCCGTCCACCAGCGGATCTTGTGGCATTGGGGCCTGGAATGCCGGCTTGCTTGGGAATGGCTTGATTGTCTGTCCATTTCAACGTGCCCTTTGGCACCACATTGCATCATCCGTGCGCTGGGGTTTGCTACCAAAAAGCACACAAAGATAAGGCCAGGATCCCGCCCATGGTTGACAATTCTGCACAAGGCACGAAGGGCAGCAATAAAACAGCGGGTTTAAGGCAACTCAACGCATTCAAACGGCCTCCAGGACCGACAGCAGTTTGGCCTGGACCTCGCGACCAAATGCTTCAATCGCCGGATTGCCGATGGACTGCATGGCTGCTTCCGGGTTGATCGTCGCCACTTCAATTTCTCCTGTTTCCAGTTGCCGGATCGTCACGTTACAAGGCAGCATGGTGCTGATCCTCGGCTCTTTAGACAGAACTTTATCGGCATAAACCGGGTTACAAGCCCCCAGGATGACGTGGGGGAGATACTCCTTATCCAGCTTTTTTTTCATCGTTGCCCGGATGTCAATTTCGGTTAACACACCAAAACCTTCCCGGCCCAGTGCCGCTTCTACTGTCTGGCGTACTTCCTCCAGGGTTTTCCCTTTGGCGATCTTTGCGTTGTAATAATTCATGGTTCCCGATATTGTAATGCAAAGCTAGGCCAGTTCTCAGCCCGGTTTCGCAACTTAAGTTACTTAGTGATCTTTTTCTCTTTTGCGCATTTCCACGACAAAGATGCCCCGAAGCTGGTTGGGAGCGTATCCTGTTGCCCGGTCTGTGGGGTAAAGTGTTGAGAGTACATCCTGTGTTTGCTGTAAAATCTGAGTGCCTGGTTGACCATGGCACTGCATGCACATTGCACTGGTCATGATGGGATAGTGACCAATAACCTTTCCTTCTTTCTCAAAGGTGACCGGAGACAGGGGTTCGCCGGCCTCCATCTTTCCCTTCCACTCCAGCATGGTTGCCAGTTCCCGGCTGTTGGCTGAATTCGCCGGATTGCGTGGTTTGTCGGAAACGCGGCGGATGCTGGCCTGGAAGACCTTCGACATGCTATCGGTCAGAGGCAGCGCTTCGATGTTGCAAAAGGAAATGGCTCCAACCGTGCCTTTAGACTGTATGGCACCGAGCAGTTTACTTCCCAGTTGTGATTTGGTTCCATTGGCAAACTGCAGCCCCATCTCTTCATAACTTGAAAAGTTCGTTTGCTGGGGGACCTGGCGCTTTTGGAAGCTATCCCATTTTGCATACCAAGCATCCGATGACACGTCGTTGTCATACAGGTATCCGGCAATAAAATGCAAATCGCTTTGGTTGAATTGCTGGCGCGGCATCAGGCCAAAATTGCGAATGGCGCCATACATCACAGCCCGTTCTTCCGTGGGATCATTTACAAAATCGACGATTTGCCGGACAAAACTTTCCCGGCGGATGGTGTCGTCGATGTAATGATCGCGAATCTTAAACATGGGTGGAGCGATTCGCAGCTCGATCTCCAGATCCGGGTTGTGGCACGTAAAACAATTGGCCTGCAGGAGTTGCATTGCCCGAGTTTCGGGATCGGACTGCTCCGTTGCTGCTGTTGTATGTTGACTTTCTGTACGGCTGGTAAAGCAACCAAGTGCCAACGCCGCCATCATTGCAGTCCAACCCATTATTTGAAGTGTCTTCATTTAATCAGGCATTTTTTCCTTTTGTGATCAAAATGATTCAGTTTGCGAAAATACGGTCTATAGCCAGATTCGAAATCCGGAATTTAGCACGGATTACTTTTCTATTGCGGGTGAATAAAATTCCGCCATCGTTCCTGAATTCGGTCCGCAAGCAAATAAGCAACCGGAACCACGTACACCGTAAGCAACAGCGACGAGACCAGGCCTCCGATGATGACCCACGCCAATCCATTTTTCCATTCGCTCGCGGTTCCGGTTGCCAAGGCTATGGGCAACATTCCAAACACCATGGAAAGTGTGGTCATCCATATGGGTCGGATTCTTCCTTTCCCCGCCTGCACGAGTGCATCGGTTATGGGAACACCTGAGGCCCTGAGTTGGTTGGTAAAATCGACGATGAGGATGGCATTTTTAACGACAAGTCCCATCAGCATGATCAGTCCCAGTAAAGCGAAGAGGCTCAAGTGGCTCAGTGAGAGATTGAGAGCCAGCAGTGCCCCTATGATTGCAAGCGGGACCGCGGTCAGGACGACAAAAGGGTGGGTGTAGTGGTCATACAGGGCGACCAGGATGAGGTAGATCAACACAAAGGATATCGCCAGGACGGCGCCCAATGCTCCAAAGCTGTCGTTTTGCCGCTTGATGTCACTTCCCCAATTCATTTGGATACCCTCTGGCAGCGGATGTGCTTTGATGTGAGCTACCACCTCATCGGCTACGGAACCGGAAGGTCTTCCAAGCGCCTCTGCTGTAAGGGTAATGGATGGCTGGCGGTCTCTGCGTTCAAGGACAGCCGGAACCTGGCTACGCCGGATCCCTGCAAACTGTCCCAGCACCGAGACCTGCCCAGCAGGGTTGACGATGGGCAACCGGGCAAGGTCTACTTCGTCTTTGCGTCCGGATTCATCGAGGAATACCCTGACCGGGTAACTGGCATCGGTTTCTTCAATACGAGCGTCATCATTTCCCGTTAGCGCCTGCCGCAGTTGCGCACCGGCCCAGGCGTTGGAAATCCCCAGTCGCTGCATGACCTCCATATCCGGAACGAGCTGAAACTCCGGACTTCCGGTTTCCGTAGAAATTCTGACGTCGTCGGCGCCCGGGATGGTATCGATAGCTGTTTTCAATCTGGCAGCCGTTCCGGCGAGCAAAGCAGCGTTGCTGCTGCTGAGGGTGAGCTCCACGGGGGCAGATCGCGGAACGAGTCCCAGCACGGCCATCGAGATGTGCAATCCCGGAAACTGTTCCTGCAGCTCGGCCCTCAAAGCTTGCATAAAGAACTCTGTTGATGGAGTAAAACCACCCTTTGTCAATTTTCTTTGAATGGTGAGTTCAGTTTTGTAAGGCGCGCCTATTCCCAGACTTCCAATTCCGCTGGTAGGACCCCCTACGTTGCAGAACACGGACTCCACCCCGGAGTGTGCGAGGATGTGTGCTTCTACCAGTCTTGTTACGGAGTCATTGCGTTGCAGGCTTGCCGATTTGTCCAGTTCCAGCGTCATCCGGAACTTGCCCTGGTCGCCGGTTGCAATGAGTTCTTTCCCTAAGATGCCCATCCGCTGTACGATCACCGTCAGCACAACCAAGCCTGCGAGCCCTGCCAGCAAGGCGGTTTTGTGGTTTAGAAACCACTTCAACTGACGCCCGTAAGCGTTGGTCATGTTTTCGATGAAGCGCTCAACCGAAAGCAGGAAGCGGTTGAATGCATGATCCGGATTCTGCTGTTTCTCTTTGCCGAACCGCGAGGCAAGCCAGGGAGTAAGGGTAAAGCCCACCAGCAGACTGGTGAGTGTCGAAATGACAACGACTACAGAAAACTGCTTGAGCATATCGGCAACGAAAACCTGCAAAAAGAGAATCGGCAAAAAGACCACCACGTCAACCAGGGTGATGGACAATGCAGAAAACCCGATCTCCATTCTGCCATCGAGTGCAGCCTGCCGCGAAGACTTCCCGCGGTCGAGATGCTTTTGGATGTTCTCCAGAATGACCGTCGCGTCGTCGACCAGGATGCCGATGATCAGGGACATGGCGAGTAAGGTCATCAGATTTAGGGTATATCCCAGCAGCCACATCGCCGAGAAAGCTGTAATCAGGGACGTTGGAATGGCGAGCAATACGATGAAGGCATTCCGGATACTGCCCAAAAAGAGCAGCATGACCAGAGAAACCAAAACGACGGCTAACATCAGGTCGAAGACTACGGATTCAACGGCCGCGATGGTCTTATCTGTGCTGTCGTCGGCAATGACAAATTGCAATTCGTTGGCAGCATATTGTTTTTCTAAGGTTTGCAGTTTCTCCCGCACTTGTTTTGATACGGACACTGCGTTGGCGTCGCCTTGCTTTTTGAGCAGAAGGCCAATGCCGGATGACCCGTTGAATCTGCTCACCGATTGCATTTCCTGGATCGAGTCATCAACGGTGGCCAGGTCTTCTACATACACCGGATGCCCGGAGGCCGGCATGGACACCTGAATCCTTCGCAGGTCATCCAGCGATTCGTACCGGCCGCTAAGCCGAACGACGTGGCGGGTTCCTTCAGCCTCGACCGCACCTGCTGGCCAGTCTTTCCCGGACCGGGTCACGGCTTCCACCACCTGCGACAAAGGAATTTTATACAATTGCAATTTGTCTGGGTCAACCCTGACCTGGATTTCGCGGCGTTCACCCCCAAGGACGGCAATTTCTGCCACTCCGGGCAGCTGCCGCAACTGAGGCAAAAAATCGTTTTCCAGGCGCTGGTAAAATTCCTTTGCTGGCCAACCCGACCGCGCACTAATGGACATCATGGGAAGGTCGTTCGGCGAGACCTTACTCATCACAGGAGGGAGCACCCCATCAGGAAGGTCTTTTTGAACATTGTCGATGTAGCGTTGGGCATCCTGCATGGCCCGACCCAGGTCTGTACCGTATTTCAGATTGGCAATGATCACGGAAGCATTGGGTAGCGACTTGGTGACGAGGTAATCTACGCCTTCGAGGTTGGACAGAGCTTCTTCAAGAACCAGCGACACCGAGTGCTCAACTTCTCCAGGATCTGCTCCCGGATAGCCCGTCCTGATGACTACAACGGGTTGATTGAAATCAGGCATCAACTCGTAATTCAGGGATGCGAATCCAATGGCGCCGAGCAGAGTAAGTACCCCAAATAGCACGACGACCAGACTTGGCCGCTGAATCGAAATCTGTGTGATGTTCATTGAAACGGAGAATGTGCCCGGTCACACGGCCAAACCTGGATCAATTCAAAGAGAACACCGAACCATGCGCCGGAATCCAATTGGGAGAGGTCGAGCAACCTGAGAGCAGACATAAATTTTTTTTGCATGATCACATTATTCAGTGCGAACGGCAGCGCCGTCGTACAGGTCAAGAAATCCACCGGAAATCATTACCTCCCCTGCGTCCAGACCGCGTAAGACGATTGCGTTCTGGCCCACCCTGCGACCGATTACCACAGGTCGCAAAACCGCCTTCCCCTGCTCGATAACATAAATGGCATCTTCGCCATTTTCCGATAGGACGGCCGACGAAGGGACGGTCAGGACGCGGCCCTCCGGCCCTACCGGCAGAAAAGCCTTACCAAACATCCCCGCTTTTATCATCTGGTCGCGGGTGTTATCCGCCCTAAAATGCACCGGAAACAAGTTACCGGGACCGGACTTGCTGCCAATGGATATGACCTTCCCGGTACCCTTCCAATTACATGCATCACAACGCAGATCAGCAATTTGATCGCGGCGGAAGTATTGGAGTTGGCGTTCGGGCACATTCATCACAAAGCGCAATTTGGATATATCGGTAAGTTGCATCATGGGCACGCCCGGAGCGGCGTAGTTACCCGTTTCGACGAGCTTTGCCGAGACAACAGCATTGAATGGTGCGCGTATCGTCATCCGTTCGATTTGTTCGAGCAGCAACGATCGTTGTGCCTGTGCAGTCCTGAGCCCCAGGTTGGCTTTTTCGAGCTGGACACCCTGCACTGCATCCGCTGATGCTAAGACCGCATACCGGCTGACATCTGCTTGCAGGCCCTCAAGCTGGATTTCGGTCGACCGGAGTTGCAAACGAAGTAAGCCCGCATCCAGCTCGATCAAGGCTTGCCCCTTGTGCACTTCTGTTCCGACATCTGCCAGGACGCGCAATACCTTACCGGGTATTTCTGCACTCAGGCGCGTTTCCCGCTCAGCTTCAAAGGTCCCGGTGAAGCTCAGCGTGTCTCGCACCTGACTCCATCGCAGGGTCTCCGCGGGAACGAGGAGCGGCTTATCCGGATCATAGCGGAATACCGCCTCTTCCACTGTGCGCTTGTTTTTAACCAGCCGGAAGACGACTGCTGCAACGAGCAGCAGCAAGGACAGCGTTATGAGTAGGCTTCTTTTGTTCATGCTCAATTGTTTGCCTTTATTTTAAATCGGATTGAACGGCATCGGGAGATAAGCTTCCGTTGATCCTTTTCCAACCCAGAACAGCTTCCAGATACGATACCGTAGCAGACAGATAAGACTGCTGCATTTCGCGTAATGAATTATCTGCACGGAGCACCTCTGACAGCGACGCCAGGCCCTGGGATTGCAATACTAACATCTGTTCGTACACGGCCAGTCCTTGGGACATCAGGGCTTGTGTATGCGACGCTGCTTTGCGCCGTGTATCCATCTGAATGAGTGCATTTTCCCTTTGCATGGCGAGTTTGTCGCTCAGCATTTCGCGTTCCTGCAAAACATTTTCTATTTCCAGGTTCTTCTGGCGCATCTGGTAGTGCGTACGCCCACCCTGGTAGAGTGGCATTTGTAACTGAATGCCGCCAAAAGCATGCACGTAGGATTTCCAGAAGGACTCCGGCTCACCCGTATAGCCCAAGCCCACCCCACTGAGCTGTGCAATGGCGGCTACAACCGGTAGCCGGCTGTTTTTCAGTACAGCTCCTTCTGCGCGTGCAAGTCTTAGCCGGGCATCGGCGATTTTCCAGTCAAGTGCTGGTTCCTCGCTTCTGGCGACCGCATCTTCCATTACTGGCCGGAGCACGACATCCAGAGAAGTTTCCCCCTCAATTCCTGCCATCCACTTGATGGTGTTGATCACCTGGCGGTAAGTCCCTTCTGCAAGATGGCGCTGTGTCGCGATCTGCTCCATCTGTAAACGCACCTGGTCCACATCGGTTTGCCGCGCCAATTTTTGCTCCTTCAGGATTAAAACCACTTGTAAGAGCCTCCGGGAATTGGCCAGGTTGCTGTCGGCAAATACCAGCTGGTTGCGCAATATCTGGGCATTGAAATAGAGAAGGGACAAGTCAAAAAACAACTGGTCGGCTGCACTGAGTTCCCGCAAACCGGCCACTTCGCGACCTGCCGTTGCAGCATCGGACATTGCCCTCCTGGAGGGTGTAAAGAGCGGCACGGTGAGCGACAGTCCGGCACTCGCATTGTGGGGTACGCCAAACTGGGCTTCTTTAAACTGACCTTCCGGTCCGTTGAAAACGGACAGCGGCAGCAACTGGTAAGGGAGCTCGGCATAGTAGCGATACTCGGCTGTAATGCGAAGTTGGGGCAGCCGCTGTGAGCGCACTTCCTTCTCGCGTTCGGTGGCCATTTCACTTCGGTTGGCCGCGATGAGCAGGCTTTTGTTGTGGACACTTGCACGTTGTAACACCTGCCCAAGCGACCATTCCTGTGAGGGAAGGCTATTTGCAAAGCCAAGCAGGGTAAAAAGCACCCAAAGGTGTTTGTGAATGTTCACAAACTTCATAAGACATAGATTTTTTGCTGTGTCATCCGCGTTCGAGGTAGTTATTGGCGAATCAGAACGCCACCATTAAAATAGGGGAATTCTCTGGCCCAGTGAAATTTCATCGATCCGGTTCATTCTTCGTCTTCGGTGCTTTTTTCTGCAGGTGTCGGAGCAGTCTGGGTGGCTGTCCCTTTTCGGATCTCCGGGTGCATGATGGCACCGCCGCTGCTCCCGGTAGGTATGGCCAGCGCCAAGCCGACTGCGGCAATTGCGGCAACCAGCCAATATTTGGCGGCGAACTGCATCGGGCGGAATTTTTCTCCAAGCAGGGCTCCGGTCGCCGCAAGTCCCATCGCCAGCATGGTCAGCATAAAGATCTTTGCGCGTTCTTCGTGTTCTTCCACGAGCGCTTCATCGATCCGTGCTGATTGCTCGAGCATCTCTTCGGCAGCCTCTCCGGAAAAGTGGGCGGGAATGGCCATCAATCCGGAAAAAGCCAGCACCGCCAAAGCGGCATTGGATGCAGCTCGCGATCCCGACCATTTGGAGCCCAGCAAGAGCAGGAATCCAATCGCGGTACC
This sequence comes from Saprospiraceae bacterium, assembly GCA_020848995.1. Classification (GTDB taxonomy): domain Bacteria; phylum Bacteroidota; class Bacteroidia; order Chitinophagales; family Saprospiraceae; genus Vicinibacter. The sequence continues at coordinate 36,984 of JADLHA010000024.1, read as the reverse complement.
AATCAATGGAAAATGGTTGACGAGCAAATGCACATGTGCAGAGGTCATAAGTAACAATTTAAATTATTCGAAATATTCATTAAAGCGAGCAAAAGCATCTCGAAGTTGGACATGGTGAGCGGAACGCTCCTCCGGGGTCTGAGCATCCGAAAGCGCTTCGACCAGGTCAAGGTAGGGAACCAGCCACACATGGAGCACATCGTGAGCCTCGCCTTTCATGGTACAATTGGAAGTCAGCAGATCGGACTCCCGTTGCAAGGTTTCAGACAGAGCGTCGTATGCCAGCATGTCCGTACCGGCAAAACTAGAGATTGCCGCTTCCATGGTACGCAAATAAACCAACATGCCCGAATCGACCCGCCACTTCTTGCCCTCATCCAGGTACATATACCCTTCTTCATGCAGATTGTCAACGCTGGCCTCAGGATTTTCAGAATGCTCAGCAGATGGAGGCGTCTTGCCGCTGTCGCAGGACAGCGACCAACTCAACATTGCCGCGAGGCCTAAAAAATACAGGATCTTCATTTGTTAGCAATTAACGTGATCAATGTGTCGATGCGGTGATCGCCCGACTGGATGATATCAAAATCAAATTTTTCAGATCGCCAACGGAACATCTGCAGTCTTATGGTGCCCATGATGATGTGCACGAGGTCTTCTGCGCTGACCGAGGAGGTAACCGCGCCGCGATGTTGGCCCTCTCGGACCATTGGGACCAAGCGGGACCTCATCCGGTGAATCAGCCTGAATATGGCCTGGTTGATGCGGTCGCTGGCTTCCATCAGTCCATCGCTGAAAACGGCAACGGCAAAATGCGGGTTGCCGTCGAAAAAAGCGAACACGCTCCTGAATAACAGTCGAAACTGTTCTTCAAACGGTCGTTGCACAGATACCACCCGCTCGTAGCGCTGTTCCAGTTCCTCGCTGAGAAAATCGAGCATGGCCACAAGGATATCCTCTTTGCTATCAAAATGCCGGTATATCGCGCTTTCTGAAAACTGCATCTCACGCGCGAGATTCTTGATCGTCAAACCTCCAACCCCTTCCGTCGTCAGAAGTTTGCCCGCAGCTGCGACGATCTCCTGCTGCCGGTCTGTCATCTGTGCATTCATTTACAACTCATTATACTTTAAGATGCAAAATCCATCGCCTTGAACCCCTCACTCAAGGAAAAGTTAAGGTGAACACTCACTAACTTCCATAACCTGTCAGTCTGCGATTTTGTTGCTCGTAAGCTCAAATTTCTTCAAAATTTTGGCAAACTCGCCGGGAATTGCGTCTTGCGCGCTCCGATCCCCTCAAACTAAAAGCTGGAGATTTTTACCTATATATAACAGTTAATCAAATAATTATATATAATTTAAATATTTAATAAAATAGAAACAGCCCACTGGGAAATGTTTCAATGCAATATTGATTTCACCAATCGAGTTCGAGTCAGCACATTTTAGGGGCTCAAGGTTGCAGTTCCTCGGAGTGGCCATAAAACCCCAATCCCCAGTCGCAAAACTCAGGGCATCCCACTCAGGAGTTGAACTCCTTTAATCGACCAGTCGCACTTCTTTGGCGATGTCCTCCCCGACGTCGTTTTTGCCAAGGTTGAATTCGACGAGGTCCCCTACCCTTAAATCGTTGAAGTCGTCGTCGACGACGCTGGTATAGTGGAAAAACAGATTATTGGGGGGATAGCGAATGAACCCAAAGCCATTTTTGAGGCTGAGGATCTCCCCGTTGAGGGCATCCGGATTGCCTTTGCCCAGTGGCGTACCCGCTGCCCGTTTTCCAGGAGGGGAAACAAACAAGTTGTTGATCAGCTCGTCTGTCCGGCGACGGGAGTTGTCAATCAGCTCGTGCATGGCGATCGGATACGAGACCTGGTCGAGAAGGTCCTGTGAAGTTCGTGTTACAAAGGTCTGCCCGTTATCTGTGGTGTATTCAAATTCCCAACTGAGCACCATCACGCGGGTACCCAGAGTGTTCAGTTTGCGAATCAGCGGCACAAAGTTGCCATCGGATGCGATCAGCACCAGCACGTCAAAATGTTTGTAGAAAGCGAGTTCAAACGCTTCAAGTGCCAACCAAACGTCGATGTCCTTTTCCTGCCGGTAGCCGTTAAAGGATTTGAGTGGCAGGTAGTGGGTGGTGATCCCCTCCGACATCAGGATGTCGTCGAAAACCCGATCCCAATACAAGGTATCTCCTCGCTGACTCGCCTCCTGGGCATTTAGCCGCGTACGAAAATAATGGCTGTCGACAATCTGGCAAAGGCTTGCGTCCACCCCTTCCAACTCGCCCACCTGGTGCCGGATAAAATTGTGAAGTCCGCTGATACTCAATCTTCTGCCTCGCTCGTGTTCGTAGTTGTAGTAATTGCTTACATGCAAAAAATAATTTCCGTCATAAAATACCGCAATCCGGATCATTTTGTCTTTCATCTCCTGTATTTGTAAAATGGTAACTGAACTTTTTAACGTTTAAACAGGAACGCCCTGAAATGGCCTCGTGAATGGCTATATCGCTGAATTTAAAAAATGATATTCGGCAGCTATCAACCTTCTATCCACGCGCTATCGTTGCGCTCTTGCTCAATTTCTAAAATATTGAATGTCTATAACAAATATTCATTTCAATGGTTTCAATAAGATCCCACACGATGGACGCTCATCAACACAAACCTCTATTTAACAGAAACTTATCATTGCTTCCTGATTCTATGATTCAGCATCGCCTGGTGCAACCGTGATGGTGGCGATCTATACCCTCACTCAGACCAAGCAACAAGCCATTCGCCACTGTAAAAAAAGATTTAAGGTTCGCCATTAACCTGTCTGTTCCTTGCGGCAGATCCGCGATGCTGCAAGTGGCGACGCCTTCTGATTGCAAAGGTACAACAAGTACCGCGTTCATTTCCATGTCAATGAAAGTCAATTCCCAAAACGCGACCTTGGGCCGGTGTGTCCGACCGACTCCACGTCCTCCATACAAATTGTCAAACAGAACTTCATCAAAGTGACACCGGATGGTGGAGAATACAGCCACTTCAATGCACCTCGGTATGTCTTGTTTAAGCAAGAGTAGCCTTCCGATTGGCTTTTTGAAGCGTCTCTGCCCCGGCGTCACGGATTAAGGGCACTTCAAAAAACTCCCTCTTGCGCCAGCCAGACCGCACAGGCTCACGCGCTCAATGAATTTAGCGAGGCAGCCCTTTTCATTCTGGCATCAAAATGGGGCTTTTAGAATTGCCCTTTAGGCGTTGAGCCTCCCTTTTCCGGCGACGCAAAATGCACGACGCGTTGAGGAAATGGAATTTCAATCCCGCGCTCAGTCAACGCTTTAAAAATGGCAACCCGGATCGAACTCTTAATTCGCTCAATGCGAAAAACCTCATTGGAATAGAAAAAAAGGGAAATTTTTAACGAAGACTCTCCAAAATCCTCCAATCGCACAAAGGGCGGTGGTGTCTTTAAAATGCGTTCATGCCCCAGTGGTATGTTCTGCAGTATCTCAATCACCTTTTCGACATCCGCGCCATACGAAATTCCAAGGTCAATTTGGAAGCGGGATGCAAACCCACCATAAGTCCAGTTGATCACGCGGTTTCGGGTGAGCTCAGAATTTGGAAGAATGACGAAATTTTCTTCGCGACCCATCACGGTTGTTGTGCGGTAATTGATCGTCTGCACTTTATAAATTTTGTCGTTGACTTCTATGACATCTCCTACCTTGATTGTGCCGTCGCTGAGGAGGATGACCCCAGATAAAAAATCGTTAAATATCTGTTGCAGTCCAAGTCCGACGCCTACCAAAAGTGCCGCTGATCCGGCAAGCAAAACAGAAATATTTACGCCAAGCAAATAGAGGATGGCGATCACTGAAATTGCCCATACGACGTATCGCAGCAGCTTATGCATTGAAAATTTTCGCGCCTCGTCCATTTTTGAAGAACGAAAAACCATGAGCCGGACCACCCTCAACAGCAGCAATACGAACATGAGGTATGCGGCCACAGCTACCAGATGATGTAATTTCAATTGGTAGTTGCCAAAATTGAACACGGTATATTCCAGCATATTCACAATCATCATTTCGGTTCTGACGCAGTGGGGCAAGCCACTTGTTTCATGCGACCATCTTCCATTTCATCTGATTATCTAAAGTTTGATGGATCATATTTGACCTCTGTCAACTCCAGTTCGAGCCAGTTCCAATCTTGGTTTTCAAGCTTCCAGGTTGCCTTAACCGTGGAAGGGATGCGGATGCCCTCAAAGCGTTGGTAGGATATTGCATCGAGGATCCACGGGTACCTTTTTGCTCCGGGCTCATTCTCTAAAAACCGCATGGCTGAGAAGCGAACGAAATCGCCCTGCTCGTCAAAGAAAAAAGTACCCGAAGCGCTGTGGTCTCCGAGCTGGATCGTTGCCTGCGCGGAAAGTTCGTCTATGGGTTCCCATTTCACCCTGGGGTTCACGGCAAGCGAAGGCAGCCAAACCATCTCTCCGAGAAACCGCTGCAGGGATCCTTCGTCAATTTGCGGGCCGCGTGCATGGACAAGTTTGAGCAATCCATTTGCACAGATCAGCATTTCGCCTTCCCCTCCCACCAGCTGGTCCCTGCCAAAAAAACCAAGAAACGGATTGAGTGCCACCTCGACCGTCCAATGGAAGCCCGGAGGATTCAGGCTGGTCACCTGGCTGGCATTGGCCTGATACCAGCTTTCCTGGCTGGGCTTCATTTTGAGTTTGAGGTCCTGGGTCATTTGTACCGTTTGAGGCAAGGGCCTTTCCATAACTCCCGAGGCGTGCAACCAGCGCAATACCGGCGGTGGCAGGCTATCCAATGCCGGAATAGGAGAAAAGGAAGAGAGGTCACGTTGAATTTCCGCAAACATCCAACGGGTTTCGCGGTCTACCCGGGATTCAAAGCGCGCCCTGCCAAAAGACAGCAACACCGGCATCAGCAAAACGACATTGGCAAGGGTCCCATACCCGGCAACCCTCCATTGGAGCAGGATCAGTGACTGCGAGAGGATTAAGGCCACAAAGCCGATGTACCCTGCACCGGGAATGCGGATGAGGTGTGAAAGTGCGAAAATCAGCCACAGGTCGGCGCATGTTAACCATGCGATCCCCGCCGGTCTGGAGATCTCCTGGGTGAGCGCTCTGATTTCAGCAAAACCAAAGGCCTTGACAAATCCCATCAAATGGATCAGCCCGTGAACAACCATTAGGACGATCAATGCTATTCGCATGGAAAATGGTACAACATAAAATCAAATATAAACACTTTCGGGGAGAAGCCAAATCAAAACATCCCTGGCTCAGGTGAATACTGTAAATCCTGCCGATCCATGCGTTAGCTACAAGGGGTTCAGGCTGCACAAATTACTGCTCGCCAATTTAATTCATTGTCCATTCCATTAACTAACGATCGTTAAAAGGCCCCCAACTGGTTCTTTTTACCAAAACGATGGTCTGAGCGGGTTGCGACCTTAGGCCTGAGTGTGCGCAATCGGACAAGCAAGAGCAATGATGTGCCCATCGGGATCGGCTACGTAACCAACCCGGTCTCCCCAATCGCGGTCCTGAGCACCTTGAACCAATGCGGCACCACACGACACAGCAAATCCAGTGGCCCTGTCGGCATCCTGTACCCGGAAATACAGTTCACAGCGTGGAATTCCGGTTCCTGCAACTGGATGCGGACAAACGGGTGCCAGGATCCTTGCAATGCCCGAATTGGGCATGAGCCCCAGGACAACACCCTCAGAGAGTCTGAATTCCGTCATCCCCGGAACGTCGAGTTCTGGGGTGCGCTCCATCAGTTTTGAATAGAACTCGCTGCTCAACTGCCGGTTTTCGACATAGAGGATGAACATAAACGGACCGCTGGAAATATGCATTGAGTTGGATTTGTGCTCAGATCAAAGAATCATCATCAAAGCATTTCAGTATGGTCGGGTCCTGGGGTGGTGAGGCCTCATTGAAGATCCTTTACATAACATCGTCTGCGTTTGTGTTGCCGACTTTGGTAAAACTTCCACTGAGCCTGAACTTTGGTATTGGTTTCCAACTCAGGATTGCTTTCAACTTTTACGATGCCGTGTTTTATAAACACCTTGTGCATTTCGTATAGCAACAGGGCGTTTACCCCTTTATTCTGGTAGTCCGGATGTATACCGGTGATGTAAAGATCGGCGCGGTCATTTTTGCGCATGGCGGACAATATGTGTATAAAGCCAAATGGAAACAACCGGCCGCGGGCCTTTTGAAAAGCCTTCGACAACGACGGCATGGCCACCCCAAAGCCCACAACGCGATTACCGGCGTCGAGGATGACCGGAACGAATTCCGGAAGAATAAAGCCAAAGTACTGGGATATGTACTGATCGATTTGCTTATCGGTCAATGCGACAAAGCCGTGCAGGTTCTCATAACAGACGTTGAGTAGTTGGAAGACCTCCCTGGCATAGGACAAGAGTTCCTTCCTGCTTTTGGGATGGAGCATGTGCAGCTGATAGCGGTTCAGGACGATTTTGGCCATGCGCTCCACTTCTCCTGGAATCACATTGGAGGGCGTGATCTCATATTCCACCCAGTCGGCCTCTTTGCGGTAGCCTACCCGCTCGAGGTGCGGCGGATAATATGGATGGTTGTAAATGGTGGCGATGGTGCCCAATTCCTGAAACCCTTCGACCAGCATGCCCTCCGGATCCATGTCCGTAAAGCCCAGTGGACCATGGACGCTTGTGGCACCCTTTTCTCTGGCCCATTGCTCAATGGTTTGGATCAGCGCCCCGGGTACCGCATCGTCGTCGATAAAGTCGATCATGGTGAAACGCGCAAAGCTTTTTCCCGTTTTGGCATTGTGCCGGTGGTTGATGATGCCTCCAACCCTTCCTACAGCTCTTCCATCCAGGTAAGCCATCCAAAATTGCACATCGCAAAATTCGAACGCCGGATTGGTTGCCGGGTTGATCATCTTGATCTCGTCCTGTTCAATTTGTGGAATCCAAAAAGCATTTCCCTTATAGAGGCTCAACGGGAATCGAATAAATTCAAGCCGATCTCTTTTGGTCGCAACTGGTTTTATCTCAATTCGGGATCCCATGAATGATTTTTGCAGCCCGGTAAATTACATCACCGGTTCAGTTTCGAAAAATTAATTCGGCGATCAACCATGCATGTAAAATGAGCGATCCCCTCTGCAACCGGGTAAAACCTAAAAGCAGCAGGATCGAAATGGTCAAACGCTGTCGATTTCAGGAATCCCATTCTGTTACTGGTTCAGGGTTGCAGAAAGGTCATTTTCCCGAAGGTGGGTTCAACAGTTCACGTATCCCCCCAAGGGAACTGAGGATACCGGTAGCCTCGAAAGGCAGGTACACCACTTTGTTGTCTTTTCCGCTCACCATTTCCCGCAGGGCATCCACGTACCGGATGGCAATCATGTATTTGACTGGATCGGCATTTGCAGCCGTCACGGCATCTGCGATCTTGCGAACCGCCTCCGCCTCGGCCTCTGCAACTTTCAATCTTGCCTGTGCTTCCCCTTCTGCCCGGAGGATCTGAGCCTGCTTCTCCCCTTCAGCCTGGTTGATCTCTGCCACTTTGCGGCCCTCGGCTTCCAAAGAGAGTTGGGCCTTCGTCCCTTCGGCTTCGAGGATCTTCGCGCGTTTATCCCGTTCGGCGCGCATTTGCTTTTCCATGGCATCCCGGATGTCGTGCGGGGGGTTGATGTCCTGCAATTCAACGCGGTTGATCTTCACTCCCCATTTGTGGGTTGCGTCGTCGAGCACGGCCCTGAGTTTTGAGTTGATGGTATCCCTGGATGTGAGCGTTTCATCGAGGTCGAGTTCTCCGATGACATTGCGAAGCGTTGTCTGCGTAAGTTTTTCGATGGCATCGGGAAGGTTGGCAATTTCGTAAATGGCCTTTACCGGGTCTGTGATCTGGAAATAGATGATGGCATTGATCTCCGTTACGACATTGTCTTTGGTGATGACGCTTTGTTTGGGAAAATCGTAAACGGTTTCGCGCAAGTCAATGCGGTTGACGATGGTCTTATGAACGATGCTGCGGCCGTCGGGAATTTCCCTTAGGTACCGCCACATAATTTCGCGGGGCCGGTCGATGACGGGCCAGATGACGTTGATGCCCGAAGGCAGTGTTCTGCTATACCGCCCCAGGCGTTCGATGACCATGGTCTCTGATTGCTGGACGATCTTTAAGCCCATGAGGGCGAACACGACGACAAAAAGTGCAATAAAGGAAAGAATGATGGTAAAACCCATGGCAGTCAGTTTATTGGTTCAACTACGAGCATTGTCGATTCGACCCGGAGGATCCTGACCCACCGGCCGTCGGCAACCACTTCACCGGTTGTGGTTGACGCTCTCCAGTCATCGCCGTCGACGGCGACCCTGCCTTCTCCCTTTTGGTTGTCAATGGTGACTACCACGCGGGCCTGACGACCGATCAGGGCTTCAACGTTGGTTGCCACCCCTTCGCCTTTGCGATGGCCATAGCGCAGCATGAATGGGCGCACCCCAAAGAAAGCAGCCAGGGTCCCCAGCGAGAATGCCGTAAGCTGGCTGGTCATTTCTGTCCCCAGACCGGCGGCGGCTGCTGCCATCAGGCATCCTATGCCCAGGCAGGCCGATAGAAATGACGGTGTAAATACTTCTGCAATAAACAGCACGATGGCGGCGATGGTCCAGATTTGCCAGGTAGCAAGTTCCATGATCGAGGTTTCGGGTCGGTTGCCCCGGAAGTCCGGGACTGCCCAAGGTAAAGAAATTGCGCAATGGTGAAGATATTCTGCAAGATAATTTTTATCAGCGGCCGTGGTACATCGCCACGGCTAAACACCCTAAACCCAACCGGGGCTTGTCGTGCGGCTAATCAATTGCAGTAAGACGAAGCGTTTGAGCACGCGAACTGCCGTTTGTCCATTTAAGCAGGTATTCGCCTGGAAGAAGCCGTGGAAAGGACCAGCTTGCCCCGGGCTGAATATCTGCAGCGGCTAGCTGCTGACCTGACAAAGAAAAGACTGAAATAAAGATGGGTTGATGTTCCTCATTGACGAGGGTAGGCATAACGCTGCCTCTGACCGGATTTGGGAAGTTCCAGGTTTGGGTTGTGCCTGGGGCATCATCGTCTGATACGGTGATGGTATGTTGCCTTTTGCGGAAATACACCCTTAAGAACCCAGCGGGATCGTTGATGTCTCCGGGGGAAATGACTTCGTAGTTGACGCAATAGCTACCGTCCGGTAGCAGAGCGGCAGCCTTAAATCCCAGCGTTGAGTCTCCCCTGTCGGTAGCAAACTCCGGGGTGGCCCAATGCTGACCCCGGTCTTTCGAATGGGTGACCATCATATCACCGGCAACGTTGCCGGTTGCCGGGTCAAAATCGCGTTCGTCCTTCCAGCTCAGCCAAAGGGTTTGAGTATAAGAAGAATAGCGCAGACCTTCTACGAGCTGTGACCGCATTCCTGCCGCGGATAGCTGCCCCCCCGAAGGATCCACTGGAAGTTGCCAACTGCTCCCCAGGTCGTCGCTGAAGGTGTAGCGGACCTGCGCTCCCCAAAAGGGATCTCCCATGGGATACAGATGGTAAAATAAATGCATGCGCCCGTAGGGATCGATCAGTAAGGCCGGATCCCAGTCTGCTCCTCCGCTTGCAACGACGGGGCGAGCCTGCGACCAACTGGCGCCACCATTGGTGCTGTACACCATCTGAATATCCCAGTTGTTGCCTTGAACGGAATCGCGCCAGGGTATGGCCAGGGTATCTCCGGCGACGTCGAAATCCGCGTGCGGGAATGCCGAATGCCGGCCATCTGCGCGGCTAAGCGGCTGAACCGTTTCCCAATGCAATCCGCGGTCGAGGGATCTGGTATAAAAGGCTTCTGCTGTTTGTGGCGAATTGGTATTTCCCTCGTGCCACATGAGATGCAACCGCCCGTAACGGTCGGAGGTAAAATGCGTGGCAAAATTGCCATACAGTTGTTTATTGACGACTCTTATGGTGTCTCTTAACACCCGGAAATCTCTGTCCAGTATTGTGAGAAAAACGGCAGGCGGGTTCACGGCTGACCAAATTGCAAAAAGGGTGTCGCCGGTTCCTGCTACCAGTTTGACGCCATTGCCGCCAGGTAAAAGTTTGGGAGGCAGCAGTGCAGCAGGGGCAGACCAGTGCGCACCCCCATCGTCGGAATAGCATAGGAAATGCCCCAGAGGGAGACCGGTATTGCCAGGATTCGTTTCGGTCGTGGAAACGCAAATGCGTCCGGACGGCAACACCGCCATGTTGTTGTACAAAACACCGCGCTGTTTTCGCAGGGAATTGGATATTGGGAGCAAGACCTCGTCACCCCACAAGGGCCCCACACCGTGTTGTGAAAATCCTGATATTACAGACAGAAGACAGGCCATGATGCAAACTGACGTCCTTCTCATTGTACTTCGTTTAATCGTTAACTGAACGACCGTGACCGGGATCACTTCAGCCATGGCCGCACGTTGGTTTGACTGATCCCTTAGCAGCAGGTTTAAATTGGCGAATGCAACTTAGACCATCGGCAGATCTAGGTCTCCCAGCGACTCCTTTCGTTTACTTTGATTTCTTAACTGCATACCACATCAAGAGGTCAGGGGGATCCTTCCGTCTAACGACACCCCATATCCTGGCAATAGCCTATCAAGTTCTGATAATTTCGCATCCGGGATATGCTCCAGTGTGGCCTTGAGCCAGTCATAGGGATTCATGTTATGGGCTTTACTTAAGCCAAAAAGCTGTACATCATCGCGAATCGCTGTGCAGCATCGTGGGATCCCACAAACAGGTAATTTTCACGACCCAGGGCAGGTGGCCTGATTTTAGGGCACTTCTAATAACCTCCTATTGTGCCAGCAAGCCCGCTTAGTCTCACGCGCTCAATGAATTTAGCTTCACAATCCTTCGTTGCAGCTCAGTCAGAAATCGTTCCACATAGCTTCCTTCGCTGCGCCTCGGCTTGTTTTGCTTGGGGGCTGCCTCAAAATGGAGTATTTAGAAGTGCCCTTTATATGTAGATGGAGAAAAATCCATAGCGGTTTTCAGGATTTTTTGTCAAGATTTTTTTCTGTAGTCTTTAGGACAATGGAGGATTTAAGCTAATTTAGCTCCATAAACCAACCCCGAATGCCAAATTGGAAAGTCCTTCTCGTCCAATCCCGGTATGAATTCAAGGTCGAAGAGCAGTTCGCCCGTTTCGGCATTGTGCATTACCTGCCCAAGCTGAAGGAGAAGCGGCGCTGGTCGGACCGCATCAAGACCCTCGAAGTTCCTGCCTTTCCGAATTACCTCTTTGTGTACAACAGCGATGGCGACCGCAACGACGTGTTTATGGCGCGGGGCGTGATGCATTACGTGAGATTCAACAACAAGGACGCTACCCTGCGTCCGGAGGAAATGGCATTGCTCAAGAGAAGCCGCACGATGATCCAGTCTGGCTCGTTGCAGCCAGCGGGTATGTTTAGGGGACAGGCAGTGGAAGTGTGCGGTGGCCTGCTCTGCGGGCAGCGCGGCCTGCTGGTGGACTGGGTTGGCAAGAAGGCCGTGCAGCTCAAGCTGGAAACGATCTCCATGGGATTTGTCGTCGAACTGCCCATGGACCATATCCGGGCCTGCTGAAGCCGCCGTCCCGATTTCGGGTTCTTCCTCACCCACACCGCCGCCGTGACTGGGTACGGCGAAGCCGTGGAGGGGGGCTTGCGTTTGGGAGAATTGCTGGCCCTGGAATTGAAGGACATTCACTGGGAAAAGAATCAGTTCATGATCCGCGGTGCCAAGGGAAAGAAAGACCGCAGTGTGATGCTGAGTCAGACACTGAAGGAAGTATTGCGCCACTATTTTGATCAATACCAGCCTCGGGTGAGGTTATTTGAAGGTCAGGATGGCTCAAGCCCCTATTCGGCGAGAAGTGTACAACAAACCATGCTCCGGGCCGCGAACAAGGCAGGAATTCAGAAGCGGGTTAGCCCCCATGTACTCCGCCACTGTATTGCTACTCATTTGCTCGACCATGGCACCGATGTACGGTACATCCAGGAGCTTCTGGGCCATAAGGACATCAGGACCACATTAATTTATACACACGTGACTACCCGCTCATTAAGTGCAATGAGCAGCCCTCTGGATCAATTGCCTCTTGAAAATCCGAACTGGAAAAACGCGAAAGATTGATACAGGAATGATGCGGACATAAGAAAGATGTGGCGCCATTCGGCGCCATTCGGCACCACATCGGATCGCCGGATTGCATGCGCATATGTGGCCTTGAACGGCTCACATCTGCGCATTTAAAATATCAAAAAAAATGACTAATTTTAGGCCATGAAAACAAAAGAAGCTTTCCATAAACTCATTGATTCTATTGAAGATGAGGGTCTTTTAAATGAGTATTATAATCTTATATCTAGACTAAGCAACAGCCAAGAAGGGGAATTGTGGAATACCCTAACTAACGAACAAAAAGAGGAACTAATGCTTTCATATGAAGAAAGTAAAGATCCAAAGCATTTAATTTCTCATGAAGAAGTTATCGGCCAATTCAGCAAATGGCTAGAAAAATAATTTGGACAAAAAGAGCAACATCGAAATTAGGCTCTTTGACTGAGTATTTAAATCAGAAATGGAGTGAAAACGTTGCCAAACAATTTATATTAAGAACATTTGATCTTGTAGAACTCTTAAGCAAACAACCAAATATAGGACCGTACCAAAATTCCGAAAAGAAAATCAGAGGAATTCTAATTTCTAAACACAATAGACTATTTTATCGAACAACTTCGCATAAAATCATAATACTAAATATTTTTGACACAAGATCTAATCCTAAAAAACAAGCATAAAATGAAAACGCGCCATAACATGGCATAGACACTACACCGCCAAGCATCAAAAATCATTCTCTTTTAATTATTTTGTCAATGAAATATTAATTCCTTATTTTAGGCTAATAATGTTTGGCGGTGAAGCGTCTATGCCTGCACGTTACAAGCAAGAATAAGACGTACACTTAAAATAAATATATATGACAGCACAAGCAGGAGAAAGTCTATTTTATAAAGGTGAAGTAACTTGGATGGCAGTAGAACCATTGAACCAATATTTGCAAAATAGAAACGACATAAAATTTATTTCGCCATCCACGGCTTGTTGGCGAGGATACATTGGGCAATGGGAAATAAAGGACAATAAGCTGTACTTAATAGGTCTTAACGCATACATAGAAGGATATAGAGAAGTCGGATTAAACTATCTCTTTCCGGGTCAAATAGAAGTTTTTGCAAATTGGTTTAATGGGAAAATAAGAATTCCGCAGGGAGAAATGTTAGAATACGTTCATAGTGGATACGCTTCTATGTATGAAAGTGATTTATTCCTTGTTGTTGAAAATGGAATATTGGTAAATCAATACGAAGTTGATAATAGAGAAGAATATCAAAATAGACTAAAACAAAGAGAGCAAAAGAAAAAGTATGACAAAATGATTGCTTTTATTGCTAATTTATTTCTCATATTTGTATTTATGGGAATTTGCATAGGAATATACTATTTGATTAAATGGGATAACGTAATAGGGTATTTCATATCAGCAATTATAGTAAGCGGTATGCTATACTTATTCCTTTTAGCAATAAAAAACCGAATTAAGAATAAATAGAAAGGCAGCAAAACTGAAAGAAAGGGGGCTGTAAAAAACAAGAAACATTTCATCAATTTAAACAAAGATTTGAACCATTTGTCAGATTTTGTTAAGTTCACTCCGAGGCTTAACTATATGACGACAGAAACAATTCCAGCCAGTAACAGCGGTTTTGGTAAAAGCAGGACAGACGGAAGTGATTGAATATTTGTATTTCTATCAACAATTGTGCTATATTTGAGCTGACGGTTTTCAAAGCCCCTGCTGCCTTCGCCCAAGCTGTAAACCGTTACCTGCAAGCAAATGAAAGCTAACGAAACAAGACACAAAATTCTCCGGAATGTTCTTGTTTTGGATTTTTCCCAGTTACACAAAGTATTTTATACTCTCCCTCCCCATTTTTGCTTCTAACCTTAACTACGATTAGTCTTTTTGGAGTATTCACCCGGACGGATCTCCAGCAATCGGAAAACAATCCGGCACCCTAGAACATTACTTCAGCCCAAGCAAAAATCCGATGGTGAAGTTTGCATCCCAGTCGAATACAAAATTTTTGCAGCCGGTTTCGTCGGCGATGGCTTTATAAATGTTGATCCCGGCGCGTTGCTTTTCCCCTTCGGCCTTATAATCTCCTGGAGCCTTAAGAACTGTATAGCGCTCTTTTCCGTTGCGAACCTGTTTGGCCAATTCATACGGGATGCCCCCAATGATGAAGCAATAGTTTCGGTTGGCAACGGGAATTTGAGCGACAACCCGCCGCATTTCCTTGTATACCTCTTCGTCTGAAATGGATTTCTGAAAATACTTTGACCCATACCCTTCATAGGCCTGGATCCCCCGGGGTCCACGCCAACTGATCTTCGTATTTCCGCTGCCCATGTCGATCATAAAAGCCTGATCTGCAAAACTGGGTGGCATAACGCAGTTTAGTCCGAATGTGCCTTCCTGCTGAGCGGTTACTTCGTTTACAAAATAGCCAAGCGACTTGAGGCCGTTGGAAATTTTGACCACCTTGGGTTCATTCTTGGCTCCGGAGCTTACGACGAAGTGGATGTCTTTGCCTGGCACCCCATAGTCGAGCATGCCCCGGATGTATTCCTTGAGGCCTTTCCGGATGTCGTCGTCGGTGGCCATGTTTTCGTGCACCAGACTCGTTCCGAAGGAAGCCTTTTCCAGTTTCCAGTTCTTCTGGTCGTCGATCAGAATGATGAACGAATTGAAGCCTGCTGCGCCCAATTCGACAACCCCCTTCAGACGGCCGTTGACCGGTTCCGGAGCCACGTAGCTAAAGCCCGACTGGCCTTCTGTAGCCGTGGCTGAAGGGCTTTCTGCTGCAGGGGCCTCTCCGGGAGTGGTATTTTCAGGTAAAGTGGTTGGAGCATCAGCTGGTTGCACTCCGAATTTCTCCTGGAGCGCCGGAGAAAACTTTTGGTAGGCCAGGTAGACGCCTCCAAGAATGAGCATTACGATCAGAAACCTCGAAAAGCGGGTGAGTTGCATAAGACGATATGTTTCCCGTAAAATTACCACAAGCCCCCCAACTGGACAAGGTCAGCGATGCAATTATGGATGAGCCCACCGAAAATCCCGGCGGAATGGAGGAATGTTGCGACGAACCGGTCCTGAGCTGACTGTACTGAAAAATTAAGCCACTTCTTCAGCAGCCGTGCTTTGGTTTTCTGATTCGTCCGGCTCCTTTGGCGTTCGCAGTCGGAGATCCATGACCACAACGGCCGAGATCATGGGCCAAAACAGAAAAGAAGCCTTGTCGGTATCAAGAAAATTGTTGAGAAAACCGTGCGAAAAATAAGTAACCAAGGCGCAGGCGAGCGTTGAGATCAGGATACGGCTTGCACGGTCGTTCGCGGTGTGAAAGCCGCGAAATGCATAGAACATGGTGAGCAGAAAGAGCAGCATAAACAAGACCATTCCCGGTAAGCCCGTCTCTGCCAGCGGACCGAGGTATTCGCTGTGCGCATTTCCAATGTCGCCAAAATTGGTGCTGATGGAGGTGTAATTGCGCCCGAGTTGGTATGGAGCATATTCGAACATATAGGTGCCCGGTCCAAAACCGAAAACGGGACGGTCTTTCCACATTTCGATGGCGGAAGCCCATCGGTTGATTCTTTCCAGGTTGGAAGGATCTGAACTGATGTTGGTAATCGATTCCGCATTCTCCATGAGGTCGTTGCTCCCTGCAATCTTGTTTCGCTCCATTTCCATGAGTATGCTTTCCAGGTTTACAAATAGGTAAGCGAGGATGAGCAAGAAAAACATCAACAACCAACGGAAGCGCACATGGAGGAGGTAGGCCGTCAGCAACAGCAAAGCAGGCACCAGACTTGCCCAGGCAGCGCGCGAATAGGTGATCAGGGTTCCTGTGGAGATGATCAAAATGGCCATAAAAAAAAAGCCCCGTTTGACGACGTCCGTTCGCGACTGCCGAAACAATCCCAGACATACGGGCAGGGTCATTGCTGAAACTGCACCCAGTATGGTGTGGTCTTTGAAAAAGGGCTGCATGGTGTATTGCGATGGCTTGTCCTCGAAGCCATACTGTGCCAGGTGCACGATGTTGTATCCGCTGACGACCAGCATCCCACCAACGAAGAGGCTCAGGTAGCGAAAAATGTTCTCCGGGTTCCGGAAATAGACTCCTGCAAGAAAGTAGCCGGGTGCGATAAACCAGATCTTTGCAATGACGAACTTCAGTGACACCAGCTTGTCAACACTCGTTAGGGTGGTCACCGCGAGCCAGAAAAAGTAAGCATAGATCAAAATCGAAATTGGATGGCTGAGCATGCGTTTTTCGACCTCCCCTTTTGTCATCGCCATGAGTGCAAAGAGCAATACCAGCAAAGCCGCAATGGGTTCTGTGGGGAGGGAGAGGCTGAGCGACCCCCACTCTGCATCGTGCGGATTGATCGATAGGGGTGTCAGAAAACCCAGTAAAAAAAACAGCAGGTCGGGTTTATAGAGCAGTGCGACGCCCGCAAACATCACTAAGGGTATGGCCAGTAACATCCATTCCCGCAATCCAAAAGCTGCAGCTGCCAGAACCACGGCCAAAACCGCAGGCATCCAAACCTCCGACCTTTGCCAACTCCCTGCAGACATCACCCATTCAGAAATCTGGCCGAAAACTCTGGCCATTTTTGCCGGAGCAGCAACCAACTGACAGCGAATAGCATTGCGCTTGCAACCCCTACCAGAACGACGAGCCACCTTATGGGATAGGATTTTTTTTCGGCGGGTTCTGCTGCATCCACGACAAATTTTTGCGAAAACTGGATTTCTGCATCCGCCTTTGTCTGGACGAGGTATTTGTTGATGAGCATGAGGTTTTCTATTTCGCGCTCGTAGATGCGTTCGAGTTTATCGAATTCTTCCCCCCAGCGTATGTTCACGTCCACCAATTGTCTCAGCTCTTTGCGCTCGCTTCCCGAAGACTGCCCAAAGGCGTCGATCAGGTAGGCCCGCTGAAACTGGCTCATGATTCCCTGGCCCGCCATACTGTCCATAGCACTTTTCAAACTGTCGATGAGGTTCTGTTGTTTGAAGTGTTGCCTCTCCAGGTTAGCGATGAGTTCGTGAGCGCGGTTGCGCACCATTTCGTATTTGATCGTATCGAGGTAATTCGCAATGGAATTGGCAATGTTCGCAGCCATGGCGGGGTGTTTGTCGAGCACCGTAATCTGTATGGAATTGAATTTTGTCCTTTTGATGTCGACGTTGCCCTGAAACGTTTTTCGCGCGAGGGTGTGGGCAATGGGGATATCCCGGCTGATCCTATAGTGCGCAAACAGGTCATGTTGTTCAATGACGCGATCCATCAGCGTCGTAGAGTTCAGGATTTCCAGGGCCTGTTCCGCTTCTCCGGTTTCCCCGAAATCCGAAATATTTCCCCTACGAAAGGAGGTTTCGTTGACGGGGGTCTGACCGAGTTTCACGGGAAAGATGACCGTGGTGGCCTTAAAGTATACCGGCAGCAGCAAGGCCAGAGCGACCGATGCAGCCGCAGCGACTATCCCCGTGAGGACCAGGGTTCGCAAGTGCCTGGCTACCACTTTGAACAATTCATAAAAACTTAAAATTTCCATATTTACAATAGGACTAGGGTAAGGGCACCTCGAAAAACCCCCGTTGCGCCACTCTGACCGCTCCAGCGCGTCCGCTCCATGAAATGTGCTTTACAATACTTCGTTGCAGTTCAGTCGGTTACAGTTTTACATCGCCTCCTTCGCTGCGCCTCGTCTCGTTTTGCTCAATTCCCTGTGGCATCAAAATAGAATGATTCGAGATGCCCGTAAGTGGTATAAACGCAGATAGGCCTTGAATATTGGATAAGGTTGGCGCGTTGGCCACACGAAAAATCCTAATCAGCAGGGTTCATGGGTGGGTTGTCTCTGCGCAAGCTGTCGAAGGCCGTTGCGAGGTGTTCATTTCGGACCGGCTTTTGGTTCAGGGCCTTCAGCTTTGTGAATTCCAGCCTGTCCTGTGTAACCGGGTGCGTCCTGAGAAACTCCGGCACCTCCAGACCCCGGTTGCCTTCTGCGATCAACACTTCGAAAAGTTCCTGCATTCCAGCGAGGTCGATGTTTCGCGCAAGCAGCAACTCGGCGGCTCTTGCGTCGGCTTCCCGTTCAAAATGCCTTGAATAACTCAGATTCTGGATGGTATTGGCATTTTCAACAAGCACTCCCGCCAGCCCGGTCAGGTCACCAAAGACCGCTGAAAGCACCAGGAAACCTCCCAGTGATCGAAAAAGACTTTTGAGGCTGTGCCGCTTTTCAACGTGGGCAAATTCATGCGCAACCAATCCGGCGAGTGCTTCCGGGCCATGGAGCCGGTCGAATAAACCTTTGTAAATGACAATGGTCCCTCCCGGCATGGCAAAAGCGTTGACCACCGAATCACGGGCAAAGTAAAGTCGAATGGGATAATCCGAAGGAATCTGCAGGTGAGCAAAAAAGGTGTCTAGCCACCTGGAACGCGTTTCGTCGATGGACAATCCGGACAAGGTCTTTTCTGAGATTTGCCTTCCAAGATCCATCTCCCACTCCATTGGCACAGCAGCAGCAGCGGCATCCGCCAGTCGTGGAAGACCTGCAAAATAGGCAAAGGATAAAACCAACATTGTCAGTACAGCCAACAAAGACAGGGCCAGCCATACGCGTCTTCCCCGGATGCCCTTTTGCCATTGCATGGAGGGATGGGAACGGCCAAGTTGTTCAATTGCATTTACATCGTCAAACTCCAGGTATTCCCGCTCTGCAGCAGCCCCGTAAGCAATGATCAACTTTCCATCTCCAGGGTGTTCATCTGGGTGAATGCCCTTCAGTGGCCAGATCCGCTTTTCCAGTGCATTCGGGGGCAAAAAACGGATTTCCAGGCCTTCTGATAAACAGATTACTTCAACTTCAACGGCTTTTGGTTGCGGCCCGCGATAGTATTTTGCGCGCAACGAAATCTGCTTTTCGCCCTGTTCCGGAATCATGTAAATCAAGTTATCCTGCAGACAATGATACGGCAATTTTTCCATGCCACCCCCGGTGCTAACCGCCTCGCGCACCGCTTGGAGGAAGGGGGCCGGATCCAATGCCGAAGGAACTTCGGCAACAGCAATCCTCGTCCATTCGGGCAATTTCATGCCTGATGGTTTTCGAATTGCACTCCTCGTTAAAAATCGCCAATGGAAAATTGCTGATCCCGCATGCAGCGGAAATGGCCTTTGGGACACCGGTCAAAACCCAGCTTTGAACAAGGCCTGCAACGGAGTCCGGCAACCTCATGATGAACCGGCTTTACACCATCCCGGCGAATTAACGGGCCCATGCCAAATGCAGGATGTGTGCTTCCCCAAACGACGTGCAAAGCTTTGCCCAACGCAGCGGCAATGTGCATCATGCCTGTGTCCGGAGCAATCACCTTGTCTGACAGATCCATCACGAGCGCAGACTCCATCAGGCTGGTTTTTCCAGCAATAGAGATGACCTTACTGGGGTGCTGATCAGCAAGTGCCTGCCCCAGGGCCACTTCGCGCTCTCCTCCAAGCAGCACTAAAGGAAGATCGAGGCAAGACAAAATCTGCTCCCATTGACCAAACGGGATTTGCTTGGTTGGATAGGTTGCCCCCAAAACACCCGCCACAAATCGCGGGGGCAGCACAAGGGACAGGTTCCTCTGTTGAGGCAAAAAAACATCGGGGCCTTCGCCATCGTAAACAATGCCTTCGGGTGCCAGCGCGCGAAAGTAGCGATCCACCAGGTGAATCTTTGGCAAGCAGTCGATGCCCAGGCGCACGAGCAGCCATTTGCGGAAATTCAGTTTATCGAAGCCAATAGCCGGCCGGCCGAGCAGGAGTCTCAGCGTGAGGGAACGGAGGTTTTTGTGCAGGTCAATGACGGCGTCGAAACCTTCCTGCCGCAACATTTCCAGTTGCTCCAGCGGCGACTGGTCAAACGTCCATAGCTTGTGGATGTAGGGATTTCCCGCGAGCAGATCTGCGAATCGGCGCCGCGTCAGAAAATGCACCTCGGCCTTTGTCTGCCGGGCCACACACCTGACCACCGGTGTCGTGAGTACGATGTCTCCGATGGAGCTGAATCTGAGGATCAAAATCTTATGCGCACTATTCAGCCGCATGGCATACGGAGACAAACCCTGCAAGAGCCCTCCGGATCTCTTTGACACCGGAAAGCATGATTTTCCAGCAAACTCGCTTTACTCAATGTTTTGACACGGGAATGCTCGAAATCCCAGAGGGGGTTTTGATAACTAGATAGTACATACCCGGTCTGAGCTCAGGAACCGAAAGCAGCAAATCATTCTTTCCCGTTTGCAAGCCAAACGATTTCGAATGACATTCCCGGCCTAAAAAATCCGTCAGGATCAAAAGAACCTCCTGGTCCCTCCGGCTGTCAATGGCGACGTGGAGGTCCGAAAGGAAAGGCACGGGAAACAGGGTGATTCCGGAAAAGGCCTGTTGATCATCTGTTTCAACGAGTTTTCGGGTCCCGGTTGCATAAAATGCGCCCCAGCGCGCTTCGGAAACAAACAATTGTTCGTTGCCGCTGCTCTGGATCTTGTTTGCATTCAGTCCTATAAATTTGATGGAAAGAGCTCCTGTATTATCAAATCCGTCGTACATCACAAACTTGTCGTCGATTGAATAATTTGGATAGCCGGTAATGGTACGGTTCGATGCGATCTCCCCGATTTCACCGGTTTCAATGTTGGCGCCCAATACCGCGAACTCACTTCCGGACTGGCCCTCCTCGAGGTAGTCAAAAGCGATGATGTAGGGAGAATTTTTTGAAAATACGGGATTCCCGATGCTGGTATTTTCAGGCAGGTCAGAGAACAATTTGTCGATGTATCCGTCTCCAAACGCATTGGACTTCCGGTTCCACACCCGCAAAAAGCCAATATCCCAGAATTCGTAGCTACCGCCGGAAGATCGGTCAATTTTACTCAGACAATCGTACATCAGGTATTCTCCGGCATGTTCAAAATCGAGAAAATCGGCAAAACGAACATTTGAATTGAGCACGCCCTGCCCCGTGGTGGGATTTTTTAGCTCGTAGGTCCTCCATTGTTGCAAGGGGAAGCTGAAGATGTGGATTTTATTTTCAGCCTGGCCATAGAGTACAGCCAGCAGGTTCCCATCCTTTGAAACGGCAACGTTGCGATAAATGGGGTCTGCATCGAGCAGCACTTCTTCATAATCGCCCAGGTTTGAGTCGAAAAACTGCGCATAAAGTTTAGAATCGTTGCCAACGTAATAGATCTCACTGCCGTCATCGGTCACACTGGGTTTACTTTTAATCGCACGCTGGCTCAATTGAACGATTTGACCGCTTTGCAATATGATGATATAAACGCCCAGGTTCTGGTCATCGGTACAAACGACAAACTGTTGTCCCGGATTCACCGGCAGGTCGTTTTGGTATTTGTTTCCTCCTGGATCCGTTGACCCGGCAATGCCCACCTGATCGAAGGCTTTTTTTGCGGCGTTGAGTACGTCGGAATTGTTGCCATGGAGGTCCTTGCAGGATTGCTCGACGGCTGCCCTGAGGTCGATAAACACGGAAGAGCGCGTCAGGTAATTGGCCAGAGCGCGGTAGAATACCTTCTCTGCAATTTTTTTCGCCTGTTCTTCATTGCTGGATTTGGCCATCTCCTGCACAAAGAGGTAGAACGCATAATTGGGAATGCCGCTGTTGATGTGCACACCGCCATTGTCGTTGGTTCCCTTGTATTGCTCAGATACGTGGCGGGGTTGCCAGCGGCCGTAATCGCCGGTTGCAGCTCCGTTATGCGGGTCACTGAGGTTGCGGAGGGCGCCCGAAGGAAACGCCGACAATTTGACGACATCTTCGCCCATTTTCCAGTCCTCCCGGTCGATCATCACTCCAAAGATATCTGCGAAAGATTCGTTCATTGCACCCGACTCGTTCTCGTATACCAGAGCGGCGGTACTTCCCACCACGCCGTGGGTCATTTCGTGACCGGCGACGTCGAGACCTTTGGCCAAAGCATTGAACGATTTGTTTCCATTTCCGTAAAACATGGCCTTACCACTCCAGAATGCATTGTCGAGTCCTCCCCCGCTTTCGTCGTTCAGGTTGATGATCGACACAATGGTTCCCCCTTTTCCATCGATGGAATTTCTACCATGCGTATTGAGGTAGTATTCGTAAGCCTTTCCTCCATTGTAGTGGGCAGAAACGGCAGTTTTCGACCATGAATTGTTGGTGGTTCGAATTTGCGAGACTTTAAGGTTATTGGGATTGGTGAACTGGGCGTCGAGGGTCATGATAGCGCCGATGGGATTATCCAATGTAAAAGATCCCGATTTGAACATCGGTCTCGATCCATCGATCATGTAGAGCGAACCAGCGTCCCGCCAGACGTTAATTGTGCGGTTGATGTCAAAGAGGTCCAGGGCATTGGCCGTTTCGGCACCTTCCGGATTGAGTTCCGGGTGGCTGGTGTGCTCCCCACTGCAGGCATTTGCATGGCCATCGTGCAGTTTGCACTGATCGGTGCGCAGTTTGAGGATTTCCCCGGTTTGGGCATCCACCCAGGCGAGGTAACGGCTAACCGGGCTCGGGTAAAGCAGCATTTCATAAACCAGCTTCCAGGAATCAACTTCTGGAAATTGAACGTACAGCAGCCTGGGATCTTCCTGAACGGGCGTTAGCAAATCTGGCAGTAAGGCATCTGGACCGGAAACCCGGATGCCGCGTTGCTGCAGAGCAGCGGTTGCGAGGTCCCTTGCTGCACCGGGGGCAATTTTTGCGTCCAGCGCGTGAAATGGCATCATGTACTGTCCGTGGGCCATGACTTCGCCACCGGGATAGACGTGCAACAGGTACTCAGCCCCATGCACGGGTATTCCGTCAAAGGTCAAATCGTATGCAAAATGGCGGATTCCAAGATGATCTTCCTGGTCGCGGCAGGGGATCCATTCAATGCCCTTAACCGCATCCCGGTCGAAAACACTTTGCAAACGTTGCGCCCAGTAAGCCGCCTCGCCTGATCTTTGACGCGCCTGCAAGCCTTCCATTCTGAGTTTGCGCGGGTTTCCGTTTGCGTCTGTTTCCAAAATCTCATAACCGCTCGTCAATGAAGGCAAGGCGCGAGCACTCAGAGGATTAAGGGTGAAGTTTCCGTACCCCAGTACAACGGGCTCGGCCAACGGCAAGGCCCTTGCTGGCTTTCGAAGGATCGCGTTGGGTTGGTGCAGGACGGATGGCTCTCCGGGATGAACCTGCGGTTTGAATTTTGGCGATTGGGCCCATGCAGCGGCCCCCGCAACAGCAAAAAACAGAAAAAAAATGTAACGATTCATCGGTCAATCTGATTAATGAGGTGCATCAAATGGGAGTAATAGAGGTCAAGGCTGGCGGCATGCTGGTTATCATTTGGATCCCAGACGATGCGCTGCGAATTGCCGTTGAGATGAAACTCCAAAAGCTGGTAAATGTTTCCCGGAGCATTCCAGTTGATCTGATCGATTTGAAGTATGCGGCGGTTTTCCAAGAGTTGGAGGATATCGCGGTCGTTGATTTTGCCAATGAGCTTGCCCCCTGTTTCCACCTCGCCCGACAGGTAAATCTTGTAGATGGTTTCAACGCCAGCAAAACCTCCTCCGTTGCCAACGTGGATGGCGTCACCGGCAGGCTCCACCACCGGGCGGTTGCTCGAGCAGGAAGCGATGGCCATATAAGAAATTAAAATACTGACAATCAATCTCATACAAATACAATCCTTTTTAAAACCTTAATTCTTCGTTAAAACTACAAATATGGAACGAAATCTGCGGAAGAGACGTTTTATCTTTGTTGAAACATTAAATGTACTTTATGAAAAAAACAATTCTTCTTATTGCCTTTGGGATGTTTGCTTTCGCCGGATCCGTTGCTGCGCAATGTTCTCACGGTGCAAAGGCTGCAGAATCCAAAACCTGTGTAAAACCCAGCGAAGCTGCCATCAAAGCTGCATCGATGGATGCCAACATTGAGACCAAAGTTTGTGAAAAATCCGGATCGGTTTGTTTTAAGCGCAAGTCGGTTGGCGCAGACGGAACCGCATCTTATGAAGAAGTGCGTTATGACGAAGCTACCGCTCAATTCGTTGCCCTGAGCCCGGATGCAAGTGCAACGGGTGCTGAAAAGAAATCCTGCTCCAGCAAAGGCAATGGAAAAAGTTGTTGCTCCAGCAAAGGAAAAGGAAAATCCTGTTGTGCATCAAAAGCCAAAGGAACCGCTGCTGCTCCTACGGAGAATGTAGCACCTGCACCAAACGAGAAATCAGAATAATTTCATCTATAACTCTTGTAGATAAGGCTTCCCATACGGAAGCCTTTTTTATTTTCGGCAATGCTAAAACATCTGTTCGCATGCTCCATTGCATGGTTTGTGCCCCATCCACTCAACGCACAAAGCACTTTGCCCGGGCCATGGATCTGGGAATTCCAACTGGAAGGCGATACTTCGTGGCATAGTTGTTCTGTACCGGGGAACAATCTCACTGCTCTGTTGGAGGCACGAAGGATATCCCACCCTTATTCTGCAGAATACCTGACCAGCGATGATCGCAAGCATATCGCGGCGGATTGCCGTTTTCGCGCAAAGGTTTGGGTCGACCGCTCCGAGTTGGAACACCAACACATTGACCTGCACTGCGAACCGGATGGTTTATGTACAATGTTCATTAATGGTGCGATTGCCGGACAGACTGAAAATGCATTCCGGCAGCACCGGCTCAATGTAAAGAAGTACCTGCGTGCCGGGCTGAACGAGTTTATCTTCTCTTTCCGGTCTCCCGGGAAGTACGCAGACTCGCTGTATACGATCCATAAACCCGCTTTGCCCGGAGGGTCCCGCACGATGATCCGGAAACCACAATTCCACTTTGGCTGGGACTTTTCACCCGAATACCTTTCCAGCGGCTTGACGGAATTGCCGTTCCTTGTCGGATGGGACCACATTTCCCTTGAGAGCGCGTCCATCCATACTCTTTTTGCGAATGTCGATTCCGCCCAATTGGTGCTGCATCTGAGCGCAAGCTGCGCGGACGGGTCAACTGGCCCTTTGCGCATTCAACTTTGTTTTGGTCGCGACACCTTTTCCTGGGACTGGGCATTGACCCGCGATGCTTGTTGGAAGCGATGCACGTTCGCAGTGAACCGGCCGCAACTCTGGTGGCCCAATGGAATGGGGCAGCCCCATTTGTATGCCTGTCAGCTCAAAGTTTCGAACCCTAATGGGACCCTGCTTGCCTCCAAAACCTGGGAAGCCGGCATTCGAACCGTCAGGCTGGTCCAGGCGAAAGACCGCCATGGAAGCTCATTTGGATTCGAGGTCAATGGCCAAGCCTTATTTTGCAAAGGAGCCAACTGGGTTCCTCCTGATGCCTTTCAACCCAATGGTAAAAAGGTCGAAACCCTCGTTGCTGAGGCTGCAGCATCTCACTTCAATATGCTCCGCGTCTGGGGTGGCGGAAAATACGAACGCGACGACTTTTATGCAGCCTGTGACCGCAAAGGCATCCTCATTTGGCAGGATTTCATGTTCGCCTGTGCCATGTACCCGGCAGGTGACCGCTTTATGGAAGAAGTTCGCCTCGAAGCCGGATACCAGGTTTCCAGAATTTCGGGGCACCCCTCGCTGGCACTCTGGTGTGGCAACAACGAAATTTCGGAGGGCTGGCACCGGTGGGGCTGGCAGGACGAGTTCTCCAAAGAGGAGCAGAACCTGCTTTGGAGCCGCTATCGGCAAATTTTTGAACGCATGTTGCCGGAAATTGTGGAAGCGCTTGCCCCCGGAATTCATTACCATCCGACTTCTCCTGCCTTCGGGCGCGGAGACAAGCGGTTTCGCGGTCAGGGCGATGCACACGATTGGGGCCTTTGGCACGATGGCATGCCCTTTTCAAAATTGACGGGACGCATTCCCCGATTCATGAGCGAATTTGGGTTTCAGTCCTACCCCAGCGCCGCATGTCTGTCAGCATACATCCCCTCTGAACAGCTTTACGAGGGGTCAACATCCATCGATCACCTGCAACGGCATGTGTTCGGAAAGACCATCATCAACCGGTACCTGAAGGCCAGCTACCCCATCCCCAAGGATCTTGCAGGGACCATCTACCTGAGTCAACTTCAGGCGGCCGATGGCATTATGCAGATCATTGATGCCCATCGCAGATCTCGCCCCTACTGTATGGGGAGCCTTTTCTGGCAGTTCAACGACAGTTGGCCTGGGATCAGTTGGTCTTCCATCGACTACCTCGGTCATTGGAAGGCGCTCCAACATGCGGTGCAGCGGGCCTTTGAACCCGTGCGTTTCTGTGTACAGATGGAGCATGAGTCCATCGACTTGTGGGGCTTAAACGACCAGCTCGCCAGCGATTCATTTGTTTTGAAAGCAACTGTCCGGGATTTTGAAGGAAGGGCAGTCCAAGCCCACCTTTTCGCCGGGGTACTGGTGTCAAACTGTGCGCAGAAAGTTGGAAGGCTGCACCTTCCCAAACGTGTGCCCCAATTCAACAATCGCCACTATCTCGAATTGGAATGGAATGTGGGCAGGGATACCCTTCGTGCGCAGCACTATTTTTCGAAACCCCATCACCTGGAATTGTCAAAACCCACATTCACCGTAAGCGATGTGACTCCAGCAAGCGATGGCTACTGGTTCGAGCTGCGGACGGATCGTTTCGCGCGGGGTGTTTACCTGGAAGAAAAACGGGATGTCAGGTTTTTCCCAAATTATTTTGACCTTGCCCCGGGGCAACCGGTTCGCGTAATGCGTCAAGGGCCTTTGGGGTGGGATTCCAGATCCCTCGTCATAACTTCGTTGTACGATTTCAAATAACAGATGACCATGCAATTTGACCAAAGCATACTGGCCGGCATTCCGAAGGAGATGCCCCCGCATCCTGGCCTGGATCCGACCGTCCCCCACGCTCCGAAGCGCAACATTGAGGGGGTGCTGAGTGCTGAAGAAAAACTGTTGGCACTTTGCAATGCCCTGCGGTATTTTCCGACTGAATGGCACGCTAAACTGATTCCGGAATTTGCATCGGAATTGTTGGAGCGAGGAAGGATCTACATGTATCGCTTCAGGCCAGACTACCCGATGCAGGCTCGTCCCGTGTCCGATTATCCTGCCCGCTCGAAGACCGCAGCAGCCATCATGCTGATGATACAGAACAACCTCGACCCCAAGGTAGCCAAGTATCCCCACGAGCTCATCACGTATGGAGGGAACGGGTCGGTGTTCCAAAACTGGGCACAATACCTGCTTTGTATGCAATTGCTTGCAGACATGACGGATGAGCAGACCCTGGTTTTGTATTCCGGCCACCCCCTCGGATTGTTTCCGGCGCCGGTAGATGCCCCCCGGGTGGTCATCACCAATGGCATGACCGTACCGAACTACAGCAAAAAAGAAGACTGGAATCGCTTTAACGCACTGGGGGTCAGCCAGTACGGCCAAATGACGGCGGGATCGTTTATGTACATAGGGCCTCAGGGAATCGTACATGGGACCACCCTTACCCTACTCAATGCCGGAAGAATGCGAAAGCCCGGAAGCGACAACCTGCGCGGGCAATTGTTCATTACCTCGGGTCTTGGCGGAATGTCCGGTGCGCAATCCCTTGCGGCCGTGATTACCGGGGCGACCTGTGTGATCGCCGAAGTGGACCCGGACGCGGTCCGGCAGCGCGTGGCCGATGGTTACATCATGGAGCAAAACATCTATACCGATTGCGATGCTTTGTTCAAAAGGGCACGGGAACACCAACGAAACGGGACAGAGGGCCTGAGCCTGGTATATGCGGGCAACGTCGTCGATGTATGGGAATACGCTGCCAGGCATGCCGTGGCGGTCGATCTCGGTTCGGATCAGACCTCTTTACACAACATCGACGATTTGGGGTATTGCCCGGCAGGCATGACGTTTGCCCAAGCGAGAGACCTGTTGGCACGCGACCGGAAAGCCTTTATGTCGGCTGTGCAGGATTCGCTGCGGCGGCAGGTAAAGGCCATCAACACAGTGGCTTCAAAGGGGATGTACTTCTGGGATTACGGAAACGCCTTTCTCGTAGAGGCCGGAAGAGCTGGTGCCGACATCTGGGCGGATGCAGGCGGGGTGCGCTATCGCTATCCTTCCTACGTTGAAGACATCATGGGCCCGCTGTGCTTTGACTATGGATTTGGTCCATTCCGCTGGGTTTGTCTTTCGGGAAGGAAGGATGACCTGGAAAAGACCGACCGCATCGCGGCCAACACGATCGAATCGCTGATGGCCCAGACCGGAGGGAACACCCGTGCGCAGTATTCCGATAACCTGCACTGGATCCATGAAGCGGGCATGCAGATACCCATAGTGGGGAGCCTTTCCCGGATACTTTACGCCGATGCCAACTGCCGCATAGCCATCGCACAGGCTTTAAACAAGGCCATTGCCAGGGGGGAGTTGTCTGCCGGGATCGTACTGGGCAGGGACCACCACGACGTGTCCGGTACCGATTCGCCGTACCGGGAGACCGCCAATATTTACGATGGTTCGCGATTCACTGCCGACATGGCGGTACACAACGTCGTAGGCGACAGTTTCCGCGGTGCGAGTTGGGTTTCGCTCCACAACGGCGGTGGTGTCGGCTGGGGTGAAGCCATCAACGGAGGTTTTGGAATGTTCATTGACGGATCGGCCCGTTCCGCCCGGGACATCGAAAGCATGCTCCGCTGGGATGTCAACAACGGGGTCAGCAGGAGGGCCTGGGCCAGGAACCCGGGAGCCCTGGAGACTATACGCAAGGCGATGCAGGAAGATCCAAGGCTCAGGGTCACCCTTCCCAATCTGGTTGGAGACCAGGCAAGCGATCTAGCCCGAAAAGTTTTAGGCCTTTGATCCCAGTGGGGTCTCCATTCAATCGGTTAATAGGCCATTTGTCGATAATTTCCGAAGCGGACTCCCTGCGATCGTCAAAACTGTAATATCTTTCAACCCGATAATTACAACTTTAAACTTATGATGAACGAACAGGTATCCACGATCATGGTCCGCAATTTGCAAACGGTCCAGCCCGAAGATTCTCTGCAGAAGGTGAAAGAACTCCTGATCAATCACCGGATTCACCACGTTCCCGTGGTAGATAAAGATTTTCAACTGGTAGGCATCCTGACGACGTACGACCTCTTTAAACTCAACGTCGACCACAAAGATTACCCGACGACCAAAGTGGCCAATGTGATGACGCGTCAGCTTGCCACCCTTGAAGCCAGCGACAAAGTGGGTACGGCCGCCGAGATCTTCATGGAGCATCTGTTTCATGCCCTTCCCGTCCTGGATGGCCGGAAGCTTATTGGGATTGTGACCTCCTTTGACGTTCTCCGTTACGCGTACAACAAAGAATACCCCCCAAAATAGCCGCAGTCCTCCCCCGGAGCCAAGGCAACGGGAAACCAATATTGGAAATTATACCCTAGCATGAACACAGAGTTTGTTTTACTTCTGATCCTCGGCGCTGCGCTCGTTTCCGGAATGGCATACTGCGCCTGGCGGCGAAGCCAGTTGCTGCAACGCTGGGAACAACAGGAACGGGAGCGCGATGCGTTGAAATCCCAATACGATCTATTGCGCAAGGACAATTTCGACCTCAACCAGCGGCTCGAGCAATCTGTGTCACAGGAAAAGACTTATCGTGCAGCGTACGAAGACTGGAAGTCGCGTTATGCCTTGCTGGAAGAACGGCACATTCAGCTAAAAAAGGATGCGGAGGAACGGGATGCGCGCGAGTCCATCCCGATTGGCGAACTTTTGAGAGGACCTTCCAGAGATGCCGAACTTGAGCGGTTGCGGGAACGCGTCGCAGATCTCGAGGGGCAACTGAACCATCGTCCAGCGCCCGCACCTTCTGAATCGAAAATCGTTGCCGACCTGAAATCTGTTCTCGACCAGCACCTGGCCATCATCAGCAAGATCATCGGTGACGAAAAAATGGAGCAGTATACACAGGGACTGCCTTCGGACCCCATCCACCTGATCAAGGGAATGGACGAACAAGTGTGCGCTACGCTGCGCGAAAGCGGATATCGCACGTTTGAGCAAATCGCCAACGTACCCCGCAAGGAATTGCGCAAATGGATGACTGTATTTGAAGACGTCGACGACAAACTCATTGCTTCCTGGCCTTATCAGGCTGAAGCCATCATCAACGCCCTGGATATGGAGAAGGCATAGGGTTGATTTTAAACGTCGTCAGAAATGCTTTCGATAACTGCGGATGGCCAGCGGAAGCAATATACCCGCCATCGCTGCCATAGCGCCAACATGCGGCAGAATGTCCCGAAAGCTTGACCCTTTCAGCACAACCATTCTGATCACCACGATAAAATGTGCCACGGGATTGAGGTGGGTTGTCATTTGTGCCCAGGGGGGCATGCTTTCAACAGATGTGTAGAGTCCGCTGAGCAAAATAAAAACCAGCATGACGAAATAGGAGACCAGCATGACCTGTTGCTGGGTTTGGGCGAAAGCGGATAGCAGCAAAGCCAGTCCGAGTATGGCCAAAAGATACAAAGAGGCGAATGCATAGATGGTACCAACCGATCCACGCGGATAGATCCCGTAAAAAACCGACGCAATGAGCAGGCCCAATGTGAGTACGACGAGGCCCAGAATCCAGAACGGGATCAGCTTTCCCAGAATGAATTCGCTTTTGCGCACCGGGGATACGTTGATCTGTTCGATGGTTCCGATTTCCTTTTCGCGGACGAGGTTCAACGATGCCAATGAAAAGCCAACCATGGTCAGCAGGATCACCAGAATTCCCGGCACCATATACGATGGGTAATCCATTCGGGGATTATAGAGATAGGTGTGGGAGATATCGACCAGGGGAACCGGATTGAATTTTGGAAGTTGAAGCCACTGCATCCGGATTTTGCGGTTGAAGTCTGCCAAAATCTGCATGAGGTATTGGCTACCCACGCTGGCTCGTTGTCCGTTTACGGCATGCACACTTGCTGACAACACAGGGTTCTGGTTCATCACCAGATCCCTTTCGAAGTGAGCCGGGATGAGCAAGGCAATGTCGATTTCGTCGCGTTCCATGCCCTGGAGTGCCTGTTCAAAACTTTGTGCAGTGCACCCAACATGGATGTGTGGGTTAGCAGAAATCTTGCCCGTCAGCTCGTGTGAAAGTTGGGAGTGGTCAAAATCGACGATGCATACGCGTACGCGTTTGACCTCGTAATCCGCAGCCAATGGAAGCAGGAGCAGTTGCACAACCGGCATAACGATGAGCATCCGGATGTTTGCCGGATCCCTGAAGAACTGTGCAAACTCCTTCCGGATCATCGCCTGGATAATGCGCAGGTTCATAATGCAAGGCGGTTATCAAATTTGCGGATGCTGACAAGAAGCAAGACCAGGGTCATTCCTGAAAGAATGAGCAGCTCCTTCCAGATGCCAGCCAGTCCCAATCCTTTGATCATGACCGACTTGACGATGTAGAAATACCAACGCGAAGGAAGAATGTAGGATATCAAGCGAAGGGGTTCGGGCATATTGTCAACCGGGAACATAAAGTCGCTGAACATGAGTGATGGAAGAAACAACCCGACGAGGGTACCAAACATGGCGACCGTTTGTGTGTGGGCAATGGAAGAGACAAACATTCCAAGCGAAAGAGCTGTCACGGTAAAAATAAGGCTCCCCCCTATCAGCAGAGGAACGCTACCCCGTACAGGGACATCCAGCACAAAATAACTCAGCAGCAGGATCGAACAAATATTTGCCGTGGAAAGCACGAGGTAGGGAATTGTCTTTGCCAGGATAATCCAAAGTGGTTTCACGGGAGAAACGAGCAATACCTCCATGTTGCCATTTTCCTTTTCGCGGACGATGGCTACGGAAGTCATCATGGCGCAGATGAGTAGAAGGATCATCGCCATGACGCCTGGAACAAAATTATAGGCGGCCTCGAGCTGTGGATTGAACATCATGCGGAGTTCGGTTTCAAACCCGTAGGGCAGGGATTGCTGTCCCAGCAGGTCCTCCTGACTTGCTGCTACAATAGAAGCAGCATAATGTACGACGGTCGTTCCCAAATTGGGATCTGATCCGTCGGCAAGCAGTTGCAGGGGAGCCCGGTGGAAAGCGTGCAGCGCATTTTCAAACCCTGGTGGAATTACAACAACGAGGCGAATTTCACCAGCCTGAAATGCCTCTTGGACTTCCGAAGGATGATTTAATCGAGCGACGACGTCAAAATGCCGGCTTGCATCCAGTCTTTTAACGAGTTCCTGAGAGAAGGAATCATTCGATTGGTCGAATACTGCAATCCGGGCATGTTTCACTTCGTTGCTGAGTGCAAATCCGAAGATCAGGATTTGTACCAATGGCATCCCGAACAAGATCAGGATGGTTTTGCGGTCTCTGAAGATGTGCTTCCACTCCTTTTGGATAAAAGCTCCAAATGCGATGCGTGCCAGTTTGGTAGGCATTTCAGGTAAAGGATGAGGTCGCCAGGTTTAAAAACAACTCCTCCATATCATGGACGCCGTACTGTCGGCGCAACTCGCTTGGACTTCCGATGGCAGCGAGGCGGCCATCGACCATGACCGACAGCCGGGAACAATACTCGGCTTCATCCATGTAATGCGTCGTGGCAAAAACCGTATTGCCCAATGCAACGTAATTTAGGATCCACTCCCAAAATTCCCTGCGCACGATCGGGTCAACTCCACCCGTGGGTTCATCGAGGAAAACGAGCCTGGGGCGGTGAAGGATCGCAACGGCAAAGGCGAGTTTTTGCCGCCATCCCGTAGGAAGCGAACGTACGAGTTGATCGCGCTGAAGCTCAAGATCGAGCTGCCGGAGCATTTCGTCCGCGCGATGGGCTAACAGGCGTGAGTCCAGACCGTAGATCCCGCCGTAAAAGCGGATATTCTCCATGATGGTCAGGTCTTCATACAGCGAAAAACGCTGGCTCATGTAGCCAATGGATCGCTTGATGGCCTCACTTTGCCGGTAAACGTCGTAGCCCAGAACGCTAGCTGTGCCCGATGTCGGACGGATGAGTCCCGACAACATGCGCATGGCCGTCGTTTTGCCGGCACCGTTGGCCCCTAAAAACCCGAATAACTCACCGGGATGCACCTCAAAACTGATCCGGTCTACGGCGACGAAGGCTCCAAACTTCCTGGTCAGTTCATTCGCCCTTATCACGGGAATCCCTTTCATGATCCCTTCATAAAGTACATGAAACAATCTTCTATTCCAGGTTGTATCACTTCCAGGCGGATGTTGGTATGACCCTTTTGTTCTAACATGCGAACACACGCTTGCGGGCCTGCTGAAGTTTGAAAGGTCAGGTGGTAATTTGCGCCAAATGCGAAAGCCGACAGCACTTCCGCGCAGCTGGCAAGGTCTGGTTTAACACGCGACATGAGGTCGGTGCTGAGTGCATAGAGCGTGAGAGGAAAATCGCGTACGATGGCTGTGGGAGGATCAATGCGCAGCAGCCTTCCCTCCTGGATGAGGCCAACGCGATCACAGCGGGCTGCCTCGTCCATATAGGGCGTCGATACAAAGATGGTCATCCCCTGGTTGCGAAGCTGTGAGAGCAAGACCCAGAATTCCCTTCGGGAGACCGCGTCGACGCCGGTGGTCGGTTCATCGAGGAAAAGCACCGATGGCCGGTGGATCAACGCACAACTCAGGGCCAGTTTTTGCTTCATTCCACCGGATAACTGCCCCGCCTTTCGATCGCGGAACGGTTCGAGGTATTTATAGATCTCCCGAACCAATCCATACTGTTCCTCGGCGTTAACGCCAAACACAGAGGCAAAAAAATGAAGGTTCTCGTGCACCGTCAGGTCCTGGTATAGGGAAAACCGCCCCGGAACGTAACCGATCTGCTGCCGCAGCAAGCCAAAATTGCGCACTACATCCAATCCACCTACTGAGGCGGTCCCCTGGTCGGGAAGGATCAGACTTACCAAGATCCTGATCAAGGTCGTTTTTCCGGCACCATCCGGCCCAACCAGTCCAAAAAGTTCTCCCTCCTGAATGTCCAGGTCGATCCCCTTCAATGCATGAGTTTGACTTTTTCCGGATCGGTAGGTTTTTGACAGGCTTCGGGCAATGATGGCTTCCATAGCTCAGAAATGTAGTTCGCCATACATTCCAAGTTTCAGGTAACCATCATTGGCAACGCGAACTTTTATTGCATATACCAGATTCGCTCTTTCGTCAGCAGTCTGTATGGTCTTTGGCGTAAATTCCGCTTCGTCAGAAATCCAGGTTATGGTGCCGGTGTAATCGCGCGCTGCATCGCCATAACGCACCTTGATCTTTACTTCCTGCCCCAGTTGCACCTTCACCAAGGTGCTGCCATCGATGTAAGCCCGAAGTACCATTTGCCTGAGATCGGCAATTTTATAAAGTGCTTTGCCAGGCATCACCCACTCTCCCCTGTGTGTATAACTGGTCAAAACGGTGCCGGCAACAGGATTTGTGATCACCGTTTTGAGCATCCAGTCATCGGCAGCATCGCGTTTGCTTTCAACTACCGCCCGTTCGCCCCGGACACCCCGGTTCTGCAATGCTACCTGTTCCCGATGTGCATGGATCTGCTGGCGTGTGAGCTCAATCTGGCCTTTTGCCACTGCAAGGTTTTGTTCAGCGAGAGCCAATAAAGATGATGCATCATCCTTCTGCTTTTCCGTTGCGGCACCTGCAGCAAACATGGTGTCAATCCTGCGCCTTTCGCGCTGCGCGGCCGCATGCTGAATCTGGAGTGCCTCAAGTTGTTCGCGCTGGAGTCTTTCCTGTGCTTCCAGCACTCTAACTTGCGGCGAAGGTGTTGCGGTTTTTAGTTCAACTGCCTGCACCGACAACTCCGCCTGCTCGCGCTGGATCAGATACTGGCCCGGATCTATTTTTCCGATGACGGTATCTTCTGCAAGCCATTTTCCCTCCTGGGCCCCGAATTCGACCAGCCTTCCGCTCGCTTCAGCAGAAACGATCAGTGCATCGGCTTCGAACTGCCCCATTGCATCAAAACCGCGATCGCTTCCGCCGCAAGACAGACAGGCCATACAGACAGCAAACAAACTGCTTTGGATCAGAAGTCCCTCGCGCAAGGGCAAACCGGTGCAATCATTTAGTTCCATAGAGATGTTGTAACAAATACTGCGCCTGCAATGAGGACAGTTGATGAATCCGGGCATTACTTTCTGCTCGCGCTTCGGCGTTGAGTTCGCGGATGTAGTCCGCGGAAGTCGCCACGCCTTGCCGCAACTGTACTCCGGCAATGCGACGGAGTTCTCGGCGGAGTTCGAGTGCGATGCTGTCTGCTTGTGCCAGTCCTGCAAGCCTTTCCATTTCAAGTTGCTGGTCGCGGATGGCTAACTGGTTGTTGATGACAAACAGATCTCGTTGCAAAGAGGCTAGCCTGCCCTGGACTCTTGCGTTGTTGCGGTCTTCTTTGATCGTATAAAACCCTTGTAAATTCCACTGAGCGCGTATCCCCGCAAGGTAATATGCGTCGAAACCCGGCTTCAAAAAATTGAGCGCAGGATTCGCATAGCCCGCTTGTAAAAATGCGAGCAGTTTCGGGTTGCGCTGTCTTACTTTGGATGCGTAGTGCGCATCGGCAAGCGACGCCTGAAGTTCACTGAGCACCAATTCGCTGCGAGACCATTCTCCGGGATGACCAA
Organism: Saprospiraceae bacterium; assembly: GCA_020848995.1. GTDB lineage: Bacteria > Bacteroidota > Bacteroidia > Chitinophagales > Saprospiraceae > Vicinibacter. The sequence goes on along the minus strand of JADLHA010000024.1, from coordinate 1,049 downwards.
CCGGAGGCGGGTGCTGTAATCGGATGGAATCAGAAAAATTCCGGCCAGTCAATATGGAAAGTCCGTACATGGCTTTGCGCCGGGTAAAGGCAATTTCGCCCATTCGCTGATCGGCCGCAATGATTTCGGCGCGCAAGGCAAGCAGATTTGATTCGAGGACCACGCCAGCACCAGATGCCGCCTGCAATTGGCTGAGCTGTACTTCAAGATCGCTTCGAAACAATTCTGCGATCTCAAGCTGCTCTTCGATGAGAAGCATTCCAAAATAAAGCTGGATGATTCTTCCCCGCAATGCATGCCGGTCAACCAATCGCTGGGTCTGCTCCAACTGTGACTGGAGTTTGATTTGGGATTTCTGTGCGGCCAGAATGCCTCCGTCCCACAGCAACTGGCTTCCCTCCAGCGAAACCTTATACTGGTCTCGGGCAATTGGTGCCGGGACTGGAAAACCAGGGATATCCAATTCGAGTTTGGTGACATCGGACTGGTGGCTCATTTGCGCCCCAAGCGTCAACTGGGGCAGCCACTGTTTCGATAGCGCTGCCAGCGTAAATTGCGTTGACTCTGCGATCGCAGCCTGCTGCGCCGTTAAAGGCGTATGATTGTCGGCCCAGGCCAGACAGGAATCCAGAGAGGTAGAAGTGACTTGTCCACAAAGAGGGATGCTCAAGAAGGACAGCAGCCCAATGGCTTTTGCACGCAGGAGCAAAAACCGGAACTTCCCGATGCGGACGAAACGCAACATGGCTTTGCAAATGTAGCAGTAAGGAACTTATGGGCACTTCTAAAAACCCTCTATTGCGCCAGCCAGCCCGCACAGGCTCACGCGCTCAATGCATTTAGCTTCACAATACTTCGTTGCAGCTCAGTCAGTTATCGTTCCACATAGCTTCCTTCGCTGCGCCTCGGCTTGTTTTGCTCAGGGGCTGCCTCCCTCCATTCCCTGCTGCGCCAGCCAGCCCGCACAGGCTCACGCGCTCAATGAATTTAGCTTCACAATCCTTCGTTGCAGCTCAGTCAGTTATCGCTCCACATAGCTTCCTTCGCTG
>JADLHA010000023.1 GCA_020848995.1 Saprospiraceae bacterium | reverse complement strand
GCAGCTCAGTCAGTTATCGCTCCACATAGCTTCCTTCGCTGCGCCTCGGCTTGTTTTGCTAAATTCATTCTGGCATCAACAGGGAGTGGAGGGAGGCAGCCCTATTCATTCTGGCATCAACAGGGAGTGGGGGTGGCAGCCCTTTTCATTCTGGCATCAAAGTGGAGTTTTTAGAAGTGCCCTAAAGGAACAAAACAACGGATGGTAGATAAGCGCTGAAACAAAGCCCGGTATCACCTGATCAATCATCTGTTGTTCAAAGTGCCCTTCATCGTTCAATAGGGTTCGCCGGCAACTCATTCAAATTCTTCCTCTTCCTCTTCCACCAAACTGGAGGTAGCTCCCGTTGAGACGTAGCGGCACCAGGGACACTCTGCCTTTCCACATCCCGGCGAGAATTTTGATGAGGCAATTTCGTTGTAACATCGTTCGATGAGGTCCTCAAGAAAATCGACGTGGGAGGAGGTGTCAATTTCTTTTTTTGAAAAGACGCCGTCGTCACTCTTTATAAAATACAAGGCAGTTCTTACGGGTAGCTTCGGGAAATGTCCACAATGTTTGAGCAATACGGCATAGAACACCATTTGCTGCCAGTAGTTGCCACCATGGGGAAGGGACTCGGAGGGTGGCCTCAAACGATCACGTACCGACGGACTTCCGGTCTTGAAATCTACAACGCGCAATGAATCATCATAGGTTTCTATGCGGTCGAGTTTTCCCGAGATGGGCACGCCCCTGCACTCAGTAGTAATTCCGTACTCGGTTTCAAAACTTGGAGTTTTTACCCAGTCCTCGGCAAAGTAGTTTATAAATTCAACTAACGAATGTTTGCCTTCTGCAAGATAATCTTCGAACTCTTTATTGGTAAAGTGAGAATGGCATCTCTGCATTCCCCGTTCGAGATAGGAAATCAATAGCTCCGATGCGCTGGTTCGGGCATAATCTTTGTTTTTAAACCAGCGTTCCAGTGCATAATGAACGGCCTTTCCATATCCTGTTCCTGGGGTGCGGGCTCCGGGGAGGCGAAGGACGTTTTCGTAATAAAAGGTCAGGGGGCACTCGAGGTATTTGCTCATCGCGGTCGGGTTCAGGCGGAATCCGGAAATGAAGCGGTGAAATGCGGCAGCTTCCAATGAGCTGAAGTCTTTTTTCATCGGACTCATATCCGTGATGGCCATTTCCAGAAGTTGCTCCGAACCTGGAGCCCATTCCAGTTCTTCGCACAGACCAACCTCCAGCATTTCAACTGCAAATTTGCAAGGCAGCTCCTCTTTTTGATTTTCCCGGCCTGAGAAGGAAACCTGAATGCCGGTACGTGCACGTGTTAGCCCCACGAAAAATAGCCTGCGGTCGTCTTCTTCAGCGGATACGTCTTCCCGGCGATATGCATCTGGCATTAAAAACTGTGAACGTTTCTGATTACTCCAGTTGCGTTGCGAACAATTGATCATGAAAACATGAGAAAATTCACGTCCTTTTGCACTGTGCAGCGTCGACAGCTCTACTCCGGCCTGCATTCCTCCGATGCGGGTTACCGGAATGCTGATGTCGTTCTGCTCGCAAAGCCGTAGCGTGTTTACCAGAGCGGGGATGGTCAGCCCGCGCTGTCGCTGCGACTCGGCTTTTACAAATTCAAAGAAGGTCTGTAGAACCCCCAGGGCCTGGTATTTATCGTCAAGCGACAGTGCGAAGTGGAGTACGCCAAACGATGCGAACAAATTTTCTATGTAGACCTGCGGTGTACTGTCGAAAAGAGCTTTTTGAAGTCCATTCAGTTTTTCTGCTAATTCAAGGCATGCGTCCACTTTCCGGACTCCTGCTTTTTGCAGCAACTCCCGCGAACCCATGAGGTGGATCAATGAGTGATCTGGCCTGTTTTCCTTGTCTTCGGAAAAGTCCGGTTCCCTGCGGAATTGATCTCTTAACTCCCTTTGCAGGAAAGCGATCCTCGCAACGTCTCCTGCATCGGGTTGAATAAAGGGTGCATGCAGGAACTGGTAGAGGAACAGGTCGCCCGTAAAAGGATGGTCCCACTGTTCAGTCAGGTATTGCAGTACGTTGAAAACATGTTGAAACAGCTGCTCTTCCAAAAGATTGGTCTGCCGGTTAACAACATACGGGATCCGTTTTGCCTCAAACAGCTTGATGTAGGGTGCAGCATGGGTGTTCTTGCGAAACAATATGGCAATTTCTCCGGGAGGGACCCCTTCTTCAAGAAGCCTGCTGACCTGAGAATAAATATGGATCACTTCCGACTTGGAATCAGGGTAGCGGATGAAGCGCGGTCTTATCGGGCTCTTCGCGTGTTCTCCACTCGCGAGCAGGGTTTTGGTCAGGGATTCATCCCTGTTGACCAACCGCTCCGCATTTTTTCGGATCACCCATTCTGCAAGAGTCAGGATCTGTTGCGAAGAGCGGTAATTTTCAGTCAGAACGACAAAGCTGGGCCGGTAGCGTTCTGCAAAATCGAACATGTTCTGCACGTTTGCACCCTGGAACCTGAAGATGGCCTGATCGTCGTCGCCAACTGCAAAAATGTTCGGCTGATCAAAGTAATTCATCAGGTGAAAGAGGATCGCATTTTGCGATCCGTTCGTGTCCTGATATTCGTCGACCAAAACATACTGGAATTTTTCCTGGTATTTCTGAAGAAGGCCTTCGTCGCTCTCGAATTTGCGTATGACCCATTGGATCATATCTTCAAATTCGTAACGCTGTATGGCTTCCATTCCCACTTCATATTTTTGGAACAGCTCAATGGCAGCCCGCGACCGGTTTGTTTTTTTTACGATATCGTTGAATTGTTTTTCTTTGAAATCGCCTGCGCGGTAGCCTTTTCCGCTGCGTTTGTATTTGTATGTGTCGCGTTGTTTTTCTGATTCGAGCCAGGTGCTGATGTCTTCAAGCATGCGGTCAGGTTCCCAGTTTTCTTTTTTGATGGTCTGGAAGAGATTTTCAAGACCGGGAAGGTCGTGTGTATAAAAAGAATTGTATCGATAAAGTGGATTTTCGCGGGGAAGATCGCTGAGCATCTGCAACAGCAGTTGTCGTTTTTCGAGGTCCGAGATTACTTCGAAATCGCTGTAATGCAGAAAGTGCTCCGGGTTTTCGCGGATAACGCTATTGCAGAAGGCATGAAAAGTGCAAATGGTCACTTCGTAGGCCGTAGGGCCAATGAAATCGAGCAGTCGCTTGCGCATATTCGACGCTGCGGCTTCCGTGTAGGTCAGACAAAGAATGTTTTTGGGACCGGCATCGGTATTCAGCAGGATGTTGCCGATGCGGATGGCGAGGATCTGGGTTTTGCCGGTTCCCGGACCCGCAATGACCAGAACAGGGCCTTCCAGTTGTTCTACCGCTTTGCGTTGCGCGTCGTTGAGGCGCGCGTATTCGCGTTCAAAGGCTTCCGTGCTTTTGCGTTGCATGTCTAAGGGATAAATAACCAATCGAGCAATCCAAACAGTTTAAACAGGGTAAAGACCATGATGGCGACGAGCATGCGGTAAGCCCATAGGGCGGCATTGGGTAGCGTGCTGGCCTTGTGGGCCGTGATCCAACCCCCAAAGCTTTGGCCGATGGCAATGGGCAGCCCGATCTTCCAGTCCACGAGTCCTGCAAAATGAAATATGGGCAAGGCGATGACCGTATATGAAGTGACCATGACGATTTTGAGGGCGTTGGCCTCGACGACGGGAAATTTCATGTACCACACCATGAAGGCGAGTAGTAATATGCCCATTCCCATCTGGATAAAGCCTCCGTAAAATCCAAAAAGAAAAAATGCAGGAATGTATAGTACAGGTGGAATGCGGATCTCAGGGATTTGCCGGTGATCAATTTGTTTGCGGTTGGCGATCACAAAGATCAGCAGGGCCAGCATGAGGTACTTGAAGACGAACATGAACTGGTCCGCTGAAATGCGGATGGCCACCAGGGTCCCGAAGACGGCGCCTATAAAACCCCAGATCAACAATTTCCATGCAGACCTAAGTGGTATTTTACGGTGCCGTATAAACGCTTCGATGCTGGCGATGCCCTGGGAGATGATGCCGATGCGGTTGGTCCCGTTGGCGATGTGACCGGGAAGGCCCATTACCCCGGTGAGAAAGCCCAGCGTAATGACCGAGCCGTTGCCGGCCAGCGTATTGATGCAACCTGCGACAAAGCCGCCAATGACGGCGAAACCAATTTCATAAGCGGTCATCTTCCGGCAATTGCTGGCACAGTTCAACCAGGACTCCGTTGGCAGAGCGCGGGTGAATAAAACAGACGAGTTTGTTGTCGGCGCCGCGTTTTGGTTCACTTTGAAGCAGTTGAAAACCTGCTGCGCGGAGGCGTTCCATCTCTACATGAATGTCTTCAACGTCGAATGCAATGTGATGCAGGCCCTCACCGCGTTTTTCGATAAATCGTGCGATGGGACTATCAGGTGATGTCGCCATGAGCAGCTCCACCTTGCTTTGCCCGGTGCGAAAAAAGGAAGTAATCACCTGTTCGGTATCGACCAACTCTTGTTTATAGGGCTCGCAACCCAATAAAACCTGATATAAGGCATTGGCATCGCGGAGATCTTTTACGGCAATTCCAATGTGTTCAATGTGTCTTAACATCGGCGGTCATCATGCTGGTAAGTATTCAAAAAACGTGGGAAGGCACAGAATTCCCAAGTTCATTCAAAGCGAAAGTACGCAATTCTCATCAACGGATGTGCAAGGCGCTTTTGGCGCAACAGCTTGCACCGCAGATGTGCTCAGCGCGATCCTTTGCTAAGGCCAAAAGCCTTGCGGATGGCCGGAACGTAGTCTTCCTTTTCCCAGGTAAACAGTTCAACCTTTACCGTTTTTTCGTTTTCCTTTCCCTGGTTGAAGACTTTGGTGACCGTCATGGGTTGGCGGCCCATATGCCCATATGCAGCAGTTTCAAAATAGATGGGGGCACGCAATTTGAGTCGCTGCTCAATTGCGTAGGGCCGCATGTCGAACAATTTTTCAATCTTTTTAGCGATGCCGCTGTCGCTGAGTTTTACTTTGGAGGTTCCAAAAGTGTTGACGTAAACAGAGCAGGGCCTGGCAATTCCGATTGCGTAAGACACTTGCACGAGCACCTCGTTGCAGACACCTGCCGCCACCAGGTTTCTCGCAATGTGGCGCGTGGCATAGGCTCCTGAGCGGTCTACCTTCGAGGGGTCTTTGCCGCTGAATGCACCGCCTCCGTGTGCTCCACTGCCGCCGTATGTGTCGACGATGATCTTGCGGCCCGTCAGACCCGTATCGCCGTGGGGGCCGCCGATGACAAATTTTCCCGTTGGGTTGATGTGGTATTTGGTGTCGTTGCGAAAGAGTTTGCGCAATTCTTGTGGAAGGGCTCTGCGAACGCGCGGAATGAGGATGTTGAGTATGTCTTCCCGTATCCGGTCGATCATTTTTGAATCTGCAACTTCCTGTGCCCTGGGCCCGCGCCCCGGTTGAATGAAATCATCGTGTTGGGTAGAAAGCACGATCGCGTCTATGCGAAGGGGTTTGCGGTCGTCGTCGTATTCGATGGTCACCTGGCTTTTTGCATCCGGCCGCAGGTAGGTCATCAGACGACCCTCGCGGCGGATCTTGGCCAACTCCAGTAGAAGTTTGTGCGCCAACATGAGCGGCAACGGAATGTAGGCATCCGTTTCGTTGGTCGCATACCCAAACATCATTCCCTGGTCACCGGCGCCCTGTGCATTGGCCCTGGCTTCGAAGCTGGCTTTCCGGGTTTTGCGGTCGACGCCCCGGTTGATGTCAGCCGATTGTTCGTGTATGGCCGAAAGCACACCGCAGCTATTGGCCTCGAACATGTATTCGGATTTTGTATAGCCTATTTTCCGGATCACCTCCCTGGCAATTTCCTGAACGTCTAGGTAGGCTTTCGATTTTACCTCCCCGGCCAGGATAACCTGCCCAGTCGTCACCAGGGTTTCGCAGGCAACTTTTGACCCGGGGTCATAAGCCAAAAAATAATCGATCAGGGCATCCGAGATCTGGTCGGCGACTTTATCGGGGTGGCCCTCAGATACAGATTCCGAGGTAAATAGATAAGACATGAAATGTGTTTTAGTTACGAAATGGCAAAGATAGGGTAAGGCAAATGAAAAGAATGGCGGGTCCAGGCAACCCAGGCCACGGTCTTTGCGTAAATTGAAAAAGACAGGGCACCTCGAATCATTTCATTTTGATGCCACAAGCAAAACGAGACGGAGCGCAGCTTAGGGAGGACAATAAAACTGTAACTTGCTGATTTGCAGCGAAGTATTGTAAAGCTAACTGGATTGCCTACCCAACACATGGGAGGACAGACTGGCGCGATTGAAAGGAATTATAGGTACCCTAAAGTGATAATCTGTCGATATATTTACCAGGTAAAACCTCGCTCATGGGAAATTTAAAACCTTATACCGGCCCATTTCAGCGGCCCGAGTTACTGCACCTGCTGCGCAGGACCTTATTTGGTGTGAATCAGGACGATTTGCGCCACTTTGCCAATTCAACGCTCGCGGAAATCCTCGACCTCGTCGTTCCGACAACCCCCCCGTTGCCGACGAAAGAAGAGGAAAAGCCTCTGCGGACCTATTTCAGCAATTCCGATCCCAGGCTGGATACGATGGAGGCCTACCTCAACGATAAAGGCGAGCAGGTGTTCGCCGTGGAATGGGGAAAGACCTGGGTCGACACCCCCATCCCTTCCAATGTGATCACTAACCCGGCCAACGCCCGCCATGGCAGTCTGAAAAACTGGTGGACCGGCAAAATGATCCACCAGGAGCAGACGGCCTACGAAAGGATGGTGCAGTTTTACCAGACGGTATTGTCTACGGAGTCCAGCGTGATCGGAGATCCGAATATGGCTTATTTTCTACAAAATCTGTTTCGCGAGTTTGCTTTCGGGAATTACAAAGCGCTCATTAAGAAAATTACCCTGGAGCCTGGAATGTTGATCTACCTGAACGGTTACCTGAACACGAAGGCTGCGCCAGACGAAAACTACGGGAGGGAGTTGCAGGAATTGTTCACGGTGGGAAAGGGTCCCGGTTCCGGCTATACCGAAGACGATGTCAAAGCCGCTGCGCGCGTGCTCACCGGATGGAAAGTACAGCGGCGTGTTGCCGGAGGCAATGTCCTTCCTTATACTTATTTCAGTGCGGCCAGCCACGACACAAATCCCAAGCAGTTTTCAGCATTTTATGGCAACAAAACCATCATATACGATACGTCGATAACCGACAAGGGAAGCTTTGATTCGGTAGAAGAGCGCCGGGCTTTTGTGGAAATGGAGCAGCTCATCGATATGATCTTCAGCACCGAAGAGGTTTCGCGCTTTATCTGCCGCAGGTTGTGGACGTTCTTTGCTTACTACGACATCACTCCCGAAATTGAGAAGGAGGTCATCGAACCCCTTGCAGAGATCTTCCGGCAGTACGACGACGATCCCGATCAATTGCGCTACGTATTGCAGGCCATGTTTGGAAGTGAATACTTTTTCAAACAGGAACACCGGGGGTGCATGATCAAAAGCGCGATCGATTTTCACGTCGGCATCATGCGCATGACGAAATTCCCGATACCTGAAGCAACGAAACTCGATGCACAGTATTATTTATGGGGGCTCATTCGAGCCTACAATACCAACGCGGGTCAGGATATCAACGATCCACCGAATGTCGCAGGATGGCCGGCGTATTATCAGGTTCCCTCTTATTATGAACTTTGGGTAGATACCGCCACCTATCCCGTCCGGAAAACCCAGTACGAGGCGTTGGCCCGCAATACTTTGAGCATCAGTAGGAATTCTGTTTACGGGGGTACGTCCAGTCCCTCTTATGATTTTAAAGTTAAATACCAATGGTTTGAATTTGCTGCCCGGTTTGAGAATCCCGGAGACCCCAACGCATTGATTGCTGAAGCGTGCGAGCTCATGCTCGGTGCCCCCTTGTCGCAAGATGTACAAACCAAGCTCAAGACCAATTACCTGCTGGGAGGCCAGGCGAACGACCATTACTGGACCGATGGATGGGATGCCTACAAGGCAGATCCCAACACGAGCATTCCGGAAGGGAGACGCGTACCCGGTGTTTTGCAGGAACTCTTTATGTACCTGATGTCATCTGCAGAATTCCATCTGTGTTAATGCCCCTATTCTCATAGCCTACAAAATCATTTCAACATGAAAAGAAGAACTTTTTTGCAGTCGGTACCGGTGACCATCGGGGGCATGACCGTGACAGCGCACGCCTCGAGCCCACTGCTCGCAGCATTGAATGCTTCCCTGGTAGATACCGACAGGGTCCTCGTCGTCATCCAGTTGAGTGGAGGCAACGATGGTCTGAATACGGTCATTCCGCTCGATCAATATTCCTCGCTTTCCTTGCCAACGATAAGGGAGCGCATTTTAATTCCCGAAGACAAAGTACTCATCCTCTCCGGAACCCAAGATGCGACGGGACTCCATCCGGCCATGGCCAGTATGCACGAACTGTTTGAGGCAGGTAAAATGGCCATAATCCAGGGGGTGGGATACGAGAAATTCAATTATTCGCACTTCAGGGCCACAGACATCATGATGACCGGTGCGGATTCGACGGAGTTTCTGTATTCGGGTTGGCTGGGTCGCTACCTGGCTTATGAATTTCCCAACTATCCCGTGGGTTTTCCAAATCAGGATATGCCCGATCCATTGGGCATAAGGGTTGGAGGCAACGTCGTGCTGGGGTTGCAAAACCAGAGCGTTCCAATGGCAATCTCCATTTCCAATACTAACGACCCGCTGAACCTGACCGGTAGTCTTTTTGCCGATCCGGCTCCTCAGAATTACCTTGGAAAAGAACTTTCATACATCCGGGAAGTCCAGCGCCAGACAGACAAATTTGGAGATTCTGTGAAAGGAGCTGCCGATAAGGGCTCCAATTTGTCACAGCGTTACCCCATCCAAAATCAACCCGGGTATACATTGGGGCAGCAATTGAAGATTGTTGCCAAATTGATTTCCGGTGGCATCAAAACGCGCATTTTCTGGCTGAGCACGGGAGGATACGATACCCACTCCAATCAGGTGCTGGATACCGATCACCTAATCGGTACCCACGCTAACTTGCTGAAGGGCCTGTCGGATTCCGTCGGTGCGTTCATGGATGACGTCAAGCTCCTGGGAGCAGAAGACCGGGTGTTGGGCATGGTGTTCTCGGAATTTGGGCGACGGATCGTTTCCAATGCATCCCGCGGAACAGACCACGGTGCAGCACAACCGATGTTTGTGTTTGGATCCAAAGTCGTACCTGGGGCTGTCATAGGAAATAATCCTGTAATCGATCCGCAATCCAAGGTCAATTCCAACCTTCCCATGCAGTACGACTACCGGTCCATTTACGCTTCAATCCTTGGAGACTGGTTCTGCGTTCCGGAAGCTGACCTCGAAAACATTCTGCTGCGCAACTACCAAAAACTTCCCATTCTGGATCCCACCAATTGCATTCCCACATCGGTACATGACCGCAACGAGAAGCTGGGCGAGAACATCGTCTATGCGTATCCAAACCCGTTTGTCGACCGGACCCGGATCAAGTTTGAAGTTTTTGGAGGGCACGCGCTGCTCCAGATCATCAACAACGAAGGCTCAGTCATACGCGTCCTGCACGACGGCGAACTTCCGGCCGGCAAATACGATCTAGCCTGCGAGCTGGAACAGGAACCTGCCGGTATTTATTACGTCCGCCTGCAAAACGGTCCGCTCCAACAGGTAAAAAACATGATGAAAGTCCGCGATTGAGTTCAAATAGATTCCGATAACATCGCTAAACCCCGGAACGGCTATTCCGGGGTTTTTTATTGCTCCTTTGTCACGCTCTTGCACAGCTACTATGCAACCACACCCACACCCACACCCACACCCATGCCGAATTTGGTACGGATTTTGTTGCATCATTCTTGCCTTTCATCAAATGGTAAGCAGAAGGATGTTGGCATGGCGGTCTGGAAGCAGTGTAAAGTTTTTTGTACTGGGTCCGGAGAGTCATCTGCGGAGCCTGAATGCGAAGAGGACGATAAAGGGTTGGGCTACCGCAATCCAGACTGAAGAGGGATCTTGGCGTCTGCCGGATTCCCGATCAGGCATCTTAAGTTTATCACGCACCGCCAGTGCGACCGGTGACGGGCCTTTCAAGCAAGGTACTCCCCGTATGCTTCGCCGGTGCTCGCCATAGACGAATGCCGCAGGCTTCTGAGTGCCTGCGTGGATGACGACTCCAAAAACCCGATTATGGCTCTTAAAGGAAAACTCGCGAGATGCGTTCTTGCTACTTTCGTTGGCTGCGTTGCTGCGATTCCAAAGCTGCTGGCACAACCGGCGCTTCCCTGTGATGTGGATCTGATCGAACTCAACATGAGTGAGTTGACCGGTCTGAAAGGTGAAGTTGCGTATGATTCGGCGCAAGTGTGCTCCCGGTCGGATACACTTGGGCTGGTCATCAGCACGCCTGGCATTCAGTGCGATCCCAATGCAAGTCTTACCCTGCACAAGCTTACCATAGAAATTCCCGCGGGATACCTTCCCGGAGGCTATATATCGGTAACCGGATCCTCTTTTGGCATCTATCCGGCTTCACATTATACCTTAAACGTCCTCCCTTCGGGCGACGTTCAGTTTTGTTTTACCAATGTGAGCACTTCGGCTTCCAACGTCGTGCAGGTGCATTTTGATTTGTTGCCCACGTGCGGTTACCAAACCGACCCGAACGGCATTCCCGCATATCACCTCATCTACGAGCGACCCAATACTTCGCTCAACCAATTTGACCTGATCGGTCAGGTCGACCTGTTTACGGGAACGTTTCAGGCCTTTCTCAATTTTGCAAGTGTCAAAACAACGCCTGAAATGGCCATTCCCGGAGACGAGGTGTGCAGGGAGGTGATCATTACCCAGAACGGACAGTTTTCTCAACTGGATAGTTTCGCTTTTACGGATGATTATACAGTTCCTTATGCAACGATCGAGTCATTTATGGTGGAGATCGTAGAAGATGGCCTTGCTACCGGAGTCTTCATCGACGCGCTACCCTATCTCGTTGATGATTCGGACAAGCTGCTGCTCGAATTGCCGGCATCCATCTTCGGAGGCACAGACGGCACCTATGGCGAAGACGACGGCGTGATCCTCAACTATTGCATGAAAGTTCAATGTCCCGCTGGAACCAATACCTCTAATCTGGAGGTATCCTACGGATGTTATGGTGAGAGCTGTCAGAGCGATCAGACTACAGAGGCTGTGGTGGTCAATTTTGACGGTGCGCCTTATCTGCTTCCTACAAAATCATTCGTGGTCTCTCCGGATTATTGCACCACTCCGTCTCAATGGAAATATGAGATCAAGAATTACGGTTTTGAAGTCAACCCGGGGGAAGCAGCAGCGCGCAACGTCTTGATGACGGTATTTTTCTATAAGACCGAAAACTGCCAAGCGCTGAGTTACGGCAATTTTTCAGTGAATGGCATCCCGATTGTGCCTTTGCAAATCAATTCCGATTCCGCAGTTTTTGACATTTCCGCCGCACTGATGGATGCAAAAATTGACGTTGGAGAATCGGTGGTCTTTACCATGGACGTCCTGGCCAACCCCAACCTGAATGTTGCCAATTGCGAGGCGATACCGGTCGATCTGCCCCAATGTCAGGATCCCTACATTACCCTGCGGTACGACGATTTGTGTGAAACGGATTTCTATGGAATATTCTTTCATTATGAGGAGGGCTATCAATATCCCTTCACGGTACCACAGATGAGTCTAACATCTAGCCGCTTCATTGTGCCGGGATACGACCACGACGGAACCTGGCGAATTGAGTTGAAGAACTCGACTTTCAGTTTTAACAGTTATGCCACCATGGACAGCATCCAGGTTTTGGTCAAAAAACCGAAATGCGGTTTCTTTTCTCTGGTAAATTTCAGGTATGGCGACGACACCACGAGTATGTCGACCGTCAACCCGATGAACATGGATTCAGTGTCAAATGCAGATTTTATTATCATTTTGTTGCCGGTCTCTCTGCAGGACCAGGAAAACTACTACTTGGCTTTTGACGTACAGGTGTCATGTCTCAATGAAAACGACCTGAATCCATGTTACCACCCGTTGCGGAGTTGCATGCAACCGGACATCAAGGTGCTGTATAAAAACTGTGCAGGGCACCGGTATCGCAGCGGTATTGCCTATCCGGAGAAAATGGGTGATTATAGTCTTACCCCGGATGGTGGTGCGCATCGATTTGATGTTGGTTGTACTCCACAACGCATCAGGTACAATTACCGGTACATCTATTCTGGCCTCGAATGCGAGAATGAACGGGTATACCTCCAGGTGATCTTTCCTCCGAATCTGGAATTTAAAACCGCAGCAGAAGGCGGAGGTACCATTGCAAGTGGTGTAAACGGCCTGGTTTACAATGATTATGACTGGGACGGCGACACGCTGCTGATTTATGGCGGAACCATCCACAATGGCTACCCTCCGGCAGATCTCTTTTTTGAATTTGTAAGTCACATCGTCTGTGCAACGCCATATCATTTTGAGTTCAACGTGATTTATGAATGCCCTGGAGGATGTACCTTCAAAAGGAGTTGTGATGTATTAGATTTGAATTGCGGTTGTGCTCCGGATGACATTCCCCCTGTGTGTTACGATCTGTGTTTGAAGAATACTTCCTATTCGCTCACGCGCACCAGCGTAGGACAGAAGGATTCTGTTTCGATGAGCCCGGGCATCGCTAACCCGGTCAACTATGGTTTGCCCTGCGATACCTTTGTACTCAAGGCATCTGCTCTGGTTACCAGCGAGATCGTGGCGCCGAGGGCATGCGACAGCATTCGCCAGATTACGTTTAATTTCTCACCCGGAGCACATCTGGAATATCTTGGAAGCCCGAGTTTTGTGATCTATGATCATGAAACCGGTAGCTATATCCCGATCAGTTGTGTTACACCGGATTATTCGGCCAGCACGGGTGGCCCCACCCACCAGTTTACTTTTAGCGACACTTGTGGCCCCGAAGTCTTCCTGCTGAGCAGAGGCGATAGCATCTTTTTTGCTGCAAATTACAAGGTGAAAGCAGCCGTAGAGGATCTGCCATGCGCATCCAACTTTCAGCAAAACAACACTTCTGCCTGGTTCAGCGGCAAGTACTTCATGTCCAACAACGAGGTTTCACAATGCGGACAGAGAATACCGGGAACCTATTTCGTAGGCAACTACAGGGCAAGAATGGCTTCGACCATATCCTTCGGAGAAGATTGTGCAGCCACGGCACGGCTCACTGTAAATGAAGTGTGCTCCACCCGCAAAGTTTTCGGCGACTTCAGGCCCCAATACATCGTGGATTCCATTGTGTACACGTTTTCAGGAATCAATTTCGACTACATTCCCAATTCTGCGGTGATCACCAACAAAGGACACCTGCCCAATATCTCTTATGCCATTCCGGATGCCAACGTCCAGGTGATGCCGGGAATTGGAACGAGTACACTCATTTTCCGCAACGATGGCCTGTGGCCATTGGAAGAGATCCGGGATTTTGACGATTCACTTTTTGTATTGGATTTCAACCTCGATTTCGACGAATGCTTTGATTACAACAACAATGTTCAATACACGGCTCAGGTATATTACCATCGCGGAAGTGGGGGTTGCGGTCCAAAGGCGCTCAACGGAAGCGGACAGGTCATGCTGCTCACGCCTCCGGGAGTGATCTTCAATTATTTGTCGAGTCCGCTGGTCACCATACCCAATGACACCATCCTGTGGGAAGTGCGCGTGGGCAAGACACCGGCCGCTGGGATCAGCTACCTGGCTTTAGCCACGGGCAGCAGTCCGGTCAATGTTTTTAAGATCTACGACCTGAGCAATGGGGTCGACATCACATCGCTGTTCCAGCCCTATCCCGGTGGCATTTGGTTTAAGAACGGAACCGACACTTACCGGGATTTTGCTATCTGCGCCACGACGAATTCCTGTGCACCGGTTCAACTCGACGCTTACGCTGGGTGGAGTTGCGACGAGTATCCGGTAGATCCTCAAACGGGTTTATTCGACAACGGTAGGTCGTGCGTGAGCAAATACCTTCCACTCCGCGCACTGCGCGCAAATGCAGGTATTCAGGCAAGTTTTACAAAGCAACCGGAAGAGGGCTTTCCCCTTTGTGAAGAAGTTGAATTCGAAATTGCCATTAAAAATGTGGGCGTAGCCTCGACTTTTGAGCAATTGCTCGATATCTACCTGCCCCTGAGCGGGGCACAGTTCGTTCCGGGTAGTTTCGAACTGGCATATCCCTCCATCAATCCTCCGCCTTCCAATCCGGGAGCGCTCACCGGCACTTATGTATCCATACCAGATCCCTCGGGCCCGATGCCTACCAGTTTTGGACAAAAATACCAGTTTGAATTAGGAGATGCCTCCATACAAAGTCTGCTTCCCATCAACTGGCTCAACGGAATGGGTATTTCGGAATTGCCAGGAGTCACCCTGCCGGAAAATAACTTAAACACCATTTCCCTTCGATGGAGAGTCATATTTAACTGCGATTACATCTCGGGAGGCCGCCTCAAGATGCAGGCCTCCGCAGTAGATCGCTGTGACAGACCTTTGGAAGATCAACTCACTTCTACCAATCTGCTTGCCATTGAAGGGCTGGATCCGCGCGATTTCAACCAGTACGCCATTGCCATTCTCAATCCACAGATTGGGGCTTGCAGCGGGCAACAGCGCCTCACGGTCAACGTCGTGGGTGTGCCCAACGACATTCAGGAAAATGAATTCATTTGCGTAACCTTTCCACCGGAAATTCAATACGTACCGGGATCAGCCGACGGATTTTCTCCTGCTTCCAATGTAGCCCCTTATTTCTGGGATCTTGCGACAGAACAGGTCACGGATCTTGGCGGAGGGGTTAAGGAAATTTGCTGGCGGTTGCCGGAAGGCTATCCCGGCGGCGGCATAGTGGCATTTAACATCAACGTGATTGTCGACGATGATGCAGAGTGTGGCGAGTACAGGCTTTCCGCGCTGACCAAAGCGAGGGACACAGTATATTGCGTTGCCGATGACATCGACTGTCCGGCGGAGATCTCGACCAGTGCAACCACGGAAACGATTCTCGACATCATTCCGGGTCTGCAGATAGTATCCAATGCGATGGATGTTTTGTTGAGTTGTTCTCCCAATCCTGGTCTCATCGCCGTTAGCGGACAGGTTACCATACAGAATCTGTTCATCGCCATACCGCCCGGAACGCCCATCCCTTATTTGATATTTGAGGATGCCAACTTAAATGCCCTGTACGATCCGGGCGAGGAACTGTTTTCCACAACCTACACCGGCGGAATCGTCGAAACCGGATTTGCCCAGCTTCCCTTTAATTTTGAAGCTACTCCCGCTCAGGTATGCAATTTGTATGCATTGGTGGGATCGCAGAGTTGCCATTGTGCACCACCGCCACAAGCCCTCCGCTCCGGGCTGGAAACGGATTTTCTTCCCACGAGTCTGGGAATTTGTGAAAACCGTGACCTCGAGCTCTTCTGTGGAACGGCCTACCCCCTAACGAACGTTCAGTGGTCTGGCAGCGGATCTGAATACATCACAGGAAATGTCTTCAACGGACCCGCAGGAAAATACCAAATCACCGCCGAATTTAATTTTGGTGAGTGCTCGTTTGAGGAGACCATTGAGCTGGATATTGTCGAGTGCCCCTGCACCATGTCGATGCAGGCGCTTGCAGGGCCATGCGACTCGGGCAGCTATTACGTGCAGGCCATCCTGCAATATGCCAATCCCGGTAGTGCCGGGTTCAGTTATTCGGTAAACGGTGGGCCCTCTTCCACGGTGGCGTACGATGGTTCGGGCAACCAGTCTTTCCTGATTGGCCCGCTGACGACAACCGATCCGCTGACGATCCTGGTTTTCGACGTGCAGTATCCTGATTGCACGGCGGCTCTGTTGCTCGAAGGCAAGGACTGCACGCTGCGTTACTGCGAAATGGAAGTCACCGCTGCAACGACCGATTGCGATGTATTGACCGACTCGCTCAAGGTCCAGTTTACCGTTGTGGCTACTAATGCCGGTACAACGGGCTTCTACTACAGCCTCAACGGCAGCGCACCAGTATTGCAGCCCTACCACCCGTCGGGTTTCACCGTACTGGAGTTCCCAACAGCTACCGACGGTAGCTTGTGGACGCTATCGGTATATGACGCCGACAGCACCGGTTGCGGCAGCTATGCGGAGATCCGCCTGCCAATAACCTGCCGCCTCATCAGTTGCGATGTCGGCGATTTTGAGATCGGGGCCGTTCCGCCAATATGTGTGGATTCAGTTGCGGAGATCAGGCTCAGCCAGGTGATTTGTGGGTATCGTGTAACTATGACTCGTCCTCCGTCGCCGCCTGCATTTATGGTATTCGGTTGTGAAAAGCAGGATCTTGTTATTAACGATGTAATCGTCAACGGGGTTTCACTTAACCTTCAAGATATTGTTCTCAGTGATTATTGCGAACAACAGGGAAATCAGGAGTGGATGAGAAAATTGGCAGAGCAAATTCAAAAATTCCTTTCTCCTGTATGCATGATTAATAAGGAATCTGGTATTAGGTATACAGACCAGCCCTACGTGACCATTGAGCCTGCCATGGGCGGAGAGAGACTGCCAACCAGTTTTATTGCTTATTTAAGCATAAAGGGTGAATATATGTGTTGTGACCAGCCTCCCATCACCGTCGTTTTTGAAATGACCAAAATGGGGGGTAAAGAGTCTGTCTACTACACACTTACTATTGATCCGGGGGCAAATTCGGAGAATTTTATCTACGAGTATAATGATCCACCCGCGTATTATCTGTACAACTGGAAAACCGACGGTGGCACCGTGGTATCGGGAGGTGGAGGTTCGGGCATCAGCCTGAGCTGGCCAACACCTGGGATCAAGGAAGTCTGCGTGTGCGTGAGCGACCCGCTGGCGGGTCCGGAATGTCCTCCGGTAGAATTTTGCCGCCAGATTCTGGTCGACCAGGATACGCTGAATGCTACAGTCAGCGTCTTCCCGTCACTGACCTGCGATGACACGGGCAGAGTAGAAATCGCTTTCGAAGTACCCGACGACCTGGAAGAAGTGATCATTTGTAACGAGGCCGGAGATACGGTTTACTCGTCGAATGCCCGGAGGTGCCCAGGTTTATATGTGGATCCAAACTTGTACGTTTCAAAAAAAGATGCCAACGGGTTTTACCTTGAAAAGTTGAATTTTGGAGTTACGAAGGTCTCAATCTTTGGTGGCAGAGGTTACGCTTCTTACGGCCATTTCCCGGGAGACGAGCCGGTAGTTTATGTGGACCCCTTTGATCCTGATATTTTGAGAATTCGACCGGATTTAGTGGACAATTGTTACCACGAAATCTTATACCCCCAACTTGACTGGGAATCTGCTGATCTTAAGCCTCTTCTTGAATCCGTTGTCGATTTTCTCAGCGCTGCTGGTCTTCCGGATCTGGTAGATTATAACTGTGAAAATAATCTGTTTGGCCTTTCACCATTTATCATGTGTGGAGGCAACTACCGGTTGCTGATAGATCCCCTTTACGATTATGTTGTCATTCGCGTTAGGGTGGACGAAAAAACTGAAGCAAACCTCGTATTTTACCAGGACGAACAATATATCAGTCTTGAGAATGTTGTTGTTGAAAACCTGCCGTCCGGCAACTACAGCATCAAATTGAGGGGATTCTGCGGAAAGGTCGATACGCTGCACTTTGTCATGCCACCAGCACCTGATCCGGATCTGATCACAAACGTTATACTGCAAGCCCCGACTGGCTGCGACCAAAAGAATGGATCAGTCAGTGTTGATGTAAGCATGCAGGGGGCCATCCTGAGCATCACATTGTGCGATGATGGGGGAAATGAAATTGGGGGTGAGTATTTCAAGGAGGCTACGCTTTCAGCCACCGTAACTATTTCGGATCTTCCGCCGGGTCGTTACGTGGTCAAAGTGAACACCGCCTGCCGCGATACGGCCATACTGGTATCACTCAATTCCGCAGAAGATACTCTGCATTTTTCCAACTTCATCGTTAGCCCCTATACGGATTGTGTAGCCAATGACGCTTTTATTGATTTTGACATCACGACCAGCGTCCCAATCGATTCCGTGGTAGTCAGTGGTCCGGGTGGATATCTCTACTTTGCTGGCGGGCTGGCATCCGGAGCTTCTCCGGCCAACTGGCTCACCGAGAGCATTGCTCTTGGGCCTCCATTGCTTTGGGGATCTTACCACATCGCCATTTATACGGAGTGCTATTTCCTCGACACAACGGTACTCATTCCACAACCGCGTCCGCTGGCTGCGATAGGTTTGCAATGCACACCCCAGGCGCCGACAAAATGTCCGGAGAACGGGCAATTGAGCTTCTCCGTCAGCTATTCCCCCGACTTGGGCACGGATCCGGATTCCATCGTTGTTACGGGTCCCAATTTTTACCATCACCTTGACCAAAGCGGTGCGCGTGCACTCATGCTCAGCGTTCCTCCTGGCGTGTATCAAATCGACGTGTACGATGCAGCCATCTGCAATTACGCGAGTTTTAGCTGTGAGGTTCCCGATGCCGGGGAAAGCATTGTGATCACGGGTACGGTCTCGCCACCGCTTCTCTGTCCTAAGACCCATCCTGGAGCCGATACCCTGATACGCGTACAGTTCGATTTATTGCCCCCGGGACAAACCCTGGCCTTTGTCAACTGGAGCGGGCCGGGTGGGTTTATCGAACAGCATGTCTTTGGAGCAGTGGTCGGAAGCGACTCTCTGACGGTTAATGCCCCCGGCATCTATACCGCAGAATTGTACACCGCTTTTCCGCCCAATCACGAGCAATGTGCTCAAACAACGGTGACGCTGGAAGTTACTGAAGAAGCCTGTCCACCCGATTGCGCATTTGAAATGCTTTACCTGGATACCGTATTGAATCTCGAATGCGATGGGAGCTATGATTATGATCTTTCTGCCAAGTTTTACAACAATGGGTGCATTGTCGATACGCTAAGTAATGGGTATATCTCTTACATCCAAGTGTATGACCAATCCTATAATAAAATATACTATTTGGATAGTACCAGTGGTTCCCAATGTGTAAGCCTGGAAAATCTTCAGCCGGGCACCTATACTATCTATTTAGGTTCGTACATTTATAACCCGCTTTACGGCTATTACCAGGACCTGTGCCAAGATCAACGATTGATTGAACTTCCGGAACGAAGTCTTCCCGTTTACACCATTCAGGTGGCCTCATGGGGTACGGCCTGCAATGCCGACACAGGAAGAGCCAAGGTGATTGCCGTATTCAAAGACGGCATCCCGGTGCCTCCTGAAAATTACCAATACGAATGGAGGCGCAGCATACTGCTCCTCTCAGAAACAACCAACTGCATCGATAACCTTGGCGTTGGCCTGTACCAGGTTACCCTGATCGACGAAAACGGCTGTGCGGTAGCTCTTGCCAACGTGGATATCCCGGATCTCAATCCGGTGAGTTTCGAGCCATTGTGGGTGACTCCTGCCAATAACTGCGGAGAGTGCGACGGCGTGGTGATCCTGCCAAAAAATAACGGCGGACCTCCCGACTACAACCACTACATGACCGACGGCGACGGCAATTCGCATTTCCCGGCTCCGGGAACCAGCAACCAATTTACCGGATTGTGCCCGGGTGACTACCACGTCATTACTTATTACAGCATCAGCGATACCGTATGTCCCGCACTCTATACGGTCAATGTCCCGATATCTGACGAGGGTCTTACCCTTTCCCTGGATCCTGAGGAGGGAAGCCCTTGCATCGAAACCGATGCCCGCATTTTCTTTGAGATCACAGGCGGTGAATCGCCGTATGATGTTTACCTCAAAGACGAATACGGAGTGGTGCTTCAGAGCATCGCGAATCTGTTGGGCACTACGGGGCAATTTGCCGGATTGCCGGCGGGAAATTACATCGTTGAGGTAATATCCCAGGGCTCTGATTATCCCACCTGCCGCACAGAGGAGGCCATAACGTTAGAGGAGCCAAACATCCATTTGGGAGCCGAACATTTTGTAGTGCAGGCTAACAGTTGTTCTGGCGAATGCAATGCACAAATCTCTGTACCCAATCTGTTGGAAGGCAACCAGATTATGACCATACGCGACCAGTTCAATAATCTGCTGGGCGTTTACAATGCTTCTTCGGCAAGTCCCATCGTGTTGAGCGGACTCAAGCAGGGTGTTTATCTGGTGCGGATTTCCGGAGGGACCGGGCTGTTGGCCTGTGACCAGTACTTTAGCATTGACATTGAAGATCCGGACCCGGTTCAGTTTGCTCTGCAGATTCAGGATCCACAGGATTGCAAGGGAAACGGTGGCGCTATTGCGGTTATTCCATCCGGAGGAACCGCCCCCTATAACATAAGCTGGAACACCGGACATTCCGGGTTTGCTTTGACGGATCTGGCGGTCGGAACCTACTTCTTTACGGTTACGGATGCTAACGGTTGTTCTGCTGAAGGTTCGGCTGAACTGAACGTTCCGGGATGCATCATCCCATGTCCGGAATTTGTGGTCGAAAGTTATATGCGGGATGCCATTTGCGGCAGAAACGACGGGTATGCAGAAGTGGTCGTCAAACTGTATCCCGATGACTATACTTACCAATGGGATGACGGCTTTGCCGGCACCGTCCGCGATAGCCTGGCTCCAGGACAATACTCCGTAACCGTTACCAGTAAGGCCAGACCCGAGTGCAGCCAGGTCCAGGAGGTCCTCATCGGAGCATCGGGAGGCCCGCTACTTGGAGGCGAAACGGACTACATCACAGGATGCGGTCTGCAGGTCCTGGTCAGCTTAACCGTATCGGGAGGCACACCTCCATACATGATCAGCTATTCTGGCAGCCAGAACGGAAATGCCGTATTGGCCGCTGCAGGAAGTTTTGATCTGCTGGCAGGCGCGGGTATTCTGCTGTTCACTGTGGAGGACGCGCAAGGCTGTACGGACTTATACTCCATGCATGTTGAAACGGAAGTCAACAGCTTCGGATTGCTGACCACCATTGCGGCCTATCCGAATTGCAGCAACAGCAATGGCGCCATCAGCGCCTCTGCATCGGGAACAGCGCCTTATGCATTTTACCTAAATGGACAACTGCATGGCATTTCATTTGATGGAAATTATGTCTATACAGGATTGAATGAGGGGCTTTATCTCATAGAAGTTCAGGATGCGAACGGATGTTTGGCGCGCGATACAGTAGCCCTGGTCAACGGACTTGGTACTGCGCTCGATCCGGATATTTTCCAGTTGCAGGACGGCAGTTGCTCCAACGGCGTTGGAAGCATCCAGTTTGACGGAAGCGGCGACAGCGACTTGCAGATCGAAATCATTCAGTACGGAGGAAATGTGCCCCTGTACCAGCTTACCGGCGATCAGGCCGTATCCTTCCCTCTGCTCCCGGGCTTCTACTACTTGCGGGTGATCGACGGGAACGGATGTACTGAAATTTTGGAAGAAATAGAAATAGGAACGGTTCCGGATCTGGACTTTCACGTATTGCCACTTGAACCGGAATGTACCTTTGAATTCAGGTCAGGAAGCATTACCATCGATCCGGATCTACTTTGGGGCGATGGCGTACTATATGCCATATATACATCCGGCGGAAGCCTGATCACAGAAGGGTTGGAGGCAGACAGTCTGCCACCCGGTGATTACATTGTTCGTGCGGTGTACGCTGATCGCAACGGCGAAATGTGCTCCGCAGAAGTTCCCGTTACCTTGGGTGAACCGGAATGCATAGATCTTGCACTGCGAAAGCGGATCCAACTTCCCAAACCGACCTACCGCAAAGGCGACACCGTAACATTTGAAATTACCTTGTACAACCAGGGAGCCGGAACAGCCGATAGCATTAAAGTGACGGATTTTGTAGCCGACGGGTATGTGTTTGATCCGGCAAACTATGCTGCGAACCCCTCCTGGGCATTCGACGGTTTGAAAGCCTGTGCAGTTTATCCTGATCCTCTTGGACCAGGTGACAGCGCCGTGTTGTACCTGAAACTCATCATTGGCAATGCACTCAATCGCAATTTCCTGAACGTCGCCGAGATCACAACAGCCTATGTTGGCGGTTCTCCGGTCGATAGCGATTCGGATTCACATTTCGACGACGATCCCGGTAACGATTCCGGTGGTGTGCCGGAAGGAGAAACCGACGACGTAGTCGATGGCGACGGGTCCGGCGCTCCCGGAGATGACGATCCGGTTCGCGACGAAGACGATCACGACGTCAGCTTGCTCATGGTCTGCGGTGAAATGGCTTGCAATGACAAAATACATCTGGGACTGGACACCAATTGCATTGGCATACTTCAGCCTGGTATGTTCGTTAGTCCTAAGAACTACCCCGATAGCATTTACCGCCTGGCTGTCAGAGACGAACGGGGTGTTCCACATTCTGATACCTTCACTGCGGCAGATCTGGGTAAAGAATTTATCGTCAGCGTCTTTGTCGATGCGTGCCGGAATTCCTGCTGGTCTCGCGTACTGATCGAAGACAAGTTGGGTCCGCAGATTTTCTGCGAAAACGACACACTGGATTGTACAGATGACCTTTCCTCGGTACCTGACCCCATCGCTTATGACGCCTGTGGCATTGCCAAAATTAAAAAGCTGTCAGAGCAGATAACCGATCTGGACTGCGATCCTGAATTCCTGAGAAAGGTCACTCAGGTATGGACGGCGACGGATGCCTACGGCAACACCGGAGATACCTGTACGCGCGTCATTTGCATACGCCGCTTCGACTGGGCAGGATTGCTGCCCCCGGCTAACGTGCACATCGATTGTAAAAATGTGCAATATGATGTCAATGGGGCAATCGACCCCGCCCAATCCGGAGTACCTACCTACCACGGGGAAGACCTGCCTGCAGGAAGTTACCTCGGCTGCGGAATCGTGGTCTTGTTCCAGGATCAGGACATCGCCACCAATCCATGTAAGCACAAAGTGCTTCGCACCTGGTATGTTACCGAGTGGTGGTGCAACGACTTCATCCAATGGACGTGGCAGCAGTGGATTGTCGTACAGGATACGACAGGCCCAGTCCTCGAAGAAACCCTGGACGACCTGGTGGTCAACACAACCCCATGGGCCTGTCATGCCGCCTTCGTTCCCGAGCAGGTTGCCGTTCACGACGACTGCAATACAGTAACCCGCGTGGTCGTAAGTTATGGAACCCAGGTCATCGAAAATTACCAGGGAGCTTTGTGGCTGGATCCCGGATTGCACAAAGTGTCCTATGAATTTTACGACGCATGTGGGAACGTCACAGAGGAAACGAGACTCGTTGAGGTAAAGGATCTCACCCCACCGGTTGCCGTTTGTGATTTTAAGACCGTGGTCAACCTGACCAATGGTCCGGGTACACGCGTGCCGGCGTCCTCCTTTGACGATGGTTCCCACGACAATTGCCTGCTCGACCACTTCGAAGTGCGTCGCATGAACGATTTTGCCTGCGGGAACCTCTCGGATTGGGCAGGGTACGTCGACTTCTGTTGCGAGGACGTAGGAAAGAGCATCCTGGTCAGCGTGAAAGTGGTCGATGCCTCGGGGAATGAAAACACCTGTATGGTGGTCGTCGAAGTCCAGGACAAAACCAGACCCGGACTGAGTTGTCCGCCAGATATCAGGATCGCATGCGATTATCCTTACGACCCGGGAAATCTTCACCATTTTGGGAAAGTAGTCGACGACGTATCTGCTGTAGACCCCATTGTCCTCAATCCTTTGTTCTGGCATCAGATCAATGGCGCGGCTAAGGATGGCCTCGCTTATGACAATTGTCCGGTAATCATAGAGGAAGAAAACGACCTTTCCGGTCTCAACAACTGCGGCATAGGAACGATCGTTCGTAAGTTTGAGGCGACCGATGGCTCTGGAAACAGCAGTACCTGCTGGCAACACATAGAGATCGTTCAGCCGGTTGCTTTCTCGGAGGCCAATATCCGCTGGCCCCTTGACATTACTGTTGCAGATCTTTGCGATACGGCGCACCTGGAACCAGACGACCTGCAGGATCCTTATGATCGTCCCCACATCAGCGGACACCCTTGCGCAAAGGCGGGTATATCGCATTCAGACGAGGTCTTCCGGTTTGCACAGGACAACAACGCCTGTTTTAAAATTTTGCGAACGTGGAGTGTCCTCAACTGGTGTGATACGGCCAGAACCCTGGTCGTTTATAAGCACGTCCAAATAATTAAGAGCATCAATACGGTCAAACCGGTTCTCGTTGAAGGATTGACGGATTCGGTGTGGTGCGATTACGGAGCCGACTGCGAACGGGCGAAGGTCTCCTTCCATTTCCGGGCGGAAGACCAATGTACGCCGGATGAGCTGTTGACCTATTCCTTCCGTGTGGACTTCAACCGTGATGGATCCATTGACAGAAGCTATTCTGATGTTGGAAGGGGTGAGCTTTCCGATACCTGGATTTACGGTAGCCACCTCCTGTATTGGTCCATCGGCGACCAGTGCGGAAACGTCCTGGAAGGCAGCGCTCCAATTTCAGTCCGAAATTGCGCACCGCCGCTGATCTATTGCCGAAATGGCGTGAGCACCAGCCTGCAGGCCATGGACCTGAATGGAGATGGTACTCCCGATACATGCATGGTGGTGATCTGGGCGAGCGACATCGACGGCGGCAGCACCCACGCCTGCGGTGGTAAGCTGAAATACAGTTTCTCAGCAGATACCACCGACACTTCGAGAACATTTGGTTGCAACGATGTCGGCGACCAGACTGTCAACTTGTGGGTAACAGCAGATAATGGAGCCCAAAGCAATTGCCAAACGTTCGTTCGAATTCTGGATCCTTCTGGTTGCTGTCCTGCCGGAGCGGCTTACGACATCACGGGAGCCATCCGCACCGAAACGGGCAAGAACCTTGCAGGAGTAAAGGTAAGTCTGGAAAGCTGCAACTATCCTTCTGTTACAACGGATGCCAAAGGCGAGTTTATCTTTCACGATATCCGCAGTGGAGCAGCTTGCAACATCGCTCCGTTCCGCAACAACGACTGGCTAAACGGAGTAACTACGGCAGACATCGTACGGATTCAGCGCCATATACTTGGACTGGAAAAGATCCAGACCCCATACCGGCTCATTGCTGCAGATGCTGACCGCTCGGGATACCTGTCAACGCGAGACGTCAGCCAGTTACGCAGGCTCATCCTGGGTGTGATCGACGCCATTCCTGAAAACACCAGCTTCCGTTTTGTCCCAACGGAGTATGCATTTGCCGATCCTGAAAATCCATTTGGTGCATCCTTCCCAGAACAGTTTGCCTTTAACAAGCTGTCAGAGCCGCTATCGGTTGGATTTTATGGAATCAAAACGGGCGATGTCAACGACAGCTATGCTCCGGGTACACAGGCAGCCGGGCGTCAGGGTGGGTACTTGAAATTGTTGGCGACCTGGGAAACAGATGAGGTCAATGGAAGAACAGTGCTACACCTTACAGGTCAAAACCTGCACGAATATGCCTCTGCGCAATTTACGCTGCAATTTGACCCACGCGAGATGCCGTTCCACAGCATTCAATACCAGCCCGGTCATGGACTTAACGAAGACAATGTCAATGCGCTCAGGGCCTCCAAAGGATTCATTACCGTGAGCTGGAATGGCGATGCCCCGCCAAACACAGAACTGTTCTCCCTGGTGTTCGAGGCGACCAGCGTAAAGCATCGGAATGCCAACGTGGTATTGAACTCTGAAATCACTCCGGCCCTCGCCCTGAACAAGCGCACGAGCACTGAACAGGGCATCCAGATGGATTACCGGTCGGGTGAAGAACGCCTTGCAGATGACTTCTCCATCGAACCCAATCCGTGGAACCACTGGACAGACATCGCAATCAGTGCCGGTGCGGATGACCTGGTAGAAATGAGCATTTACGACACGCGTGGAAAAATTGCATACCGAACGGTGGAAGCCGTGAGTAAAGGAACACATAAGGTCCGGCTCGACAGGACCCTGCTGCCTCAGGCAGGACTGTATTATGTTCAGCTGGATTTCAAAAACCGGAGCCTGACAAAGTCCATGGTGGTCAGCGAGTAATAGGCGCTTACCCTTGGGCCGCGTCCATTTTGTACATTTGTGCCACTCCCGCCGGGTAATGCTTCCCCGGCGGGAGCAACAAATGCCCGTAAATTATGGACTTTGCTTTTAGTCTGGATATCCTCATCGGTTTTCTGACCCTGGTCGCACTGGAGATTGTTCTGGGAATCGATAACATCATCTTCATTTCCATTCTCACCAACAAGTTACCCGAGGATCAGAGGGAGCGCGGCCGGAAAATGGGCCTGTTTATGGCCTTATTCTCCCGGATCGCACTGCTCTTTTCACTCAGCCTGATCATGCGGCTAACCCAACCATTTTTTACCATACTGGAAAACGAAATTTCCGGGAGAGACCTCATCCTCATCATCGGGGGGGTGTTCCTGATTTTTAAAAGCGTCAGCGAAATTCACCATAAGATTGAAGAAGTTTCCAGTGGAGAGCAGGACGCCATGAAAGGTCTCGCCTCCGTCAGCTTCAATGCCATCATTGTGCAGATTATGCTCATCGATGTGGTGTTTTCCCTTGATTCTGTCATCACTGCAGTCGGTATGGTCAAGGAGCTTTGGGTCATGGTGGCCGCTGTTGTGGCAGCTGTTTTTGTGATGCTCGCATTGGCGGGCCCCATCGCCGGATTTGTCAACCGCCATCCTTCGGTCAAAATCCTGGCACTTTCGTTTCTGATCATGATTGGTACCGCACTGCTTGCCGAAGGACTCGATTTTCATTTTCCCAAAGCATACATTTACTTTGCCATGGCTTTTTCGATTGCCGTGGAAGCGATCAACATCCGCACCGGCTTGCGCAAAAGCTGATCGCATGACCAACAATATAACGCCTTCGGACATACCGGAAGAAGGAAGGAACAAATCAATCTCCCCATTGTTCCTGCCTCTATTACTTGGGATCTTTCTCGGTGCAATCTGTCTTTTCAATCCGCTAAAACTTGAGCCACTGGCCGTCAAAACCCTCGTTCTGGCCGTGGGTATGATCGCATGCTGGGTTTTTGAATGGCTGCCCATGCCGGTCGTGGCCCTTTTTCCTTTGACGGTTTTGCCGGTTTGGATGCAACAGCCAATCGCAGAAGTGGCCCGGCATTATGCCGACCCCGTAATCTTCCTCTTTCTGGGAGGCTTTTTGCTTGCACTGGCCATAGAAAAATGGGGCTTGCATCGACGGATCGCCCTGAACATTTTGCTCCGCTTTGGCACAAGCGGTTCCCAGGTCCTTGCGGGCTTCATGCTGGCGACTTTTCTGATCAGCATGTGGCTCAGCAATACGGCAACGACGATGATGATGTTTCCGATCGCCTTGTCTGTATTGTCGGTACTCCAAAACTCCTGCGGGGAAGGTGAAATGAAGACCATGTCCGTGGCCTTGTTACTGTCCATCGCCTATGCTTCAAACATCGGCGGACTTTCGACCCTTGTCGGCACTCCGCCCAACATCGCCTACGCGGGCTTTATCAATGACCATCAACCCGGTACAGTGGACTTCATGACATGGTTCGCTATGGCTTTTCCGGTAGCGATCGCCATTGCCCTTTTTACCTATCTGGCTTTTGCCAAATGGCTTTTTCGAAATACCCCGGCGTCAAATCCCACACTGTCCGCCTTTATTCGGGAGCAGCATGACCAACTGGGGCCATGGTCGGTTGCTGAACTGAGGGTTTCCCTGATCTTCGGGGGAACCGCTTTGTTATGGGTGCTCAGAACCCCGATGGAGAAGTGGACTTCATTGCCCCTTACCGATGCGGGCATTGCCCTGTTTGGCGCCCTGGCGCTATTTGTGGTTCCTTCTGAAAAAGGCACCGTAAAATCAGCTACGAACGTTCGTAAGGAAATGAATGTGCGCCTGCCCCGTCTATTGGAGTGGACGGATACGCAAAACCTGGCATGGGGTATCCTGATCCTTTTCGGTGGAGGGCTCGCGCTGGCCCATGCTCTGGAAGATTCCGGACTGCTGCAGTTGGCCGGTAGCGCATTAGCGGCGGCCGCACCCCAGGGCAAATTCATGTTGGTGCTGCTCGTCGCAGCCGGTTCGATATTTCTAAGCGAGGTCATGAGCAATGTTGCCCAGGTGATCGTCATGGCTCCGATCCTGACAGCCGTTGCGGCCTCCCTGGGATTGCCGCCAACCCATCTTGGAATCCCAATGACCTTGGCAGCTAGTTGCGCCGGCATGTTGCCCATGGGCACTCCACCCAATGCCATCGTCTTTTCAAGCGGACGCATCCCGTTGAGGGAAATGCTTCGCGCCGGACTTGTCGTCAACCTCATCAGCATTGTCACCATCAGTGCGTTCGCAGCATGGTGGCATGGATGAAACTAACAAATGTTAGTATTTAGTTTGCGAAACGCAAACCGTGTTTTCATGACTCAGTAAAATGCCACTTTGGAAAACAGATGCCCTTTTTTAGTCGTGGCTTGAACAAGAAACATACCTGATCCCACCTCGCTTTTTGTGAGGGTAACCATTCCCGATACGGCTGGCTTGGCAATCAGTAAAGTACCCGAGGCGGTCATAACGACAACCTCCTTAAGTGCCTCTTGGTCCGATGAAAGAGACAGGGTCATTTGATCACTTGCCGGATTGGGGTAGGCAGTCAGAACAAACGGCGAATTGGGTAAATCATCTTTGACAGATGTCGTCGTCGAAGGAGGATTGCAGAAGAAATTCCAAAACCATTTGGGGCCATCGACCGGATGATTTTCTCCATTGGGATATTGATGCCCCATTCCTTTGAGCAACGAAAAGAAGTAAGGAGCACAGGCAACGCCGGGTCTGCATTCGGTAAACATGTAGGTCTTTGCATTTTCGCCTTCGGCGAGCGTGTAACGATCGGTCAATCCCTGACTCCGTAAAATCCGCACCAGGTAGGTATGCATATAGCTCAGAATGGAATCGCCGCCAAACGGCAGTTCGTTGTATGGCGGGACGATAAAGCGTTCGTCTTCCGTACCAACCATAAACCAGTTGGGCACCCTGACTTGCGTCATGATCGTGTCGCCAGGGTGATACCCACCGCTGGAATGCCCAACGGCTTTGATACGATGGGTGGCCTGGTTGGCAAGTTTATGCGACATTCTTGATCCATCTGAAAATCCACTGGCAAATACTTTATGCGTATCAATGGCAACGTGCAGGAGGAGCCAATCGAGAATGCTTTCCAGAAAGTGCAGGTCGCTGATCAACTTTGCCCTGTCTTCAGGACATGCCGATTCAATCAATTCAGAAGTAACCCAGCGGGCATGGTTGATCCGGAGGGAATCAGGCTTCTCAATATAACACCAATGCAGTGAAGAGGGGAAAACGGTTATGAAATTTTCTTTTTCACCGAGTTCCTTCCACCCATGCTTGTAGTAAAACTCCTCCTTGTCATGAGATGCACTGTGCAACATGAGCACCACGGGATAGCCCGCATCGGGCACCTTTCCTGAAGGGATCTGTGCGATAAATTCCCGGCGGAAACCATCCAACCGGAATGCGGTATCAATTTTAAGCTGGGCCGAAACCTGTATAGAGCAAAGGATCAATGTTCCGCCGGCCAACCAGTTGACGGGGGAACCACGAAACTTCTTAATGATCGTTGTGAATTAAGTGTCCGTAAGCTTGCTAAAGATACTTCATTGGGTGAGAAATGCAATTTCTTCAAAGAGACAAAATGCATTTGACGTTCGGGGAAGAGCACATGCACATAAGAAGGACCTCGTTACCTTTCAAGGGGTTATGAAGATAAATTCTTAACTGGCTTGAGAGCCCTGCATCAGGGTGTTGTGGATTTGTTTGCTTTTTGCAGAGGAACGGGAAAGGAGCGGGCAGGCTGACAAGCAGTATGAGCAGGGGTGTTCAGCCGATGAATTGCGTCAAATCACAGCTCCACCGCAGCATACAAAAAGGGGTACCCGTTCAAAAGTACCCCCTTACATGGCATGCTTGCATGACCATGGCAAAAGCGGGGTAAAGCTACTTCGCAAAGTCTCCCGGAAACCTTCCAGCCAAAAAGATTTACAGTCCTGGGTAAGAGAGCGCAACAAACTTTTTAATATATATTTAATATTGGTAAATAAGCACTTAGTAATTAGAAAAGCGGGTATTTTTTTGCTGTTTGAAATGACCATTTAAGCCACTAAAGCAACCCCTGGCTGGCTGTGCCCTTACGGCGGATTAAAAAACCCAGTAGCTTTGCAGCGAAAGAAAATCGCATATGAGAAATCACGAAATTGACTTCCGGATTTTTGGTGAAGAAATGCAATACGTCGAAATTGAACTCGACCCTGGTGAGACGGCCATTGCGGAGGCGGGTTCCTTTTTGATGATGGAGGATGGCATAGCCATGTCGACCATTTTTGGGGATGGCTCCCAGCAGGAAGGTGGATTCATGGGCAAACTGTTTTCAGCGGGTAAGCGCTTGCTTACCGGGGAAAGCCTGTTTATGACGGCCTACACCAATCAGGGAAGCGGCAAAGCACGGGTGAGTTTTGCCTCACCCTATGCAGGAAAGATCATTCCGCTGGACCTCAGCGAGCTCGACGGCAAAGTGGTCGCCCAGAAGGATGCTTTTCTGTGTGCTGCCATGGGGGTTTCCGTGGGCATCGAGCTGCAGAAGCGACTCGGTACAGGCATTTTCGGAGGCGAGGGGTTCATCATGCAAAAATTGGAGGGCGACGGAATGGCCTTTGTCCATGCCGGTGGATACGTCAAAGAATTGCAGTTGGGAGTAGGAGATGTTTTGCGCATTGACACGGGCTGCGTCGTAGCATACACTTCCCGCGTCGATTTCGACATCGAATTTATCCGGGGCATCAAAAACGTGGTTTTTGGAGGCGAAGGCCTTTTTTACGCAGTGCTGCGGGGTCCCGGAAAGGTTTGGATCCAATCCCTGCCCATCAGCAGACTCGCCTCGCGCATCCTGCAATACGGTGGTGGCCGGCGCCGTGAAGAGGGAAGCATTCTGGGAGGACTGGGCAACATCCTCGATGGCGACGGAAGTTGATCGGCGACTTAGCCCAAATTCATTGAGCATTTAGCTGCGCCTAATCCCGCAATGAAGTCGCAAAGGCTTATTCCGAATGGGTCTTTGGTCGCTTGTAAACGGGAACGGTCGAGCAAGGTTCCCCAAAAAAAAGCGAGTGAACAACCGGTTTCAGGAGCCGGCTGATTTCCAGGTACGCGGCTGCGGGAATTTCCCGGTCGCTGCAGCCCTTCACTACCACCCGCGCATCGCGATAGGCATCGAGATCCAGTTGACGGAGCACTTTCCGGTAGTGAGCAACGAGCAGGTCGTTGCGGTTTCCAAAAAAAACGTCGTGTGCGATTTCGCTGGCGTAAACCCCCACAAGCATATAGGCCCAGGTAGGTATGATGGCATCGGCAGAACAGCCAACGGCTAAATTGACGCCGCGGTATTGTTCCCAGTTGTGGGAGGCCAGTTCCTGGCGAAAGTCCTTTTCGCGCAGGATAAGCCCCTGAAAGAGGTAATCTTTGAGGTCAAACGTAGCAATGGGTTCAGCCGGGTAGAACTCCTCCAGTTTGAGGGTGATCAGCGCACTTTGGCGGACCCGGTTTACCAGGGGCTCCATCTCATTCTTCATTTGTTTCTTGAATCGAATCCTGAATGACCAAAGGGTCGGCCGGGACCTCTACCTCGATGGGAGCAGCTTCCCCCATTTCCTGGCCCGGAGGCGAAAAGTCTTTCAGCTTAGGCAAATCTTCCATGCCTTTGAGCCCGAAATACTCCATAAATCGCTGGGAGGTGCCAAATAAAAAGGGCTTTCCAGGGCCTTCGCTTCTGCCGACGATCTCGATGAGCTCCTTTTCCATGAGCTTTTGGATCGAATGGTCGGAATTCACACCGCGGATCTGCTCGATCTCAGCCTTGGATATGGGCTGCTTATAGGCGATGATGGCCAGAGACTCCATAGCTGCTTTGGACAGCTTCTTACGGGTCGTCAGCTTAATGTGCTCGGCAATGACCGGAAAATGAGCGGGCTTGGACAGAAACTGGTAGCCGCCCGCGACTTCCCTGAGCTCAATGCCAAAATCGGAGGAAGAATACCGCTGGGTGAGCTCGTCGAGGGCCTGCTCGATGTCTTCCAGACGGATGCTGACCGACAGGCTGTTTTCAATGCAGTATTTGATGTCTGCGGGGCTGATCGGGGATGGGGCCACGAACAGCAGGCTCTCCACAGCCGGGGCGTAAGGGTTGTTAACCATGGAGCAAAATTAGGGCATTGACCTCAAGAGAACCACAATACTTCAACTGAATTGATTCCAGGCATTGGCCACGAGCAATCCCATCCTGGGGCAGAGGGGAATAAAAAAGCAGGGTACCATCTAAAAATAGACGATACCCCGCATAACCCCAAAAAACCAATTGAAACTGTATCTTCGTAAATAGGCCAGAGGTCGTTATTGCAATGAGCAGCAAATTTACATTTTAATCACTTTTGTTACAACAACAATCCCATCGATTTTGTGCCCTCAGGCGAAAAACTTTTGTTCCAACTCCCTGAATAATTTATAAAAAATTAAATATCAATTTCTTAGAGATTTCTTACCAATGCCCTGGAGCAAAAAATTTTGTCATTTTTTTTTGCCGTCAAGCCTCCAAACCCCTTGAAAAATAAGGCGCAATTGAGACCCAATTAGATTAAATGAGCCCTGCAGAGGTTCCTTCAAAATAAGCTTCGGTCCGGAGCGACCGAGTCCCGGTGCACAAGAATGGCTACCTTGCACGGCCGACCCAATGCAAGCATGGCGAAATTAAAAAAGCACTACTCGTGTTCTGAATGCGGTGCCGAGTCGCCCAAATGGCTGGGAAAATGCCCTTCGTGCAACGCTTGGAATACGATGATCGAGGATGTAGCCCTTCCAGCCCAAGAGGGTCAAATGGTGGGCAACTGGAAAGATTACGGAGCAATGCAACTGTCGACCAGGCCCGTTCCGATCGAGGCGTTGTCCTCACTTCCGGAAAAGCGGATGACCTCAGGAGATGCAGAATTTGATGCGGGGCTCGGTGGAGGCTTGGTCTCGGGGTCTGTGACCCTGCTCACGGGGCAACCTGGCATCGGCAAATCCACCCTAATGCTCCAAATTGCCCTCCGCGCCTCCACGGCAAAAGTGCTTTACGTATCGGGAGAGGAAAGTCCTGAGCAACTCAAGTTGCGCGCTAACCGGATCGGTGGTTCTGGAAAGCATTGTTATATCCTTCCGGAGACGCGGGTTTCCGCCATCATTGCCACGGCAGTCCAGCAGTCGACGGGCCTGCTCATCGTAGATTCCGTGCAAACCCTCTATGCAGACGAGGTGGACTCTACACCCGGGAGCATCACCCAAATCCGGGCAACCGCATTTCAGCTGATCCGTTTTGCCAAAGAAAGCGGCACCCCCGTCATCCTCATTGGACACATCAACAAAGAAGGAGAGATCGCCGGGCCCAAATTGCTCGAGCACATGGTCGACACGGTCGTGCACTTCGAAGGCGAAAAACAATATGCCTATCGCATGCTCCGCGTCCTCAAAAACCGCTTTGGTTCAACAGACGCCCTGTGCCTTTACGAAATGCAGGACGACGGATTGCACGGCATCTCTAACCCCTCAGAATTTCTGTTGTCGCAACACGAGGGACCCTTGAGCGGATCTGCCATTGCCGCTACCATGGAGGGAAGCCGTCCCCTTCTGATCGAAATGCAAGCCCTGGTGGGCGCTGCGGTTTATGGGACTCCCCAGCGCGTAGCAAACGGTTTCGACCAACGCCGGATGGCCATGTTGCTTGCCGTACTCGAGAAGCGGTGTGGGTTTCCCCTTGCCCAAAAGGATGTATTTGTCAATGTCGCCGGCGGCCTGCGCGTGAGCGACCCCGCCACAGATCTTGCCGTCGTCGCTGCGGTGATCTCTTCCCTGGAAGACAAGGCGCTCCATAGACAAGTGTGCTTTGCCGCCGAAGTCGGGTTATCCGGGGAGTTGCGTGCCGTAACCCGCATCGACGCCCGCATTCAGGAGGCCGCACGCATTGGCTTTAAAGCCATCTGCATTTCAAAATACAATGCGCGGGGACTCCGGCCCGGTAAAAATCCCATAAACGTCGTCGGCATTTCCTCCGTAGACGAACTCTACGCCACTTTGTTCGAGAAGTTTCGCTAGGCCAGGCCGCCTCTTCGCTGCTCCAAACCCTAAATCGCTGCAAATCACCATCTTTGCGAACTATGCGATGAACGGTCACACAAAAAAAATTCGTCCCCTTCCATTGTTCCAAGGCGATGCCGGTTGGATGCTGGCCTCTTGTCTGCTCTGCATCCCTGCCTTTTTTCTTGGACTCGACCGGATGGCCTTCATCGGCGACGAAGGCATCCGAACCCTGGTAGCCCTCGAAATGAAGCATTCCGGCAATTTTATCGTACCGACCCTAAACGGAGAACCTTACTACAACAAACCGCCGCTGTTCAACTGGATGATCATTGCTCTTTCGGAGGTCTTTGGCCATTACGGCGAATGGCCAACGCGGACACTTAACCTGATTTTTTTAGCGGTGTTTGCGGCAACCGCGTTTGCCTATGTTAAAAAATTTGCAGAGCACGTTTCGCCTGTCGCTGCCGCGCTCCTCGTCCTGACGAGTGGCAGGATCCTCTTTTGGGATAGTATGTTTGGGCTCATCGACATTTGCTTTTCCTGGATCGTATTTCTCAATTTTATGTTGCTGTACCAGCATGGTCAGCGTGGTCAATGGTCGCGGTTTTACGGTTTTTCGTATGCGCTTTGTGCAGTGGCTTTTATGCTCAAAGGGCTTCCTGCAGTGGTATTTCAGGGCATTTCAATCCCAGTCGCGCTGGCGTTTTTCGGGAAGTTCCGGCAACAGTTTTTTTCGCGCGCGCATGGCATCGCCCTGCTGGTTGCTCTGATGCCCGTTGCGGCGTATTACGCTGCATATGCCTCCTGGGTATCACTGCCTAAGGTGTTCGCCGTCCTGACCGATCAGTCTCTCCAGCGTACGGCAACGCATCACGGCTGGATGCGAACGGTCGTTCACTTTTTTACTTTTCCATGGGAGCAACTTTATCACTTTCTTCCATGGTCTATGCTCGGGATCCTCTTTTTGCACCGCAGGACCATGCAGGTGCTGCGAAGTAACCGCTTTATATTTTTCAACGCCTGTATGCTTGCTGCAAACCTCCCGGTTTACTGGCTGTCCGTAGAAGTCTATCCCCGTTACCTGCTCATGTTCGTGCCGCTTTACAATGCGGTGGCCCTGTATGTTCTCCAATCGCCGTCCGGAGCACCCGTGAAACTTCAAATGTGGACCCGGCGTACGTTTGTGGCTATG
Organism: Saprospiraceae bacterium; assembly: GCA_020848995.1. Classification (GTDB taxonomy): domain Bacteria; phylum Bacteroidota; class Bacteroidia; order Chitinophagales; family Saprospiraceae; genus Vicinibacter. Next base: position 13,946 of record JADLHA010000023.1, on the reverse strand, counting down.
GCCTTGTTGCTCACCGCCGCTTGCCTTGCCATGCCCCTGTTCCCTGGATCCACCGAGGTTCCCCAACTGCAAGCCACGTGGATTGGCAGCTCCCTCCTGCTTGCAGTGTTTTGCCTTCCGGTGGTGCGCAGTGAAAAAAACTGGGTGCTGAACTTTGCACTTTTTTTACTTGCTGCACGGGTGGTTTTTAACCTAACCCTGCAACCTGCGCGGGAAAAGACCAACGACGGCAACCACGTACGGAAAGACGTTCGAAGGCTCATCCAGGCTAACCCCGGCGGCAACTGGTATATTTTTGGCGACACCGAACTTCACCAGATCGCAAGGTTTTATACCACCGCAGCCCACGGAAAGATCATCACAAAACAAAAGCTTGCAAACGACCCTAACGGCCGTTATTTTGTCGATCATAGGCGCTACCCGGAATTCAATGGAAACATTGTCGATTCCCTTTGGGTTGAATCCCGCGAATACATTCACCTCATGTCTATAAAACAATGAACACCGTCAGACTATCCGTGGTCATCTGCGTATACAACGAAGCGGAGAACATCGAGCCCCTGATTTCAAAATTGCGTACGGCGTTGCACAATTTATATAGTGAGATCATTTTTGTCGACGATGGGTCCACCGATTCCACCCTGGAAAAGTTAAAACAGGGAGCGGGGCCCGACATCACCATCGTGGAATTCCGCAGAAATTTTGGCCAGAGCGCTGCCCTGGCTGCAGGCATCGAGTACGCGAGTGGCAAATGGATTGCAACCATGGACGGCGACCTGCAAAATGACCCGGACGATCTTCCCCGGATGCTGGAGATTGCCGAATCCCGTTCGCTGGACTTACTTGCGGGGGTTCGCACGCAGAGGAAGGACGGATTTATTTTACGGAAACTGCCAAGCCGCATTGCCAATTTTCTCATTCGCAACGCAAGTGGTGTGCACTTGCATGACTACGGCTGCACCCTCAAGATCATGCGTGCAGAACTTGCAAAAAGCCTGGGCATCTACGGCGAATTGCACCGCTTCATCCCCGTACTTGCTGATCTCGAAGGAGCGCGTATGGATGAAACCAGTGTGCAGCACCATCCCCGCAAGGCGGGAACCTCCAAGTACGGCATCAACCGCACGATGCGCGTACTAAGCGACCTGTTGCTCATCCTTTACCTGAAGCGTTTCCGCCTTAAGCCTATGCACCTTTTCGGAGGGTGGGGCGTTCTGTTTACGGGCGCAGGAGCGGCCATCATGCTGTACCTCTTTGCCGAAAAACTCGCCGGACACGACATCTGGGGTAGACCCATTCTCATCCTCGGAACCATACTCATCGTTGCGGGCCTTCAACTCATCGTGTTGGGAATTCTTTCAGAAATGCAGCTTAGAACCTATTACGAATCACAGGGCAAAAAGGTGTACCGCATCCGGGAAGTACACCTTCCTGGAAGTTCCAACCGGGCGTGAACCCTATGCGTTTGCATCTTCCCCCACCTATTAAACTGCTGATCAAATTGGCGGTATCGGCCTGTATCCTCATTTTGCTGGTACGAGGCATAGCGTGGAATGAATTTCTGAAGACTCTTCGCAGTGCGCATCCGCTGTGGCTGACATGGGCTGCAGGCTGGTTTGCGCTCTCCAAGTATTTGTCTGCATCAAGATTCCTAACACTCGTTAGGATCGATGTACCCCAATTTGGATTCCGGGAGAACCTGATCCTCTATTGGAAGGGAATGTACTATAACCTGCTGCTGCCCGGCGGGATCAGCGGGGATGCTTACAAGATGAAGGCGCTGCGAGAACAGGCCGGGATGACGGTTCCACTGTTGATCCGTTTGGTACTGGCCGACCGGATATCCGGCGTGATCGCCCTGGTGCAATGGGCAGCCTTGCTACTGCTGCTCATACCCGGGGCGGGAATTCCGGCGCCATATGTTTGGATGCTGCTGCTGTTCACCTTGTTGATGCCCCTGTTCTTTCTCTACTTCGTCCGCCGTGCCTACCAGCCATGCCGCCTTCGCCTTGCCGCGTACTCGCTTGCAGTACAAAGTGCCCAACTCGCTGCAGCAGCTGGACTGGTCTTCGCCGTAGGGCAGGAGCAGCACCTCGTTGCGTACCTGGCCTTATTCCTTGGCTCCTCGCTGGCGACCTTGATCCCTTTTACCATCGGAGGAGCAGGCGCACGCGAGCTGGTCTTTATGTACGGCGCACCCTGGGTGGGCGGACAAGTCGAACCCGCCGTCGCCATTGGCTTCCTGTTTTACCTGATCTCCACCGGAATTTCTTTGCTGGGCATCTTCCTGGTCTTTCATCACAACAGACCTCCCCACGCAAACAACTGAGGCAAGCTGAGAAAAGGGTCCGGCTGCTTGGTTTTACACGACCATGCAGCCTTCTGTTCTTAGATCAGCGGCATGCACTTTCGCTCCGGCAGGCCTATATTTGGTCTTCTAACCACTGATACCTTGGAAAAAAAACACATTCGAAAAATAGCCGTACTCGGAGCCGGATTGATGGGATCGGGCATTGCTTGTCATCTTGCTGGTGCCGGTTTTGAAGTGCTCCTCCTCGACCTGCCCTCTGCGGAAGGACCGCGCAATGCAAGGGTCGACCTATCGTTGCGCAAATGCCTGCAATCACAGCCCAGCCCGATCTTCGACCAGTCGTTCTCGTCACGGATCCAAACGGGAAATTTTGACGACGATTTGGAAAAAGTCTCTTCATGCGATTGGATCGTCGAAGTCATTGCGGAGAAGGCCGCGCTCAAGCAGCAACTCTACGATCGGCTGGAGGTCTACCGCAAACCGGGGACCCTCGTCACCAGCAATACCAGTGGCATCCCGTTGAGGACTCTGTGTGAAGGCCTTTCTGAAGATTTCAGAAAGCACTTTTTGGGAACCCACTTTTTCAATCCTCCCCGTTACCTACGCCTGCTGGAGATCATTCCGGGTCCGGGCACTCAACCGGACGTCGTCGAATTTATGATGGATTTCGGAAGGCGCTTTCTCGGCAAGCAAACCGTCCTCTGCAAAGACACGCCCGGATTTATCGCCAACCGCATCGGCGTGGTTTACATGGCAAGGGTCATGGAACTCGCAGAAGCATCCGGACTTTCCATTGGAGCCGTCGATCGCCTCACCGGCCCGGCATTGGGCAGACCCAAAACGGGAACGTTCCGTCTGGCCGACCTCGTCGGCCTTGATACGGCCGAATACGTGACGGAAGGCCTTCGCACCAATTGCCCTGACGACAACATGCTGAACAACATCCACCGCATAAAGGCCACGGAATTTCTCCTCGGAAACCAATGGCTCGGGACAAAATCTGGCAAAGGTTTTTATGCGAAAACGGACGAGCGCGACGAAAAGGGTAAGCCCAAAATACTGGAGCTCAACCTCTCCACGCTCACCTACGCAACGCAAGCCAAAGCAGCCCTCCCCAGCCTCGAGCTTTCTAAAAAGATTGAAGACCTGCCCAAAAGGATGCAGGCGCTCATAGCACTCGATGATCCCGGAGCGAATTTGCTCCGCAGCAGTCTGGGCTTTTTGCTGGCCTATTCTGCCCACCGCATTCCGGAAATCGCCGATGCTCCGCACGCAATCGATCAGGCCATGGAAACCGGTTACGCCTGGCCCCTCGGACCTTTCCGGATCTGGGATGCGCTCGGTTGGGAGACCGCCGTTAAGCTCATCCTCGAAGCAGGACATACCCTCCCGAAGTGGGCAACCGACATGGAAGCGGCCGGGATTAACAAGTTTTACCTGGACGAAGCAGACGGTCTAAAAGGGTATGACCCGTCTTCCGCTGCTTATAGTTTGGTGCCCGGTAGCGCCGGGACCATAAGATTGTCCGTAACCCATGAGCAAAATCTGGTCTTCCGGAATGAGGAAGTCCGTCTGCACGACATCGGAGATGGCGTGCTGTGCCTGGAGTTCGCCAGCAAGCACAACGCCATTGGCGAAGGCATCCTGCGCGGTATCCAACACAGCATTGACCTGGCAGAAACCCAAGGTTGGAAAGGACTTGTCATTGGCAACCAGGCTCAGCACTTCTCGGTTGGGGCCAACCTCATGCTCATTGGCATGCTGGCATTCCAACAGGAATACGAACAACTCGACATGGCGGTTCGCTTGTTTCAACAGACCTCCCTGCGATGCCGGTACTCTGCCATTCCCGTCGTTTGTGCCTGTCAGGGTTATACCTTTGGAGGCGGCACTGAATTGCTGATGTATTGCGACGCTGCCGTTGTGGCTGCTGAATCCTACATCGGTTTGGTTGAGATGAGCGTCGGGCTTCTGCCAGGCGGCGGAGGCACCGTAGAATTCGCACGCCGGCTCAGCCGCGAGTTCAAAACAGGCGAAGTGCTGGTACCACAACTCATCCACCGCTTCCGGACCATTGCCACGGCTTCCGTCTCCACTTCCGCTCACGAGGCCTATGGGCTGGGTTACCTGAGTTTCGACCGTGACCGTGTTGCGATCGACGGACTAACGAACATTCGTTTGGCAAAGCAGCGCGTGCTGGACCTTTCGGGAACCTACATTCAGCCTCCTTCCAACAAGGCCATTCGGGTGTTGGGACGCAGCGGTCTTGCGGCGCTTTACGTGGCTTCGAATTCCATGCGACGTGCAAACCATGCCAGCGAACACGACCATAAAATTGCCAATAAAATCGCCTGGGTACTTTGTGGCGGAGACCTCAGCGAGCCGCAGGAGGTGAGCGAACAATATCTGCTGGACCTCGAACGCGATGCTTTTCTGAGCCTGTGCACCGAGCCCAAAACACTGGAGCGCATACAGTACATGCTCGAAAACAATAAGCCCCTGCGCAACTGAGCGAACCCCGGAGCGAACCACTCAACCTTCCAGACGGTTGCGGCATGTGTGGCGGATATTGTATTTTTACCGGCAGCATAAGCGATTCAGCCTATGAAGACTGAAAACACAACACCCGACCTCTTCACCCCGCAATCCCCGGCAGCCCTGCTCAATGGAGTTCGCCGCGAACTGATGCCGGGAGAGACCATACTCCAGTTTGCCAGGCGACACCAGGGACGAACTTCCATTCCCACCTTGTGCGATGCACCGGGTCTGGAGGCATTCGGTTCCTGTCGCGTCTGCTCCGTGGATGTGTCGCGACCCGGAGTGGCTGGAAAGCGCACCGTAGCTTCCTGCCACACCCCGGTTGAAGATGGCATGATCATCGAAACCGAGAGCAATGCCGTGCAACGGCTGAGGAAAAACATCATAGAACTGGTACTTACCGATCACCCGCTGGATTGCCTGACCTGTGAAGTCAACGGCAACTGCGAGCTGCAAGACGTCGCCGCCAGGGTTGGCATCCGGGAAGTGCGTTACCCCGCAGGCAAAAATCACCTGGACCGGCCAAAGGACCTCAGCCATCCCTACATGACTTCCGACCTGTCGAAATGCATCATGTGCTACCGCTGTGTGCGCGCCTGCGACGAAGTGCAGGGACAGCTCGTATTGTCGGTCATGGGTCGCGGTTTCGACAGCAAGATCATCAAGGGAATGGACCAGACGTTTATGGAATCGGATTGCGTGAGTTGCGGGGCTTGCGCACAAGCCTGCCCGACGTCTGCCATATCGGATGTCTTCCAGTCGAAATCCCTGGTCGGCCAGGAAAAAGTCCGGACCGTGTGCACCTATTGCGGCGTCGGATGCAACCTCGAAGTCAGCGTCAAAGCAGGGAAAGTGCTCAGCATTCAGGCTCCCTACGACGCAGAAGTAAACCAGGGGCACACCTGCCTGAAAGGTCGTTACGCGTTCCGGTTTGTCGACCACCCCGACCGCCTGAAATTTCCGATGATTAGGAAAGACGGCAAGCTGGAGCGGGTGAGCTGGGGAGAAGCGATCGGCTACATCGCCGGCCGGCTGCGCCAGATTAAGGAGGAATGCGGCGCAGATGCCATTGCGGGCGTGTCTTCAGCGCGCTGCACCAACGAGGAAAATTACCTGATGCAAAAATTCATCCGCGCCGTCATCGGCACGAACAACATCGACGGATGTGCCCGGGTATGCCATTCTCCTACGGCCATTGGAATGCAACGCGCATTTGGAACGGGGGCAGCGACCAATTCCATTGCAGACTTAAAGCATACGAATGGCATTTTAGTGGTCGGAGCCAATCCTACAGAAGGGCATCCCGTTACGGGAGCCAAACTGAAGCAGCATGCCATGAAAGGCAAGACGACCATCGTCATCGATCCGCGGAAAACCGAACTTGCCAAATACGCAACGCACCACCTCCAGCTAAGGCCGGGAACCAATGTTGCCGTGCTCAACATGATGCTGCATTACATCGTCAGTGAAGGACTTGAAGACCGGCAGTTCATTGAAAGTCGCACAGAAGGATATGATGATTTTAGAAACAACGTTCTTTCGCTCGACATCGGCAGCCTGGAAAAAGTATCAGGCGTTCCACGAGAACAGGTGAGGGCCGCGGCGATCGCCTACGCTACAGCCCGCCCGGCCATGGCCTTCCACGGATTGGGGGTTACTGAACATTACCAGGGCACCTACGCAGTGATCTGCATTGCCGATTTGGCCATGATCACCGGCAATATTGGCAAAAAAGGCAGCGGCGTTAACCCCCTGCGTGGACAGAACAACGTCCAGGGCATGGCCGATATGGGCGTACAGCCCTATCAGGGTGCCGGCTACCTCGACATCAGCCAGCCGGATGTCATCGAGCGCTTCAGCCAGTTTTACGGAGTCCAGGTGCCATCGGATGCCGGATTGAAAATTCCGGAAATGTACGATGCAGCACTTGCCGGCAAGCTGAAGGCCATGTGGGTGATGGGCGACGACATGGCCCAAAGCGACCCGAATACGAATAAGGTCGTCCGGGCGCTGGAGTCTCTTGACCTGCTGATCGTACAGGATATTTTTCCCTCCAAGACCTCTGAATACGCGCACGTCGTTCTGCCAGGAGCCTCTTTTATGGAAAAGGAAGGCACCTTTACCAACGGGGAGCGCCGGGTTCAACGCGTCAACCGGGTCATTGCACCGGTGGGCGAAGCCAAATCCGACGGCGACATCATCGTTGAGATCATGAATGCAATGGGCTTTGCGCAACCGGCCTACAACCCCAAATCCCTCCTCGACGAGATCTCGGGAATCGTTCCCTTTTTCGCCGGGGTTCGCTGGGATGAACTCGGTGTCCAGGGCAAGCAGTGGCCCGTACAAACGGACGGAAGGGATACGAAAATGCTGCACGTCGACGAGTTCAAACGCGGAAAGGGCAGGTTTGAATTCCGCGAATACATCGAGACTCCGGAGTATTTGGAAAACGCTGCCGACTTTCCGATGATCCTGACGACAAACCGCGTCCTCGAGCACTACAATGCCGGAACCATGACGAGGCGAACGGGAAACGCACGCATCGTTGAAGAAGACGTCGTGCTGATCCATCCGAAGGATGCCGACTCACATGGGATCCGGAACGGCGACCCGGTAGAAATTGAATCCCCGCGTGGCAAGATATCGGTGAGCGCCCAGGTGACCGAAGATGTGAAACCCGGAGTGATCAGCACGAGCTTTCACTTTCCGGAGTTATTCGTCAACCTCGTTACCTCCGACATCAGCGACAGCATTGCAAAATGCCCGGAGTACAAGGTCGTATGTGTGCGCATCCGCAAAGGGGAAAGCGTTCCAGAGACAACCGCATAGATATCGTGCTTACAAACGTTTGTAAACTAACATACGTTTGTTCGTAATCATTTTTTAACAGTCTGGCAGATTTCCCCGGGAAATACCTTCAGGGCGATTCTATTTTTTAAAGATGAAATATACGGCAAGCACCAAAAAGGCAAATCCGGTCAGGTGGTTGGCCCGGAGGCTTTCGTTTTTGAATACCACAAGAGTGAATGCCGTGAATACCACAAGAGTGATTACTTCCTGAAGTACCTTGAGTTCTACCAGGCTGAAAGGCCCCCCGTTGCCGTGGTAGCCCAATTTGTTGGCAGGCACCTGAAAACAATATTCAAAAAAAGCTACCCCCCAACTGATGGCAATGATGGAAAACAATCCGAGTTTGCTAAATCCCTTCCAGTCTGCAAATTTGAGGTGGCCGTACCAGGCAAGGGTCATAAAGAGGTTCGACAGGATCAGCAGCAAAATCGTGTAGGTCGCTTTCATGGCGGAGGGCTATTGGACAAAGATAGCGGCGACAGGCGGAAAACCGCGGGCGGTCAGAAGCCCTGCGGCAGAGTCCGGAGTACATTTTGTGAGACAGCGTCCAAAGCGCGCAGCGCAAAAACGACTTAACGGCTGGCGATCTTGTAGCTGGCACCATTAAAATCAACCGTGCCGTTTTGGTTCGGTGATGCCTGGAGGCTGTGCATGATCCCAGTGACGTGCGGAGTCGCCATCGAGGTTCCGCTCAGGGTAGCATACCCTCCGTTGAGGTAGGTCGAATACACCGAGGAACCCGTCGCGATCCAGTCGATTGGCGGAGCCCCGTAATTGGAAAAGGAGGACCAAAATTTCCCGCACGACATCGACGCCACCGTATGCAAATTGGCAGCATTGATGCAGGCTGGAGTGTAAAGGGAAGCCTGGTCTGTATAGTTTCCTGCAGCAATCGCAACCCTCGTTCCACTGTTGCTGAGTGCGGTCATGGCCGTCACATAGCTCGATTTGGTGGCGCAGTTGTTGCCCCAGTATGCAGTAATGCTGTAATTGACGACGTCGCCGGGCTCATCGTACAGGGCCACATGGTCGAGCCCTTTGATGATTTTTGACGTTCTGCCCGAAGCATTGCAATCCAGTACGCGAACGGGGACCACGGGAGCTCCGGCGCTGACGCCCACAACGCCTATGGTGTTGTCGATTGCGGCGGCAATGCCTGCGCAGTGGGTACCGTGGCCGTTGCAATCGTTGGGGGTTCCACCGGCAAAAGATTTGGCATACGTCGGATCGGTGATCACGTTGAGGTCCGGGTGGTCGAGGTCAATGCCACTGTCGACGATCCAGCACCATTTGGTCGATTCAGAACCATCGGCAGGCCCGCCTGCGTTAGTGATCCCACAGGGAACGGTTTGCGATCGCAAATGGGGCTCAACCGGCTCCCGGCGCGTTTCGGGCAAGCGCACCTCCATATCCTGTTCCAGCGTAGCAACCATGGGGTGACGCCTCAACCGCTCCAATTCGGAGGGAGAAAGTTGTATGGAAAAGCCGGGAAATACTTCCGTATAGTATTCATCAACCCGGTCAGCGGGAATTCCGCAAGCCGCCAGTATGGACCCGGCTAAGGGTCTGAAATGAGCCAGCCTGGCCTGAGCATCCTGGGCAGTCGGCCTGTGTCCGCTGGGGAGCTCCGGAAATGGATGGTCTTTTACAATGTCTGATTTCAACAGGACAATGTAATGCCCTGGAATGGCGGAAACCGGTGCGAGCACCAGCGGAGCGAGGGTGACTTCTTTTTCTTCCTGCTGGCAGGCTGAAGCCAACAAAATAAGTGCAAAAACCCCCGATGAAACTTTAACCCCGGAAAATTTCATACCTGAATAGCTTTTTGAGGAAAGGTCGCGCAAAAGTACTGATCTATTCCGAATTGGAAAGGATAAATTATGTAGACCTTCGGCATGTCAGTTTAAACATCCTGCTGCGTTCGATGATCTGCTCTTTGAACAAAAAAATAGCCCTTCCGGAGAAAGGGAAGGGCATAGTTAAGTAACAGGTAAGGCGATTCTTAGCGGGTTGCGATCTTATAATTCGTTCCGTTGTACGTTACGGTGCCATTTTGGTTGGGGGATGCCTGAATGCTGTGCATGATCCCGGTGAGGTGCGGTGCCGCCATGGAAGTGCCGCTCATCGTAGCATATTTGCCATTCTTGTAAGTCGAGTAAACGGAAGACCCCGTTGCGATCCAGTCTATGGGGGGTACCCCGTAGTTTGAAAAAGAGGACCAGGCCTTTGCACAGGTCATCGAAGCCGCCGTGTGGATGTTGGCCGCGTTGATGCAGGCGGGGGTGTACAGCGATGCATTCGCTGAACTGTTGCCAGCGGCGACGGCAATCCGGGTGCCGGCGTTGCTCATGTTGGTCAGGGCAGTGACGTAACTCGATTGCGAGCTGCAATTGCTGCCCCAGTAGCCACCCAGGCTGATGTTGACCACATCGCCCGGCTCGTCGTAGCTGGCCACGTGGTTGAGCCCGTCGAGGATCTTGGAAGTGGTGCCCGATCCCTTGCAATTCAGCACGCGCACGGGAACAACCGGGGCTCCGGCACTCACCCCCACGACGCCGACGGTATTGTCTTTTGCAGCGGCAATGCCGGCGCAATGCGTACCGTGTCCGTGGCAGTCGTCGGGCGAACCGCCGACGAAAGATTTGGCGTAAGTCGAATTGGTGACCACGTTGAGGTCGGGATGGTCGAGGTCGATGCCGGTATCGACGATCCAGCACCATTTAGATGATCCCGAACCGTCAACAGGCCCCCCGGCATTGACGATGCCACAGGGAAGGGTCTGCGCCCGGGCCAGAATGCCGTCCTGTTCGATGCGGATGTCGGGTAGGCGAACTTCCATGTCCTGTTCAAGCTGCAACACGGAAGGGTGCTTGAGCAGACGTCGCAATTCGTCTGGCTCCAGTCGCAGAGCAAAGCCATAGAATATTTCGGAGTAGTAGTGCTCCGTGCGGTTTGCTGGGATGCCAGCTTCTGCGAGCAGCCTGGCTACCCGAGGCTTAAACTCATCGAGTTTGTGTAACGCTGCCCGGGCTGCCGTCTCCCGGTCATAAATGGGCCCGGGTTCGCGATAATCGGCCATGATTTCGTCTTTTAACTGCACGATGTACTGACCTGGTATGGCGTCGCTGGCCGGAACCAGTAAAGGCAAAACTACCGAATCTGAACCTTCCTTCTGACAGGCTGCAGTCCACAGGAGCAGAAAAAGCGACCCGAAGAAAATCATTTGGTTTTTCATAATGGCAAGCGTTTTTTATTTTGAATGGAAGGGCTTTGTAAAGTTAAACATTTTGTTAAGCACATGCCATTTAAACTTGAATTTGGAAATGAAAACAAAAGAAAACGACCGGATCTACTCTGTTCCTTCCAGCATGGGCACAAAGCGGAATTCCCCGTGTTGTTCTTCCAGCCATTTCCCCTCTGCCGTTTTGAACAAGCGGAGCATCTGCTGGAAGGCACCGCGGGTAACGGGAACCACCAGGATGCCTCCTTCCCTGAGCTGGCGTACGAGCTCCTTCGGGATCTCGGGTGCGGCGGCGGTTACGAGTATTTTGTCGAATGGGGCAAACGACGGCAGTCCGCGAAAGCCATCTCCATAGAAGGTGCGCACTCCTCGTACGCCCATTTGGTGGAGCCTTGCAGTCGTGCTGAGGTACAGCGGACGGTGTCGCTCCAGCGAATAGACTTTTGCCCCCATCGCGGCGAGCACACACGCCTGGTAACCGCTACCAAGGCCTATTTCCAGGATCTTATCGCCGCGCTGCACGTCGAGCAGGGAAGTCTGAAAGGCGACGGTATAAGGCTGCGAGATCGTTTGCTCGCAGTCGATGGGAAAGGCGTTGTCCTTGTACGCCCAGGGCTCAAAGGTCTTGTCGAAAAACAAATGCCGGGGCACTTGCAGCATCGCATCGAGAACCCGCTCGTCGGATATGCCCTTGTTCCGCAGCTCGTCGACGAGTTTCGCACGGAGTCCTTTGTGCCGGTAAGTGTCTGCACTTTTGCCCATCCTGCAAATATATATAAAAAATATTTAATATGTTATTTTTGGCGGGAAGCAGGCAAAATCCCGTTCTTTGCAGGCACAACACTCGGATATGCAGGCAATACGCTTTGGCACGGACGGATGGCGGGCGATCATCGCACAGGACTACACCGTTGAAAACGTACGCAGGGTCAGCCAGGCTACCCTGACGTGGGCGCGTCGCAAGGGGGTGCAGCGCGTCGTCATCGGGTACGACTGCCGGTTTGGAGGGGAGCTGTTCCAAAATGAAATTGCCAGGGTACTGGCCGCAGGAGGCATTGAATGCCTTTTGAGCCATGGAATCGCCAGCACGCCCATGGTTTCGCTGGGCGTCGTGCACCATCGTGCCGGACTGGGCATCGTCGTTACGGCGAGCCACAATCCGCCGTCGTACAACGGCTTCAAACTCAAATCGGCTCTGGGAAGTCCGCTGCTCGCCTCCGATGTTGCCGACATTGAAAGGGAAATTCTGCCAACTGCAGACGAGCCTGCCGAATCGTTTGAAAGCCTGGTTACATCGGGGCGCATCCGGATGGTCAACCTGCAAGGGGGCTATGTGGATCATGTGCGACGACACTTCGATTTAGACCGCATACGAACGAACGTTCGTTTGGCATATGATGCCATGTACGGGGCAGGCCAGGAGGTCATGCGGATCCTGTTTCCGGATATGCTCGCCTTTCATTGCACGGTCAATCCCGGTTTTGGAGGTACGCCACCTGAGCCCATTGCGCGCAACCTTTCGGAGATCATGGTTCGTTTGGCTGCTCTGCCCGGCCAGTACACCGGCGTGGCCACCGACGGAGACGCCGACCGGGTTGCTTTCATCGATTCTTCCGGAAAGATGGTCGATTCCCATCACCTGCTGCTGTTGCTGCTGCATTACCTGGTCGAACACCGCAAGCTCAGGGGCACCGTCGTTGCGAGCTTTTCCGTTTCTTCCAAACTGGAGAAACTGGCTCAACATTATGGATTGAAGTACGTAACCACCCGAATCGGTTTTAAGTACATCGCCGAGGTGATGTTGCAGGAAGAGGTGCTCGTTGGGGGTGAAGAGTCCGGAGGACTGGCCATGGCGGGTCACATTCCTGAACGCGACGGCATCTGGATCGCACTGACGTTGCTGCAATACATGGCGACGACAGGAAAGACTTTACAACAGCTCATTGACGAGGTTTATAAAATTGTTGGTCCTTTCTGTTACGACCGCATCGACCTGCCCGTTGCCGCAGATGTGATCGACCGGGTCCGGCAACAACTGAGCGAAGGAATCCGGAGCTGGGGAAACCATGCCGTTGTACACGCCGACGCGCTCGACGGTTACAAATATTTTTTGGAAGGGGACCGCTTCCTGCTGATCCGACCGTCGGGAACAGAACCCGTGTTGAGGATTTACGCTCAAGGCACCGACGCAAACGACGTCAAACATCTGCTCGCCCTTGCACGCGAAGGTCTGGCGCTCTGACCATGTCGCAGTGCAAAATTCCGTCGAACAGGTAATCCTCACTTGCCCGGTCAAAACCAAAGGAACGATAAAATTCCTCGAGGTAAGATTGCGCCGCAATTTTTACAGCCACTGCCGGAAAGAATTGTTCGATGGCGCGCAGGCTTTCGTGCACGGTAGTCCGGCCAATGCCCGTGCGACGCACGGAACCATGAGTGGCGACTCGTCCCAGCGAGGCGTACTCTGCGTAGGCGATTCCGGGAGGGATGATGCGACTGACGGCAGCGAGCTGATCCTGAATGGAGAGGAGTACATGGTAGCAAGACGGGTCGATGCCGTCGGGGTCCAGGTAGGGGCATTGCTGTTCGACGACGAATACTTCAGCGCGCAATCTGAGCAACGCGTATAACTCTTCCCGCGTGAGTTCATTAAAATGTTTGATGCAGACTTCCATGGCATTGCGCTCGGCCAAGCGACCAGCAAAGAAAGCAAAGGAATGCTTTTCGCAAAATGATTTTTGCCATCGTACCAGAAACTCTCAGCGTTCTATAGCTGGAAAGGCCAAGGGTGATCTGGAAGCCCGGTCCCGATACGGGCACCTGGAGCTCCGGAGCCCCGAAATTGTCGGCAAAAGGGCACTTCTAAAAACACTTTATTGCGCCAGGATGACCGAACGATGCAAAGCAAAATGGAGCGACAGCTCCATTTAGTGAGGGAACCGGGCTGCATACAGCCCGGCAAGGGAGAAAACAAACAAAAGTCAATCCTTTTCTCATCTGACGCAG
>JADLHA010000022.1 GCA_020848995.1 Saprospiraceae bacterium | reverse complement strand
TGATTTTCCACTCACTTCCAATTCCATTTGCAATTGATCAAATTCTTGCTTGGTCATATAAACTAATTTCAGGCAAAGCTACAGGGTGTTGTGTTCTATGGCAAGATGCACTTCCTAGGACGGATACGGTACTTTCGAAAAGTTGTTGCCAGGAAAATCAGAAATAAAATGGTGAGCGTGTTCTCGAGCATCCAGTTGTTCAGGTCCGTCGTGCCGGTTAGGGTGCTGATCCAGATTGCGGCAAATGCAACCGTGAGTACCTGCAGCAGGCGGTTGCTTGCGAAGGGCATTCTTTCATTTGATATGGCCAGGGTGAATTTCATGGCGGGATGTTGACAGTTGATGGTTAGTGACCGGCCGTTCGCCTTTGACTTTGATGCACGTTGCTGATCTGTAGTTCGTTCATTTTCCGATGGGCGAGGGCTTGGTCAATGGCCGGCGGACAGCAAAGTACGGCAATTTTTCCTTTGCATGACATTGGTTGCATCCAGCGGTGAGGGAATCAAATGAAACGAAAAACCGCATGCTGTCGCGCGCTTCTGCCGACGCTTTGACCGGGGGCAGAGCGTTCCTTAAAAAGTCTTCAGCCGATGCCCGGCGGCGCGGCCTTCGCTCGAGACCGCATTCCATGACCAATGCGATCTTCTCCAACTGGTATTGTGCGTAATCCCAGTTTTTTTCGACACCGGCCCAGTACAACTCCTGATATCGATAGCCTATCTCGACCATGGCGACATCGAATCCCCGCAGCTGGCGTTCGATCATTTCCAGTTTTTCTTTTTGGGTTCCCCGGAGCCATTGGCCTTGCACCCCTTCGTCTGCTTGCTGCCCACAGGACACCAGTAGTCCGGCCATCAGGACCAGCCAAAGGTTCATGGGAAACGCACATGATTTTTCCGCCGGATCAGAGAAATCAGTTAGGGGAAACCCCGTCGTCCACAGCCCACTTTTCATTGCGGAGACAAGATACGACCGAAGCTTTTACCTGAATGACGGTTCCGTTTCCGTTCGGGGCATTATTGTCGCGCCTGATCGACCTCGTTTGCCTGACAGGTCACGCAGGATGGGGCAGGGGAAATTCACGCTGATCCGGAAGGAGGCTTCTTTTGTAAGCGAGGTTCTGAAATTCATCCCGCTAAAGGTGACTTTTTACACAAGGGAAGGTGGTTTTCATCCATCCATAAGTGGGTTTTGCAAGATTTAGCCCGAGCTGGTATGCCAGGCGATTACCTTTGGTTCCTTCCCGGACTGGGGCTAAAGAAAACACCCGTAAAATGCACCTCGCTCGCCAATTCCCGACGTTTTCTGTACGCTTTTGCTGTCTATTGACAGGGCTTTTCCTCCTTGCCGGAATGCTGCATGCGCAGGAGATCACTTTGCGCGGCAAAGTGGTCGATGCATCAAACCGCACACCCTTGGAGGGGGCCGCCATCACCACTTCAGTTTCCGGAAGCGAAGCGTTCAGCAATGTGCTTGGGGAATTTTCGCTGCTCGTGCCCGACCGGTTCCCACAAACCCTCTCCGTCCAGCTTACGGGATATACGAAAAGGGAAATCAATCTGGAGCGGGATGAATTTCTGGAAATTGCCCTCGATGGAATCCGGACACAACTCAGCGAGGTGGTCGTCCGCAGTGGATATACCGTACAGAAAAAATCGGAATATGCCGGTGCCGGTGCACAATTGTCGCTGGCGCCCTTGCAGTCCAGGCCGGTTGTGAGTTTTGATCAGCTCCTCGGCGGCCAACTGACGGGACTGGATGTCATTCAGCCCAGCGGAGTGCTGAACCAAACCCCCGTACTGCGCATCCGGGGCATCCATTCAATTACTTCAGGGCTTTACCCCCTGGTCGTCGTAGACGGGGTAGCCATGTTTGTCGGATCGATCGGAGGCCTGATCGGGAACAACCCACTCTCCGATCTCAACCCAAATGACATTGAGACCGTCGATGTACTGAAAGATGCCTCTGCGGCGGCACTGTATGGATCCCGCGCTGCCAATGGCGTGATGGTCATCACCACGAAGCGCGGCCGGAAGGGCAGGGTCAGGGTGCAGTACGACAACTGGCTCAGCCGAAGCACGCCATACAACCTTCCGGAATTGCTCGGGGCCGAAGATTACGTTGCCATCAAGAACGAGGCGATGGCCAATGCCGGCCTGCAGCCGGGTTACGCCCTGATGAGGAGGGCCGACGGCAGCATCGTCAATACTTCCTGGTACGACGTGGCCTACCGCCCCGGCTATTCGCACAGTCACAACCTGAGTGTGTCGGGTGCCAACCACTCGACGAGTTACTATTTCTCCTTTGGCTATACCGATCAGAACAGCTTTATCCGCAACAATCGATACGAGCGATATGCCACCCGTCTGAACATCGAGAACCGGCTCAACGACCACCTGAGTGTGGGAGCGCTGGTAACATATGCCAACGGTTTCAACGAGGGCCCCAACACGGGCGCCATTGCAAGCTATTCGCTGGGTGCTTCGTCCTACAATTCGGAATACATCACCAACGAACCCCTGGGAAGAATGACCTATGTGCTGCCACCCAATGTGCCGGTGTACCGCGAGGATGGATCATTCAGCATTCAAAACAAGATTAGCATAGGTTACGGGGCAAACAATCCTGCGACCATTGGTACCATCAATGCCTACAACCTGGCTATGGTGCAGAAACTCGACCTCAGCAGTTCCGAAAACAACGCGCTGATCGGCAATTTTTTTGCCACCTGGAAGATCATGCCCCGGTTGCACTTTAAATCCAGTTACGGAATCAATCACCTGCAATCGGAAAACCAGTCCTTTCTCAACCCCATTCATGGTGGGGGAGCCTCGTCCAATGGCATCGCCACCAACGCCTTTACCAAATTTTACCGCACCGAATGGCGCAACCAGCTCACCTGGGACGTGCCGCTGGGCGAAAGGCACCGGCTTCAACTGATTGCCGGTCAAGAGCAGTTGAGAACCGAGATCCTTGGCTGGGGAGCACAACGCAGCAACATCACCGACCCCTATTACGAGAATTACCAGGGCGGATTTGTCAACATTGCTCCTTATGGCAACGTGGCGACAGAGAACACCCTGCTATCATACTTGTCTTACCTGAGTTACGATTTCGACAAGCGATATTTTGTTGCCCTCAGCTTCAGGCGCGACGGGCTGTCTGCGCTGGCTGACGGCAGGCGTTTCGGCAATTTCATGGGAGCCTCAGCGGGCTGGAGCCTTGACCAGGAGAAATTTTTCAGCAAGGGCTTTCTGGCAAAGGCGTTTGGTCAGTTGCGCCTGCGTGCGAGTTACGGCCTGGTGGGCAACAGCGAAATCGGCGCTTATCCTGCCATGGGATTGTATGGATCCAATACGTACGCCGGAAACCCCATACTCTATTTCGCACAGGCAGCCAATCCGGAACTCAAATGGGAAAGTACGCTAAAGGCCAATGTGGGTCTGAGTGCGAGCTTGTTTGATCAGCGATTGCAGATTGAGCTCGACTATTTTCACAATGCTTCCCGGGACCTCATCCTGAAGGCCCCTCAGGCCTTATCGACAGGCATTCCGGGTAACTACGTCAACGCAAATGTTGGAAAAATGACCAACAGAGGACTTGAGTTCATGGTAGAAGCGAATTTGGTGCGCCACGGCCCGTGGCGATGGACCTTGCAATGCAACGCATCTACATTGATCAACGAGGTAACGGAACTGGTGAGCGACATTTACGTTCCAAGCATATTTGGCGTACAAAACATGACCAGGGAAGGTCATTCAGCAGGCTCCATCTTTGCGGTGCCCTGTCTCGGGGTAAATCCGGACAACGGGCTGATGATGTTTCAAAACCGCGAAGGCAAAACCGTTCAATACAACCACATTGGTTCGCCCAAGTGGACCTATCTCGACGGAAGTCCGGCTCCCGCCATCGACAACTACCTCGACGGCGTCATGCAAGGGCCTTCACTTCCAAAGTGGTACGGAGGGTTTACCAACCGGCTGCAATATGGCAAACTCGAATTGCAAATCCAGTGGAGCTTTGCGGGCGGGCATTTCCTGTACAACGGCACGAGGGCAACCAACAGCGATCAGCGCTATTTTAACAACGGCGTTTTCATCAAAAACCGGTGGACCACACCGGGACAAAAAACGGAAATTCAAAAATTGTATTACGGAGATAACGTTTCGGCGGGTTTCTCGTTTTCATCGACGTCAAAAGTTGAACGGGGAGATTATCTCAAACTCAAAAATCTGTTACTTGCTTACCAGGTACCGCTGAACTCACTGGGTCTCGAAGGGAAACTGCATTCGGCCCGGGTATTTGTACAGGCTACCAACCTGCTGACCTTGACGGGCTACCGCGGATCAGATCCCGAGGTGAGCATCAACGGGAATTCCATTCACACCGGCAAAGACCAGAATGTGCCTCCGAACGCTCAGGTGTTCTCAGCCGGTTTCAACATTGGCTTTTGACATGGTAAAGAATATGATGCGATTTGCTGACCGTTTCA
Organism: Saprospiraceae bacterium; assembly: GCA_020848995.1. Taxonomy (GTDB): domain Bacteria; phylum Bacteroidota; class Bacteroidia; order Chitinophagales; family Saprospiraceae; genus Vicinibacter. The sequence goes on along the minus strand of JADLHA010000022.1, from coordinate 81,510 downwards.
TCATCCTTGCGATGCTATCCGCAACGTTCGTACTGACGTCGTGTTCGGACGATTTTCTGGAAACCAACCCGACGACGCTGCTGCCCGAAGAAAGGGCATTTGATACTCCGGAAAAGATCCTGGCGCAGGTCAATAACCTGTACGGAAAATTGCAAAATCCCAATTTTTACGGAGGCCGTTTCATCATTTTCAACGAGCAGCGCGCAGGCGAGTTTGGCCAAAACGACGGCAACGCAGCCACCGGTTCGGCGATCTGGAACCAAAATGTTGCATCAACCAGCGAATACGTAAACGACATGTGGGCTGCTGCCTATTCTGCCATCAATGCTTCCAACATTTTAATGGACCAAATGGGCAAACAAACCATCGTCAACGACAGTATTGCAAAACAGTACATCGGTGAAGCAAGATTTGTCAGGGCCCTTTGTTACCTGAGCCTGGTTCAGACGTATGCCAGACCCTATCGTCAGGATCCCAATGCACCCGGGGTGCCCCTTCGACTGCATCCCATTATATCAGCTGGTTACAATGACCTGGCCAGGAGTTCCGTCGCAGAAGTATATGCCCGGATCCTTGGGGATCTGGACGCGGCCGAAGCGGCATTGCCCGAATGCTACGGCGACGAGTTGCGCAATGTGACCCGTGCCAGGCGCAGTACCGCTGTGGCCGTCAAGACCAGGGTTTATCTAAATATGGGTTTGTACGCCAAGGTGGTGGAGGAAGCCAGAAAAATCGTTCCCGCGCAGCCTCCTTTCCGTTTCGTGTCGGGCTGTGGTATGCATGCGTTGGAATCGGACGTAGCTTCCCTGTTTTCCGGCAATTATACCGGGGTTGAAGCCATATTTACTACTGCCTTTGCCAATACGACGACAGAAACTCCTCCACCGCAGTATGCGCTTGCATTTAACTACGTCACCCAGCCGATCATCTTTCTTGCTCCGGAAGGCATCGGCTACCACGAGGTTTTCACCACGGCGGACGATGCCCGAAGCAAGCTGAGAGGGCTAAGTCCGGCGGGACATCGCATCCTGACTAAGTTCCGGATCACTTCGGCACCCTTCAGGGACTATGTTCCGGTAATGCGCTATGCAGAGGTCTTGCTCAATTGCGCCGAGGGGCTGACCCATCTGGGAGAATTGGACGGCGCAAGGGAATTGTTGAAAGCCGTACGCCAGCGTTCAAATCCGTCTTTTGCATTTTCAGATGCAGACATTGCCACAGCAGAACAACTTCAACAGAGCCTGTCAACGGAGCGCCGCGTCGAATTCCTCGGCGAGGGTCTGCGTCTGCAGGACCTCCAGCGCAATTTGCTGCCGCTGCCGGAAAAAACAGGGAGCATTGGCCGGGCACCGGAAGTGCCCGTGAATGCTTCAAACTACATCTGGCCAATACCCAGCGGGGAGCTCAGTACCAACCGGCTCTGCATCCCCAATTGAGTATTTGTTTTTTTCCATATGAGCCTTTGGGGAGCATCCCCCAGTGCTCCATCCTGACCTTGTCGTGCAAGGCAATTGTTAAAATATTTGCCAAGTCCGGACAGAATGCCTAAATTGAGCGCTCGCGCAGAATACCCCTGCCAATCAGATTGACTATTGTAATTCATCAAATTACACATTACAAAAAACACTATACTATACGTTTTTTACCACTTGGTACTCTAAAACTCCCTCCATGCACAAAGTCTTTACCTTGTTTTTATTCTTGCCTTGCATCCTTCTTTCCGGGCAGTCAGTTACTCTGAAGCCCATTTCTGCGAAGGTCGATCCGCTCACGCAGTTGCACCTCAACCGCTTTGAGGTGCTGTCGCTGGATCCGGAGACCGTGCGCCAGGCCATCGACGACCTTCCCGGCAACGTAAAGCGCATTACCCTGCGCACACCCCGTCAAAGCTGGCAACTCGAGTTGTTTGAATACAGCCTGCTTTCGCCCAGTGCCGTGCGAAACAGCAGCGACCCCAGGCAGCCTACACGCCTGCCGGCGCGAAAGGATTTTCGCACCTTTAAAGGCCACCTTGCCGGGCAAAACAACTCGCTGGTTTCCATGTCACTGGCTGACGGATTCCTGAAATTGATGATCGACGATCGCCATGAGCGCTATTTTATTGAACCGGTGAACCATGCGAGTCTGTCGGATCAGCTTCCTGCTTCACACCAGTTCTTTTTATACCGCCAGTCCGATGTCGTCCCCGTGAAGGGCGTCTCCTGTGGAGCCGATGTACTCGATGACCGCATTCGTGAGGGGCAAAGGCATATCGACAACAAGAATCAAGAGCTGAACTACCGCAGCGGTGCCCGGTGCCCAAAATGTGTTGAAGTGCAGATTGCATTGGCTGCCGACATCACCATGTTTAATAAATACGGATCGGTTGCAGGTGCAGAAAACCAGATGCTATCCATCATGGCGGACGTGCAGACCGTTTTCGACAACGAATTCGAACACCAGTACGAATATCAGGTTACCGGCACCTGGGTGGCTGACGACATCCAGCGCGACCCCTGGGCTGGGATCCGCGATATCTTCGAGCAATTGGAAGTTTTTACGCAAGTGGGAACTTCAATTTTTAGCGGGACTGCCTTTGAAGTGGCCACCAACTGGACCGACAAATTCCGGACCGGCGTCATCGGTGTGGCGTACCTGTCGCAGGTCTGCAATGTGCAGCCGTACAACGTTTGCAGCGATTACATTGCAGCCGGAGGCCGCCAGGGCAATTACCTTACACTTCAGGCGCACGAACTCGGCCACAACTGGAGCATGTTCCACGACCCGGAAATTTCTCCGACCATCATGGCGCCGGTCATCAACGGAAGCGCACACTGGTCGGCAGCTTCCGTTTTTAGCCTGAACAACTACGTCAACATCAACAGCCTGGTCGAGTCGGGTTGCCTGTCGATATGCCCCGGTTCGGATGCCCCGACGGCAGACTTTTCGTCCGATGTGACTTATGGTTGTCAGCCTTTGACGGTCCGCTTCCAAGACCTGTCGACTTTTGTCGATAAATGGGAATGGTCATTTCCCGGCGGAACGCCGTCGAGTTCAAACTTGCAAAATCCCGTCGTGGTCTATCGCGTTCCGGGAACCTGGGAAGTGACTCTGAAGGCATCCAACAGCCGTTGCGAGGCTACCGAAGTCAAAATTGGATACATCGAAGTCAACGACAAGCCCGTGGCGGGTTTTTCCTATGGCAACCAGGGCCGCGAAGTCTTCTTCATTGATCAGTCTGTCAGGGCCGATTCATATTTCTGGGATTTTGGCGACGGCAATACGAGTGAAGATGCCAACCCCTATCACGTGTACGACTACGACACGACATACACGGTAACGATGCGCGTCGTAAATGACTGCGGAACGCACGTGGTAAAAAAGCAGATTTCCATCGTCAGCATTCCAACCGCTGATTTTGAAGCCGACACCACGGGTGGATGCGCCCCGCGCTTCATCAAATTTTTTGACAGGTCGACGAACAATGTGCGGAGGTGGGAATGGTCATTCCCGGGTGGATCGCCCAGCGTGTCGCTTTCTGCCAATCCGGTCGTACGCTACGACTTACCCGGTGTTTACGATGTGAGGCTAACGGTTTATGCCTCGCGCTACCATCATGGCCTTACGAAAACGATGTACATCACCATCGATAGCCTGCCCGATGCATCTTTTGATTTTTCGTTAAACGGGAATGTGGTAGATTTTGCCAATACGACCCGATATGGAAAGGAGCATTACTGGGATTTTGGCGATGGTTCTACTTCCACCGCTCCCAATCCCAGCCACACCTACGCTCAGGGACGCTTTGATGTGATGTACATCAGTTCAAACGGATGTGGCAGCGATACGGCCTTTAGCCAGTTGACCATTGGCGACAAACCTGTGGCTGGATTCCAGGTGGAGGAACAAAAGGGTTGTTTGCCCTACGCCGTGCGTTTTCAAAATCAGTCTACCGCAGCAGCTACCGATTTTCGCTGGTATTTTCCCGGTGGCAACCCTGCAACCAGTACCGCACGCGACCCGCTGGTCACCTACAACTCCATTGGAGTTTTCGACGTGAGCCTCGTAGCTTATAACCCATTGTTCAGCGATTCCATCGGGCTCCCGGGTTTTATCGAGGTCAACGACCTGCCAATGGCCGAGTTTGTCAATGCGATCACCGGTTTTAAAGTGTTGTTTACCAATCAGGCACAGAGGGCTTCCAATTACTTCTGGGATTTTGGCGACAGCCAGATCAGTTTCGACAAGGACCCGGAACACGAGTATGGGGCTGAAGGCGAATTTGACGTGCGCCTCGTGGTGCAAAACGAATGTGGCTGGGACACGTTCGACAAAAAAATTGCTGTTTACCTCATTCCAAAGGTGAACTACGCAGCAGACACACTCAGGGGATGTGCTCCTCTGGATGTACAGTTCTTTGACAGGTCTTCCATCGACGTCATTTCTTGGGACTGGCAGTTTGAAAGTGGAAATCCCGCGATATCCTCCGAAAAAAATCCCAAGGTACGCTTTGATAAAAAGGGAAAATACACGGTGAAACTCACCGTTCGCAATACCAACGGAACGAATGCGCTTACCAGGTTGCAGTACGTTGAAGTGCTCTCTCCGGTGCTCTGTCCGGAATATCCCAAAATTGGCATTGGCGAGTTCGGCAATGGGGATGAGGAGCAGGTGAGTCGCAGCAGTCGGGAAGACAGCCAAAGGCGGACCCATGGGGCACACGCCACGAGTGTTCTGCCCAACCCGGTGCGCGATCGCCTGAGCGTCTGGTCCTGGTCAGGCCCAGATGATCCTGCTACCTTGGAGTTGTTTGACCTCAACGGCAGGTTGCGGCTGGCTGTGCGCACACACCGCGAGGTGCACACGCTTGACCTCCGCGATCTGGAACCTGGCAATTATTTCGTCCGGATTACCTCGAAAGGCGGAACGGACATTCACAAAATTGCGGTGGTGCGTTGATCGTCGCCGTTGGGCAGTGCCCTGAACCGGCCATTTTTTAAGCCTTAGATTAAAAGGGAAGGCCTGGCGTGAGCAGGCTGCTTATTAACAAGAAACACTAAACCATGAAGAAAACATTGTGGATGTTTGTGCTGATCAGTGCATCGGTTCAGGCGCAGCAGCTGGCGCTCAAGTCCTTGGAAGCGCCGGTCTCTGCGGCAACTAGGGAGAACCTGCATTCCTTCGAGTTGTTGCAATTTGACGCCAACCGCATTGCGGAAGCGATCGATGGGATCGAGGGCAACGTCAAAACCCTGAACCTGACAACACCATTGCAAAATTGGGAGCTCCAGCTTTTTGAATACAGTCTGTTGTCGCAAAATTTCTCCACCAGACTGGCAAGCGGTAGAACTGCCGAACCACGTACGGGAGCAATGGCCTTCAGAACGTTCAGGGGCTACATCAAAGGAGACAATCAGTCCCAGGTGACCCTGAGTTTGTCCGGGAATTTTTTCAAGCTCATGGTCGATGACGGCAGGGAGCGCTATTTCATCGAGCCGCTTGACGCAGAAAGTCTGCGGTCAGATGTGCCTGGGCATCAGCAGTTCATTGCCTACCGGATGTCGGATCTCCGGCCTTCCGGAAACCTGCGCTGCGGTGTAGATTCAGATGTTCACCAGTCGGTGAAGGAGGAGATCGCATCGGCAACGGCGGTTAAGCCCTGTAACCCCTGTGCCATTGTCCGGATTGCGCTTGCCGCCGACAATTTTATGTTCCGGAAATACAAATCTTCCGTTGCGGAAACGGAGAACCAGATGCTCAGCATTCTGGCGGACGTGCAAACTGTTTTTGACGACGAATTCGAAAACGAATACATCTACGAGGCCTCGGGTATTTACATTGCCGACGACCCGTCAAAGGACCCCTGGTACACCATCAACGACATCAACGCCATGCTGGACGAATTTTACGCCGTGGCGCCAACGATCTTTGCGGGATCCAATTACAATGTTGCCACGCTGTGGACCTCGAAGTTTACTTCCATTCTTGGGGAAGTCGGGACCGCATACCAGGCCACGATTTGCAACGGCGACCAACCCTACAATCTGTGCAGTGATTTCGTACCTGGTGGGGGCAGGCATCCGTTTTACCTGACTTTGCAGGCGCACATGCTTGGCCACAACTGGAGCATGGTGCACGACCCCTTTACCGGGGGCACCATCATGGGTCCTGGCCCACCGAACGGCGTTACCCTTTGGTCTTTTTTGTCAAAAGATGCCCTGAACGGATACGTCAGGGACGGAAATTACCTTGGCAGCTGTCTGGACATCTGCCCGAATTCCTCGGCGCCGGTACCCGACTTTTCGTCGGATATTACTTACGGTTGTCAGCCGGTGACCATCAAATTCAAAGACCTCTCGCTCAACACCACCCGGTGGAAATGGGCCTTTCCGGGAGGCATGCCAGACACTTCGATTTTGCAAAACCCTGTTGTCGTGTACAAGACGCCAGGCATTTACCCCGTCATACTCGAAGCGGGCAATAATCGATGCGAGGTTTTACTGACCAAAACGGACTACGTGGAGATCAACGACATACCCCGTGCAGATTTTACCTGGGGCATCCAAGGGCGGGAAGTATTTTTTATCAACCTGTCTGAGCGAGGTCAGGAATACACATGGGATTTTGGCGACGGGGAGAGCAGCGAGGAGATCAGCCCCTACCACGAGTTTTACACGGATACTACGTATGAGATTACGCTCATCGCGCGGAACGACTGTGGACAAAACGTCCTTAAAAAGAAATTGACAATTGTTAGCATTCCGACAGCCGAATTTGAAGCCGACACCACAGGTGGATGTGCTCCCGGATCCATCCACTTTATGGACCGCTCTACACCCAATGTGCGCAACTGGCAATGGGAATTTCCAGGAGGTGTGCCGTCGATTTCCACACAACGCAACCCGGTTGTACGCTACGACCTTCCGGGGCAGTACGACGTCCGGCTCACAGTATACAGTTCGCGGTACAACAGCGCCATCACCAAAAAGACTTATATTACCATAGACAGCATTCCTGTTGCCTCTTTTTCGCAACAGATCAATGTTGGACACGTCAATTTTACCAATCAATCGCGCTTTGCAAAATCCCATTTTTGGTTGTTTGGTGATGGCGCAATCAGTACCGATGCAAACCCGGAGCACGATTACACCGAAGGCGATTACGAAGTGCAATACGTGGCGATCAACGGATGCGGTACAGACACAGTGACCACACGGATTTCCATTGGCGTAAAGCCCACGGCGATGTTTATTGCAAATCGCACGTCCGGATGTACCGGTTATGAAGTGCAATATGAAAACCAGTCGGTAGCCGCCAATCAGTTCGAATGGCTGTTTCCCGGTGGTGTTCCCGCCTCCAGCACGGAAACCAATCCGCTCGTCCGGTATCCGGTGAAGGGCAGGTACGCCGTGCAGCTCATCGTTAGAAATGCCTTTTATAGCGATACCCTCACGCGAAATGACTATATAGAAGTCCGCAGCAAACCCGAGGCGGATTTTTCGGTTCAGATATCCGGATTTAAAGCATTTTTCACCGACCAGACGGTCGACGGAAACAATTTTATCTGGGATTTTGGCAATGGCAAAGCCAGCTTTAACCGGAATCCGGAAATTGACTATGGCGTAGAGGGTGAATTCAATGTGCGCCTCATTGTGCAAAACCCATGTGGTACCGACACCGTTTTTAAGAAGGTAGCCATTTACCTGGTTCCCAAAGTCAATTTTTCTGCCAGCACCCAGCGCGGTTGCCAGCCACTGGAGGTGCAGTTCTCCGACAAGTCGAGTGTCGACGTCGTGGAGTGGGACTGGCAGTTTGAAGCGGGCAATCCACCTGCCTCGGCTGAGCAAAATCCCATGGTGGTTTTTGACAAGAAGGGCCGGTACACGGTTAAGCTTACGGTGCGCAATACCAACGGCAGCAATGCGCTTACGCGCGTGCAATACATCGACGTTCGATCAGCCGTTGAGTGTCCTGAAAACACTAAAACGCCCCGGTACTTCTACGACGACGTCATTCGCGAATACCCATGGAGAGAGGATCCCCCATCGGGTTCCCGTGCGGCCACCAGACACGCGGGTGTTGTATTTCCCAACCCTGCGAACGAACAACTGTTCGTACATTGTTCGGAATTGGGCATCGGCCCGTGGGATATTCGTTTACTGGATGCAACAGGGCGCCAACGCTTGGCTGTGCAAACCAGAAAGGAAATTCAGGAACTGCCAACAGAAGGTTTAGGTCAAGGGGCTTATTTCCTTCGCTGTTCGAATGGAAATGATCTGGTAACGCTGAAAGTGGTCATTGCGCGCTGACGCCAAAGTTGATCGTTAGAGGCATTCATGGCCGCGGGATTTTGCAATCTCCGCAACCAGTTGTTTAATCTTCTGCTCGTGGGAGCGGTCGCAGATCAGCACTGCATCCGGTGTGCTCACGACAATGAGATTGGATACGCTTTGCATCGCAATGAGGGCATTGCTTCTGTTGAATACAAGGCAACCGTTGGTTTCTGCCAGTTCGACCTTTGGGCCATTGGCGGCATTTCCCGCAATGTCTTTATCCAGTGTTTCGTAGAGTGATGCCCAGGTTCCAAGATCGCTCCATCCAAAATCGACCGGACGCACAACTACCTTGTCGGCTTTTTCCATGATGGCATGGTCGATGCTGATGGATTCGCAAAGGGGATAAATCTTAGAAAGCTCGGTAGCAGGGGTGTAACCCGAAAATGCTGCATAAATGCCTGGAGCGTGGAGGGAGATCTGTTGGAGCATGGTTTGGTTGCGCCAAAGAAACATCCCCGAATTCCACAGGTAGCCGCCTGAGGCAATGTATTCCATCGCAGTGGGCAGATCCGGTTTTTCTACGAAGCGCATAACGGAATAGAAACCGGAATGACCATTCTCCGCATCGTAGCGGATGTAGCCATAGCCTGTATCGGGACGGCGGGCCCGGATCCCGAAGGTGAGCAGGCTATCGGGATGTTGGTCGACGTATTCCGCAGCCGCCTTCATCTCTGCCGCGAAATTTTCAGTCCCGGTAATGAGGTGATCAGCAGGAACGATCAGTGCCAGCGCATTGGGTTCGCGTCTTTCCAGGTGTTTGGATGCAAGGACGATGCAGGGCGTGGTGTTGCGACGTTCCGGTTCCAGCAGCAGTTGGGCGGGCAGCAGTCCCGGCAACTGTTCTGCGACCAGATCCGCGTAATCCACATGGCTGACTACCCAAATTCTTTCCTCCGGAACAACTGCTAACAAACGTTCGTAAGTCATCTGGATGAGGGTTTTTCCCGTATCCAGGATGTCGAGAAATTGCTTGGGGAGGTGGGTGCGGCTGAAGGGCCAAAACCGGCTGCCAACCCCACCGGCCATGATGACGGCATGCAAAGGGGATCCGGAGGGCATTTGCGCGTTCACAAATTGGAATTTCTGGTCATTCAACACATTCAATCGCCAAATTGGTCCATCCCCTGCTTCAATGCCTTGCCAACGAGTGGAATGTCTTCTTCGCGGAGTGTACCTACGGAGATCCGGTGCCATCCGCCAGCATCGGGAGCGCCAAATGCACGGAAAGGCACCAGGCCAACTTTGCATTGATCGATGAGATAATCTGCTACGTCGGATACCTGATCGAGCCGCCGGTTTCCCACGGTGCGCCCCAGCCAGGGAATTTGTACGGTGAGGTAGATTGCCGCCCCTGGCCTGATCGCGTCGATCGGGTAGCCCGATTGCCTGAGATCGAGGATATCGGCATACAGCCCGTTCAGTCTCCGGCCGACAGCCGCCCGGAACCCGTCGAGGTAGGCGTCGACCTCGGGTATGTTTTGCAGAAACCAGGCGGAGGCCATCTGTTCGGGTTTAGGGGCCCAGGCTCCGACATGAGACAGGATAGCCCGCATTTTGGTCAGGACCTCCCGGGGGCCAAACGCCCAACCCACCCGGATGCCGGTGGCGGCGAAGGCTTTCGACATCCCGTCGATGGTGACGACGTAATCGCGCATGGCGGGCTCCAGGATAAGGGGGTGCTCGTGCTGCGTACCAGGCATGCAAAGCTCCTGGTAGATCTGGTCGTACATCACATAGAGTGGTTTCCTCTGCCCCGCCCTTCTGCGATTCTCCTCGAGTACCAGTTTGCAAATTGAGCGGAGATTTTCTTTGCTGAACACCGTGCCGGTGGGATTCTGAGGCGAGCACAAAGCGAGTAAACTGGCATTTTCCAGATGTGGGCCGAGGGCTTCAGCCTGAGGCATGAATTCATCCGAAGCCAGCGTCTCTACCGCAACACCCTGGGCCGCGCTCAGGTGACAATAGTGATTGTTATTCCAGGAAGGGACCGGATAAACGACGACGTCGCCCGGGTCTACGATCGTCTTGTACAGGGAGTAGATCAGCGGCCTCGCCCCGCTGGAGACCAGGATGTCTTCCGGATCGGTGGACAGCCCCATCCGTCTTTCGATATGCGCTGACAAGGCCTTTCTCAGAGGCACGACCCCGTTGGCGGGCGGATAGTTCGTCATACCTTCGTCGTAAGCGCGCCGGATGGCCAGGTGCAGTGCCTTGGGCAAGGGAAAAATGCCCGGATCAAAGTCGCCTATGGTGAGGTTGAAAATGGATTCTCCCGACAACACGCGCTGGTTGATCTCGCCTGAAAGCCGGATGATCTCTGAGGGTATCAGCCGGGATGCCATCCTGGAAGTTTTTGAAACCACAGTCACTTCTTTGTTGTGCATAGGCCGTTGGGGATGGGAGGCAAATTATAAAGATAAGGCCATACGTTGCATTTTTTTTATCCTTGTGCACCATTAAGCTTATGTCAACCATTCAAAATCCAAACGGAATCGAGTATCTCAACGGCCCCATGAGCAGGCGCGCGGAATTGCGCTTCGTGCTCCAGGTATTTTGGGATCTCTTCAACGGCATCCGCAAATTGTATTTCACTGGCCCATGCGTCACTGTATTCGGTTCCGCGCGAACCCCTGAGAACGATCCATATTACAAAGCGGCTGAGCAGATTGCTGCCGAGATTGCACGCCTGGGCTTCACCATTATGACCGGCGGTGGCCCCGGCATCATGGAAGCTGCAAACAAGGGGGCCAGGTCTGCCGGCGGAAAGAGCGTTGGTTGCAACATCAAGCTTCCCAAAGAACAGTTCCCGAATAAATACCTCGACCGCTGGGTCTGTATGAAATACTTTTTTACCCGCAAAACCCTGCTCGTCAAGTATTCATATGCATTTGTCGTGTTTCCGGGAGGGTTCGGGACCATGGACGAATTGTTTGAGGCGATGACCCTTGTCCAAACCGGTAAACTCGTCCACTTTCCCATCGTGATTTACGGCAAAGAGTTCCATCGCGAACTGCTCGATTTCCTGGATACCATGGAACGCCACCACACCATTTCGCCAATCGACCAACGCCTCTTTCTCGTTTCCGATGACGCAGACGAAATTCTGGAACACATCAAAACCAACCTCAACATAAAACGCGAACTTCAGCCGTTCAATCTGACGCGACCCATTAAATGGTTGTTCGAAAAAGCATAAATGCCCATTTGCTCCTTTGCCCGGAAATGGCGGGTCTGTTAGGGGGGAGGGGTAAACGGGCGGAAAGGGATCGCTTGGTAAGAGTGCGGGCAAGCCTCTGCCTTCAAAGGGAAAAATGACATGAGCCACTGGCTTCCGGCATGGTTGAGAAACGCATTTACCCCGCATTTCCTTTACTCTGATGAAATGCGCGAGATCGTATTTGAAGGCCGCCATAAATCTTACGGGGCCTATGCCTTGCGCCGTGCCTATCCTCGCAATGTTGCAAGAGCCGCATTACTCGCCCTTGCGATGCTGTTGCTGGTGCTTTCGTTGCCCACGATCTTTAGTAAAAAGCCCCTTCCTGCCCTGGAAAGAATGACGGAAGTAAGACTCGACGCACCGCCGCAGTTGGACATCCCCAAGGTGCGCAGCGAGCCGCCGGCCAAACCGAAGCAGCAACAGAGCCGCCAACGTCCCGCGACGCGGGTGGCCCGGGATGAAGACCTCCCAAATCCGCCAAAGGATGCATCGCAAGAGGTGCTCCCTTCAGACACCACTGCCAAAACCCCAAGTGATGTAGCCGGCAGCCTGGGCGATGAAACGGGGGACGCTGAAGGGCCCCCGGTATTCGATTTTGTAGATGTTATGCCGAGCTTTCCCGGGGGGGACCGGGCCCTTTCACAGCACATCCATTCCAAATTATTGTATCCTCCCGAGGCTGCACGTGCCGGAGTAGAAGGCGTGGTTTTGGTATCCTTTGTGGTGGACGCTTATGGCAAGGTCCGGCAGCCACGGGTGATCCGGTCGCTGGGCCCCGCCTGCGATGAGGAGGCCCTGCGGGTCGTTCGCACCATTCCCGACTGGATACCGGGAAATCATCGCGGACGCAGGGTCAGCGTGCAGTTCAGGTTGCCCATCGAATTTAAGTTGAGAAAGCATTAGCCAGCGCCTGAGCGACCCGTCCCAAAATGCTGCGGAAGAACTAAAGACGGCCTATCCTCTGCATGGTTGAACAGCATCAGAAGGAAAATGCAATGGCCAGCATGATATTTTTTTTGGGCAAGATAAATTATCCCTTATGGAAGGCTTCCTCCCCGCGTTTCATCCGTCTTGCCCAGTAAAAGAGTCCGTAGCCGGCAAGAACCAGAAAGACGAGGAATTCCAGGGCGAACAGGAGGATTCCTTTATAGAAGTACAAGTACACGCACAGCAGGTCGATGCCGATCCAGAGGATCCAGTTTTCCAAATACCGGCGGGCGAGCAAAAAATTGGCCAGGACACTGCTGGTAGCTACTACGGAATCAGCATATGGAAAGGCGGCGGCAAGGGGAAACCATTGGGGAAACCAGATGTGCAAACGGGTCATGCACCAACCCATAGCGACGCTGGCTAAGGCGAGGAGCATTCCGCTGGCCAGGCGCATTTTGCCCGTCATCCACTTGAGCGGGATGGCAGCGCGGTGCTCCCACCTCCAGGAATGCCAACCATACAAGCCCATCCCGAAAAAATACAATTGAAGGAACATATCGGCGTAGAGCTGGACGTGGTGGTAAATGAAAAAGGCGGAGAGGATGTTGACCAGACCGATGGGCCAGCTGAGGATGTTTTCACGGGCCGCGAGCCACACGGCGGCGACACCTGCAAGGGCCGACAGCCATTCCAGGTGTACAACGGGATACTTGAAAAGGACAAATGCCTCGTCAAACCAAAAATGGTCGAGCAGGATCAAACCGTACCGCAACTGCGGGGCTAAGGCTTATTTGAGTTTTTTGGAATCGCTGCCGACCAGATAGCCCTTGTTGAAAACTTCGATCTGGTAAACACCCGCGGAAAAACCGCCCGGGTTTTTGAAAGAACCGCAGATCTTTTTTTCGTCGTTGGCGTACTGGGTGGAGGCCCTGGCCGAGTATTTGATGAGCTCACCGCTTTCGTCGTTGCGGATCATGCCCGAACCCTCGGATTCGATGGACTGCGTTTCTCCGGTGGGAGAGATGATGCGGATGTAAAAATTCTCGACCCCTGCCTCGGCATTTTTGTTGACGGTCGTTTTGAAACACACCTCGATGAAATCGGTTTCCGCAGCTTTCGAAACGCTTTTGGGCTTTTTGCCTTCGCGCTCCTGAAAGGCTTCTACGTCGATTTTGGTGACGGGAATGGCCGTGGCTCGGTTATAGCGGCGGCTCAACTGGTCCTTCTCTTTGGAAAGCGCCTCTTTTTCACTGGTGAGGGATTCCCGGGCCTGGGTGAGTTGCTGGTTTTCTTCAGACTTCATCTGGACCTCCCGGGTCAGACTCTGTTTTTCCTGCTCCAAGGTGCCTTTTTGCTCGACGAGCTGCTCGTTCTCAGCTTTGAGCCGGTTGATTTCGGCGATGTAATCCTGGGTTTTGGATTTCATCTGCTCCATCTCCCTGCGGGCCAGTGACAGGTTTTTGCTGTCGCGGAGAAGTCCGCTGATTTTTTCCTTCTGGATTCGCAGTTCCTCTTTTTGCGTGTCGATGATCCGGTTGAGTTCCTCATTGTTTGTCTTCATGTCGTTGAGGTCCGAAACCGACTGCTGGTAATCCTTTTCCAGCTTTGCCTTGGTGTCCTCGAGCTCGACGAGTTCCGATTCTTTGGCGAGGTTGTCCTTTTGAAGTTTGGAATTGTTGACGAATTGGTAGACGTTCAGCCCAAACAAACCCAACAGGGCGATGATCACCAGGGCTTTGATGTTTTGATTGGAATTTGCCATAACGCGGTCGTTTTGCTTTGAAAACGCGTAAAGTTACTCAAAATGCTGCATAAGACATTATATTCGTTGGATAGAACGGCTCATCCCTGGAATCAAAGTCAACAGCCATGAACCTGAACCACATTTTGTTTTTTGACATCGAAACCGTCAGCGGTTCGGCCCATTACGAAGAACTAGACGACCGGTGGAAAAAGCTGTTTGCAAGCAAAGCCCGGTATTTTCAGGAGCGCGAACCACACAAGGAAATTTCCCAGCTCTACCGCGAACGGGCGGCCATCTTTGCCGAATTTGGCAAGGTCGTATGCATCGGGGCCGGATTCTTTTACAAAGACCAGTTGCGCATCAAAACCTTCGCCGGCCCGGATGAGGACATCCTCCTGCAGGAATTTTTCGACCTGCTGAATCAGCATTTCAATCAGCCCGACCGGCACATGCTCTGTGGCCACAACATCCGGGAATTTGACGTACCCTACCTGTGCCGGCGGGCACAGGTTCATGGCATGGCTTTGCCTGCCCTGCTCGACGTCTCCGGCCGGAAGCCCTGGGAGGTAAAACAGCTCGTCGATACCATGGAGCTGTGGAAATTCGGCGATATCAAGCACTACACTTCCTTGGACCTGCTGTCTGCATGTCTGGGCCTGGAGAGCCCAAAGGAGGATATGGACGGAAGCCAGGTGCACGATGTGTTTTACGAGGGCGAGGACATTGAACGGATCGCGCGTTATTGCGCCACCGATGTTTGGGTCACGGCAAACGTTTACTTGCACCTGCACCGGCAACCCACCATCCGAATGGATAATGTTTATTTTATTGATAAATAATATACAACATATTAAAAAAAATATACATAAATTTGCTGTTGGGTTCTCGCCGACCGGGTGAAGACCCGCATAACCCCAAAAAAACTCCGCGCAGGGATCATGTTGCGAAGTGTTTTATTTGCCGCCACCTCCTTAGCCACGGGCAGCCTCCTGTCTGCGCAGGAATGCATCGATACGGTACAGCCGGAAGTGACCATTCTGAGTAAGGAAATGCTGGAGGCCCCGGATTGTCTGTTTACGGTGCGCTTTTGCCTGCGCAAAACGGACGGAGAAGCCGACTTCATTGATTATACGGTAATCCACAGCTATGGTGCCATCGTGCGGTCGGTAGGTGTTGCCAACTTCCCTCCCGGCACGGTGATCTGCCAGGATTTTACCTTCGTCGCCGAGTGTGACGCGCACGCCAGCTTTTTGGCGGAAGCCCGGCTTCAGGATACAACCCTTTGCGGAACGGTGTACGCCTATGCCAGTTTGCCGCTCCATTTGCTGGAATTCCGGGGTGAGGCTTTGAACAGGGGGCAGGTGTTGTTGCAATGGCAGACCGTTCGGGAAAGCCATGTGTCTCATTTTGAAGTAATGGCAGGATTTGACGGCAGGCACTTTTTAGCGGCTGGTCAGGTAATGGCAAAGGGGAAGGGCGATGTTCCCGCCTCGTACCATCAGGTCTGGAACCTGCCGGAGGAAGCAACGGCTGAGGCGGTCTATTTCAGACTAAAAATGGTCGATCTCGATGGGAGTTTCAGCTACAGTCGACTGGTGCGCGTGGCTTTGGAGGCCAAGCCTGGCCCTGTGGTTTACCCGGTTCCGGCCAACGGCCAGCTCTGCATCCTCGGAGAAGACCGAAACAGAACTGCAGCCCTTGCCGTGGATCTGATGGGACGTTCCACACGGCTACCGCCTTTGGAAGGAAACTGTTTTGACATCCGTTCACTACCCGCCGGATTTTACCATCTGCAAATAGGGCATCAGTCGATCCCTTTTTCGGTGAGATGACGGATGGGAGGGAATGGAGTCGAAATAATCCAACCGAATTGATTAGTATTGCGGTACATCGCAAAAGGATCAACAAGTCCTTGCGGTTTACAAGGTATCTATGGCTTTGATCGCACCTTCCCTCCTCAGTTGTGATTTCCTCCGCATTGGAGAAGAACTCAAATGGTTGGATCAATCCGAAGCGGATTGGATCCACCTCGACGTAATGGATGGGCGGTTTGTGCCCAATATTTCTTTTGGGCTTCCCGTCGTGTCTGCGGTGCGCCGCGCGACCACTAAGCCCCTCGATGTTCACCTGATGATCGTCGAACCCGAAAAGTACGTGGAGGCTTTTCGCGACGCGGGCGCCGACCACCTGACCGTGCACATCGAGGCTTGTCCTCATTTGCACCGGGTGATCCAGCAGATACACGCCTGCGGAGCAAAGGCCGGAGTGGCCCTCAACCCCCACACCCCCGTCAGCAGCCTTTACGATGTGCTCGAGGAGGTGGACATCGTATGCATGATGTCGGTCAATCCCGGTTTTGGCGGACAGAAATTCATATACCGCACCCTCGAAAAACTCCGCACCCTCGTTGCGGAAATCCATTCGCGCAACCTCAACACCCTCGTCGAGACCGATGGCGGTGTCGGACTTCAAAATGCAGAGGTGATCTCCGGGGCGGGTGCAGACGTACTCGTGGCCGGCAATGCCGTTTTTGCAGATCCCGACCCGGCAGGAGTGGTTCGCCAGCTTAGGCAGCTCTCGTCTGCAAGGTTTGAATTTTAAGGCGGCAATCCTCATTTCGCTGCCTCCTGCTCAGCAGCGTGGGCAGGCAATGGGCTCTTGGGCCATCTCAAAAAAAATTAGGGCAACCACCTTTTCCTTATCTTTATAGGCCCGGGGACAACAAAAGTGGTCTTGTTATGAAGAACTTTAAGAGAAAGATGCGCTTACTGACAGCGGGCATATTGACGATTCAGTCAGCTGTCTTCTTATATGCACAGGATTGCAATCAGGATACCGTCGCGCCGGTTATTATTTGCCGGGATACGCTCCTTTTATTTCATCCATGGTGTGGAAATTCGAGCATTTTTCCTGCGAATTTTTTAATAAAGGCGATGGATAGTTGTCCGTTTGTGGTTTCCTTCGATGCGGATCACAACATACCTTTTAAAGATTACATGGAATTTCTCTCCGATTTTGGCGAGTATGGTACCATTCCCATTTATGCCACAGACTCTTCGGGGAATCAAAGCAGTTGTCTGAGTTATTTCCATTTTTCTAAACTCATATTTTATTTTTCGATACCCATTGCGCTCCAGGTATTCACGGAGTTTGACCTGGAGGATTGGACCAACTTCCGGATAGCCATTCAGGATAAAAACAGGCAAGCTCATTCCGCCACATTTGATTTGTTGCATAGTGGTACATTGAACATTCAGGTGAATGATCACATCGAACCGGATAGCCTGATACTGAGCTATCAGGGATCAGGATTCCCGATGCGGTCTAAGGTGAGTTACTACGATCCGTTGCAAATTTTAAAACACATTGCCGGCATCCACAGCCTCCGGGGAACCAGCAACGAGTGGGCTGCAGATATGAATAACGACGGTATACTGGATATTCGGGATGCCAAAATACTAACCGCATACCTGTTTAGCGGGGATTGGGACGAAGCGGCTTACGGCCCAATGTTTTATGCAGCTTTTCTGGATGACCAGTGGGGCCCCGTTTCTACCCGGGGAGTTCCATACGGCCAAAATGCCTATCCCGGAAGAGTTTACAGAATCGCTTTGGATCAAAAGGGCAACATCAACCAGCAAGTTCCCGTCCGCCAGGAAGTTGCCAACGAAAAGATGGTCCATTTCCCCGGCCCATCCGTGCATTGGAGGGCTTTTGACCGGGAATTGCTGCCCGGGCAGAGCTATAGTATGCCATTGCTCTTGTCTGATGCAAGGAGTTTTTGGGGCATACAAACCGCCCTGGCCTTTGATACGAATAAAATCCGGGTTGTACGGGTGAGCGGGCGGACCGAAAATGCTTACCGTTTGTACTCAACGGTACTTCCGGGACAGATACGTTTTGCATTGGCCAATTTATTCAACCAGAATGTAACAGGAGGATTATCGGAAATGGTCATTGACCTGGTCGCGAAGGAAAGATGCAAACTCAGCGAAGTGCTTGCTATTGGAGATGCCGGTATGTCTTCCTTTTTATTGAACGAAAACAATGATCCCTATCCCGTGCAACTCCGGGTGGAGAAGCTAAAAATGGCACCGGGCGAGGAGTGGCGGCCACCTAAAATCAATGTTTACCCCAATCCACCCAACGGCAGGCTGAACATTGAACTCCAGGACCCTTGCGTCGAGCCCTGTCAATGGGTACTTTACGACGGGCTGATGCGTCCTTTGGCCAGCGGGCAGACAGAGGGATCCGGAGAATGGCTGGAGCTGAGGCCCGAGTGGAAGGGAACCTGCTGGCTGGTTATAAGCGGGAACGGGCAACGGTTGGGGGTGAAGGCCCTT
Organism: Saprospiraceae bacterium; assembly: GCA_020848995.1. Lineage (GTDB taxonomy): Bacteria > Bacteroidota > Bacteroidia > Chitinophagales > Saprospiraceae > Vicinibacter. Next base: position 62,961 of record JADLHA010000022.1, on the reverse strand, counting down.
ATCTTGGAATGAATACGCGGATAGGCCAAGAATCATTTTAGCTTTTGAATGAATCATTGTATTTTTGCGCCCCAAACCGTCGGCAGAGCCTGCTTTTCAGGGTAAGCCGATGGAGGTCTAATTTTTATAAAACATCGAATAAATGGCCGTTAAGATCAGACTTCAGCGCAAGGGACGAAAGAAGGCTCCCTTTTACCACATCGTCGTAGCCGATGCCCGCTCGCCACGGGATGGCAAATTCATTGAGAAGCTGGGGATTTACAACCCCATTACCAAGCCTGCCACCGTCGATATCGATCGCGATAAGGCTTTTGAGTGGTTGATGAAGGGTGCCCAGCCCACCGACACGGTCAACGCCATTCTCCGCTATAAAGGGGTCCTTCACCGCAAGCACCTGCAGCGCGGCGTTGCCAAAGGGGCCCTTACCCAGGAGCAGGCCGATGCCAAATACCAGGCCTGGATCGAGACCAAAGAGAGCCATATTGCTCAGAAAGTGGACGCACGTCGCCAGGAACTCGCCGAATTCCACCGCAAAGTCAGTGGAGAAATGAAGGCAGCCGATGCTCCTATTGCCGAAAGTCAGGAGGAGGAATAACATTTTACCCTAGAACCGATTTTTAAATTTTAATTTTAATATTTTATAATAATTCAGAGTTATTAATATAATATTCTGATTTATTTAAAATATTTGCAAACCTGGATGGACGAATTTCCTCCGGGTTTCGTCATTCATGGACATTCAATATTAATGCGATGCAGACATTGTTGCCAGATTACAAAGAGCGCCTTCAGGCGGTTGCCGAGCTCATTCAGTCCTCAGACGAATTGGCCGCCTACCTCGATGAGGAAACCCCTGAATTGTACAAGGTCCTTCAGGATACCTATGAGCCCATGGTGGCAGAGATTTACCACGAGGTAGCAGACCACCATCCGCTCCAATTGCCCGAACTAGAGCGCGTCCTGCTCAATCCTTTTTTTGAGGGCTTGTTCCAGCCGCGGATTTTGGGCTACTGCGTACTTCGCGGTGAACTCAGCGAGCAATTCAAGTATGTGCGGCCGCAGGAGACTTTTCGGCAATTTCTGCTGGCCATTGCAAACTCGGCCAACTTCGACGTCATCAAGCAGCGCATCGGCCAAACGGTACAATTGGGTTTTGCCCTGAGCAGCGACATCTGGATTGCCAATCTGCTGGAGCAAATCGAGAACAAAAAAGTCAAGGTTTATTTTCAGTCCATGATCCATGACCGGTTTCGCGACGTCGAAGCCCGCAGGTTGTTGTTGGAGCGTTACAAAAATCAATTCCATCAATACAACTTTTTATATGCCAAATTTCCGGAAAGCGTCAACGAGTTGCAGGTCGAGGCGGCGGCGCTCCGGCACTTTCTGATGAGCCGAATTTCTTTTCGCGCAAGTCACGACAGCTACATTGAAGAGATCCATAAACTCATTGCGCAAAAATCATTCTTCCGGGAGCCTGATTTTATTGAAATCATTGCCATCATTTCCAATTTTATCCACCTCAATCAAACGGAGACGCAGCATCTGGCCAATGCGCTCAATGCCTGCCGTTATGAGAATCCGCAGTTCAACCAACTCTATTTCAGGTTCCTGAAAAAGGCCTTCCGGGAAGGCATGCAGATGGGGGCGGAAACGGACCGCAAATTTTTCGACCTGCTCAACCGCAACGAAGGCGACGACCTCATCCGGTATTACACCCTGATGGCCACCATCCACGACAAGGGATTTGTTCACGAAGACACCCTTGACGCAGTGAATGCCTTCTACAGCCAGTACGAGGGGATGTCCGTCATCAATGAGTGTCTGCGCTTGGCCGTCCTGCAGATGTTCCGCAATGTGGTGAGCCATCTCAGCGAACCGGAATATCCTTCTTTCTTCGAATTGCTCCGGGTTTTTAACAATTACATGAACGTTTTCGGCAACAGCGCTTTCGACCAGGAGACCAAGGGCATGTGTCTCGATTTCGTCAGGAAACTCATGGCTTTTTACCGCGACAAGCGAAGCAAGGAATACCAGGAAATCAAGCGCGCGGTCAGCAGCCAGTTCGTCGAATGTAACTTCCTGACAGAAAAGGAAGTGGTTGAACTGTTCAAGATCAAGCGCAAAAAGAAGGAAAAAGCTGAATGATTGAACGCTTTGCCCTCAATGCTCTTCCTGAGTAGTAAACCCGGGGCAATCTGATGCCCGCTGCGCGGTGCTGCGCAATGTTTGTTTATTTTTGATCCGCTCAAGAGGGTCCTGATTGTGCCTGACAAGACGAACATACTTTACCTGCTTTGGTGGCATCTGAACGAGTTTCAGTGGTTTGCCATTCCGGGTGCGGGCGTATTTCGCGGAACCGGCCAGCCCACAACCGTGGACCATATCCGGGGTATGATCTTTCCGGCAAACATCACCCTGAGCCTCGGCGAGGAAGACGAAGCACTCGCCTTTGATCAAATCCAACATTGGCACGATGCGTTTGGTTACGAAGAACCCGAGCTCGGAGGGAAACTACTTGCCCTGGGGGCTGCTGCCCGCAAAGCGCTGGAAACCTTCAATGCATTTGATTTGCCCCCTTTCGGCACCCTCCATCAAACAGGCGACCGTCTCAGCTTTCAGCAGGGGAGTACGAATCTCCACCGGGAATTTTACGGAATGGGAGCGCTTCCGGTCAAGGCGATCAGCCACGGGGTGTATCAAAAGCCTGAGGCAATCGCTCCGGTCGTTTCGGTCCCATCAGGCGTTTCGCGCGAGATGAGAAGGGCCCGAAACATGGCACTTGCCTCGCTTCTTGTCTTGCTTGGCGCCCTGGTGCTCTTTTTATGCCTGAGGAGCTGTGACCGCCCCCCCCCGCCAATCGGGAAAGACTTACAGGTCACCGACAGCGTTCCGTCACCGGAACCAAAGGATGCCGGCATAGCACCGGTCAGCGATACCGTCTTGATGGAGGATACGGGTTCGGCCGTGGTGCGCGAGTCCGGGGAAGTTGTGATTGAGGACAGCACCGTCGATTCACTTAGCGCGACGGTACAGCACCATTCCTGCATCATCATTGTGGGGTCTTTTCTTCGTCCGCAAAATGCCGATCACATGGCACGTCGCCTTGCTGCGGCAAATTATGCCGTGCACACCGAGACCTTTGGTCGTTTCAACCGCGTGGGAGTCGTTTTTGACTGCGTCGAAAGGGATTTGGGCGAAATGCTCGCAACCCTGAGGGAGCAAGTGGATGCCGGCGCCTGGGTATTAAAGTACTAAGTTTGCAACATGAACAAACGAGCCCTGGAAGTCATCCAATCCCACCGCAGCGGAAATTTTTTTCTAATTGCGGGTCCATGTGTCGTTGAGTCTGCCGGATTGTGTGAGGACGTTGCCGGTGCTGTGAGCGAGTTGTGCAAGGTGCGCAACATCCCGTACATTTTTAAAGCTTCCTACCGAAAGGCAAATCGGTCGCGTCTCGATTCCTTTACCGGAATTGGAGATGATATGGCCCTGGAAATTCTCAGAGACACGGGAAAAAAGTTTGATCTGCCCGTAACGACCGATATCCATGCCGACGACGAAGCCGCAATGGCTGCCCTTTACGTAGATGTGTTGCAGATCCCAGCTTTTTTGTGTCGCCAGACGTCTTTGTTGGTTGCGGCCGCTGCGACGGGAAAAATCGTCAACGTCAAAAAGGGCCAATTCATGAGTCCGGAAGGGATGCAGTTTGCGGTCGACAAGCTTCGCCAGTCTGGCCATGACGGGATCTGGCTCACCGACCGTGGCACCAGCTTTGGTTACCAGGATCTGATCGTCGATTACCGCGGCATTCCCATCATGCAACAGTTTGGCGTGCCGGTCATCATGGATTGCACCCATTCTCTTCAAAAGCCCAATCAAAGTGCCGGCGTGACCGGCGGCCAACCGGAGGCCATCGGGACCATAGCCAGGGCGGCCATCGCCGTGGGCGCCGACGGTTTGTTCATAGAGACCCATCCGGATCCCGCCCGCGCCAAATCCGATGGTGCCAACATGCTTCGCCTCGACCAGTTGGAGCCCTTGCTCGACCTGTTGTGCAGGATCCGGGCTGCCATCTCATGAACACTCCCATTGTAAACTATCGCATTCCGGCAGCCTCACTGGATGAAACGTCAGCGCACCACAGTGCCATCAGGAAAGAATTGCGACTGCCGGGGGATCAGGAGTTTTCCTACCGCATTCTTAGAAAAAGCATTGATGCCAGAAGCCGGAACATCGTTTGGGTGCTACGGGCTGAGGTGTACTTCGGTTTGCTCCCCCCTCAAAGACCCATTGAATTTGAAGGTGGTGATGTTTCCGGCGGGAAAACCGTGCACATTGTTGGAGCGGGCCCTTGCGGGTACTTTGCGGCCCTCGAGCTCATCCGTGCAGGCTTAAGGCCGGTGGTCCTCGAACGAGGAAAAGACGTTCGCGCCCGGCGCCGCGACTTGCGGGCAATACAGCAATCCGGTGTTGTAAATCCCGATTCAAATTATTGTTTTGGCGAAGGGGGTGCCGGAACTTACTCTGATGGAAAGCTGTACACCCGTGCCGACAAGCGCGGAGATGTGCGCACCGCCCTCGAATGGCTGGTTGCGCACGGCGCCAATCCGGAAATCCTCGTCGAAGCCCACCCTCACATTGGCAGCAACAAGCTGCCGGGAATCGTCGAAAACATCCGCTGCCGCATCGAACAAGCCGGTGGAGAAGTTCACTTCGGACAGCGCGTTTGCGACATGGTGGTAGAAAGCGGACGCGTTCGAAGACTGATTGCTGAAGGGAAGGATTGGCATGTCGACCGCGTTATCCTTGCCACGGGACATTCAGCCCGCGAGATCTACAGATTGTTTGCTTCCCGGCAAATTGCCATGCAGACCAAACCCTTCGCTCTTGGCCTGCGCATCGAGCATCCTCAAAGTACCGTAGATGCCATGCAATATCACCTGAAGTCCCGGCCGGAGTACCTTCCCCCAGCCAGCTACTCCATGAGCTGTCAGGCACGGGGAAAGGGCGTATTTTCCTTTTGCATGTGCCCGGGAGGCCTAATTGTTCCTGCTGCAACTGCTCCGGGCGAATTGGTGGTCAACGGCATGTCGCTCTCCCGAAGGGATTCCCCTTTTGCCAACAGCGGCCTGGTCACCGCAGTAGACGATTCAGATTTTTTGCCCTTTGCCTCCAGTGGCGTTCTCAGGGGCATGGATTTCCAGGCGAGCATCGAAAGGAAGATGTTCGATGCCGGTGATGGTTCCCAGCGGGCGCCTGCTCAGCGATTGGGCGATTTTCTCAAAAGACAGATCAGCCAAACGCTTCCTGACTGCTCGTACATTCCAGGCATCTACCCGCAGAACCTGTCTGCGCTGCTGCCCGCGGAACTCAGTCTTCGCCTCCGCGAGGGGCTGTCCACCTTGTGCCGCCGGCATCCCGGATTTTTGGATCCGGATGCCGTGCTCATCGCCACAGAATCCAGAACCAGCGCGCCGGTGACCATACCGCGCGTGGCTCCTGCTCTTTGCCACCCGGATCTGTCCAACCTGCATCCGGCAGGAGAGGGTGCAGGATATGCGGGCGGTATACTCTCCGCTGCGATGGACGGACAAAAAGTAGCGAGAGCCATTGCCGCACTGATGGCCGGCTGCCAAATCGAGGAAAGTCGTGGAATTGTGGACCAGGCCCGGGATCATCCGGAATAACCGGTTGCCGTCTCCGGTCCTTCCCGTTTCCATTCGAAGGATTGATACCTTTGCGGGGCTACGACCCTGACCCGTGAAGAAATCGACACCCATCCAGCCCGATCTGTTGATGCGCGCTTTTCGCCTGATGGCCACGGCTAAGTGTATGGCCGAACTATATGAGGACCAGGTCAAGCTGACCAGCAAATACGTTCATGCGACATCCCGTGGTCACGAGGCGGTGCAAATTGCCTTGGGCCTTCATTTGCTTTCGGAAGATTATCTGTCTGCCTATTACCGCGACGATGCTCTTTTACTGGCCATCGGGATGGAGCCGTGGGAACTGATGTTGCAACTGATGGCCAAAAGAGAAGACCCCTTTTCGGGAGGACGCACCTACTACAGCCATCCAAGCCTTCGGCGGAGCGGAATGCCCAAAATACCCCACCAGTCGTCGGCTACCGGTATGCAAGCCATACCCACAACGGGCGTTGCCCTTGGTCTGGCATACAGGGAACAATTGGGTTTACACTCCGCAGAAGAGCCGCTGCCGGTCGCGGTTTGTTCCCTCGGAGACGCGTCCATGACGGAAGGTGAAGTTGCGGAGGCCTTGCACATGGCTTCGGTGCGAAAACTTCCGATTTTGTTTTTCGTTCAGGACAACGAATGGGACATTAGTGCTCATGCTTCCGAAATCCGCAGCGGTACTGCGCTGGATTTTGCCCGTGGCTTTCCCGGGCTGGAAGCCCAAAGCATAGACGGGTCCGATTTCGCGGCTTGCTACACCACCATCGGAAAGCTGCTTGCCCGGATCCGCAAAAGTCGTTGCCCGGTACTCCTCCATGCAAGGGTCCCCTTGCTGAATCACCACACCAGCGGGGTTCGAAAAGACTGGTACCGGGACGACCTGGCGGAACATGCCAAAAGAGATCCGTATCCTGCGCTGAGGACCACATTGCTTCGCGAGGGCTATACAGAGGACGAGCTGGAGTACGCGGAGCTTGCTGCCAAAGAGCGCGTAGAAAGAGACTTTGCCAGGGCCAGAACCGCCGAAGACCCTAAGCCAGAAGACCTCTACACCCATGTGTTTGCTCCGACCCCCATCGTAGAGGAAACCGGAGTACGCCATCCGGAAGGGGGCCAAGAAAGGGTGATGGTTGATTGTGCCTTGCTCGCCATCGAAGAATTGATGCACCGCCATCCCGAATGTTTGCTTTACGGACAAGATGTTGGTCGCAGACTGGGTGGCGTTTTTCGCGAGGCGGCAACTCTGGCTCACAAATTTGGTGACCACCGGGTCTTTAACACGCCCATTCAGGAAGCTTTCATCGTTGGCAGTACGGTTGGAATGTCTGCTGTTGGACTCAAACCCATCGTCGAAGTGCAGTTTGCGGATTACATCTGGCCTGGATTAAACCAGCTTTTTACCGAAGTAGCTCGCTCGTGTTATCTGAGTAATGGAAAATGGCCTGTCAGTATGATCCTTCGCGTTCCCATCGGTGCATACGGAAGCGGAGGGCCTTACCACTCTTCGAGCATCGAGTCCGTAGTCTGCAACATCAAAGGGCTCAAGGTCGCTTACCCCTCGAATGGTGCCGACCTGAAAGGACTGCTCAAAGCGGCATACTACGATCCCAATCCCGTTGTCGTCTTCGAACATAAAGGTCTTTACTGGTCAAAGGTTCCCGGCACGGAAGCCGCGCGGTGCGTCATGCCTGACGAAGATTACTGTATACCCTTGGGAAAGGCGCGGTTGGTGCTTGAAGCCGATGCGAACCAAACATCCGCGGTTGTTATCACTTACGGCATGGGAGTTCATTGGGCATTGAACGCCGCGTTGAAGATTCCGGGCAAGGTAAGCATTCTCGATTTGCGCACCCTCACTCCCTTAGATTTCGATGCTGTGTATGCATACGTACGTAAGCACCACCGCTGTTTGGTGCTAACGGAGGAAACCCTGGAAAACAGTTTCGCCCAAAGCCTTGCCGGAAGGATTTCCGAGCATTGCTTTGAATACCTCGACGCTCCCGTCCGGTGCCTGGGTGCAAAAGACCTGCCAGCCATTCCCCTCAACGCCACCCTGGAACGGGAAATGCTCCCCAATGCGGATAAGGTGGAGGCACTGTTGCGCGAGTTGCTGAATTATTGAGGTTTCTGATGAAGCGCGATTGCTATTGATGGTAAATCGCCCGTTGGTATAGGCGACCATCAACATGAAACGAAACGTAATAAAGTCCGGGTAGGAGGGATTTCAAGGGAAACGGATTGACGTTCAGGCCCATATTGCTGTAAACGATGTTTCCCGTCGCATTTGCGATTTGTATTCTTCTCACCCGGGATGAAACGTCGTCAGGAAACACCAGGGTTCCCCCTTCATACTTCAAGGCAATTTCGAAGGAGGAGCCTGAGATTTTTTCATCGTTAACAGTTGATTTAAACCGGTAGGTCTTTTTGGAAACGATGGGATTGTCACCTGATGGATCCCCATTGGCGTTTGCCAGCATACAGGCAAAATAAATCGTCAGGCTGTCGTTGTAAACCGATGCCGGCGCTTTGAACTTAAATTTCCAGGACGCTTCACCCTTTGCGTCATAGAACAATGCAGATGCGTGGCGCGCATAAGTACGTCGGGTAATGTCATCCCGGATGATGTCTACCTTTTCAAAGGGAATTTCGCTCAACGTTCCAACGGAAGAAAACCCATCGTCCAATACAGTCAACTGGAATCCAGTTCTCAAAGCACTGCCGGATCGGCTGATGAACCGAACCTCGTACTCCTGCCCTCCGATGAGGGTGTCCGGGAGTCCGGCGATTTCCGGATTTCCCGTAAAACTTCCCCCTTCGTGGCAACCACTACGAGCGCAGGTGGGTTCTCCAGGGGCTCCCGTATGTCCAGTTGGCGGATTGGAGGAATATTGCAGGAATAAGCCTGAGCATGAGGAGAGAATGGCAATCGCCGTGATGAGACGCAATGACATGGTGAATTTGTTTTGCCCAAAGTTAAAGGGTCCTTCTAAAAACTCCATTTTGATTTTGATGCCAGAATGAAAGGGGCTGCCTCGCTAAATTCATTGAGCGCGTGAGCCTGTGCGGTCTGGCTGGCGCAAGAGGGGGTTTTAGAAGTGCCCTAAGGAATCGATGGCAAAGACAAATCGTTCGTTGAGGTCGCGGTATGCCTTGAATCAATTGCTAAGCGCTTTGCGGGTTGAGCCGGAATATCCATGCCTCACCATGCAGAAAAAAGCTTCATGCATACATATAGGGCTCCTTCCTGTATGCCAAATTCCGGATGTTTTCCAGCACATGCCTCATGTAGTTTTGCCAAAAAAGCCTGGCAAACAGCCAGTTCAGAGGATACAACCAGGGAACGGTTGAATGCAGGGTGAATTGATAATCAACACGCACCCTGTTGGGTGCCAGTTCGGTGACTGTCCATTTCCCAGTAAACCGGTCAAATCCCAATATCCAGGATTGAAACTGGTCCACCTGAAACAGCCAGTATTGATTTTCTGCCCTTTCGAGAATCCGGTCGACAGAAGCAAAACCACCCTTTTGGGTGAGGGATTTTACGACGTGCACCTTTTTGCTGGATCCCGGCTTTCCCCACCCTTCATCTTCAGTGCAATGGGTTACCTTGGGCATGATGCCATATCCCGTATGAACTTTGCTTACGTCGCACAACAATGGCGTCTTAAACGCTCTTTCGAGCGAACATTCAAAGACAGATGATATGCTTACTTCTGTATTCATACAGCGCGTTGCTAATTTAGATTAGATCCCCCATTCAGGATATGGTTTTGGCGCCCTAACGATTGTTTGCAAATATAGCCCAAATAGTGAATTGGGTACATTGCTGCATCAGCAACAAAGTTGGATGAAGTTTTTCTGGAGCAATTTTCATGGGTGTTTTGAAAGGAAACGCTTCCCAAGAGGGTTTCATTGATTTTTCTTAAGGGAGGCATTTTTAGGATGAGTTGAAAATCGAGTTGAATGCTATGCGGAGTATGGATGTAAATGGAATTGATTACTTTTGACCAGTGTTGAAGCAACTTAATAATCATACAACACGGTCTTTAATTTTTAATTTGGTATTGAACCCGGAAAACATGAAGAACTCATTGATCTTAATCTGTCTTGTTGTCATTCCTCATCTCGTAAGATCGCAATCGGATTTGAGGGCCTGGTACGCAGACGGTCAGGTTTTTATTGTTTGGAAATCGAATCTTCCGGTTGAAGAGCATTACGAGGTATATGCAAGTCCGGTTTCTTTTCAGAAGGTATCCCAGGCAGTGTTGATCGGAAAGCCTTTTGCTCTTGAATCCTTTGCGTATGCATTGAAGGAAAACGTTATGGACTCCAATGCAAGTTACAGAATCCCCAATGGGAAGCTCGGTTACTATCAACTTTTACAAAACGAAGGCCTTTTTGTTTTTACTCCACACCAGGCAGACTCTCTTTATTTTGCAGTGGTGAAGCCTGGAACCGACACGGTGATTCGCGGGATGAACTTGACCAATTCGGCCATTGCCTTTGATTATGATCCCCAATCCGATCCCGTTGAATGCCATCTCCAGCGCGTGTTTCCCTCGCCTTTTACTGCCGGTTACCAGTGCCTTGCTTTCTGCCTTTGGACAGATGGCAGGCAAAATCACTGGGAGGGACGACCTGACTTCCCCATTATGGCCAATGCGCCGAAAAACGGCATGCCTGGCTTGTTTCTGGTCAGCGTTCCCGGGCAGCTCGACACTTCCAATGCATTCCCACTCTCCGTATGGTTGCACGGCGGGCAGGGCAGGGCCAGGCAGTCACTTGCAGGATCGCGAATGGAGATCGGCATCAACCCGGACTTTGGGATCCTCGTTGCCCAGGATGATAACATGTATGGGTATCGCAGTGTGAATCCACCCAACCCGGATCAGGCTACCTGGCATTATGGATGGGCAAAAAATTACAATCCCTTCTCCATGAGAGACACTTTGCTGGCAGATACCATCATCAACTATACCCAGCGCAGATACGTTTGGATCAACCATTGGCTGGCCAGGCATTTCAATGTAGACAAAAATCGCATTCACGTTCATGGCCACAGCATGGGATCTGCCGGAGCACTCGCGCTCGTTAAAGCCTATCCTCAACATTTTAGCTCGGCTACCCTTTTCAATACCGGTTGTGCGGGCCCCCTGGATACCTCGACCACACGGGTCATTTTTGGAACGTCGGTCGACAATTTTCCTACCAACCTGGTCAATAGAATGGGAGATGCCGTCCGGTTTTACGACCTCTGGGATTTGTACACCAACTGCTCACCTGAGCGAGACTTGCCGCATATCCGGCATTGGCACGGCAAAAATGACGACAACGGAACCATGCGTTGGAGCCCAACCGTAGTCAAAAATTTCCGGGTATGCGATTCCCTGGGGAAGGGAATACATAACCATTGGAGCGAACGCCCACACGGTGTCGACATGGCTCCTGCCTTCGGCGATCATTGGATATCCGGAAGTGCACCCCATCAACAAACAGCAAGCGACAATGTCAATTTTGCCGAAGCGCATTTTCGCAGCGACGAATCGTTTCCCGCTTTCTTTAATCACCGCTTCGATGTCAGAAACAACGATCCGGGAACCGGGAGAATTGGAATTGACAACGGAGATGGAGATAACTGGGGCACATGGGGCGGTTATCACCGATGGGAAAATGTGACGGAAACGCCGCAATCCTGGTCCGCGACCGCCTGGCTCGAAAGCAACTCCATTTTTGGCAACGACAACTCAACGCAGGAATATCTGACAGCCGATCTTGCCATCAGGCGACCCCAAAAATTCAGACCTACTACCGGACAACGGATCTACTGGAATGTAAAAAGTGTGAGCCCGGATATTATCCTGCAAAGTGATACGGCAACGGTACTCGCTGACGACCTGGTTGTCATTCCCCAAATCAATGTCTATCCGGAAGCGGTGAGCAAAGTAATCATTACCATAACAAAAGTCACAACCGACACAAAAAATCCCGATGCAGCAAGGGGGAGCATAGCGGTATTTCCGAATCCTGCGAACAGGTTGCTCTTTTTGGACTTTGACTGGGATGAGGTCAGCATTTTTGATTTCAACGGAAGGCAAAGAAAGCATTGCGAGCACTCAGTCGAAAGAAATCCGCCCATTGAAGTCTTTGACCTGCCCGCTGGGCTCTATCACATCGAGGCTACCACGCATTCAGGTAGCCGTAAACACGGGAAATTTATAAAGCGTTAAGGGCACCTCACAGAACTCCCGTCGCGGCAGAAAATGAATGCAAAAGAAGATTATATGGCTCCGCGGAGTACATGATGCAATTGGCAAACGGCGGGCACTCAACATTTTTCATGTTACACGGAAAGTACGGTTTCATCGAGCATTCGGGCTGGTGGCATGGACTGCATTCAGATTGCAATTCCGAAACTTCTCGCTTACCAATAATTTTTCATTAGATCTCCGACCCACTCCGGCTGGAGGATTGGCTTGCTGGGTTTATATTCTTTAAATACGGGCTTGATGTCCAATACCGGCGTCCCATCAATTGCATCGAGCATGCGGACGAAGAGACTCCTGCCACGGTGTTCCAGCAACTCTACAGTGGCTAGCCCGATCTTGTTGGGTCGGTTTTTTTTTCGCTGGGCGAATATGCCCACCGAAGGATAGTTCGGATTGCCCCTCGGTCTCCCGGACAACGCGACGTCCTCGTTTTTTATCCGGTCGAAAAAATAAATGATCTCAAGATGAGAGAATCCGGATATGCCGTCCAATGACTCAGCCGGAAGGTGATCGGCAAGTTCAATTTCTGATTCTACGGACTCCCAATCGTCGTCGAAGGCCTCTTTCCGCGAGTTTCGAACAACCGCAACCGGAGTGAATTGTATTTCCATTCTGGACATGTGTGGTAAAATATTTTGTACCATTTCTGCCATGAGATGCGATTCCGCGATACGGCCAATGGGATGTGCCTATTCGTGGTGGGGCAAGATCCTGCCGGAATCCATCCATTTATACCTGGTTTCGAGGGTGGTTTCTTCCTCTGCACAGTATTGGACCTCCTTGATCACCATCCCGGATTTTGACAGGCTTGTCATTTTTCGGGAACAGCCTTCAGCAATCTCATCGTAAGCGATGGTGGCAAATCCCAGAATTTCAAATTTATCATTGTAGTTGACCAGATCCGTCCGCAACTCGTGCTCGCCGATCTGGCTGGTGAACACCAGAGAAGTGTAATGATCCTTTAGGATCAGTTTGTAGCGCAATTCCGAGCGAACGACATCCTCGAGATGGTATGGATGAACTATTTTGTCCAGTTGGTATTTGCGCATTTGTTCCCGGTTCAGCTCGTTGACAAAAGTGAACTGGTTGAAATGGGTCGAATCGTCATAGGGCAGTTGCTTTATCGTTGTCATCTCTTGAAGGAGCTTTGCGACGTTCGCGGGTGCGTGATGATGAAAACATCCTGTCTGGTTAGGGCAGAAGGAGAATGATGATCTGGAATTTGGTGCAAGGGGCTGAATGAGAACCAACAGACTTGGAATGGCAAGCAGGAATGGAATATTCAATTCGGGTTTAGAAAGGTTCATAGAGCAGTGAATGTTGGATGTATGAAATTGAACGCTAACGAAAAAAGGCAACAGGCAGTTTTCTTATGGCGAACGAAGGATGTGACCGGCGTGATTCTTTGCATCGTTGTGCGTAAAATTACGAATTTTTGGGTGGATATCAGGGTATGTGGCGGCAGCGCGGGCCGATCTTAAGCCCGGACCTATGGGTTTCATGGCTAATGATGGAAAACAAAAAAGCACTTTCCGCAAGCGAGGAAAGTGCTTTTTTGCAGTGGGTGTTCTTGGGACGGTTACAATTCTTTTACGAAATTGCCGCTGTCGTCAAAGAGGATCATTTTTTTCTCGCCGTTCACTTCAATGACCACGAGGTAAGCGCCTGAACTTGTGCGACCGGCACGCAGGAAATCATATCCTGCATAATTGGATCCAAGGTAATCCGTAACGGAAGCTGGCAAATCACCTTCCTGCAACGGATCCAGGCGTTTTTTTGGATCCTTGGGCCCGTGCTTTTTTGGTTTTAGTTCCTTGATAAATTGTCCTTCTTTGCCGAATTCCAACATTTTGAAACTTCCGTCTGCCAGCATAATGATCACGACGAAGTTGCCATTGCGAAATTGACAAGCCCTTTTGATGTTTGCATCCGGGTAATTTGCATCGATGTACTCAATGACTGCGGCCGGGAGGTCTTCGGGCTTGACCGGTTTGCAATGCTTCAGCCAACGGTGTTTTCTTGCTTCCGAAACGGGATCTCCCATGATGGTTTCAGGGGCTTCGAGAGGTGTCATTTCAATGCCGGAAGTTCCTTCCACTTCAGCAGACGCACCCACAAGCAACTCATTTGCATCCGACCCTTCCAAGTTGAGGTCGTCGCGCTCGCAAGAGGTCATGAGCAATGCAGCAACGGCTGCCAGAACAAAAGCGTTTTTCATAAATGTCATTGTTAAAAGATAAAAAATAATTGTTTGCAAACTCACCTGATGGGTTCGTTTGCAGGTTTTGACGCGCCCGGGTAAAGGGGGTTTAATCTTTCAGCAGATATTTATTTTTTTCAAAATTGCCCCAGTAGGGCAACCATCTGAGTCGTATTTTCGTAGCATAAATAGAGCGCAAGCCGATCGTCGAAAACTTGGCAGAGGACCATCTACATATCAACGGACCAGAGCTGACCGGGCTGATTGAAGCTTGTCTGCGCATGCATCCGCTTGCTGAAAGGCGCTTGTATGAGCATTTCTACGCCTACGTAAAAGGAATTTGCATGCGCTATACTTCCCGACCAGAAGACTGCGAGGAAGTGATGGATGATTCATTTGTAAAGATGTTCCGCAACCTGAATAAATACCAGTTCGACAAACCTTTTAAGGCCTGGTTGAGAACCATCGTCGTCAACACGGCCATCGATTTCTACCGCCAGTCGATCCGCAACGCGGTTTCCAATCAGGCGGTTGAAGACCATGCGGAACTGGCTGTCGAGGAGAGGACCTTGAGCAAGCTGTCGGCATCCGACATTCTTTGCGTGGTTCAGCGCCTTTCTCCGGCCTATCGCACGGTGTTTATGATGTATGCCGTCGACGGATACAGCCATCGCGAAATTGCTGAGATGTTGCAGATCACCGAGGGCACTTCCAAGTCGAACCTGTCAAAAGCCAGGACGAAGCTTCAGGAAATGCTCTACTCCTTATACGGGGATGAATGGTCCCCAGGAATTTTACCTTACAGCGTACCATCGAATGTATGAAAACAGAAGATTTTGATGCCAGGATCCGGCAAAAAATGTCGCAGCTCGAGCCCCAGTGGGACGAGGCCGACTGGATCCGCCTCCAGCGAAAGTTGCATCCCCGCCCCAAGCGGGTGGTCTGGCCCTGGCTTTTGTTGGTGGCTGCGTTGATGGTGTCTGCCGGACTGCTTTCTCTGAAATGGAAGGGCAGCGAAGGCCTCCTGAACCCGCATAGCCCACCAGCAGAAAGGCCAATTGCCCTACAGCGGGGGGCCTCCCTGGAATCCGCTGCGTCCACCGAAACAGCTACCCGGTCAGAGGCAACCCATCCAGTGATGGAAGCAAGACACCCGGAAAATGGCTCGCAACCTGCTGCGGCGCGTCGGTCTTATGCCTCACCGCGTCACAGGAAGCTGCACGGGGATCACGACCAGGCAGGCATATCTGTGAAGACGCTCTCACGGCAGGGTGTTACCAGTCTTGAAGAGCTTGCCGGTGCAGGAAGCGCGCCCATAGGCTTTGGGGAATCGGAAGCGGTGGAGACTTCCTCCCGCCAGACAGTGACCGCAGAACGCCTTCCTTCCCTGGAACTCACCTTTCCGGAGCCCAGCAATCATCTGTTCCCTCCCATCCGGATTGTGACCCTTAGGCAGCCTACCGGATGGTCGGCAGGCGTATCCGCGCTGACCAGTGGCAGCCACTGGAGTGGGGGACTGGCCGCTGAGTTCAGAACCAATAAGAACATCGTTTTCAGATCTGGAATTCAGCGTCAGACCTATTTTGACCAGGCGTTTGCCAATCAAACAGCTTTTAAAGACGAGACCGATGTGGGATTCAACGAGATCGCCAAGCCCAGGCATAGCAAAACCGAAGAATTTTCCAACATCCGGATCAGCAGTGCAGATTGGATCCTTCCGCTCGAGCTCAGGTACATTTACCCGCTCAGTTCCCGCGCAGCGCTTTTCGTGAGCGGGGGTATTCACCTTACCTTAAAGAGCCAAACGGTTCTGACTTTTGACTATCAGTCGTACGAAACACAGGAGTTTTTAAGGGAAAACGGACTTGACCAGGAATCCAACAGTGCGACGCTGATCAATCATTTTGCCTTTGGCGCGGGTTACCAGCGCCGGATCATGGGCTTGGATGTTCAGCTTTCGGGCGTTCTGAAGACCAACAACAGCAATCTTCCCCACCTGAAAAAGCGCGAAGTTGCCGCACAGTTTTCGGTGATGTATCCATTTTGATGCAGGGTCACCAGCCGGAGGGAGGCAGGATAGATAAGGAGTGATCAGGTTTTGGTCTTGAACGCTGCCAGGGTGCGCCGGCTGAAATCTGAGAGGATGAGTTTGCCGCTTACGGCTGCCCTGTCGTATAACAACTGTTCCCAGTGCTCACTTCCCTGCCAAAACACCTTTTTAAGTTCAGTTAGCGCCTGGGGATTGAATGACAGGAGCTTTTTTGCAAACTCATCCAAATAAGCTTCAGCCTTAGCCTTTGAATCAAAGACCTCGTGGAACAATCCGCGCTGGCCGGCCCAGGATGCCGTCTGCCATTCGTCGGGCGTCAGCGACAACTTTTGAAATGCCGACCCGCCAATGCGGTGCTCGACCACCGGCCCAATGACAAAGGGGCCAATTCCAATGGCAAGTTCGCTCAAACGGATGCTGGCATCCCGCGTGGCGATGGCGTAATCCGCAGCCGCAGCAAGGCCAACGCCTCCGCCAATGGCCCTTGCATGGACTAAGGCAACAACGAGTTTCGGACAATTTTTCATCGCGAGGATCACGCGGGCAAAGCCGCTAAAAAATTGTTTGCCGGTTTCCGGATCGCTGATGGCGAGCAACTCGTCGAAGGAGGCCCCTGCACAGAAGGTCTTTTCTCCATCCGACCTGAGGGCGATCAGGCCGACGTCGTCCCGCAGCCCAAGGGTTTCAATGTGTTCTGCCAGTTGTTGCAGTATGTAGCCGGGTAAAGCATTGTGTGCCGGATGGTGAAAACGCAGGGTGGCAAGTCGGTTATCAATACTAAAGCGAACGTATCCTTCCATGACCTGGATCAGTTTAAATCCTGTTTTTTGAATTGTGCCCAGTTTAGGTAATCGCCCCCTGCGAGCGGATAGTCTGGGGGCATTTCGCGAAGCGGCTCGCAAGGGCGTATGTCTTTTGCGGCGTCGCGGGCAAGTTGCTGGTAAATTTCCGTACCCCTGGATTTCCATTCCAGCATGCGGTCGTCGACCTCGCGAACGATGCGGGCAGGGTTGCCCACCACCAGGCTTCGGGCCGGGACGACGGTCCCTTCGCGAATGAAGCTCATCGCACCTACGATGCAATCGTCTCCGAGTTCAACTTGGTCCATGATCACCGAATGCATACCGACCAGACAGTTACGGCCAATGCGCGCTCCGTGGATGATGGCCCCGTGCCCGATGTGGGCGTTTTCGCAAAGCCGTACTTCGACACCGGGAAACATGTGTACCGTACAGCTTTCCTGAACATTGCACCCGTCTTCGATGACGATCATTCCAAAGTCGCCACGGATCGCCGCAAACGGAGCAATGTAAACATCCTTTCCAATGACCACGCATCCTGTCACAGCAGCTTGCGGATGTATATAAGCCGAAGGATGAACGACGGGAATAAAATTTTTATAGGCGTAGATCATGTGATATCCATGCAAAGGTAAAGCAATGAGGCCACCGGGGCAAAGTGTGCTTCAATACGGTGCAATTTGGGGGCAACCGGGGCTCGATCATGTGGAAGGAATGGACCATGCGGCAAGGGCCTCACTCGTCCTCGGCGCGCTGTTTTCGCAAGGCGATTTGGTTTGCGTCCATGAGGTCGCGATTGACCGCCACCGCAGCGTTCAGCTCGAAGCCAAGCAGCAGGATCATCGTGTTGATGCGCATCCAGACCAGGGTGATGATGAGGGCGCTGATGGCTCCGTACACTTTGTGATAAGTGCTATACGACTGAATGAACATGCCGTAGAGAACGGAGGTGGCTATTGATGCCAGGGTAGCAAACATTGCGCCCGGAGAGATTCCTCGAATGGGTTTGTAAAGCGCTGGGCCGAAGCGATAGACCAGACTGATGACGGTATAAAAAAGGATCACAGTAATGAGGTAGTTCAACGATTTGATGGCCAGTTTAACCAATCCACCCCACTGGAGGTAATCCAGCATCAACCGCAATAATTTTTCTCCCAAAATGATGGAAAGTACCGACAGAATGAGCAGCCCCCCCAGCGCAATGGTGAGGGCAAAGGCCGTGAAGCGCGTTTCCAGCCAATTGCGTTTGCGGAAACTGGAGTTGTAGGTTTTGTCAAAGCCGCGCATCATCGCCAGGATGCCTTCAGATCCAAAATAGATGGCCAGCACAAAACCAATAGAAAGCAAGCTGCTTTGCGCACGGGGCCTGAGCTGAGCGATGAGGTCATGGATGACATAATCTTTTGCCCCTGGTGGCAGGATTGACTGCAATGCCTGCTCAAGTGCAGTATAAAAATCGAGTTCCCGGGGCAGGTAGGCTGTCAGGGTGAATAGGGAAATCAGCGACGGGAACAGGGCCAGAAAAAAATGATAGGTCATCGCGCTTGCACGCGTGTTGAGGTCATTTCGCTGGGATTCCTGATATAAAAAGTGGGCGACATCGTATAGGCGTACACCCCGGAAACCTGGCATCGTATGCGAGCGCATCCATTGCAGCGCACCGTCTACCAGGGGCAGCTCCAGTATGAATTTTTTCCAGTCAGCAGCCTGCTTACTCAATGGTTCCGGCGAGTTTTTGAATGATCCATGCTGGGGCGGAAGTTCTTTTTCGCGTCACGGAATCTACAAAGCACAGTGTCACCCTGGCGGCATTCAGCAACTGACCTCCCTCGTTGAAGACTTCCGTATCAAATCTCAAATGTGAGCCCTCGATTGGATGAACAAATGTTCGTAAGGTGAGCAAGTCATCGTATGCGGCAGGGCGAAGATAACGAACGTTCATGGAAACTACGGGAAGCCAGATCCCATATTCGCGCTCGAGATCGGCATAACGAATGCCTGCGGCACGCATTGCTTCTACCCGGGCGATCTCATAATACTGGGCGTAGTTCCCATAATACACATAACCCATCTGGTCTGTTTCACTGTAGCGTACCCTGATTTGGGTTTCGTGACGGATCATATAGCCTGCCGGATGTTAGGATTCAGCAAAGGGTTCACTCAGTCAGGAATGCAACCGCTCGCGCAACACCGGGCACGACATGCAGTGCGGACCACCACGAGCCCGTGACAATTCGCTGGACGGAAGCGTGATGATGGTGTTTTCGAGTGAGTCCGGATCAATTTCAGAACGCAGGAAGTCCTCAGCGTGCAATAAGTCGTAACCGGCATTCCGAAACGCCTTTTCGGTTTTTGGATTGCGGTCGTAGGTCAGCGCAACACCCGGCCGGATGGCAAGCAGGTTGCATCCGTCCGTCCACTGTTCCCTTTCCTGATATGGCGATTCTCCGTTTCCGCTCCAGATGAAGGAAACATCCCTGGAGAGTTCAGCCTGCATGAAGTCGCGGACGGATGGATATTCTTCCATCTCTCCTGTTTTCCGGTGTACGGTAACATAGGATCCAAGACCATCTTTTACAATGGGCTTGAACGCCACAAAGTGGTCGTGGTTGATCTGCGTAAAAATCGTATCGATGTGCATAAACGATCTTTCTTTGGGAACGTCAACTTCCACCACGTTTTCGACCAGACCGCGTTCAAACAAAACCCCTTTGAGGGTAAGCAGGGCGTGATCGGTGGTGCGTTCGCTGCTCCCGATCAGCAGATATTCGTCGTTGATCAGCATCAGATCTCCCCCTTCAATGCTGATGGGTTCGCCTTTGCGGGAAGGTGGGAATTCGTCTACGACGTTTAGGTTGATCAGTTTTTTTTCTTTCGCCAGGTAGCTGAAATCCGGATGGGCGTGCAGGATAAACCGGGTGAGGAGGTTTTCGCGGTGCCGTACGGATTTTGCGGCTTTGGTGATGACGATGTGGTCCTTGATCGTCAGGGCAATGTCGCGCGTAAAAATGAAATTCGGGATGGGGTCGAAAAAGATCTGGTCTTCCTTGCGGTAATAGCCCGAAATGAGCACTTCCGCCAGGGAGCCGTGGTCGAGATTGCACAGGGTGGTGAAAAATGCTTTGGGCAATTCTTCGAAATCCCGGATGAGATCCATGAGTTCCCCTTTGATCGCCTCATTGGCATCGAGGGCCTGGCGAATCAACTCCTGGGTCTCCAACACGTGCTCGCGGCCGAGAAAACGAACGAGCACCGATTCAAAAATATGGTGCTCTGCCCGCATGGTAGGGAGGTGAACGATGTCGTCGAACAAGAGCTCGTTGGCCCGCCTGGGACTGATCCGGTCGATTCCCTCATCGGGACTGTGCACAATGACCTTGCGCAATTTTCCTATTTCCGAATCTACGTAAAATCCCCCTTGCATGACCGTTGCATTGAGCAGCAAAGGTATTCATTTTTTTGCATCGACAGGCTCCCGGGCGATGGTCCCAATGCAGGAGGTGCAGGAGAACTTTCCAATAAAAACCACAAAAGTTGAACGGAATATCGGGATCCCTCAAAGGATTTATCGCAAAACGCAACATTTTCCAAATGCCCGGCGACTGCCTTCTGCATCGACAATCTCAAAAAAATACATCCCGGGTGCAAAATGCTCCTTCGAGAGAATAAAAACGGTCTCGTCGGTTTTTGCGCGGAATGTGATCAGGCCTTCAGCATTGTAAAAGGCAAGCTGGTACGGCGCTTTGCCCGGTGAGAAAAATAAGGCGGAATGAGATGTGAGCGGGTGAGGCCGCAATTGATATCCCGAATGCAGATCGAGCAGGTGTACGGTCACTTCTTCGCTGAAACCGAGGTTGCCCAAAGCGAGTTTGTAACGGTTGGTGGCATTGATCGCGGGCTGACGGTGCAGGAAGGTATAGGTAACAGCTTCGACCGGACTGCCACATACTCCGGCGATCTCTCCCACTTCTTCAAACAGGGATCGGTCTGCCGCATGTAAAATGTGGATGCCATTGCAGGTAGCCCCCTGGGTCATTTGCCACTCCAGCAGTACGGATTTTCCGGATTCCGTTGCGGTAAAATGGTGCAATAGGGTTTGAGCACGAATGCTGGGATCACAAGGCAAAATCATGCACAGAAAAAAAACGAAGCGGAAAAGCCAGTTGAACATGATGTAAAAAACGATCCGTTGAGGACAATGTTGATTATCCCTCCGTCGCAAAGAGACGGCTTCCGTTGGGTTTGGTTGGTTTGACCGTCGGGGAGTGTCATGCGACGATGGCGGGAAAAGCAAAATGAAGTATCTTTCGCGGCTAAAACAACAGCATGGCCAAGGTCTTGGTTCTCGGCGCAAACGGACAGGTAGGGACGGTATTGTCGGAAGCACTGCGCCGGCGATGGGGTAGGGAAGAAGTGCTGACCTCAGATCTGAGTGCACCTCGCCAACCGTCCGGTCCGCACCTTTTACTCGACGTTCGCGACGAGGCCGGGCTTCGGAAGGCCATCGAACAGCATGGCGTGCGGCAAATCTATCACCTGGCCGCCATCCTCTCGGCACGGGGGGAAAAAGATCCTTTGCAAACCTGGAAAATTAATATGGATGGCCTGCTCAACGTCCTGGAAAGCGCAGTGGCCTGCCAGTTGGAACGGGTGTTTTATCCCAGCTCCATGGCCATTTTTGGGCATACGACCCCCCGTGAAATGACCCCTCAGGAGGCTAGTTTCATACCCGCCACGGTCTATGGCATCAGCAAGTACAGCGGCGAATTGTGGTGCAACTATTACGCGGGGCGCTATGGCCTCGACGTGCGTTCCATTCGCTATCCGGGGATCGTAGGCTGGCAATCGCCTCCGGGAGGCGGAACCACGGATTATGCCGTGGAAATCTTCCATGCGGCTTTGCTCCACGGAAAATACACCTGTTTCTTAAAACCGGATACCCGCCTGCCAATGATGTACATGGACGATAGCATCCGGGCAACCCTGGAGCTCATGGAGGCTCCGGCAGAGAAAATCCGGCGCCGCACGGCCTATAACCTTACGGCCATGAGTTTTACCCCGGCGGAACTGGCTGCCGAAATTCGCAGGCACCTTCCGGATTTTTCCATAGAATATAAACCCGATTTCCGTCAAGCCATTGCCGACTCGTGGACGGCGAGCATAGACGACGGCTGCGCCCGGGAAGAATGGGGATGGCGTCCTGACTACGACCTTGCACAAATGACTGAAGACATGATCAAACAGCTCAACAGCAATCCGGATTTGCTCAAAGGCTGAGACTCAAAAAAATTGCGTTGTATGTTAAGAGATTTAGACCGGATGAAAGGTGAATTGCGGGACCTTCGCAATGACGGCCTTTACAAAACGGAACGGACGATCACGACCCCCCAGGGTGCGGTCATCCGCACCGTTGAAGGGGGCGAAGTTTTAAACTTTTGCGCCAACAATTATCTTGGCCTGTCTTCACACCCCAGGGTCATCGAAGCGGCTAAAAGGGCCATCGACCGGTACGGCTATGGCATGTCTTCCGTTCGCTTTATCTGTGGCACCCAGGATCAGCACAAAGAACTCGAGCGGAAAACGGCGGAATTTCTCGGAATGGAGGACTGCATACTTTACGCAGCGGCCTTTGATGCAAACGGAGGTCTCTTCGAACCCCTGTTGCAGGAGGATGACGCCATCGTTTCCGACGAACTCAACCACGCATCCATCATCGACGGGATCCGCCTGTGTAAAGCCAGAAGAAAGCGTTATAAACACAACGATATGGAGGACCTGAAGGAGCTTCTCCGGCTTGTCGGTTGCTCGAGGCGTGTGATGATCGCAACCGACGGAGTGTTTTCGATGGATGGTACCATTGCCCAACTCGACGCCATCTGTTCGCTGGCCGAACGCTTCGGGGCCATGGTCATGATCGACGAATGCCACGCTACCGGGTTTTTGGGAAAGACCGGCAGGGGCACTCACGAATACCGGGACGTGATGAACCGGGTTGACATCATCACCGGAACGTACGGCAAAGCGCTTGGTGGCGCATCCGGTGGATTTACCGCAGGCCGCAAAGAAATCATCGAATTGCTCCGGCAACGGTCGAGGCCCTACCTCTTTTCCAATACCCTTGCGCCCTCCATCGTGGGAGGATCATTAGAGGTGCTCGACCTGCTGAGTACTTCTACCGAGCTGAAGGACCGCCTCGAAGCCAACACGCGCTATTTCCGCAAGGCCATGACGGACGCGGGATTTGATATCCTTCCGGGCGAACATCCCATTGTCCCCGTCATGCTCTACGATGCCCCCCTGGCCCAGAAATTTGCGGAAGCACTGCTTCGCGAAGGCATTTACGTCATTGGCTTTTTCTATCCGGTGGTTCCACTTGGAAAAGCCCGGATACGGGTTCAGATTTCGGCCATTCACGAGCAGGCGCATCTGGAGACATGCGTCGACGCATTTACGCGCGTGGGCAAGGCGTTGGGCGTGCTGAAGTCATAGCAACCCCAACCCCTGACGACGGCTGGTTACTTTATTCGTTTCACAGTATAATTATTTATTATGCATAAATAACTTATTAACAATTTAATATAAATTACAGATATAATATATATAAAAATCGTTTGAGTCAGCAGCCAACAATTCCCGCCCCGGTGCGTTCTTATGCCGTCTCCCGTTTATTAATACGAAACATTTCGTACATTTGATGTCCTTTTAAAAATACTAACGCATGTACAAATTCCTCGTCCTCTTTGCACTGGGTGTGTGCAGTGTACTGAACGCTCAGGAAGCACGCCTGCTGCGCTTCCCAACCATCCACGACAACGTCATCGCATTCAGCTACGCAGGCAACCTTTACTCCGTGCCTGCATCCGGAGGGGTGGCACGACGGCTCACGAGCCATACCGGAAACGAGCTGTTTGCCAGGTTTTCACCCGACGGCAAGCACCTCGCATTCAGCGGCCAATACGACGGCAATACGGAGATCTACCTGATGCCGGCACAGGGAGGGGAGCCCAAACGGCTGACCCACACGGCAACCCTGGGGCGCGATGACGTGTCCGATCGCATGGGTCCCAACAACGTATGCATTGGGTGGAAGGGCAACGACAGCATCATCTACCGCAGCCGGTGGAGGGAATTCAACGACTTTAAGGGGCAGCTCTACCTGGTTCCGGTAAAGGGTGGCTTGTCCCGCCAGCTCCCTTTCAATCACGGCGGTTTTTGCTCCTACGCACCTGACGGAAACCGGCTTGCCTATAACCACGTTTTCCGCGAATTCCGCACCTGGAAGCGCTATGCCGGTGGAATGGCCGACGACATCCGCATTTTTGATTTTGCCACGAAGAAAAGTGAAAGAATTACCAACAACCCGAACCAGGACATCATACCCATGTGGGTAGGCGACAGGATTTATTACCTGTCGGACCGCGAAAAACGCATGAACCTTTATGCCTACGACACTAAAACCCGTCAGACTACCCAAGTCACCAACTTTACGGAATTCGACTGCAAGTTCCCTTCGCACAATGGTCAGTGGATCGTTTTTGAAAACGGAGGCTTTATCTACAAGCTCAACACCGCAACTGACCGTTATGAAAAACTAACGATCCAAATCCAGGAAGACCTTTCTGCCGGCAGAGACCAGCTCGTCAATGTGAGGGATTACATCGAGTCGTGGGAAATCGGTCCCGACGGCAACCGTGCGGTTTACGTCGCCCGGGGGGACGTTTTTACCGTACCGGCAAAAAATGGTGCTACCCGAAACCTCACCCAATCGTCGGGTGCACACGACCGCAATGCCAGCTGGTCTCCCGACGGCAAATACATAGCTTACATCAGCGACCAGACCGGGGAAGACGAAATTTACATGGTGTCTTCCGACGGCCGGAGCGCCCCGGTTCAACTGACGCAGAAGGGCGATAATTACAAATATGGCATCGAGTGGTCGCCGGATTCAAAAAAGCTGGTTTACGCCAACCGCAAGCAGCAGCTTTTCGTTGTGGACGTCACCACGCGCGCTCAAACGCTCCTTTATGCATCGCCCGTATTTGAGATTTCACAATACACCTGGTCTCCTGACAGCAGATACATCGCTTACACCCAACCCGAGAGAAAGGGCAATTCAAGCATTGCCCTATACGACCTTCAAACGGGAAAGACCGCTCCGGTTACCGAGTTGTGGTTCCAGTCTTTTTCTCCTGCATTCAGCAGCGACGGCAAATACCTGTTCTTCGTATCTGAACGAAGCTTCAGTCCCCGTTACAACAACCTCGAATGGAATCACGCTTATTTTGACCTCGGGAAGATTTACATGGTCCCGCTGAGGAAGGAATTTCCAAATCCTTTTGATCCAAAATCGGATGAGGTGGTCGTGAACAGTGAGCCCGAAAAGTCTGCAGCTTCTCCGGCAAGCGGAAAATCACAAAAAGACAAGAAGACCAAGGAAGAAAAGACGGCGAGCTCTGATACGGCCAAGACGGGGGTGGAGATCGAATTTGAAGGCATTTTTGACCGGGTGA
Organism: Saprospiraceae bacterium; assembly: GCA_020848995.1. Lineage (GTDB taxonomy): Bacteria > Bacteroidota > Bacteroidia > Chitinophagales > Saprospiraceae > Vicinibacter. The sequence continues at coordinate 37,442 of JADLHA010000022.1, read as the reverse complement.
TTGAATTGCCGGGGTCGGCAGGCAATTACTACGGCCTGAAATCGGTAGGTGACCGGTTGTACTATTTTAAAAATGCCCTTGGCGAGGAGACCCGATGGCTGGTTTACGATCTCAAAGCGCGCAAGGAGACCGAGCTCAGCAATAGCGTTTACGGAGCGGCTTTTTCGCCGGACGGCAAAAAGGTCATGGTCAGCTCGCGCAACGCTCAATACATCATCGATGCACCTACTTCCAAGGTACAACTAGAATCGCCACTGGATCTGGGCGGGCTGCAGTTGAAGTTGCAACGGAAGGCCGAGTGGAGTCAGATCTTCTACGAAAGCTGGCGCCAGATGCGCGATTTTGTTTACGCTCCCAATTTACATGGTGTAGACTGGGTCGGCTTGCGCAATACCTACGCACAGTTATTGCCGCACGTCAATCACAGGGCAGACCTGAGTTATGTAATCGGCGAACTCATTGGGGAGCTCAACCTTGGTCATGCCTATGTGGGTGGGGGAGATTATCCAAAGGCAGACCGGATTGCCCTGGGTTTACTAGGGGCTGAACTGAGCCGGGATGCCTCTGGCTATTTTAGAATTGACCGCATCCTGAAAGGCCAGAACTGGAGCAAATCGCTTCGCTCGCCCCTGGCAGAACACGGCAAAAACGTAAGGGAGGGAAATTACATCGTGGCTGTTGATGGCAAATCGGTTAAAGAGGTGCCAGACCTTTACGAATTGCTCGTGGGTAAAGCGGACAAGCAGGTCGTTCTTAAAATCAATTCCACTCCCGTCGAACACGGTGCCCGCGAACTCACGGTTGTTCCCATCGCCGATGAGCACAATTTGTATTACTACAACTGGGTTCAGAAAAATATTGAAAAAGTGGACAAAGCAACGAATGGGCGGGTTGGTTATCTGCACATTCCCAATATGGGGCCTGACGGCTTGAATGAATTTGTCAAACATTTCTATCCACAACTCTTGAAGGAAGCCATCATCATTGACGACCGCGGCAACGGAGGTGGAAATGTTTCTCCACAGATCATTGAACGTCTTCGAAGGGAGCCCGTGCAGGTAGTTGTGGCGCGCAACGGAGCGCCCTCCTTCGAACCCGTTGAACAGATCGTCGGGCCCAAAATTGCTCTGATTGACGAGTATTCAGCAAGCGACGGCGACATATTCGCTTACCGTTTCCGAAAGCACCAACTCGGTCCCATCATTGGTAAACGCTCTTGGGGAGGCGTGGTTGGCATTCGAGGAAGTCTGCCCATTGTCGATAAGGGATACCTCAACCGGCCTGAATTTTCCCGTTACAACGTTGAGGGGACCCAATGGGAAATTGAGGGCTATGGCGTCGATCCCGACATCGCGATCGAAAACGACCCAAATGAAGCTTACATGGGAAAGGATGCGCAGCTCGATAAGGCGATCGAACGCATGATGGAGATGATCAAAGACAAGCGTTTTTCAGAACCGCCACCGCCGCCCTATCCGGTCAAGTAAACAAGACGTTGGCGTTGGATCGGTCTGCGCGGAGGGATCATCTGTCGACTCATGAAGGCCTTTGATCTAAATGCCTGCTAACGGGTCCACGATGTTGGGACATTTAAGCTGTAATTGATCGCTCGAACTTATTGCTATTCATGAATAAACACATTTTGGGCATATTGGCCATATCCCTGTTTACGGGGGTATCGGCTCATGCGCAGTTTGGACCTTCGATGGGTGCCAAAGGGAAACCAGCGGGTGAGGGCAAAATCCAGGGTGCCGTGGTGGATTCCATCACCGGTGAACCGGTGGCCTTTGCCAGCATCGTCATACAGGAGGCCCTTGAAAGGAGGGACGTCGATGGAAGCATCGCCGATGAAAAGGGGCGCTTTTCCATTGTGGAGCTGAAAAATGCGCGCTATCTCGTCATCGCTTCATTTTTGGGGTACCAGACCAAGATCCTGGGACCCTTCAAGATCAACCGGGATTCCCTGGAGCACCAGTTGGGAGAGATCCGCTTAGCACCCAACGCGACCTTGCTTTCTGAAGTCGAAGTGGTTGGAGCCAAAGACATGGTCGAACAGAAAATTGACCGGCTCGTTTACAATGCCTCAAGGGACGTGACATCGCGCGGAGGAACCGCTGCCGATGTCTTGCGCCGGACACCGCTGCTAACGGTAGATCTGGAGGGCAATGTGTCCATGCAGGGTACGAGCAACATCAAAGTCCTGATCAACGGTAAGCCTTCCACCATCATGTCGTCGAGCATTGCCGATGCCGTGAAAATGATACCGGCCGATGTGATAGATCGCGTGGAAGTGATCACCAGCCCGGGAGCAAAATACGATGCAGAAGGAACAGGGGGCATTATCAACATCGTGACCAAAACCAAGAAGATCCAGGGAGTATCTGGATCTGTAAACGCGAGCGCGGGGACCAAAAGCAGCAACCTCGGTTCCAACCTGAACATTCGCATGGGAAAGATTGGTTTCAACACCAACATCGGAGGGTTTTATTGGCGAGGAAAAGGTTCATCGAAAATCGACCGGGAAAATTTGCAGACTCCGGAGAACCCTTATTACCGCCAGGAGGGCAAATCTTCCAACGACGGGGGTGGTTTGTTTGCGCAATTTTCTGCAGACTACGACATCGACTCCAAAAACTCCCTGGTATTTTCCGCGCGGTTTCCCTTAAACCGGTTTGCAAACGACAACGATCTGACCACCTATTCGGGAGACGATAAAAGCCAGCTCCCCTTTTCGTTTCGAAGGACAAGCGATGTGCTGTTTCGTCGACTCGGCACTGACCTGAACCTCGATTACCGCAAAACATTCGACAAGGATTCGGATAGGGAGTTCAGCATGTCTGCGCAATATTCCTACACCGACCGTAAAAGCGACTACGAAACGGAGCAATTTAACGAATCAGGTGTCTTGAACTATCGCGAAGTGAGTCCTAACCTCGGAAGCGACCGCGAGATCATTTTTGCCGCAGACTACCTGCATCCCTTTTCAAAGGCCGTTACTGCAGAAGGCGGGGCCAAAGCAATTTTTAGAAATGTATTCAGCGACATTTTTTACGACACCCTGGACCTTCCTTCCCAGCAATATCTTCGCGACCTGAGTCGCAACAATGTCTTTGATTACGACCAGAATGTTGCCGCAGCTTACGCCCAACTCAGCTTCCCGATCACTGGTCAGCTAAAAGCCCGTGCAGGTCTTCGCTATGAACATACGTTCATCGTCGGATTAACTCAATCCGATGGCAATCAATTTGAAAATGATTATGCCTCATGGGTTCCCTCCGGATTGATGGCCCTTACCCTGCCGGACAAATCGACGCTGAAATTTTCCTATTCCCGCAGGATCCAGCGCCCCAGCATGTACTTCCTGAATCCCTATGTGAATTACAACGACCCGACCAACATCTCTTATGGAAATCCGGAATTGAAGCCTGAGGTTACCGAATCGTTTGAATTCAGTTACGGATTTGCAAAAGGCACGGCAAATGGTACGGTATCGATATATCACAAAGCCACTTCAGACCTCATCGACAATTACCGTTATGTAGACTCCATGGGGAGGACAAACGCCACGTACAACAACCTGGCGCAAGGGTATTCCTCAGGACTCAGCATCAATGGAGGAATTATGAAACTTGGAAAGATCATGCTGAATGGCAACCTTAACCTATACTACCAGAAGGTGGAGAGCTCGGAGTTCTCCGACAGCCGCAACGATGCATTCAGTTATAGCTTCAACGGGTTTGCCAACGTCAACATCACCCCGACATTGGGAATCCTGTTTTTCGGGTTTTTAAATTCTCCAAAGCTCACCACGCAGGGGAAACAGTCATCCTGGTTCATGTACTCCATAGGATTGCGCCGGGATCTTTGGAAAAAGATGGGAGGGATTTCTGTGAGTGTAGACAATATTTTTCACCCTGAATTGAACCTGGGAGCCAGTTTTCGGTCTTCCTCGCTCGTTTACGAGGCAGACAATCGCTTTGAGGGCTGGGGCGTTCGCGTGTCCCTGGATTACCGCTTTGGAAAGATGGAATTTGGAGGCAACAGCAAGAAACGCAAGGGTCGTTTGAACGAGGACCTCAAACAAGGGGAATCAGAAGGAGGCCCCGGGCGATGATCTGCCCGAGAGTGCTTTCAGCCATGTTAAATTCCTCCAGGTCCTGAGGTCTGAAATCCGTCTTCAGGCCAGAATTCATTGAAGTCGTTTCAGTTTTCTGAGAACCTCCCGGCCCGGATCGTCTGTGGGGACCTGTTTTTCCAGTTGCTCAATCTCGCGCAGGATACTTTCCTTATCCTTTTTTAGCGCCGATTTAGCGATGGCTGTGTTGATGCGCAGATCTGTGTCCGAGCCCTGTAACTGAGGGACCTGGTTGATGTAATCGAGGTTCCCCAAACAGGATTCGAACAGAGGTAAAGCTTTATCGTATTGTGCCGTTTTGAGGTAGGCGTGGGCGAGGTAATACTTGGGAATGCAAAAACCAGTACAGCTTGCGGCCATTGTCTCGAGGCTGTCGATCCGGGGACTTTCCTGATAATAGAAATGGGATGCTTTCTCAAAGAACTGACGCTCTGTAACCGACGCCCTTTCCATGCTGATGGGTTCGATCATCCACTCAGCCAGCGTGGAGCCCAGGTCGGATTGGCTGGAGAAGTACCAAAGCGTGGAGGCTGCAATCACCAGCAGCAAAGAGGCTGCGACGGCAATGCGAGGCCATTGTTCGCGCACCTGTTGCCGCACAAGGTAGGTACCGGAAGGCTTTTCGTAACGGGCCGGGTTAACCTGAGCATAGATCTCTTGGGCAGTGCTCCGGTCAAATGGGCTCTCGGCTGGAAGGGAGGCCCCCGTGCGCAGCAGGTAAGCAATAAACGCGCGCTTGAAGACTTTGTCCTGTGTTAGGCGGCGGCGGAAGGCTTCCATGGCCTCAGGCGGCATGGTGCCGCTGATAAAGGCGCTGAAGGTTTCGGAAAAATTTTGATCGTGCATGGTCAGAAAAGATTATCGGGGTCGTTATGGATGAATTCGCAAAGTTTGTCGAGGCATTCGCTCAGGTGTACTGGTATGGATCCGAGCGTATATTGCTTGCCGCACTTCTGCAGCAGCATTTCTACCAATTGTTTTTTGTCGCGCACCAGCTCTACCTCGATGTGGTAATGGTAGAGCAGGGTGCTGCATTTACAACTCATCTGGCGGATGTAGTGTACGACCTTCTCGATGATTTCAGGGTCTCCGGTCAGGGCATCGAGATTCGACAGCTGCTTTTGGGCTTCCATTGATTTTTTGTTGGCGCGTACCATCTCCTCGCAGATATTCCGGGTGAGTTTGTAATAATATCCTTCACAATTTTCCCTGGGGCCTCTCCCGGCTTCTTTCTCATGGAAAATTCGCAAGACGATCTCGACATAAAAATCCTCCCAGTCGGAAAAGCTGGAGGAAACATGCCGTTGGTATTTCCAGAAAAAATAGCGGGCGTGTTTCCGTATGGATTCTTGCTCAAACAGGATGCGGACAGCTGCTTTGCGCCCTTCTTCTCCCTGCTTCATGTGATCTTGAAACGTTTCACAGGATTTGCACATCGGATCTTCTGTATGGTTTGTGTAAAAATAGTACATTCATTAAGGCACACGTTAAAATATTTATTCAGCAGCCGTTGTCTGGCGGCCTGTGCGCCCCATATATAATATACAAATGACATGCGGTGGCAGGACGTGCGTCCGGCAGGACCGGTCATCCGGTAAGGGGCATCTCCCGGTATGCAGGCAGAAATGTCTTTATTAGGGACCAGGCGACGGTTGGATTGAAATCCCTCAAAGGGGTTGAAAAATATTTTTGTCAACTCCCCTTAAAAAATCGGCAATCGCTGCACCATCCAATTGTATGCAGCATCCAACAGCCCCCGGATCAAAAATAACAATTGAAGTTGTTCGTAACCGCGATTTTTTAACGTCTTAAATATACCGCTTTATGAAAACCACGTCGATTTTTTCCTTCAACGCCCTCGTTTTTTGGGCGGCGCTTGCAGCACCATGGACTTTCTCCGGCCATCTCAGCGCGCCAGACCCTGGAAGGGATGACTGCCCGGGTATGATCGCTAACCATTCCGTTGTCGGGTATTCTGCAATTCCCATCAAGGTCTCCCCGGAGAGACAAGTCCTGACCGACACGGCCAAAACAGCCGACGTCTTTGAAATTTGCTACAGCTTCTGCGGCGATCCCTATGTGGTAATCAACCAGGCCTGCTGGATGCATTGTCGCTACTACTTTTGGTTGCGTGGCAGTCGGGTAAAGAAATGATCAATAGCCTGCATACCCTATATCTTGGAGAAGGCGCTGAATGCAGCGCCTTCTCCATTTGTAGTAGTCCCGTTGGAGTTGACGAAAAATATTTGAAAAAAAATGAGCATCGACCTTAAATAATTGATGGGATCTGCACCATAATAATGTAAGTTGATCAGGGTGGAGAAAATGATCTCCCATCCTGAAAAAGTAAAACCAATCACAATTTAATAATTCGACCATGAAAACTTCGATGAGTCTTTTGAGTATCCTGGGTATCCTTTTAATCTGCGCAACCTTGGCGGTTTCACAGCAAAATTTTAAGCAAATCAGACCTGCTTCATGGGAGATTCCAGCCCATTCCGGCAACCTGCAATCTTTACTCCCCGTATTGATGCAGGATGTTATCAACACCCGGTTTGCCTATTTGGAGGGCGGGTGCATCATTTCTGCAAGCACCATCCCTGCCTCTACGGCTACGTGCGACCCCGATGCGGAACTATTCATGAAGGCCAAAGGGCACTTTGAGCGTTACGAATTTGAACTGGCAATGAGGCATTTTCGGGTTTACAATGAATTGCACCCGGACGACGAGCGATCTGCATTTTACCTGGCACTTACACAACTTTTCCGGGGTGCCTATGGAAGTGCTACGGAGCGGTTGAGCCAGTTGAACAAGCGCGTGGCTTTGCAGAGCAATCCGACCAAAGTTGAATTTCTGGATGACATCCGTTTTTATTTTGCGATGGCTTCACTGATGTCGACCAATGGCCCGCGAATCGCCCGCACGCTTTTCCGTCAGCTCAATTACGCGGGAGGCAAATACGAACATGTTTCCAAAGGGATGATAAACCTGCTTTGACTCGAAACCATCAACGAATGGAAAGCCTGCGCCCTGCAGGCTTTTTTGTTTTGGGGATACGCAACAAGGGCGGTTGTAAATTCGACCGTCGCCCCGCGGAAGGAGCAAGTTTCGTCAGTCTCCAAGGATCAGTTCTCCTTTGGTGAGCCAGGAAATCCCAAAGGCCCAGAGCGCAAAGGTTTCAAACCAAAAAACCGGTTTGACCTGATCGAGCCATGGAATCCTCCCCTTCAACAATACCAGGTAAAGGGCAATCAGCGTCAGAAAGACGAGCATGGCAACCCCACAAATCCGGTAAACGCGGTTGCGTTTGAGTTTCATGCGTCCTGGTACCTGGCCCGTTTTAGTTTTTGTAAAGAGACAAAGGGAGAAATAGCTGAGTACCAGAAAAAAGGCGGTGGCTGCAGCCAGATGAAATTGGCCGATCAGGATCGCGGCCTCATCAGGTGGGATCCCGCCGTGATAGGTTGGCAGCAGAGCCGTGCCGATGGCAAAAGTCCCCGCCAGGTTGCCAGCAATCCCGTCGACTTTTTCAGGTCCTTTGTAGCAAAACATGAAAAGCCCTACAGCGCTGAGGAGCCCCACAAAGAAATCGCGCATGGGACTGTGGTAATAATGGCTGATGCTCGCTTTGATTTCAGTGCCTTGTCCCGCGAGCACGTAGCCAACGGAAAGTACGAGGGGCATGATCATGCCCAGGATGCCCACAGCTTTGCGCAGGGTCATGTAGGAAATGATCATGGAATGCTCAGGAGAGGTGTGGTCGTTTGACAGGGGCATCATTCAGTCGTTTGCCGATAAAGTTACCAATACCTGGACAAACCGTCCGGATGAATTGTGATCAGGCTTTGGGGATGGGGGAGCCGTGCGGGTCCTTTTCCGGGAACCCGAGCTGCTCGTCGAGTTTGTGAAGGTCTTCTTCACTCAGGTAGTGTTCGATGCGTTCGGCATCCTCGTGGATCTGGTCGGCCGATAGCCCCAGTTCTTCGACGAGGAAGGTTTCCCAAAGGCGGTGGGCACGAACCAGTTGGAGAGCCCGCGTATGTCCGAGGGAAGTGAGGTAAAACAGTTTTCCTTTTTGTTCATACAATCCAAGCCGGACCAGGCGATCAAAACAACGATTCAACGTGCCGATCGACGTGCCGCTTACATCGGAAAATGTCCTTGGATCGGCACCCGCACCTTCCCCAAGCTGGAGGGTTTGCTTGAGGACATCTTCAATGAGGATGCGTTTTTTTAGGCGGTGGCTCTGGATGTATTTAGCCAACAAACCCTTTCCGGGTGCGAACAGGACGATCAACCCGTAAAATGCAGTTGCCATGACAGCCATGGAAGGACCTGCGGGAAAATCAAAGGCTATGGATGCAAAAAGACCGGAGAGGGCCGAAACGGCACCGAGCAGTGAGGACCATCCGATGACGCGAGGCAGCTCGTTCGACAGCAACAATGCGGCTGAAGCCGGAGTGATCAGCATCGATACGACGAGTATGACGCCTACGCTGCGAAGCGATGCCACTACAGCCAGGCTCAACATGAGCATCAGCAGGTAGTGCAACAGGGTGCGGTTGATGCCCAGTGTACCCGAAAGAGTTGGCTGAAACGTGGTGACAAACAGTGGCCGGTAACAAACGGCAATGAAGGATGCCACGACGCAAAAAAGTATGGCCGTCATCGTCAGGTCCTCGGCGGAAACCGACAGCAGGTTGCCGAATAGGAAATCCTTGAGGTCGAGGTGCACCCCTTGTTTGCCACTGATCCAGGATATGCCGATGATGCCGACGCTAAACATGAACGTAAAAACGATTCCTATCGCAGCGTCGTTGCGGACGTTCATCTTTTGCTGAAGCCAGGTGATGAGTACGGCAGAGGATAGGCCCGCAATGACGGAACCTGCAAAAAAGCCAAGGGTGGAATAGCCCACCAGGGCAAAAGCTGCAACAATTCCAGGCAAAATGGCATGTGAAAGCGCATCTCCGATCATGGCCATGTTTCTCAGAACGATAAAACACCCGAGCATTCCGCACATGGCACCTACCAGGATGGATATGATGATCGTCCTCAGTCCGAGGTCAGATAGGATGAATTCGGTCATGTGCTCTAGCATAAGCCTTGTCTGCTCCTGCAAAAATAAACATGGACCTCCAACCCGCTCCGGTAGGCAAATAAATTCCACGCTACTGCATGAAGGGTGGGCATTCCGAGCACCCCGCGACTTCAGGGCACTTTGCCCCCCCTATTGCGCCAGCCAGCCCGGGCGGGGAGACTGGAGAAAGGAGGAGTTATTCGATGTGTCTTTATCAACTCAGTTTTGCTGGTCTTTCAGATGAATCAGATAACGCCGTTTCAAAGATGACAACCTTGTGTCCGGATTTAGGAATTGCATACTCAGCTTGGTTGGGTGAAAATGTGGGAATTCTTTCACCTCCATTTGCAGAAACATCTTATTGAGTTCATTGAATCCTTCTTCATTGGTATACAGCCATATTTCTTTTTCCTTTTTAAATACTTCAGCAAGGATTTCGGTGGAACCGTCTTTCCAGATTATGCCGCTGCAGGCATCCAGGGCAAAATTCCTTTCTTTGAATGCGTAACAGATCTCTGGGCGAAGTTCCCTTCTGTCAAGGTAATTTGCAATTTGTGTCCCTGCCTGATACTTCAATATCCCAGGATACAAGTGGCTGTTCAATAAAAAGTTCAGAAAAATTCCAGACATGGCTGTCAACGTGATCATCCTTAAAATGACATCCTTTGTGTTAATTTTATATTGTAAAATCATGACAACTAAAATCATTGCCATAGGGATCAGAACCCAAATGTTTTGAAAAAAGGGAAAGGCCCAAGCGTTCAAAGCAATGCCCGACACAATCAGCAATGCGGATAAGACATATTGTGTAGTCGATACTATTTTCCAGACGCTGTTTTCCCGGTTAAACGGCTTATCAAGCCAGGCTGCTGTAAAAATAGCCGCGAATGGATAAGTCACAAATACATAATGGGGCAATTTATACTGCGACAAGGAAAGTGCAGCAAAGGGAATGATGAACGCGCCAAGACTGAGGAACTCCTGATCTTTGGAATGGAAACGACAAGATATCAGGTCTCTGCATTTCAAATAGAAGGCTACCAGGGCCAATACCGACCAGGGGAGGAAGGACCACAAAAAGCTATGGGTGAAAAACAAGGGTGTTGAATCGTCCTTCCAGACATTTTCTCCAGTGATGCGGCCAAAGCTTTGTTCCCATAGGAAAAAGCGAATGCCAGACACGCCACTCCTTCCATTTACGATTTTCTCCGGTTGCAGATCAAACTGCTGATACAAGCCAATGAACATGGGAAGCAACATCAGGCCAACAATGGCCAAACCTGCCAACCACTGCCATTTAAATATGTATTTCCATTCGCGTGTGACAAGAATGTGTGAACCAACGGCTGCTGCCGGTACCACCAAGCCGAGCGGTCCCTTTTCAAGCATTCCAATTCCAATTCCAACAAATGCGCCGATGAAGTTTGGCCAGGAATGGTATCGCAAATACTCAATGAACTGCCAGGTAGAAAATACAACGGTCGCTGTTAAAATGGTATCGGTTCTTACGTCGTGGTGGATCAGGAAAAGAGCCTGAGAGGTATAAAGTATCAGTGCCGCGTTTAAGGCAGCACGTTTATTATAAAATAACCCCGTCAATTTATAAGTTGAGTAAACTCCCAATAAGCTGAACAGAAATGACGGCAAACGGTAAGCCCAGGCTGAAACACCAAAAATTTTATAGGAAAGAGCCGCTGTCCAGAATAGAAATGGAGGTTTGTCGAGGTAATCCTGGTAATGGTTCATCAACTGCAGGTAATTTCCGCTTTGCAGCATCTCAAGGCTTATGGAAGCGTATTGAGTAGCGTCCACATCCATGAGGGGTATAAATAATATACCAATGATATTGACCAGAGTGGCCAGTCCGAACAGTAAATGATAAGGACGCTCAATATAGATGTTTTTCATAAGAGTTCTAAAGATACACCAAAGGTTGACCCAGCACATCTGCCACCCGGAAAGCAGCATTCTATTCACACAACCTCAGGATACAAAGACTCCGGATAGGCCTTTGCGTTTTTTACTTTAGAAGCTCTATCGCTCAGAATAGCAAACCGTTTGGTCAATAACGGAACTCCAAAAATCAGGAAGTGCTGCGTTGATAGTTTTTGTAAAACTGCTTACGGGTAAACTGCAATAGCTTCCAAAAGACAAACCCCCTCTGACCAGGCTGGACAAAGGGGGAGTATCCTTATGAATTGACGCTCTATTTCAATTGGGTTGGGCGGGATTCCCTGCATTCCGCAGGAACTGGTCTTTTACCTAAATCAGTCTAAACATCACTACGACGATGGCTTTCCCTTTTACGGGCACCCCGTAATTGGACGCTGGCGTCCAGGAAGGCATCCGTAGGGCCATCTGCTGGGCAGCTTCGTCGCAACCCAGCCCCAATCCTTGCAACACCCTGGCTTCTATTACGCTTCCTTCCGGGGAGATGACCAATTGCATTTTGAGTTCGCCCTCCACACCGTTCTGACGGGCGAGTTCCGGGTATTCGAGGTGTTCTGCAAAATACTGGGCGAGATGGTCAAAAGAGGGCGTTTTGATGCCTTCATCCAGACGAATGGTTTGAGCATCCGCATGGTTTCGGGAGCTGCCTGTCGTAAGCGATGCGCTGGCAAGTACCTGCGGATCGGATAACGATGCTTCCTGAGCATCCAAAACCTGGCTGACCATCATACCGAGGAGTACCAGGAGGGTGGAAATGCAGATTGAGTTTTTCATACTAGTGGGTTATGTTTTCTGTTAAAGACCAGGCTTCTGCCGTTTGACCGTTCAAAGGTGCGACGAGGTGGGTCAGTCGAAAAGGACATTCGTCCCCATCGACCGGATGCAGCTTGCAATTGACCGGACATTTCTTGCACGTACCGGATTTTTCTGTCATTTTGAACGGAAACCGGCCGCTAATTCCCCTGTTCTCTGCGGTTTTAGGCAGCTTTTTATAGATTTGAAACCGAAATGCCCGCCCCTTTCCGGCTTCCGCTATTCCTGACCTGTCTGAGCTTATTAAACCAGCTTACGGGAACTCTTTTTGCCCAGAGCGGAATGGATTTTGAGTCTATCTCACTCGAACAGGGGCTGTCCCAGGGCATGATCTACGATTTGCTCCAGGACCGGGAAGGCTTTCTCTGGGTTGCCACAAAGGACGGTCTCAATCGCTACGACGGCTATGATTTCAAAATCTTTACCAATGACCCCTACGATCCCTGGTCGCTTTCCTCCAACACCATCGTCTGTCTGCATGAAGACCGCAAAGGCCGGATCTGGGCGGGAACTGAGAATTCGGGCCTGAACGTATACGACAAAAAGTCTGGCCGGTTCCTGCGCATCCAACACCGGCCGGAAGATGCCACCAGTTTGTCTGGTAACCGGATATGGGCCATCGGTGAGGATACCCTTGGGCAAATGCTCGTTGGCGTGTACAAAGGTGGACTGAATGTCATCAGCCTTCCGGAATCCGCTTTTTACAGGGATTCCACCCCCCGGATCCGCAGAAGGCCGGTGCCCGGAGACCAGAACGTGGCCGGTATCGCGCTGGATGGACAAGGACGAAGCTGGATCAGCGGAACCGACAAAATCTACCGGTTCGACCCTACCACGATGACGCTCTCTGCGGCTTTTGAAGGCTGTTCGTTTACCACTTTTTGCAAAGATGGGAGCCATGCTTTTTTTTCGAATTCCGAACGCTCGGGTATTTATTGGTTTGACGGCACCCGAATCCTGCTTCTGGACAGCTCCATCCAACTGATCAAAAAGCTTTGGATCGATTCCAACAGACGGCTTTGGATCAATCAAATTTACGGACTGTATGCCCTGGATTTGAAACACTGGACGCCAAGCAAGGCTCCCCTTCATCGCCGGGTGACTCCCAAGCGACTGCTGGAAAAGCCGCTCGCTTCCATGGTTATGGACCAGTCCGGGCAGATCTGGTTGGGGACCAGGGGATATGGTCTGCTAAAGATCAACCCCAACAAGACACTGTTCAACCATCAGTTGGCTGGGATCAGCGTAAACCAAATGGTCATCCATCCTCCTGACCAGTTGTATGTCAGTCACGGAAGGATCAACTGGAAGAGCTGGGACTCCAAGCGCCTGGATTCCACGGCGCTCCGGACTCCCTTCCAGGGAGCGAATCCAAATTGCCTCCTCATCGCCCGGAATGCTACATTTTACGGGAGAGTTTACGATCCGGTTCAATTGGAAACGGATCTGTTTGCCTGGCATCCCCATACCGGAAAGAGGGAGCGCTATGTTTTCCATGCGGAATTCGATGAAACCCAACCTATGATGGAAGACCGGAAGGGCCATATCTGGATGGCAGGTTTCGAAGGACTGCTGACGCGACTGAACCCCGCCTCGGGCCAGATCGATTATTATAAATACCGGCCCGGGCATTCTGAAACTTCGAAGTCCTCCTCCACGGTCCTTTACGAAGACCGCCAGGGTTTTTTATGGATCGGAAGCCAGGAAGGATTTGCCAAATCTGAGAATCCGGGGTCTGCCAAGCCGGAATTCAAATGGTATTCCAATAATCCAGAAGACCGGAATTCACTCAATTACAATCACGTCAGCTGCTTTTTGGAAGATCCCGCGCAACCGGAACGCTACATCTGGATTGCCACGAAAGGCGGTGGCCTCAACCGCTTCGACAAACAGAGCGGTTCGTTCCTGCATCTGACCACTGAGCAGGGCCTGCCCAACAACGTGGTCTACGGCATCCTGAGCGACGCCGCGGGAAACATCTGGGGCAGCTCCAATAAGGGGATCTTTTGCCTTAGTTTGAATGCGGATCCATATGTAATCCGGCATTTCAGTTCGGCTGACGGCTTGCAGGACGATGAGTTCAACACCTCGGCCTACATAAAAATGCCCGACGGAACCCTTGGATTCGGAGGAGTGAATGGCATCAACCGATTTCGTCCGGAAAAGGTACTTCCCATCGACTATATGCCTCATGTTTTCATTACCAACATACTCATCAACAACGAACCGGTCAGACAATACCCGCAATCGGGCGTATTGGAAAGCACCATTGAAACCTCTTCATCCATTTGCCTCACTCACGAACAGGACATTCTGACCCTGGAATTTGCTTCTCTTGATTTTACTTCACCCAAACACAATTTGTACCGATATCAGCTCATCGGCGCGGATGAACACTGGGTGGAATCTAAAACCCGCCGAACGGCGACTTACCTGCACCTGCCACCGGGCAACTACACCTTCCGGGTGCAGGGTTCTAACAGTCGGGGGATCTGGAGCCCCCATATCGCCGAATTGAAAATCGTAGTCCTGCCGCCCTGGTGGAGAACTTGGGGGGCCTGGCTGACCTATGCTGCAATCCTGGCCCTTTTGGTCCGGAATTCCTTCCGCTTCTATCTCAATCGCGAAAAGCTGAAATCGCGGCTTGCCTTCGAAACCCGCGAAGCAGAACGGATCAAAGAACTGGATTCGGTGCGCACGCAATTGTATACCAACATCACCCACGAATTCCGCACCCCCTTGACCATCATTCTCGGCATGGCCAGGCAGGCATTTAACCAGTCGGAAGGATCCGTTCGCAAAAGTCTTGAGATGATCATGCGCAACGGTCAGAACCTCCTCAAACTGGTCAATGAATTGCTGGATTTGTCTAAACTGGATAGCGGAAAAATGAGTCTGAATCCCGTTCACGGCGACGTCATCGGTTTTTTCAAATACCTCTTCGAGTCATTTCACACGCTCGGAATAAGCCAGAACATCCAACTGCATTTTCTCTCCGATCTCGATCAGCTGCTCTTCAACTACGACCCGGAAAAACTCCGGCAGGTCGTCTCCAACCTCCTGTCCAACGCCATAAAATTCACTCCTCAGGGAGGAAACGTCTATTTCTCCATTGCCCTGCGTTCTGGTGCTGACGAACGGCGACAATCGATCACCATAAAAGTAAAAGACACGGGTATTGGAATTCCTGAAGACAAGATCGCTCACGTCTTCGACCGGTTTTATCAGATCAACCAAAGCCAGACTTCAAAAAATGAAGGCAGCGGCATCGGGCTGAGCCTGACCCGGGAACTCATCCGTTTGATGGATGGCGAGATCACCGTGAGAAGCCCAGCTCCGGGGAGTGCGGGGGGATCTGAATTTACCGTCGTTCTTCCCGAACTCGAAGGATCGTTTGAGCAGGGAGTTGATCCGGAGGAAGAAACACCCCAGCATGACACATTCCCGGATGCACCTTCGCCATCAAATGTCTTTTCTCAGGAACAAGTTCAATCGGGAAAGGCCCGCCTGTTGCTGGTGGAGGATAACGTCGATGTGGTTGCCTATGTTGCCAGCTGCCTGCCGGATTATGCGCTGCAAGTGGCGACCGACGGATTGGAAGGATTGGAAATGGCCACGGTCCACATTCCCGACCTGATCATCAGCGACGTAATGATGCCCAAGATGGATGGCTTTGAATTTTGCCGGCAGATCAAGTCCGACGAGCGCACCAGTCACATTCCCATCATCATCCTCACGGCGAAAGCAGATATCGGCAGTAAGATGGAAGGCCTTAACCTAGGTGTGGATGCGTATCTCGAGAAGCCTTTCTACCAGGAAGAACTATTGGTGCGGATCCGCAAACTGCTGGAGTTGAGACGACAGTTGCAAGACTATTATCTCAGAACCGCCGGACTGCAGAGCGGAAAGATCGCGCTGGCTGACGCGCATGAAGTGGTGCTCAAGGAAGATGCCTTCGTCCTCAGAGCGCGCGAGTTGGTTGAATCCCATCTCACCGACTGCGATTTCAACGTCGAACTATTCTGTAAGGAGATGCATCTGAGTCACTCCCAGCTCCACCGCAAACTGGACGCCCTTACGGGCATGTCCGCCAACCAGTTCATTCGGTCCCTGCGACTTCAAAAAGCGAAGTCCTTGCTGCTCCAACCCGAACTCAGCATCACTGCGGTAGCCTTCGACTCCGGATTCAACGATCCGGGATATTTTGGCAGGGTGTTTAAACAGGAACTCGGCATGACGCCGGTGGAATGGCGGCAAAAACAGATCAAGTAAACGGGATCATTTAATTGATTCCGAAATGCATGCCCGAAATTCGGGAATACATGGAATGATCGATATGAAATGATCATCTGATGAAGTGAATCCAATCGGACATCGAATCTTTTCGGATCTTGGCTGGCAGACTGCAGGCAGATTGAAATACCGGACAGGAGGTCGTTTCCATTGTTCTGCCGGCTGTGGTTGAGGGGGCATAGGCAGAGAATGTTCATGTAAGAGTGATTCCTGCACCTTGCCGCTTTATCGATGTGGACGGCTTAACGCCTGCACATTCGCCCGTGCGAAGAATACAGCATAGCACTCATGGCTGCTTGGATGCTTTTACATCCGATCGCTTCAGCCAACCTTTTGTAAGCTTCTTTCCATAATAGCTACAAAAGACCCAATCGTCCTCGCGGCGTTCGATGTAAACGACGTTATTTTTGATGAGGTAAGATTTTAATTTTTTAGCAATGCTTTTTTCGGCATGGAAGTAGGTCTTTTCCGCAGTGACATAGCCCACTTCTACCCAGGGCATCGCCCGGGTAAGTGCGAACTCGGCAGGTTCGTCGGAAAAGGGGAGGACATTCCAGCATCCGGGAGGTTCTTCCGATAACCGGATCCGGATGTTTTGAGTATCGACGATTTCGAGCTTGCCAGCAATGATTTGATCTGGAGGGTCTCCCGGGTAATAACCCCGTAGGGTTGCCTGATTGGAATGCAAAGGGCCTTCGATGTAGAAGATGCAGGAGAATTGTGGCCGCTGCAAATTTTCGTCCCAACCGCCAAAGGCTTCAAAATAAGCGGTCACCATTTTTGAAGTTGGGTCAAATGCCAATTTTAAACCAGGTTCATATTCGCCACTGCTCAAGGTCTGCCCATCGGCGAAGCCGGCAAAGTTTGCTATGAATGTTAATGCAATTGCGGCATTTGCCATTGATTTTACCAACACTCGCGATGTGATAAGCATGGTTACGAACGTTTGTTTATTTCGTTGGGTTTGCATGATTCATTTGCACGGTTTGGATTCAGTTTTCGCTCATCTCGTTTTCACCTGATTGGGAGGGAATGCAATAGCGCTGATTGTTTTGAAAGGAGGTCAAGCCATCACAGCGGATTTGGGCGGGTCTGATTTGAGATGGAGGATTTTTGGTATGCATATGTATAAATTTAAGCATAGCGCCGGAAACCAGTATTAAAGGAGCTGGGGGTGGCGAAGAAAGCTTGGAAATAATGGAGCAGGCAGAATTACCAAGCAGCGGCGTCTGGCGTAATTCATCGAGCGCGCTTGGCAGCAAAGGCGCATTTGAACAAGGGGGAGTATTCGACAGCTGTCAGGCGAGCACCGGGGATCAGCGCCCGAGACTGTCTTGCGAGCTTTTCGTTTTCAGGAAGTTGTTGAAAAAATCGACGCCTTCGTTGCTGATGGAATTGGCAGCGATCTTTTTTCCCTCTGCGTCGAGAAAGACCATTGCATTGCATCCGTTTTGGTAGTATAGATCCATTTCACGAAGGATGTCTCCGTTTTTTTGAACGATGAGGTGGGCATCGGGCAGACAACTCGTGGTGAGTACGCCTTTGTCTGAAGTGATGAATGACATGATGATGGAAAATGCCTGCGGATTGTCAAAACTCATCGAAACGTTTACGTCTTTTTTGAGCGAAATGAGGTCGACGCTGGTGCCTTCTGACCGCAAGCTGCTGATGTTGTCTGCATCCATTAAATCCAATTCAATGGCTTTGCCCGATACAGCTGGTTTAGCACCCTTGCTTGTTTTTTCATTTTTACAACCGGTGGAAAATGCTAAAAGCAAATAAAGCAGAAAGGACAGTCGGTAGAACATGTTCACAGGATTTTGACTTTGAGCCCCAAAGATAGAAAATAACTGGTCAAGTCAACAGGAACGCCGTTCTTGGAATACCCGTAGAGGCTGTTTAGTGCACGCGTGTATTTCAGGAATCCGCCCCATCTTGGAGACCATCGGTAGCCTGCCCCCAGGATCCAGCTTACATCCTTTTTATTGAAGTCTTTGTCCACTCCGGTCAGGCTGCTGCTCGAAATGAGCCGGCCAAGAGCAATGCCGCCGAAAAATTCCATTTGGTAATATTCCATTTCTTGCCTGCGGTTCTGCCAGTCGTGGACGATAAACAATATCGGAACTTCGACATAATGCAGGTCAATCGCCACGCGAAGGAATTCGTTCTTTCCGGAACGGCTTCCGCGAAGACTGTAGCCAAGCCCAACTTCAAGGGCGGTTGTCCTGGAGAGTTTTGCGGAGACAAAGCCTCCCGCTCCATATCCCGCTTTATTAAATCCGAAGGCATCATCGCCGTCGATCTGACTGAGTTGGCCCGCAAACTGCAAGCCTGCTGAAAATCGTTGAGCTGCCACCGGCGACCAGGCACACACCAGTAGGGCAAAACAAAAATGGTGAATGGGTAATCGCATGGCCCAAAGATACGTTTTGGAGCTATGAACGCCGCCCATGTTCCAAAGAGGAAACGTTTCGGACGTTCCAAGAAAAATGCCGGGCGGGCCATAGGAATGGCAAATTATTTAAATGTATTAAGGGGCGGAAGTGAGCACTGAATACATCATAAATTGTTTAATAGAAAAAATTTTACTTTTACGCCGTAAAGCAGGAGCAGTGGCATGAAATACAACCGGGGAAGTCTGAAAAAACTGGAAGAGCTTTGTAAAGCCATGGGATATACCGTGCGATACGAGCAAGGGCATTTTCAGGCTGGGTACTGCCGCGTAGAATCGCGCAAAGTGTTGGTGATCAACAAATATTTCGACGTTGAAGGAAGAATGAACACCTTGCTGGATTTGCTGCCGGAGCTCCCGTGGGAACCCGGATGCCTCGATGAGGAGACCCAGCAATTCTACGACAAGGCCATTGCCATGAAAGCGCTGCAAGCCTCTGACCATTGATAATTCAATTCCTGGGCACCGGGACTTCGCAGGGAGTTCCCGTGGTGGGTTGCCGTTGCCCCACCTGCTGTTCCGCCGATCCGCGGGACCAAAGGCTGCGCGTTTCCGCATGGATCCGATGGAAAGGTCAAAGTCTGTTGATTGACATCGGGCCGGACTTCCGCCAACAGGCCCTGCGAGCCGGACTCTCCGGATTGGATGCCGTACTCCTTACCCATGAACACTCAGACCACACCGCCGGCCTCGATGACATCCGGCCACTCAACCACCGAAAGGGCGGTGCAATCCCCTTTTACGGAGAGCAGCGCGTGCTGGATGATCTGAAGAAGCGTTTTCACTATGCATTTTCCCCCAGCCTGTACCCCGGATTGCCAGAGGTCGACCTGCACCCGGTGGAGGCCGGACAGAAAATCGAAGTGGGACGATGCCAGATTCAAAGTTTCCGGGTATGGCATGGTCAACTGGGCATTCTGGCCTACCGGATGGGCCCCTTCGCCTACATAACCGACGCCAGCCGCCTGGATCCCGGGGTGGTTTCGACTGCGTTGAAGGGCTGTAGGGTAGTGGTCATCAACGCATTGCACCGCGAGCCCCACCACAGCCACTTTAACCTGGAGCAGGCATTGGCATTTGCACAACAGATCGATGCCGGAGTGTGTTATTTGACTCATATCAGCCATCATATGGGCCTTCACGCCCAGGTCCAGCTGGAACTTCCCGAACGGGTGCTTCTCGCCTGGGATGGCCTGGAGATCGATCTGCCCGATGAATGAACTTGCCAACGCCACCAGTCCATATCTCCGGCAACACGCCGGAAATCCCGTTCATTGGAAAAGCTGGAGCCCGGAGTTGATCCGGGAAGCAGCCCGGTTGGGGAAACCTGTCCTGGTTAGCATCGGATATTCCACCTGCCACTGGTGTCACGTGATGGCACATGAATCTTTTGAAGATCCCGCGGTCGCAGAGCTCATGAACCAGCACTTCATAAACGTTAAAATCGACCGGGAAGAACGCCCGGACCTCGATGCCTATTTTATGGCAGCTGTGCAGGCGATGGGCATTTCAGGGGGGTGGCCGCTACATTGTTTTTTGGACGGTGAAGGAAGACCTTTTTATGGGGGCACCTATTTCCCGCCCGTCGAGCGTTACGGGAGACCATCGTGGTCGCAAGTACTCCTGGCAACGGCCGATGCCTACCAGAACCGGACCGTGGAACTGGCCAATCGCGCCAGCCGGATTGCTGCGCTGGTCGATGCCCAAATGCTTGTCTCGCGGCAGAAAACGGCTGTCCGGGTGCAACCGGATTGGGATGACCTGTGTCGCAATGCATTGGATGCGGCGGATCGCGATGAAGGTGGCTTTGGACACCCACCCCGGTTTCCACAGGCCTCCCTGCTGCGCCTGCTGTTCCGGCTCAGTGCCTCCGGAGCCCATGAGGTGCACGCCCACCATGCCTGTTTTACACTGAAGCGCATGATCTGTGGAGGCATCTACGACCAATTGGCGGGAGGATTTTGCCGGTACGCCGTCGACGGCAACTGGAACGTTCCTCATTTTGAAAAAATGCTCTACGACCATGCCCAGATCATGGAAACGCTGGCCCTGGCATGGCAACACTCCGGGGGTGTACTCTTTCGCTGGGCCGCAGAACGATCCTTCCATTTTTTTGAGAGCGAAATGCGCCACCCGGAGGGCTATTACTTTGCCGCTATGGACGCCGATTCCAACGGGGAGGAAGGTGCCTACTACACCTGGCAGACTACAGAGATTGCAGGTGTGCTGGGCGAATGGGATAGGGCGTTTTGGGAAGTTTACACCAGCTCCCCGCTGGATGCTATGCGCCCGGACCAAAGGGTCCTTCGCTTGAAACTCGCGGAATACGGCGAGCCACCTTCCGCCGAAGCCTTACTTGCCCTGGAAGAATGCCGCCGGCGCCTACTGGAAACCAGAGGCCGGCGATTGCGCCCGCAACGTGACCAAAAGGGCATTGTCGCCTGGAATGCAATGCTTGCCAGCGCCTACCTCACCTGGCACCGGGTCAGCGGGGAATCCGCCTTTCTCAATGCCGGCAAGCAACTCATCCGCATACTGCTCCAACGCGCTTTCTATAGCGATGGCCGATTGTGCCGTTATCTGTCCGACTCAGAACCCGTTGGGTTGGCATTTCTTGAAGATTACGCCTATTTGATTAAAGCATGCATCGAATGCCACCAACTGGATTTTGATCAGCACCATCTGGATAGGGCCCGTGCGCTTTTTGATGACGCCATCCGTTTATTTGGCATGAGTGGATCCCGCCTGCTGAGGTCGAATGCTGCCGACCACGGCCAATTACCCGGCATTGTGCTCGAGTGGACTGATGGAAATTACCCCACAGCAAATGCGGTCTTTTGCTGGGCGGCCCGCCAGTTAGCGGCACTCACGGGGGATCAAGCCTTCAAAGCATTCCAGGACAGCATGTTGGATGAGGTTTTGGAGGTTGTATGGAAACATCCGCTGGCTTGTGCCTCGTGGATCGGCGAACTACTTGCCGTTGAGTTGGGGAACCCGGTGCTGAAGACGGCAGCTGCAGGGGATGCCTGGGATCAACTCAGGAAGAATCCCATTCCCGAAGTGACCGTAGTGCGGGACATGGGGATTGGACC
Organism: Saprospiraceae bacterium; assembly: GCA_020848995.1. GTDB lineage: Bacteria > Bacteroidota > Bacteroidia > Chitinophagales > Saprospiraceae > Vicinibacter. The sequence continues at coordinate 15,626 of JADLHA010000022.1, read as the reverse complement.
GCAAATGATGATCTGCGCCCAGGGGGTGTGTTATCCTCCCCTTGACGATCTGGAGGATGGTTCGCACATCATTGACCGGCTTCATATCTTGCGAAACCGATGAGAACGCGCTTGATGGGTATGGCGACCTTGTTGCTACTCGTTCGCCTGAACGGGCAACAACAGCCTCTGCTTGGATCAGCAGTGGCCGACCCATTTGTCTTGGTTCCAGCATTTGCAGGGTTGGAGGGTACGCTGGTGGCATACTCCAGTTACAGAGAACAATGGCAGGAGCTTGAAGGAAATCCCAAAAGCTTCTTCATCGGTGTGAATGCCCCCCTGTCTTCCCTGATGCCCGGTACCCGCTTCGTGGGCAACGGAGCGGGGCTCATCGCGTTTAAAGACCATACGGGGTTGACCGAGCGCCTGGGTGTGCGGCCCTCTTTTAACGCTGTTTTCAACGTGCGCCCATTGCTGATCAGCGCCAGCATTCACCTGGAAGGAAGTCTAAACCGCTTTTCAGGAGACCGCGCCAGGACGCCGGAGGGCGAATATGAACCGGGAACCATTGAGCACAAAGACCCCGCCCTGGCAGCCCATACGAGTCAGATCAGTCTGTTGGATGCCGGCGCATCCCTTGCCATACACTATCGGTCGGGATTGCTGGGATTGACTGCCAATCACCTCCTTGGCTCTGCCAGCAATAGCCCTACTCACCCCTGGAAAAATGCAAGGCACGGCCTGCTCCTGGCAAACTGGACTATTAAATGCGGACCCTGGCTATTCAAGCCCCAGTTGGTATTCATTACGGACTTTCGCCGGGTTCAGTCAGAAGTTTCTGCCGGTGCGGTATACAATGGCAACATTTTTGGAGGGTTGCAATACAGGGGTTATAACGATCGCTCCAACGAATCGCTTGGTCTGTCTTTCGGTTTCCGGCTTTCGAGCCACTGGTCCGTGGGTTACCTGCACGAATTGCGCCTTGGACAATCTTCTTCCGCCCCTTTTGGGCAAAGCCAGGAGTTTACCCTGTTTTACCGGCTGGGGAGAGCGTTCGGATCGGGGCGCAGGCCACCCGTACTCATGAGTCCGAGATATTTGGATTGACTTTAAGTATATTACATATTTTAAATAAATATATGTATTATACGGAGAATTTTTTTGGTTGCACAATAAACAAGCTCCATATCTTGTTCAGTGATTTAGTGTGTAGCACAATATAAATCCCAAAAAATATTTTGTTAATACATTTTTGGATTGGTTTATATTTGTGCCACTTTTTTAAAGACAAAGTAGGTAAATTTCAAGATGATGAGAAATTCGCATTTCTTTCTCTTCGCTTTGCTCGTCGTTTTGCTGGCCTCCTGTGGGAAGGGTCAGCAGGAAGGACAGGTCGTGGGTGCATCGCCCAGGCCCAAGTGGAATGGGATCAATCCTTACGGCATGGTCTATGTCCCAAGTGGCACATTGACCGTAGGGCAGAGCGACCAGGACTTTTTCCATAACCTGGTTCAGCCTCAGAAATCCATTTCCATTTCCGGATTCTACATGGACGATACCGAGATCACCAACAACGAGTATCGCCAATTCGTTTTTTACGTCCGCGATGAGCTGGCGCACCGCGCGCTGGGCCATTTCATTGAAGGTGAGGATGGGGAGACCGAGGAAGTGGACTGGGAAATGGAAATCGACTGGGAGGATGAGATCCTCGACGACCTTTATTTCCAAGGCGCCGACGCCTTTAAAGGCGTTCGTGAGCTCGATACCCGGAAATTTGTATACGAATGGGAGTGGAAAGACTGGCAAATGGCAGCACACAACCGCGACATCCGCAGGTCATCCATCATCCATCGCGAAAAGACCAACATTTATCCTGATACCCTTTGCTGGGTGAGGGACTTTGCCTATTCTTACAACGAGCCGATGACGAGGAATTACTTCTCTCATCCGGCTTTTGACGACTACCCGGTCGTAGGAGTAAACTGGAAACAATGTCGCGCATTTACTTACTGGCGCACGCAGATCTGGAACAAGTTTAAAGGCGAGGACGAACCCAATACGGAAGAGTTCCGCCTGCCCACCGAACACGAATGGGAGTGGGCTGCCCGGGGAGGACAGGAACTGGCTCCTTATCCTTGGGGTGCTTACTATCCGCGCAATGCCAAGGGTTGCCTGCTCGCAAACTTTAAACCCGGCCGTGGAAATTATCCTGAGGATGGTGGCTATTACACCGTTCGCGCCGATGCCTATTTCCCCAACCAATACGGATTGTACAACATGTCGGGCAATGTTGCGGAATGGACCCAGTCCGCTTATTCGGACAACGCCCACATCATCATGCACGACCAGAATCCGGACGTGACCTATGACGCCCGCGATGAAGAGGCCGAAGCGTATAAGCGAAAAGTGGTGAGGGGTGGTTCCTGGAAGGACGTCGCTTATTATTTGCACACGGGAACCCGCAACTGGGAATTTCAAGACACCAACAAGTCGTACATCGGCTTCCGGAGTGTTCTTTCCTTCCTGGGGAGGTCAGAAAACGATTTCAGATAATCGAACCTTCCCGCACCTCTTTGTGGTGTAGTCAGGCTTTACTTCATTTTAAATTGCAAACAATTTTTCTCTTAACTCTATTAAAAAATTACTACAATGGCTGCTATTTACAAGCAAAACTGGTTTAAATATGCCAAAAACTTCACGATTGGTATAGGCGCCTCCATCGTTATGCTCGGGGCCCTTTACAAAATCATGTCGTGGGAAGGTGGTGACGCGATGATCACTGCAGGGCTGGTCACTGAAGCCATCCTTTTTGCATTGTTGGGTATCATTCCCCCCGACAAAGATTATTACTGGGATAAACTCTATCCGGGGCTCGGCGATGCCGAAGCAAAGATCAACCCGCTGATCGAAGGTCCGGTCAAAGGTGCATCCCGTCCGGCAAACGGCGAAGTCGTCGAGGGCCAACTGGCAGGAATGCTGACCGAACTTCAGGGTATGGCCAAAAGCCTCGGTTCTCTGAAAGCATTGCAGGAAGTTGACTTCAGCAAAACCGGCGATCAGATGAAAGCCATGAACAACTTCTATACCCGGATGACCGATGCAATGTCTGAACTCAATGCTTCGGTTGAAGACACGAAAAAGTACAAAGATCAGGTAGCCCAGTTGAATAAGAACCTGACCAACCTCAATTCCGTGTACGGCAACATCTTATCTGCCTATAAAACCATGGGCAACTAAGATCTTTTATTTCGATAACCAAATAAAAAGACGACGATATGTCTATTCCAAAGCAGCCACGCCAGCTCATGATCAACATCATGTACCTGGTTTTAACGGCTCTTCTGGCGCTGAACGTCTCCGCCGAGATTTTCAACGCCTTCAAATTGGTAAACAAAAGTCTTGAAGAATCCAATGCCGCCCTGGACAAATCGAACGAATCTCTTGTTCCTTCGATCGATAAACGGGCCTTGGCCAAGCCAGAATTCGCCCGTTTTAAGGAACGTGCACCACTCGCCGTGCAATATGGAAAGGAGTTCACAGATTACATCAATTCAATTGTAGACGACCTCATCGATAAGTCCGGCAATAAAAACGGAACCGTCGATGACATGGATTACATCGTGGTAGGGGATCACAAAGAGCTGAAAGGAAAGAAGAACAAAGACGTGACGACCCGCGAGATGGTCAACAACAAAAAGGGGCTTGAGCTCAAGAATAAGATCCTCGAATACCGGGGAAAATTTCTATCGCTCGTCGACGATTCGCTTCGTGCCGCGATGGAAAGCGAGATCGCCTTGAACATTGATGATGAAACCTGGAAGCATTCAAAAACCAAACGCAGCTGGGAAGAATTTACCTTTAAACAAATGCCGTTGGGTGCTTGTCTTCCCATTTTTACGAAATTCATCAACGACGCAAAAGCTTCTGAAAATGCCATCCTCAACCATTTTAGCAAAAAACTGGGTGGTGAAGATGTCGTTCTCGACAAGTTTACCGTTATCTCCTCTCCCAAGAAAAATTACGTGATCAAGGGAGAGCCTTTTGAAACTTCCATTTCCCTGGCCGCATCGACCTCCAAAGCTACCAATACCAAGGTGAGCCTGTCGGTAAATGGATCTTCCCTCAACGTTAACGACGAGGGGGAGGCGGTCTGGAAAACGCTCGCAAATGATGTTGGAACGAAGAAATACAACGCAGTTGCAACCGTCACCAACCCGGTTACAGGAAAAACGGACACCTATCGCCGCGAATTTGAGTACGAGGTAGGAGAGCGCTCCTGCAACGTATCCGCAGAGAAGATGAACGTCTTTTACATCGGCGTTGAAAATCCGGTGGGCATTACCGCAGCCGGAGTGCCTTCTGCTCAACTGAGCGTTCAGGCTTCTGGGGGTGGAATCGACCTGGTTAAACAGGGTGGTGGCAAGTACGTTGCCAACGTGAAGTCTCCCGGCGAAGCGACCATCGTGCTGAGTGGCGGAGGTCTTCCACCAACCAATTTTAAATTCCGCGTTAAACGCATACCTACGCCGGTTCCTATGTTGTCCGACAAGCGCGGTGGTGCCATGCCGAATGGGGTTTTCAAAGCTCAGCAAGGTGTTATTCCAGTGCTCGAGGGCTTTGAATTTGATGCAAAATGCACCATTCAGGGTTTTAACCTCGTACGCGTGGCTCCGAGACAGGATGCCCAGATCGTCGCCAATACGGGAGGAAGGTTTTCTCCTCAGGCGAACACGCTCATCCAGCAGGCTAAACCGGGTGACCGCTACCTGTTTGAACAGATCAAGGGTCGGTGTCCAGGCGACGCGGCTGCCAGAGATCTCGGCGACATGTCCTTTCAAATTAAATAAAATTGCAATCCATGTATAAGTTCAGGATTTCCATTTTCACCGCTTTCCTGCTCTGCGCAGCCGGCAACATCAGTCTGCTGGCTCAGGTTGCTGAAGACGAAAAAACAGAAGCCAGCGAGGAGGAGGAAGATTCGGGTTACCTCGACGACATCGTCAGCAGAAGCCTGATCAAAGACCAGCGCGTACTGGACTATCAGCCCATTCGTGAGGCAGATATTGTCTGGGAAAAGAGGCTTTGGAGAGTGCTCGACGTCCGCGAAAAAATGAACCTTCCTTTTATCTATCCCGTCAGACCATTTTTCCAGATCCTCGTACAGGCAGCTGAAAATGGCGACATCCGGATTTTTAAAGAGGATAACTTCAGAAAGTTCGTAACCGGCGAGGAACTCGACAAATTGCTGCATCGCGTTGACACGGTAGTGGTCACCGATCCTGAAACCTACGTGGAGGAGGTGCAAATCAGAAAATCGGACATCGACTTCAACGACATCAAAACTTATCGCATCAAAGAGATGTGGTTCTTCAATAAGCAGACCTCGACTCTGGAGTGCCGCATTCTCGGAATTGCACCCATTAAGGATGAGTACGATGAGTTTGGGAACTTGAAGTACACTTTGCCTATGTTCTGGGTTTACTACCCGGAAACCCGCAAATTTCTTGCCAGGGAAAAGGTTTTTAATGACCAAAATGATGCTGCACCGGGAACCTGGGCAGATGTCTTTGATTACCGCTTTTTCTCAAGCTACATCATCAAGGAATCCAATGTGCAGGACAATCGTCTGACGGATATTTTCAAGGGTGAGAATGACGGGGTGAAAATGTTGCTGGAATCTGAGAAGATCAAAAACGAAATCATGAACAAGGAACACGATTTGTGGACCTATTGATGTTCATAATGATCGTTAAACAAATAAAAGGCCGGGTGAATTCCCGGCCTTTTTTATTTCGGGTGGGTCAGTCCCTCATTTGGGATTTCCCGGTTCTTGTACGGAGGCCGATCCCTGGATCGAATGCGTTTTATGATACCGGTACTCAATCCACAGGGACAGTGCGACGGCAAAGTATTGGGCGGTAGTGAGCAAAGGAGACCAACGCGAAGCATCAGCATCGTAGAAGGCATAACTCCAAACGACGAGGTAGCTCCACAACAAGCTGGTTGCGGACCGGTAAAAGATACCTGGTAACAGCAAGGGACAAAGATACCAGGGGTGTACGGTTGAACTGAGCAACAGGTATAGCGCCAGACTCCACCAAAAGGGTTCAAACTGTGCTTGATCTGTACAATGCTGTTGATGAACATGGCGAAACAGGATCAGGCCATAACAAAGGGCAAATGCTCCAAGTAGCATCCAGCCGGTAGTATGTTCGAGTTCGTACAGCTTCGCATTGTGAAACGCTGTCTTCAGATGCAGGTAAAGCGCGGAATTGAATTCAAAGGTTTGAAAATAGAGTTTTAGACTTTGAAGAAAGCCAGCTCTGCCACCCGGAGAGAACAGCCATAAAGAAATGCCGGTCGCAACCAAGGCCAGAGCGATGTAAAGATGATGTTTTCGCAGCAAGGGCTTACGGATGAAGAATGGCCACCAGATCAACACCGTGAGCTTGGCAAGTGCGGACAGTACCAACGCTGGTGCAAAACAGACGCGACGTGCACGATGGCTACAATACAATGCCAAGATGAAGAAGCTTACCATGAAGTGTTCGGTGTGTAGGTTTCCGAAAAGCTCCAGGATGACGAGGGGATTGCCGTAATAAAGCAGCGCGTGATTGCGGCCAAGCCCAAAGCGGGGTAGGAGGGAGAACAAGGCCGTGATGCCTATGAGGTCACCCATCAGGAAGATGAGTTTCATGCAGCACTGGAATCGCCAAAGGTCTTCTCCTGACATCCAGGCCGAAATCCGAAAAATAAACTGACTGAAGGCTGGATAAACACTGTGGTAATCCGGCGAGTTCAGCAAGAAAAAATTGCGTGCGAGCGCTACCGCGAAGGGTTCTTGAGCATAGTAGTCCAGCAATTCTCTAGGTGTATGGGCATAGACGTCGATGTGATGAAGTCCAATCCAGCCATCCCACCAATACCGGTAATAGTCGTCGGACAGCGATGGTTCCGCCCAAAGCATCGACAACCTCAGAACGGCGATGACAACAAATGCGGAAGTTGCCGGCCTCTTGAGCAGCAGGGCATGCCCGAGTAGACCACCGAAAGCACCAAATGCAAGGGTGTTCAAACAAATCAGTCCGGTAAACTCATCCCGTCTGCCCAAAAAGGCAAGCATCGCCAGGGCAAGCGCATAGACCAATAACAGTACGTGGTAAAATCCGGCACCGGAAGCATGTTTCACTGCCCGGTCAATCATGGAAGCATCAGGCAAACCAAACCGCATCAGAATAGCGGATAGGGCACCTTTCGCAAGGATCCGCCGGAGGTGCGCCCAATCATTTGATGCTCAGATGGCGAACGGAGTAAAAGAGGTTGAGTCCGAAGCCAGTCATGAGCAGGATATGGAACAGCAAAAAGGAATAGTATTCGACATAAATGCCAAAGGCAATGGCAACGGCGAAATAGAGGCAAACCATTAGTTCGAGCAAATTTCTGGTGCTGATGTTGCGGATCCGGTAGGCGTTTGAAAGAAATTCCTGTCGCAGACCTGTCAGGTTGAACTTGGGTGTCCTGACAAAAGTGGACTTTCGTCCGAGATAACCGTCTATGACCGCTGCGCTGTTGTGCAAGCTGAAACCCATCGAAAGGGCCATAAACAGCGGAAAGAGCAGGAAGAAGCGCAAAAACCGGTAAGGGACGTGTTTGCGTTTCCAGCACATCATGTTATTTGCCTCATAAAACACCGACATGACGGCGAGGGTTCCCAGCAGGCAGAACCCGAGAAAGGTAGCTTTGAGCTGGAGGTCTTCCATAGCCCAAAGCACGGGCACGCTCAACAGGGCTACGCCAAAGATGACCAAGAAGATGCTGCTGCCAAGCAGATGCATTACGGCATGAAATTTAGTATCCAGCGGCAATTTCGCGCGAAGGATGATTGGGAGCAGTTTGCGGGAATTTTCCGCTCCTCCCTTCATCCAGCGGAATTGTTGGGATTTTAGACCGTGAATTTCGGCGGGCAGCTCAGCCGGACAAACAATATCCTCGACGTAATGAATTTTCCATCCCCGGAGTTGTGCGCGGTAGCTGAGGTCCAGGTCTTCAGTCAGCGTATCGGATTGCCAACCTCCTGCATCTTCTATGCAGGTTTTTCGCCAAATGCCTGCGGTCCCGTTGAATTGCAGGAAATGGCCGGAGGCAAACCGCCCAGCCTGCTCCACGGTGAAATGAACGTTGAGTTGGAAAGCCTGCAGTTTGGTCAATAAAGAGTAATCTTCGTTGATGTGCTCCCAACGCGTTTGCACCACTCCGGTTTGAGGACTTGAGAAATGGGGAAGTGCTTTTTTTAAGAAATCGGGATTGGGTAAGAAGTCAGCATCAAATATGGCGATGAACTCTCCACGACATACAGCGGTACCTTCGCGCAGAGCCCCGGCTTTGTAACCCTTCCGGTCCGTCCGGTGAAGGTGAACGATGTCTATACCCTGTTCGCGGTAATGGGCAACCTTGCGGGCGGCGCATTCCACCGTCTCATCCGTTGAATCGTCCAGTACCTGAATCTCGAGTTTTTCGCGCGGATAATCCATCCGGCAGATGTTGTCAATCAGCCGGTCCACTACGTAGACTTCGTTGAAGATCGGCAACTGGATGGTTACCACCGGGTAGTGGTCACCTTCTCCCAAGGCCGGAAATACTGCTTTCTGAGTCTTGTACTTACGGTAAGCCTGCAAAAGCCGGAGTTGAATTATGGCGAATGCGGTAATGTAAATAAGGCTTCCCGTGTAGATGGCAATGAGAACGAACTGAAACGTTTGCATACGGGAAACAAAAATAGCCTTAGTGATTGAGCTGGGCCACTTTAGGTCTTGCTTTTTTTAACACAATTTTAACCCTTAACATAAGATTTGAAGATCGTATAAAGAATCTTTAAACCCGCGCCCAAAGCGCCCCGTAAAGTCCCTGAGACTTTGGAGGTTCCAAGCCTTTTGCGGTAGCGCACGGGCAGCTCTCCGACACGCAATTGGTGTTTCGCCGCCTTGACCTGCATCTCCACGGTCCACCCAAAGTCGGGATCTGACATATTTAATTGCAGCAAACGGTCGTAGCGTATGACTCGAAAGGGTCCGAGGTCAGTGAAGCGGTAATTAAAAAGCCATCGGATCAATAGGGTGGAAAGGGCATTTCCAAAGCGCTGAACCGGGGTGAGCGATCCGGGATCGGCATTTCCCAAGACGCGGGATCCGATGACCAGGTCCAGTTGATTTTGTTCCAGGTGATCGAGTAGAGTGACCAGTTCTGCCGGGTCATCCGAAAAATCGGCATCCAGAAATGCGACGACATCGGGTGGGCTTTTGCTGCGGGCAATGGCGTCCAGTGCCTTCAGGCAGGCAGACCCGTAGCCGCGACGCATTTCACTCACCACCCTGGCGCCATGAGATGCAGCCATTTCAGCTGTGCGGTCTGTGCTCCCGTTGTCGCAAACGTAAACCGTGCGGATGATTGGGTGGGGAAGTGCTTGCAGAACCAAGCCAACTGAGGCCTGTTCGTTCAGAGCGGGAATGACGACATCTACGGTCATCCTCCGGGATCGACTGGGAATAAATCGTCAGTTTAGAGCGCCTTGAGCGCTTTGGCCAGATAGGTCAGCGTAAAAGGCAGACCCACCCAGAACCACGCGGGGTAACAGTTCAGCAAAAAGGTGGTAAAGCCAAGCGCAATCACAAAAAACAGCCAATCGCTTTTTCCTGAGCGGGATTCGTGCAGTTCGGTCATCCAATGGAGATTTTCCACAAATGTAGCATTATTTGCGGATCGGTGCGGGGCCCATTTTTGGCCGGCGTTTTTGAACCCCGTGCCCATGTTCAATGACCCACGGTGTGGGGCTCAGCCTACATGGAACGGATCGGTCGAAGAAGTCATTTTACGGCTCACCAGTCTGCGGAAGAAGGGAAATCATCCGGAGTCATGCTTCGCGCAGGGCATTTAGGGGAACTTTGCGAAGGATCAGCCAGGAAAGGGCAAAAAAGACCATGAGCACCAGTACACTCAGACGCATCGACTGGGTGAGTTGGTTGATAAAGCCAAATGCAAACGTTCCAAAGACAATAGACAGGTAATAGACCACATCGTAAAAGCTGAAAAAGCACGTGATGTCGGGATGATCCTTCGGGATCATTTTAGCATAGCTCGAGCGGGATATGGCCTGTATGCCACCAAGCACAAGACCCACCATGCCGGCCAAAAAGTAAAACTCCAATTGCTCGTGCACGAAGTAGGCAAACAGGCAGATCAATGCCCAAATGAGGATCATCGCTTTAAGCGCCCACAAATTGTTTGTCTTTTTCGACAGGTGCGCAAAGAAGAGGGCACCAGCAATGGCAACCATCTGGAGTAGAAGGATGACCAGGATCAGTTCGGCGGTTGCAAATTTGAGTTCCTGCTTGGCAAACGAACTGGCGAGGTAAACGACTGTTTGAACCCCGGCGCTGTAAAAAAAGAAAGCGGCGAGGTAGGTGCGCATGAAGTTCTGTTTTCTAACGTGTCCGGCAGCTTTGAGCAGCTCCCGGTAACCCCTGCGGATCCAGTCCGATTGCCAGGGTGTGCGATTGTCAGAAGGCAGCCAGGCAAAGGTCAACTGGGAGAATGCTATCCACCATAGCCCGACACTGAGGAAAGCCATGCGTGCGGCTGTCGTGCTGTCGGACACTCCAAACCAATCCGGATACTGGATCATCAGCACATTGAGGCACATGAGCAAAACGCTGCCTGCGTAACCGAAGGCATACCCTCTGGCGCTGAGTTTGTCGGCCCGATCGACCGGGACGATCTGCGACAAATAAGCGTCGTAAAACACCAGAGAGGCTGCATGGCTTGCCGTTGCAAGCATGAACGCCAGTAATGCGTCGTACTGTCGTGCAGGGCCGTCGAAGCAATAGAGTGCCATGCACGACAGGCTACCCAAGGTCGTGAATGCGCGCATATAGAGCTTCCGGCGTCCGCTGTAATCGGCGATTCCGGAAAGTATGGGCGAAGTAAAACAGACGACGATGTAGGCTATCGTTACCGAAAACGCGTAGGCCGAAGCGTTTGATAGTGAAAGTGGCCCGAATTGAATGACTTCATCCGAATTTTCGAGGAAAAACACGGGAAATATTGCGGTTGAAATGACCAGGGAATAGGCAGAATTGGCCCAGTCGAAAAATACCCAACCCAGTTCGGCCTTTTTGTTCTTTTCCATGTGGCGGTGTAGCTGCGGACAAGATTACGAAATATTCGGAGGTTCATTCAGAGGGGATGGTGAAAGATCATGTGGTGTCTACATGGCTTAGATTAGCCAGTATTGGAGGAGTTAGTTCCTTTCAGCCGAAGCCACCTCCTCAATGGGAAAGCCTGAAGTCTGTCGGGGATCTGATAAATAAATTACCTTGGCATCCGGAAGGAAATCGACCCGGTATGAAAATATTGATCCTGTCGCGCAATGCGACCTTGTACAGTACCCAAAGTTTGCAGCGCGCCGCCGAATCCAGGGGGCATCAGGTCCAGGTTATTGATCATCTGATGTGCAGTTTGGTCATAGAGCGCAACCGTCCGGCATTGTTTCTCGGTTATGAACCGCTGAGTGGGGTCGATGCCGTTATTCCAAGGATTGGAGCTTCTGCAACGGAATATGGGGCTGCCGTGATCCGCCAATTGGAATTGATGGGTGTTTTTACGACCGTCTGTTCAGAATCGCTGATGCAGGCTCGCAATAAATTGCATTGTATGCAGATCTTGTCCCGGCATGGCATCGACGTACCCAAGACGGGCATTTCAGCAGGCGACACCTGCGCTGGAATGGTTTACGACCAGATCACGCGCGACAAGGCCGTCGTCAAGTTGCTTGCGAGCACCCAGGGGTTGGGGGTGATCCTCGCCCAAACGAGAAGCCAGGGCCTGAGTCTGGTCGAGGGATTTCACCGCGTGGGAGCCGATGTCCTCATCCAGGAATTCATCCAGGATGCAAGGGGTTCGGACATCAGAGCCTTTGTTGTAGATGGCAAGATCGCAGGGGCCATGTTGCGCCAGGCCCTGCCGGGGGAATTCCGTTCAAACATCCACCGGGGTGCAAGTGCGCGTTCTATCGAACTCAGCGAGGAAGAGCGCTACCTTGCCGTCCGTTCGGCGGAGCTTTTGGGTCTTCCGGTGGCTGGCGTTGACATCCTGCGATCCTCAAGGGGGCCTCTCGTACTGGAGGTCAACGCATCACCCGGGCTTGAAGGCATAGAAGCTGCCACCGGCGCCGACATTGCGGGTAAAATCATCGAATACATCGAGCGGGCTAAATGTGAAGAGGCTACCATTGGCAAGGGTCAATCGGTAAAAACAACATGAGCGAGGCCATTCGTCAGATCATCCTGCAGGGGCAGGAATTCCCACCCGGAAGCTCCGGGATGGTGCGCATTCGCGCCGGGAGGCTTCCTTCGGGAAACAGCATCTCCATATTCACCTTTGTGTTCCGAAGTAAGCAACCAGGGCCGGTCATATTGTTTCTTGGAGGCATGCACGGCGACGAAATCAACGGGGTGGAAATCGTGCGCGCGGCAGTCGCACAACGGGTCTTCAACCACCTGAAGGCCGGCACGGTCATTGCCATTCCCCTGCTCAATATTTTTGGATTCATCAATTTTTCGCGGGATGTACCCAATGGCAAGGACGTCAACCGCAGTTTTCCAGGTTCGATTTCCGGGAGTCTCGCCAGTCGCATTGCAAAAATCATCACGCGCAAGATCCTGCCAATGGTCGATTTCGGCATCGACTTTCACAGTGGAGGAGACCGGCATTGGAACCATCCCCAGCTGCGGTACTCCGGAAAGGATCCTCATGCAAAAGAGCTGGCGTTGCGCATCAACTTTCCACTGGTTGTAGAGAAATCGCTGGTGCCGAAATCCCTCCGGAAAGTCGCCAGAGACCAGGGAAAGCCAATCCTGATCTACGAAGGCGGAGAAGCCAATCACCTGGACCCTTACATCGTTGCAAATGGTTTGCAGCTCATTCGAAGCATCCTGTCAGAATATAAAATGATCGATGCACTTCCCGGTACACCGTTGGTCAAGCGCATTTTTAAAAAGACCATATGGGAACGAGCTCACGAAGGCGGCATCGTAATCTACCGCCGCGAAGCGGGGAACTGGGTAGTTAAAGGCGAGTTGCTTGCCGTCATTTCAGATCCTTTTGCCCAGCGCGAGCTGCGTATGCATGCATCCCGGGATGCCTACCTGCTTAGCCACAACAATGCACCCATCGTAAATGTTGGCGACGGAATGTTTCATCTGGCATTTGAGGAAGAGCAATATGTCAGTGTGCATTGACCGGCTTCGCTATGGCTGGCTCAGCCTGATTCTGCTGTGCTGGACGCAGCATGCCTCTGGCCAGCCGGTGCGCGATGGCCTGGATCAATTGTTGATGTCTTTTGCAGAAGACAGCATCCTTCGCCACGCCCATGTCGCACTTAACGTAATTGATCTGCAAAGCGACCGCGTCGTCGTGCAGTACAATGCGGATCTCGCCATGGTACCTGCGTCTACGCTGAAATTGATCACCTGCGGTATGTTGTTTTTTAGCCAGTCTGAGATGGAATCCTATACGACTCCTGTTCAACTGGAAGGCTATTTCAAAGGGGATTCGGGTTTTGTTGGCAAATTGGTTATTGCAGGGCGTGGCGACCCTTCTTTGGGATCGCCTTACATGCCGGGTGCCTTGGGCATTGACAGCATTGCATCCCAAATCAGCGGTGCTTTGCTCGGGCTTGGCATCCAACGCTTGGCAGGCAGTTTGGAAGTGGACGAAACGCATTGGTTCAACCTGCCGGAGAACCCGGAATGGTTGTATTACGACCTGGGCAATTATTACGGAGGAGGCTGCCGCGCTTTCAACTGGTCTGAAAATGAGGTGACCGTCGGACTTTCGGCAGCGGATCGACCCGGTGCCTTTTGTGCGTTGCGGTGGACGCGGCCTCCGGAAGCAATCGGCGATTTTACTTCCTTTGCAAAGGGGACAAGGAGTGCCGTCGTCAAACCAAACCTCTACGTGATCGGAACCTCCTTCGATCGCCACAAGCGCATTTATGGCATTTGGAAATGTTGTACCGATGATTCCATTGTTTTGCGGGCAGCGATGTACCGGCCGGCTGAGCATTTTCTGCGATCGCTGAAAGGCGAATTGGTTAAAAGGGGAATATCCTTCTATGACGGGATTGAAACAGACAGACAACAAACGAACGTTCGTTTGTACCCTCTGACTGAAATCCATTCACCTGCGCTTGGTGAATTGGCGCACTATGCCTTGGAGCGCAGCTCAAACCTATACTGCGAAGCTTTTTTGCACTGGCTGGGGAACTGTTTCACGGGTACCTCCGACAGGGATACCGCACTGCAATGGCTGACAAAAACCCTTGCAGGGGCAGTCATGGAAAATCATGCATTCAAAATGCTGGATGGTAGTGGGCTTTCTCCTAAAAATCTGATATCAGCAAGCAATATGACGGCTTTTTTGCAGCACCTGGCGTTGGCGCGACCGGATCAGAATTTCTGGGAATGGATCCCAGAATTTTTTCCATTGTCTGATAAAAGCCGGGACTCCGTGACGTGTGCCCTTCGCTTGAAAAGCGGCAGCATGGAACGCGTCAGAGCCTTCGCGGGTTATTGCGTCCGCAGTAACCAGCCTACGCATGCAATTTCCCTTATGGTAAACAATTTTGTTGCTGAACCTACAGCAGTCCAGCGGCGGATCTCCTCATTTTTGGTGGACCTGAAAGGATTGCTATGCAAATGAAGGTGCAGTGTTTTATGTTGATTTCGATTTTGTCATTGCTTACCTGCCGGGATCGCGGTTCCCAGGAGGTAAAAACGGCACATCAGCGGGAAGCCCGGGAGTTTAAAGATCAACCAACCGAAAGCGACATGGATATCCATGACCGCACGGTGTGGCAAAAGCCATACGAGGTCATACACCGGCTTGGACCCTTGGAATACCTCACCGTCGCCGACATCGGCGCCGGGAGCGGATATTTTTCATTTCGATTTATTCACGAAGCTGACCGGGTCATCGCCATCGACATCGATCCGGATCTTATTCGCCTTATGGATCAGGAAAAACAGTTCTGTCGTCCCGATCTCCAGCGAAAATTTGAAGCCCGTCTGGCGGAGAAAGACGATCCTAATCTGGGAGACGGCGAGGTCGACGTAATTTTTATTGCGAACACATATCCCTATCTCAACAGCCGGATAGAATATCTCAGAAACCTGATCCCAAAGTTCCGGGAAGGTGGCAGGATCATGATCGTAGATTTTAAAAGGGAGCCTACACCCATAGGCCCCTCTCAAAGCAATCGCCTCGCACAGGCCGATGTGGAGCTGGAGTTAATCAACGCCGGCTACCGGCTTTTGGTTTCAGACGATCAGATGCTGGAATACCAATTCATCCTCATCGCAACACCTTCAGGTAAGGAATAGAAAAAAAGTGGGAGCGGGCATTTTGAAGGCGTCTTTGGATCGTATTTTCTTTTTTTTCGGCCCGGAGTAAAAGCAACAGACTCCCCCTGTTTCGGCCCCCTAAACAATCAGACGAAGTTACACATAAAAAAATGTAATCTTTGTCTATGGAAAAGCGAAAATTCAGCCGTGAGGAGAAGCTTAAAATCCTCAAAGAAGCCCTGGGACAGGGCG
>JADLHA010000021.1 GCA_020848995.1 Saprospiraceae bacterium | reverse complement strand
CGCCCTGTCCCAGGGCTTCTTTGAGGATTTTAAGCTTCTCCTCACGGCTGAATTTTCGCTTTTCCATAGACAAAGATTACATTTTTTTATGTGTAACTTCGTCTGATTGTTTAGGGGGCCGAAACATGCCAGTCGAAGTCTGAAAAATTCAAAATTCAGTTTTGCCAGTGCGTCGAACAGCTTGCGTTGAGCAAGAAGCAAACTTTCCATGGCCTCCAGGCTTTCCATAGGGCGAACAACGCCCAGAGCAATCCGGGCAGTCGATTGGTCGAGCGCTTCTTTAGCAAAGGACTCTGCCTGGCGGTAATGTTCGCATTGCTGAGCCAGGAGGTGAACGGTGCGCTGCGTTGCGAGCAATTCGGCCCTTCGCGCAGCAGAAAGCGTGGAGAACTGATCCTCAGTGAGTCGCCTTTGAAGTGTGAGCAGTTTGCGCTGGCCACCATACAACAGATGGCCAAGGGGAATTTGCCAGGAGAGGGATAGGTTGATTTCAGAAGTTGGATAGAGGGCATGAGTCTCGGGATACTGAGCAGCTTGAACAGGATTGACTTTTTTCGCAGGCCGGCCAAAGAGTGCGGAGCTCGCACGTAGGCCAACGGTGGGGAAGTGGCGCTCCTGTCGGAATTGTTTTTCGGAAAGGCGTGCTGCCTGGATGCGCAATTCAGCAGCACGCAATTCCGGTTGGGCGGCAACGATTTGTTCAATTTCTGCCGTGGAGCCGGATGGGTCCTGCAAGGGCAAGGCGAGGCTGTCTTCGAATATCCATTCCGTTTCGGGGGCAAGGCCCAGCAGGGCAGAGAGTGCAATGGACAGGCGTTCTTCATCTGCATGAACGTTCAGAATTTCGGAATGGATCCTCCGGGTGCCTGACTGGAATAAAAGATGGTCGGATGAATAGGCCAATCCGTTTCTGACCTGTACTAACAATTGTTCGGATATTTCTTCTGACCGTTTTGCAAGGCTGTCCAGCACGCGCAGCGAATGCCGGGCGAGCAATAGACCAAAATAGGCATCTGCAATTTCAAGGAGCACCTCGTTTCTTCGGGCACGGTGCTGAAAACCGGACAAGTCCCGGTTTACCCCAGCCAGGCGGACTCGCGTAGGACCGGAGCGCACATTCCATTTCGCCTCCAGGCCCAGGCCGGCCCACAGGTTGTCGCGGGATACATCGAGGTAAAAATTGCCATTGCCGTTCATCGCAATGCCGGTGAGCTGGTGGGTGCTCACTCCGGCTGAAAGATCGGGGAGCCACCACTCCCGCGCAAAACGCCATTGTGCCGTGCTCAGTTCCTGTTCGCGAAGGGACTCCCTGAGATGGGGATTTGCGGAATCTGCCATGGTGATCAGACTTTCCAGTCCTTTGACATAACGGGTTTGTGACCCCGCGAAGAGGGGCAACAGGCACCCGAGAAGGAGGTAAAGCAATATTTTCAACTGAGATTTATTGGACATCATGACCGGTGTTTTATTTGTTTTTTACAATGGGGTTGACCGCCGTTCCCGGCTCGACGAGCTGTTTGCCCTGCAGGACGACCATGGTCTGTGAGTCGATCTCCGGGTTGAGTACTTCGAAAAAATCGCGGGAGGAAAGACCTTGCTGAAGGCTGACCTGTTCGACCGTTCTGTTGCGGACGACGAGCAGTTGAGGTTTGTCGCTGTAAGGGATTTTTGCCATGGCAGGCAGGCTAAGGACTTCATCGCGACGGGTAACGATCATTTCCACCACGGCGTACATACCGGGAAGGATGTCTCCCGAAGAATTTGCGATGTCCAATTCGACATCCATTGTCTTTGACTGAGGATCCAGAGCCTTGGCCATGCGGCTGATCCTGGCGGAGAATCGCTTTTGGACCAATTCCGGGAAGGAGACCAGGGCTTCCATTCCGTTATGTATCCATGGGATATCCGCTTCTGGTAAGGGAATGTGTAGGCGAATGGGGTCTGTCTGTTGTATCTCGTATAAGGGTTGCGGGTGGGTGTTTTCGATTCCGCTGGTCAGAAGGGTTCCCTGGTCGACAAATCTGCGCGTAACGGTTCCGGAAAAGGGAGCAGCCACTTTTAGATACCCGATCCGCTCTGCAAGCTCTTTCCACGATGCCTGCAGTGCCAGGTATTCACCTTTAGCTGCATCGAGCGCATGTGCCGGAGTCAGGGCAGCGCTCTGCTCCCGGGCGGCTAACAAACGTTCGTATTCTGCTTTTTTCGCATTCATCAGGGCTTCGCTTTTTTCATATTGCAGCAGCAGGCCCGGATGTTCAAGTTCCGCAAGAATTTCTCCCTGCCGGACGCGATCGCCGATTTCCTTGTGTAATGATTTGACGACGCCGCTTTCAAGGGCGCACAGGGTGACTTTGCGGTTGGGCATGGCCGTTCCGGCAACGGAGATCCGTCTTTCAATCCGGCGGTATTCAGGAAAAACGACCTCTACAGTTGGAGCGGTTTCATCTTTGGATTGGGTCTCCCGCGGTGAGTACGAGGGCGAATCGGCTCCGGAGTTACAGCCGATCAGCAGAAATGCGAAAATGGAAAACGTACAAACGTTCGTATTTGATGTAAGCAAGCTTTTAATCATGTTGATTGAATTTGAAGGTGATGGAATACAACAGGGGAATGACGTAAAGGGTCAGAAGGGCCGCCATTGCGGTACCTCCTATGACCACCGTGGCAAGGGGAACGGTGGCTTCTGAACCATAGGTCCTGATCAGTACGGAAGGCAGCAATCCGAAGATGGTTGTCAACGAAGTCATCAGCACTGGACGAAACCGGTCTCTGGCACCACTTAGGATGGCTTCATTCCCGGCGAGTCCTTCCCGCAACAGGCTGTTGATGCGGTCGATCAGCAGGTTGCCATAGGAGGCAGCAATTCCTACCATCATGATCACGCCCATGATGGTTTGGATGCTCCACACCGCATTTCCAATGAACATAGCTAGGGCAACGCCAATGAGCCCGAGCGGGAAGGTAGCCAACGCAATGGCTGTTTTGCGGAAACTGCGGAAAAGCGGCAGGATGATCAACGCGGCAAAGGCAACGGAAAGGGCAAGTCCGAGTCCCAGCCCGCCAAAGGAATCGCGTATGGTCGCGACCTCACCCTGAAAGCTGACCGAATAGCCTTTTGGAAGGGCCATGGAAGCAATGCGCCTGCGGGCTTCGTCGGAGACGCTTCCCAGGTCATCTCCCTCCACATCTGCGAAAACATTGAACACGCGCATCAGATTCTGGTGGTTGATCTCTACAGGGCTGAGTGCGTCTTCGATTTTTGAAAAATTGCGGAATGGAGTGGTCCCCAGGGAATTGGAGGTTCCAACCGCAACATTGTCAAGGGTATTTTCATGGTTGATGCGTTGTTCCGGATAGGTTACACCGACATAGTAATGGTTGCCATTGCGCTCGTCTATCCAGAAAGCTTTTTCGTAGGTCGCCGTTGAGTTGAGTGCTGCCACCAGATTTTTGATGGCATTCACAGGGTCAACTCCCAGCGCAGCCGCGCGGACCCGGTCGATATCGATTTCCTTTGCCGGCTGGTCGATCCGTTGCAAAATGCGCACGTCGCGCGCAGCGGATATGGAAGAGAGGGTGTCCCGTATGCGAACGGCGATTTCACGGAGTGTGCGCAGGTCATTTCCGATAATCTGCACGTCTATGGGTGCAGGCTTCCCTTCGTTGAGCGCAGCGGTCAGCATGCCGCCCGTGTTGAAACTGAGTTCGACTCCGGGAAATTCCCGTTGCATGAGTGGGCGGAGCCGTTCGGCGTATTCAAACGTCGAAATGCGGTGGTCTTCTGCCAACTGCACGCCGATAAAGGCGTCCTGTGTTCCGGAATTGGGAGTGTAAACTGCGGGCAAATCGTAAAACACCCCGATGTTGGAAATGATCTGTCCGAGATCGCTTCCGGTTTCACGGCGAATGAGCGACTCCATTTGCGCAACCATGCGTTCTGTTTCCCTGAGCGGAGTTCCCGATTCTGTGCGCACCTGAATTTCCATCTGGCCGACGTCGGATCGCGGAAACAGTTCATATCCAAGGTGTAGCATCCCGTATAAACTGACGATAAAGCACAAAAGGACTGCGCACAAAGTCATCGCCCTTCGACGCAGAACCCATCCCAGACTTTTTGCATACTGATCCCGGATGCGGTCCAGCAGAGATGGTCGCTGAGGCGCGGTTGCCGTAAAGTCTGCAGTGGGATTTTGCACACTTACCCGGTTGCGGAAAAGGTATGCACACGCAACCGGGATGATGGTTACGGAAAACAGGTAGGATCCGATCATGGCTCCACCCACGGTAATGGCCAGGGGAGAGAACAGAAATCGGGTAATGCCGGTCAGAAAAAATACGGGAAAAAATATGACGATGATGATGAGGGTTGATGCCAGGATGGGCAAGGCAATTTCCTGTACGCCTTCTCTGGCCGCGCTAAAGGAATCTCGCCCAAGACGCATATACCGGTCGATGTTTTCCACGACGACGATGGAGTTGTCGACGAGCAATCCCAAAACGAGTACGATGCCCCCCAGGGTAATGGCATTTGCAGATTGCCCCAGCACATACCAGACAACGACGGCAAACAACAGGGAAAGTGGAAGGCTAATCGCTACCGCAAGCGAGGATCGAAAATTTCCAAGAAAAGCGAAGAGCACCAACAATACAAGTGCAAATCCTCCGGCAATCGCATTGCGCAAACCCGCAATGGAATTGCGGACATAGGAGGATTGGTCAAAAATGACCTGAAGCTCCACATCCGGCGGAAGGCGCTGCCTGAGCGCCGGAAGGGCATTGCGCACGGCATTCACTGCCTGAATGGTATTGGATCCCGGCCTTTTGTAAATGGGAAGGTACACCTGCTCGCTGCCATCTACGCGGGCGATGTTGGTTTGAATGGCCTGAGCGTCTGCAGTATGCCCAATGTCTTTGATGTAAACGGGTTTCCCGTTGCGGCGGGTGATCTCGATGTCGTCAAATTCGCGAATGTCGCGGATCATCCCCTTTGCCGAGATGCCATAATTCACCTTACCCAACTGTGCAATCCCGGAAGGGATCATCGTCGTATTGCGCTGTATGGCATCTTGCACCTGAGTTTGTGATATTCCAAGTGCTTCCAGCCGCACGGGGTCCACATAAACGTAGATGCGACGGATGGCTCCCCCATAGGCCGCTGGTGCGATAACCCCTTTCACGCCACTCAACATTTGCCGCAGGGAATAATAGGCGACGTCGTACAATTCTGATCCCGTTTTTTCCGAACTGCGAACGGTGAGCAACATCAGCGGTCGCGATGCCGTGGGATCAAAGGGTTGTATCATGGGTGGCAGGGTTCCCGGAGGCTGGTAGTACATGTCGCTCATGGCGTAGGAACTGGCGTTGGCCATGGCTTCTGCCGGGTCGATGTCCTCTCCATAGAAGTTGGTAACGATGCTGACGCCCATGATGCTTTTGGAGAGTTGTTTTTCGATACCGGGAGACTGTCCGGTCCACCGCTCCATGCGGCTGGTAATGTCTTTTTCGACGACTTCGGCAGGCATGCCGGGGTAGAGGGTAAGGATTTGCATGGCCGATTTTTTGAATTGGGGAAGGATGTCGACCGGTATCCGCGGAAGGGTTACCGCAGACAATAGGACGACAACGATGGCCAGAACCACCACCAGGTAGGGATTTCTGAACGAAAACTGGATCATGTGAACACTTCGGATTTAGCAATTGACTAAAAACTTCCTTTCACCCCAATGCGGGAAAAGGACTTGCTTGCAGGTGAGGAAAAAACCGTCCAATAGCTATTGGCTGCTCAAGGGGTTCGAACAGAGTTGGAGTCTTCAAAAGGGAATAGCAGTCGCAACACAACTCCCAATCGGTAAGAACAGGCAATTGAGCCGGAATAGCAGGTGTTTTCACCTACCCCGGGAAAGGATTATGCAGAAGGAGGGCCGCGAAGTGTTTGGGAACTGAAAGGAGGGTCGGAGTCGCTTCCCGGGCCCGAGACCGGAGGGGAACTGCGGGGGGTGCATTCGGGGAGCTGCAAGGTCAGGAGGTTGAACGGTGCAGCGGCGGGGAGTTCAAAATGCAGGATCAGCGCCTGTTCCTGGGGCAACTGAAAGGCATCCGTATTGGCAACCGTATGATGGCAGTGCATGGGAGGCCACCAGGCGGGGACGTCACCCTTGTACTGCCGGCGCATTTCGCAAGGACTCGGACCCTGATGCGCATGGTGATCATGGCCAAACGGATGTTCCAGGCAAATTAGTTGCCACGGGATGCTCACCAGAGCAAAAAAGCCCAGGAGCGCCAGTGCACGAATGCGATGCATTGCCGTCACAATGGCAAAGCTAAGCATTTCCCAACTGGTATTTCCAGGGGGGCACCGGGGCCACTTCGCGAACAGAGGGCTCCCTCACGATGATGAAATCAAGTATTCTGACGTTCCGGCAATATTCCTGTGCAATTTGAATGCTAACAGAAGTGCCCATAAGTTCGGCAGCCAGAGAAATTTTTGTTATAATTTTGTACGAAGGGGGCACGTTCTCCCCGCCTGTTTAAAGGGACTTTTCAGAAACCACAAAAAACCACATAGCATGTCCAGATCGAGATCTTTTCAGGCAAGTACCGACAGTCTGTTGGCCTTTGCCGATGCTTCGAGTCCCATGGTGCGGACGTCCTTTTCCTATTCCCGGGTTGTGTCCTGGTTCAATGCCAAGGCCCCGGATTTCGTGGCCGTTGAACAGGCCCAGATCGTGATTTCCGGCCAGACGCGGACCGTTTATGCACTGGTGGCTTACAAAAACGGACAGCCGGATGCGAGCATTTTGAAAGGTGACCTTCCCTGTCCCGACATGTGTCTGCCGCCGCCGCCGTCGGGATCTTTGCCAACGGGCATTTCGGGAGTCCCCGGGTACAATACGTTCGACCAATCGGATTTCAGCGCTTTGCTCGCGCACATTGCCACGCAGCAATGGACCTACCTGGACATTTTGCAGGCGAAAGTTGACCAGTCATCCAGCATCAATTCGCTGGCCGCCTGCGGCAACGACGGCAGTTCCGTTCGCACGCAGTCGGCAGACCCGGTGTACGTGAGCGTTGCTGCGGTGTAGTCCGTCTTTTATCCGGACTCCTGCAGAGGGGTTTCCGTTTATGCCCCCATTGCGCATGCGGTTCCCATTCCTTGAATATCTTGCAGGACAATCCTTGGCGGGGATGAAGTCCGTATCTGCAGTTTGGAATTCCCTGTGGCCATGCCGGCGCGATGCGCTTGCCGCTGCGTTATCCGGAGGGTGGCTCTCCGTGCGGCTTTGGTTTTGCAGCATGTGCAGCGCAGGCTTATTCATGACGTGGGCAGGGCCCGCCCGGGCGCAGCTCAACGTGGTCCCTTTTGAGGAGACCTGCGGATTCATCAGCAATGCTCCCGGCGGGCTGGTCTATCTGGGGACCCTCGAGGATGTTTACGTATACGACGGATTGGCCATCCGCCCCAGACCCATGAGCGGACGCGGCAGCCACAATGTGCAGAGCCCGTTTTTCTTTGACGGGAATGGGAACGTGTGGTTCACCTGTTACGACGGTCTGGTGCGCTACCAGCGAAATTTGCGGACCTCTCAGAAATTCCAGTGCCCGGCACAGGACAGCGGCTATCTCAACAGCGATTATTACGCATTTGCGTTCGATTCAGCCCGTGACGAAATTTTCTTGAAGCTGGGAGCGGATGTATACCGTTTCTCTAAGAGAGACAGCACCTTTCGCCTCCTCGCAAAAGACATCCCCGGGCGAAGGATGCGCAGACACCTCTCCGGCGGGCAATACCTCTGTTACTATTACACCAGCGTTCCCGGGGTGTTCAGTCTGGATTCTGTTCCGGGAGACAACGAAAGCTTTCGCCCCCTTCTGGGCTGGCCGGAAGGGAAACTGGCTCAGGAGATGATTTCCCTGGACGCGGACTGGCTGCTGGTAGCGGGAGAGGGTGGCTTGTTTTTAGCCGAAACTTCCAGCCTTCGGGTGCGGCCCCTGCTGTGGCGCGGCAAGCCGGTTGGGGAGGTGGTCTGTGCGGTGATGCCGGTTCGGAATTTCCTGCTGGTGAGTACGCGAGATCGAGGTGTGCTGGAAGTTGTACTGGACGGGGAAGGCAAAATTGCGGAGGTCAGACCCTTTGGTGCGATGGGCGAGCTTCCGGCCCCCGAACAGATGTTTGTCGATGATGGTGGCAACGTTTTTTTAAGCGCCTACGGGCACTACATCGCCCATTTCCATCCGGGAAAACAAAAGTTCAGCGTATTGCGTTTTGGTCAATTTACGGCAGGATCCGGACACTACGCAAATGGCAAAATTGTATTGAATGCTTTTTCGGGGAAGCAGTATGCCCTGGAAATATTCGAGGGTGCCTTCCGGGAGATTCCAGAAGGAGAAGAGGCGGCTCTCCCCCCCGAACGATCGTTCGGGAGAAGTCAAATGCTGGTTGATGCACTTCCAAAAAGATACTTACAAACGTTTGTTAATATTGAAAACGGAGCATACCCCGAAACACCGAGGGTATTTCGTCTTCATGCAGGCGACGGAGATTGGATGCTCAGCAGTGCAGATGGCAAATTATTTCGCTGGCAAGGGAACATTTGGGAAGAACAGGATTGTCCTTCCTCTGGAGGTAAGCTCGTCAATTTTTGTGCCCGGGTACCGGGAGTCATGGGTCTCAGCGCCGTAAACCTGGAAATGCTGCGTTTGCATGATCCCGAAGACCCCCACCGCATAATTTCGAGTATCCCCTTTAGCGGTGACATCTACCGCATGGCTTTTGACAGCCTTCGGCAAAGGATTTTCCTGGCGACGACGCAGGGTTTGCTGCAGTTGCAGCTACCCCATTTCCGCGACAGCCTGATTTCGCCCTATGGCGTGGCGGGAGAGAACGCCTGCCGCTGTGCCGTCTTAGACCGCCAGGGAAAGTTGTGGGTGACTACTCGCCAGCGTCTGTTGCGCTTTCACCCCGATGTTGCGAAGTTCGAAGTGTATTCAGAAGCAGACGGCAGCGGGCCGGGCAATTTTCTGGAGGGGGGCTGTGGGCTGCTGAAAGGCGATTCCCTCTACTTTGTCAAAGACCGATGCCTGGTGTTGGTCGATCCCGTCCGGATCAGCAGGCGGCAAGCCAGGGTTCCCGTGGTGTTCAGCAACCTTTCGATACATTACGGACAGGCGGTTGCGGACGACAGTCTTGCGGGGATGACCTCGCTTTTCCTCAGTTACCGGCGCAATGCAGTGGGATTCGACGTGCAGGCAGTGGATTTTTCGGATCCCTCCTCAGCCCGCGTGCGTTATCGCCTCGAAGGACACGAAGAACGTTGGATCATTTCTGACCAGCCGCGTGCACACGTGCAGTATGCACTTCTGCCACCCGGACGCTACCGCTTTGTAGCAGAGGCCATCAGTGCCGATGGGGAGGTAAGCAGCGGAAGACGCACCCTCGAATTGGAAGTGGAACGGCCATACTGGATGCAATGGTGGTTCCGGATGTCGATGGCGGCGGCCGTCGTCGGCATTGGTTTGTTGGTTTTTCGCGCCTACTTCCTGAGGCAAATTGAAAGAAAGGACCTCGTCCTGCGCGAACAAAAGTTGCTGCTCGACCGGCAACAGGCCATCGAGCGGGAACGAAGCCGCATTGCAGCGGAGATGCACGACGACCTGGGATCGGGGCTGACGACGATCCGTTACTTGAGCAGCCGGGCACTACGGGCTGCAGCAACGGAAGAAGAGCGCGTTCAGATCAGTCGCATAGCGGAGCAGAGCAACGACCTGGTGCGCAGCATGTCAGAGATCATCTGGGCGCTCAACGTCCGCAACGACAGCCTCCACAACCTGCTTGCCTATTTGCGGCGATATGCTTTTGAATACCTCGAGGAGCGCGGAGTTCAGGTCGAATGGAAACAGGAGGCGACACGGGAAGATGTACCGCTGAGTGGCGAAAAGCGACGCAACGTACACCTCATCGCCAAGGAGGCACTGCACAACATCGTGCGCCATTCCGGCGCTACGGCAGTGCAGGTCACAGCAAAAGAGGATGGCGGAGGTTTTGTTTGGATCAGCATCTGCGACAACGGCCACGGCTTCGATCCGTCTTCCGTACGCGAAGGCGCCAACGGCCTGGAAAATATGCAGCGCCGCGCCAAGTGCATCGGAGGAAAACTCGATGTTGAAATTTCGGCCACAGGGACCTGCCTCTGCCTGCAATTTATGGCGGATGGCCCTGTGCACTAACCAAGGTTACGCATTTTCTTAAAACCGAAGGACGACCTTTGCTGTGTCGTGAAACGCGCAAGCATTTACCTGGAAGGCATGGTCCTGGAGCTCTACAGCAGCTGGACGGGAAAGGTGCGCGTGGTCATCAACGGCGAGTGCGTCAGCGAACGGCGTGGAATTTTCAGAGGAGAACACCGGTTTCGCTCCGGTGGCAAAAACTTTCGCCTGCACATGAGCCCGTTGCCTTGTTGCGGGGCCTTCGACCTCTATTGCGACGAAATTCCGCTGGTCGAGGCCGGACACAGTGGATGCCTGCCCGTTGTGGGTATTTTTTTGATTTGTATGGTACTTTTGCACCTGTTGTGGCGTTGGTTAGGTGGGCTCTAGTTTTTCTGCGTGTCCCGGAACCGGGAAATGGGAATACACCGCGCTGATTATGAAAGTTGCCATTCTGGAAGACCTGAAAGAAGTCGCACTCGAATTGTGCGAGTTGCTGGATGCAACGCCGGGTATGTCGTGCTCGCAGGTGTATTTTAATGCGGAGGATGCCATGCATTTTCTGCCGCAGCAGCCTGCCGACGTCCTGCTGGTCGATATCGGATTGCCGCGCGCAAGTGGAATAGAGGCCATCGAATATTTGGCAGAGACCTGTCCCGCAATGCAGTACTGCATGTTTACCGTTTACGAGGACGACGACAAGATTTTCCAATCCCTGAAAGTTGGAGCGCGTGGTTACATCCTCAAGGGATCACCTCCGCAAAAGATCGTAGAAGCGCTGCAGGAGCTGCAGGCCGGAGGATCGCCCATGTCGCCGAGCATTGCACGTCGCGTACTCGAAGAATTACAGCGCCATGTTCCCAGCGTTGATAACCGGGAACTTCCCCTCAACCCCCGCGAAAAGGAGTTGCTCACCATGTTGTCGCAGGGCATGCTCTACAAGGAAATCGCCGTGCAGATGGGGACGACCATTGGAACCGTAAAACAGTCCATCCACAGGATCTACGGCAAACTGCACGTAACCAACCGGACAGAAGCCATCAACCGCCTGAAGCGATGAGTCTTGTGGAGCCGGAGCGTAGAGGCTATTTGCCCTTTACCCTTTTACAAAAACGAGGTAGACGAGGTAAATGATGTAACAGGAAAGCAACATTCCACCCTGCCATCGCTCGAGCAGTGCCCGCCTGCCAACTTGCATAAATAAAAAAAGGAGGAGGCTTGCCAGGATGACGACGATGATATCACCGTTGGCATTTGGATTGAAGGGCAACGGACGTATGATGGAGCTGGTTCCGAGTACAAAAAATACGTTGAAAATGTTGGAGCCCACGACGTTGCCAATGGCGATATCAGCCTGGCGTTTGTAAGCGGCAACAGCAGATGTGATCAGCTCGGGAAGCGATGTCCCAACGGCCACAATGGTCAGTCCAATAAGGGATTGGCTCACCCCAAATGCTTCGGCCATTTTCACGGCGCCTTCCACGACCCATTTTCCACCTGCAAAAAGGGCGACGAGACCGATCGCGACATAGACAGCTGCGCGCAGGGTGGAGATTTCCGGTATATCGGTTTCGAGGATGTCTTCTGCGGATTCCGTGATGCTGAAAACGTAATACATGAAAATACTCATAAACAGGAAACAGACCAAACCGTCGATCCTGGAAAAAACTGAAACCAACTCGCCGTCAAACAGCGCATCGTTGGCCGCGAAGCCTAAGAACAGGGCCGCAAGCAAGCTGAGGGGGATTTCCTTTAACACGGTGTTTCTTTTCGCTGCGATGGGATGAATGAGTGCGGCGATCCCCAGTACGAGAAAGATATTGGCAATGTTGCTCCCCAGGACGTTGCCAATGGCGATCTCCGTGTTGCCGGAGGTGGCGGCTAAGACATTGACGATGAGTTCGGGTGCGGAAGTGCCAAAGGCCACAACCGTAAGGCCGATGACGATCGGCGAGATCTTGAACTTTTTGGCCAGTGCAGAAGCTCCATCGACGAGGAGATCGCCTCCTTTCAACAGAAAGAACAGGCCAACGACAAGTAGAACATAGGTGATCATCAGCGTGAAATTTTGGGCAAAGATGCAAAGGTATAAATGGAGTATAGAACTCCATCGGCAGTGTTTTGTTGCAGCCGTCAGAAGGACTTTGCGTGCAGGCTTATGGGTTCAGGAAGGAGTACCTGTATGAAAACGGCTTACCGGCGACCTGGAAGACGAACTGATTCAGCCCGGGAATCCTTCGGATCGAGGCCTTTCCCAGACCGGAAACAGGGCTTGATTGAAAATCGGTGTTTGGTCAAGGGGAAATTTCTATATTGCGCAACGGAAATCCACGCCGTTCCGATTGGGCTGTTGCGGGGCAGAGCGGTACATAGGGTGAAAAAGGTGAAATAATCATGCCGGAGGATATTGGTGGCCGGAAGGTATTTAGTCTGTACGAGGTTGCAGCCAGCATCCAGCGCACCCTGGAAGGCCGTTACAAGCAATCCTTCTGGGTGCGGGCGGAGATGAACAAACTCAACCATTACAAGCATTCCGGCCATTGTTATCCCGAGCTGGTCGAGCGGGTCGACGGCAAAATCGTCGCACAATTCCGCTCGGTATTGTGGGGGACAGATTACCAGAGGATCGACGATTTGTTTCGAAAGGTGCTGAACGAACCGCTGAAAGACGGGATTAAAGTCCTGATGGAGGCTTCGATTCGCTTCCACCCGGAGTATGGCCTGAGCCTGACCATACTCGACATCGACCCGCAATACACTCTGGGCGACCTGGAAAGGGAAAAACAGGAGACGTTGAAGAGGTTGAGGGCGGAGGCTTTATACCCTGCGAACAAACGGCTCCCTTTTCCAAGATTGCCCCAACGCATTGCCATCATTTCGGTAGAGTCCAGCAAGGGCTACGCGGATTTTACGAAAGTACTGGAAGCAGCCCACAGATCCTGGAAATACCAGTTCTTTCATTTTCTTTTCCCGTCGCTGCTGCAAGGCGACGATGCGGTGGAGTCCATTATGGCACAGTTGCGGCGCATTCGCCAGGTCATGCATCATTTCGACGTAGTTGCCATTGTCCGGGGCGGGGGTGGCGATATTGGACTGGCTTGTTACAACCAGTATGAGCTGGCCCGCGAGATTGCGGAATTCCCTTTGCCGGTGTTGTCGGGAATCGGACATGCGACCAATGAAACCGTGGTGGAGATGATTGCCCACCTGAATGCCATTACGCCGACCAAGCTTGCAGAAGAACTCATCCAGCGATTTCACAATTTTTCGGTTCCTGTTCGGGAAGCCCAGGACAAGTTGGGACCACTGGTAAACGCCATGTTGACAGAGGAGAAAATCTCCTTCCAGTCAGAGATCAAGTTGTTCCGGTCGGTGGTGGGGAAACACCTTTTGGCCAGGGGGGCCTCACTTCAGCACTGCGCGCGTTCACTCGTTCACAAGTGCCGAATGGGTATGCAGCAAGAGCGGCAGCAACTGGATGTGAACCGGCAAGGACTTCGTGTCGCAAGTCAGATGCTGTTCAGTCTTCGGCGGCAGGTGTTATCGCGGCATGCCGAAAGTTTGCGCAAGGATGTGAACGCCCACCTGCGTCAGGCGGCGCTCCAGCAACAGGGACTGGGATATCAGTTCACTTCGGCGACAGGGGCATCGCTCAAAACCCACCTCAGTGAACTGCTAGCTGCGGAAAAACTCGTGCAGAGCATGCATCCCGAGAACGTCTTGAGGCGCGGGTACAGCATTACGCTGCTGCAAGGGCGTGCGCTGACCAGCGACCAGATGGTCCGGCCGGGAGACACGGTGGAGACGATGCTCTATCAGGGTCGGATGGTGAGTCGCGTTACCACTACATCAACAAAAAATGAGGAATGAGTAAGACCATCAATTACAGCGATGCCTTTGACGAACTCCAGCGCATTGTTGCGGAGATAGAAGCTGGTGAAATCTCTGTCGACGAGTTGTCGCAAAAGGTCAAACGCGCCGCAGAGCTGATCAGGATATGCAAGACAAAATTGTCAACTACCGAAGAAGATGTAAACAAGATACTTGCAGAACTTGAAGCGCCATCGCAGGATAACGAACGTTAATATAACACCTGGTATCAGCCCCAATTAAGCAAAAATTTGAATGTAACATATCCCTCCGGCCTGGTTCATTTTGTCTAAGCTGATTTTCAGGAAGTTTTTTTAGCCGGCATGAAAAAATGGTAAAATGGGTTGGCATGGCCATACCGAAGGGCAGGCGTAATCAAATCTCACCATTCGGTTGTACTGCAATCGGTAAGGGTTGTCGTCTTGGTGTGTTATATTATTGGAAGAGAAGGGCATTGCATCAAGCGGGATCCTTATCGACCAGTCCAATAGCTTGGGATTTTAATAACATCTTTGTCTGTCATAAGATGCGATGGCAACTCGCCATGATCAAAAATGGCTATTTTATGTCCTTTCTGTTTTAAATCCAGGTAGGTATTGAAATCCGGAATGTGGCCGTAGGCAGCAGTAATCTCATTAAAGAACATAACAGGGATGTTGTCATCGGGCGCGCAATTGAAAACAACATGATCAGAGGTAACGCCAAATTTCTCTGCAAGATTTTGAATATCCGGAGTCGTGCTGAGTCGTTTTATAAGAAGGGAATTGGAGTCTTTTTTCCAGGCAGTGTGATTTTCCTGAATTTTCTCAATATCTAAGTTAAATCCGGAAAGAATGCCCAAAACCAAAGTAGTATAAATGACCTTGTGTATTTTTTTTGAAAGATATTCTGGATTTAAAATTATGATTTTTAAGAACTTTTCAACGGTAGCCCCAAAGGCCAGATAGAGTAAAAATGAAACACAGAAGGTAAATGCAATCATTTTCGTTGCAACGAACCCGAAGAAAAGATAAATTGCAACAATATAAGAGACAAAGGCCGTCTTAAAGACCCAATTATTTAAGGAAATGAAGAAAATGTATATACTGACTAAGAGTAAAAGGAAATTGACACCATAAATTTCCTTGGTAACATCAAAATGCCACCAAAAATCTCCGCCATGCCCTTCTATGACATTAAAAAGGTGTTTTGCGTTGAGAGCGAATTCGTATTGACTGACCGTAGGAAAAGTATGAAGGATATAAATTTGCCAGGGGAGAAATACAAATGCGGCAACAATTATACCTGCCAGGAAGTCGCGATATAGTACCCACTCAACTCTTCTTTCTTTTGATAAAAGTATGGAAAGTCCCCACCCTGAGAACACGAGAAAACCTGTTAACCACTTTACCAAAATGGCGCATCCTGAAAACAGTCCTATCAAGATAAGGAAATGCCTTTTTCGGGGTAATTTGGACGATTCATATTCGGTCCATGCCCAGATGCTCGCAGTTACATAAAACAAGAAGGCTATATCGTTATGGTCGGTATGAATGGCACCGGAGGAGATTTCTAAAACAAAGTTTGATAACGCAAACAGCAATGCACCAAAAAATCCGGCTTTTTTACTAAGCGATAATTCTCCTATTCTGTATATAAATAGGATAACAAGGGTTGACATGATTAAGCTTGGCAGTCTCAAAGCAAATACATTTGCGCCAAAAAACTTCATGCTCAATGCCATTTGCCATAAAAATAGGGGTTGTTTATGCAACCAGACATGACCCGTGACCCAACTCGTTTCATCATAGGAGAGCACAGGATTTT
This sequence comes from Saprospiraceae bacterium, assembly GCA_020848995.1. Lineage (GTDB taxonomy): Bacteria > Bacteroidota > Bacteroidia > Chitinophagales > Saprospiraceae > Vicinibacter. The sequence continues at coordinate 1,527 of JADLHA010000021.1, read as the reverse complement.
TGTAGAGCATTGGGGAAAGAGGATGGTCAATCATGTTTTTAGCGACAAGTGCATGAAACTGTTCATCCCATAAGTTAAGATGCGGATTCAACAAACCCATAAAAAGTCTCACGCTGAAGCCTCCCAATAACAGCAATAGGATGCTTAGAGATTTTTTCTCCTGATACTGGAAGGTAACGAGGCTTACAAAGAGAAGAATGAGCCCAAAGATTAATGGAAGTAATTGATTAAACGAGAAATGGGAAAACTTTTTAGCAGGGAATTCCTGGAGAGAAAAAATTGCGGCGTTTGCTCTGTTGACTTTGTCGGCCTTTAGTGCATTATTGTTGGTGTCAAGTCCAACATAATTATCTTTGTAATCCTGGAGAATTATCCCACCAGAAGAAGAGGCGATTATTTTAAAGACGACATTGTTTTCAGATTCAGGATATCCGGCGAATAAATAGCCTTCTCTGTCATCTGCAACTGCTACATAAGAGTGGTCCGATGCTTGCAGGGTGACTTTGCCGTTTTGTAAGAAGTGTATGAAGAATTTTTCCCATTCTCCTATGGATTTGCGATTGCAGATCAATTGATTGTTTGAATTTCTATCAGAACACAGGTAAAGCGTATTCTCCCCTGTCAGGGTTATTTCTGAATGGTTTTTGATACCGAAATGCAATTCCGCTTTCTTGCAGCCTCCAAGCCACAGGAGAAGGCAGAGAATTGCGAAAAGGTGCGTGTAATGACGGGAGGGTTTCATTTTAACGGTACGACAGAGTCATAATGACTGAGCTAATTTAGTGGATTTTCTTTGCCGGCATGAAAAATTGTAAGAAGGGCTGGCATGGCCATATCGAAATTGCGGCAAATTCATCGCTCACCATTCAGGCTTATTGCATGCGGCATTTTATGATACATGAGCCTGACACCTGGGTAATAGCGACCGGCCTCTTGCATGGATCCGGCAGATTGATGAGGCTGAAAGCATTCGAAAGGATCTGTCGTAAGTTGACCATAAAAGTATCGCCAGGAAATGATGCGTCCTGTATTTAAATAGATGGATCGAGGATCGCTGCAGAATTACAACAGAGGATGAGCCGAAAAGCCCATTGGGCAGAGCACTCCGTTATGCAAATCAGCAATGGCCGAAACGGATCAAAATACTGGACTATGAAAACACCGAATTGGATAATAAGCTGATTGAAAAAAAATCCGACCTCTTGCTCTGGATAGGAAAAATGATCTGTTTGCGGGATCCCATGATGCCGCACAGCGAATCGGGATGATGTTAAGCTATTTTTGCCAGGCAAAACCCAATGCATAAGGCCCTGTGAATGGACCAAGACCGCACTGGAGCGGATTCCGGTGCTAACCACCCTTAGCTCTTGGGGCGGTCTAAACCGAACCAAACCGAAGGTCGAAATGATCGGATGCGGATCAGTGATTAGTGGCAAGCAATTGAGGCCCAATCCGCTTTGCGACAACCCGGAAGTGTTAATTATTTGTTAAAATCCGGGGGGGGGGGGGTAGAAATTTTCCCCTATT
>JADLHA010000020.1 GCA_020848995.1 Saprospiraceae bacterium | reverse complement strand
TAATGGAATGTCGTAATTGCCATTGATTAAATATCCTTCCAGATGCACGATATCAAGAGTTGAGACTCTTCCGTCGTTATTAACATCAGCGGCAAAGTGTTGCCATTCATAATCAAAAGGACAGACCGCACCTAAAATAAATTCTCTGATGATGTCAATATCAAATTCATCAATGCCGCAATAAGCATCATCCGGTCCAACGACACAGATATTGTAATCGCAATCCTCACGCAGATCTTCGCATTCATAATAACCGGTTGCCGATGTTTGTACATCTACGCAAAGATCCCATTTCGGTGCTCCTGCCATGGAGATGGTAACTATCCGATCAGGCAGTCCGTGATCGGTGCTACTTCCCCCTGAGCAAGAGAAAAGAGCTGGTATAAGTAGTTTACCATTTAACTCATATGGATCTACATAAATATTTTTTGCGCTGTCTTCAGAATACCCTGTGCACAAGGTGGCGCAAGGATTAATTATAAATAATCTTGTAAAATCAGTTTGAACGGTTGCACTTGAACCGGTCATGATGTTAAAAACTATAGTTATCAATACATCTTGATCATTAATTGCAACAGGTTCGCATAGTTCACCTATAAGAAACCCCACTTGATGGCCATTTTGGGCTATAACTATATTATCCACATAATCAGCAACTTTGAGGGCAGAATATATTCTAACGTTATTAGAAAAGTTGACATCCATCCGACCAAAAGCCATAACATCTGAACCTGTTATTTTTAAATAAGCACTCACTTCATTAAATCCACAAATGGCACTATGATTTTGAGGAAACGTCATTACACCCCAATAAGACGTCGGGCACTGGGCAAGCGATATTCCAGGCAGCAGGAACACCAGCAGAATGGAAGCAAGTTTAACAATGGCTAGGTAGCAATTCGTAGATTTTTTAGGGGGGGGGGGCAAAAGTGTTCATAACAAAGGTTTAAAGAGGTTAAATAAAATACTAAGCTATAACAATTCCACCAAAAAAGCAAGAAATTTAACCAAAAGTTGTATACACTGTGTCACTGTCTGTCCGGTATCTAAAATTTTGCCCAGGGCTGCCCAATTCGAACTATTACAACAATATATTGTATTTCAACATGTTAAATAAATAATGCCCCCCCAACCGGATGACATGGGTTCGACATTGGCTGCAATGACCCTAGCCCCAAATCCTCAGCCCACCGGCCTCGCCAGCACACATTTTAAACCTGAAGCCTCCGTTAGCTCCCCTTAGAGTAACCATATAAATGAATTTAATTACCCATGCAAAAACAAACTAACATTCGTTAGATCCGTCCATGTGTAAAGCATTCTATTAACGACCTCAGGCAAAGACATACCAGGAACGGGCAGAGTATATGCAACTCCTTGCTTTAAGCTCCCCAAACGTTCAACCAGGCATAAGCAGCGTTGAGCACAACGGCAAAGCTGAGCCATCCGAAATAGGGCAGGTTAATCCAGGCAGCAGGCGGGTCGATCCGGTAAAAGAAGTGCAACATATAAGCAACGGCCACCCATAGCACCAGGATCTCCCCCAATGCCAAGGCCGGATTGCGCAGACCAAAGAACAGGAAAGACCAGGCAATGTTGAGTGCGAGTTGTAAGGCAAAAAGCAAAAGGGCCCGGTTCCTCATATCCGTTGCGGGAAGGCGCCAAATGCGAAACAAGGAGTACCCCATCAGCAGGTAGAGCAGTGTCCACACGGGACCGAAAATCCAATTGGGTGGACTAAAAGACGGTTTCGTCAGATGAACATACCAGCCATCGATGGCCGGACCCGTTATTGCACCTGCAACAGCACCCAGTATCAGGGGTAACACGAGCGATAGGGTAGCCTTAACGGTCATCGAAGCTTTCATGGCAAGTATGCTAACTTATAATTAAAGCCAATGGAAGCATAATGAAACAATGCAAAGCTGTACACTTCGTCGTTGTCGGCTCCACCTTCCAGCAACCGGTACCCCACCCTTGCCGAGAGCCGATCATTGATTTTATAGTTGACGGCAAGCAAAACGTCTTCGGCACGACCCTGTGGCGCCGCCAATGCATCTCCTGAAAGCATAAGGCTCCATCGTTCCAAGGGCCGGTACTCGAGGTGAAAATTGACAATGGGCACAAAGCCGACGTTGGCCTTTTCCCCAATGGTGCTTCCACTTTCCACACTCACCAGTGCATCGCGTATCTTTGCGGTGAATCCGATTCCAAATAAAAATTTCGCTCTTCGAATCCAGTCGTAGCGGTAGGTGAGGCGATAGGAATTAAAAACGTATTTTGCCGACAAAGGGGCACCGGCAGCAAATTGTGTCCCTGCAAACAAAATGTCCTTTTTAAGCGATCCTTCCGAATTAAGACTCAGGGGAGCATATAAAAGACTAAGCAGATGCCTCTCCGACAACCGAACTTCCGCCCTCAGACGAAGATAGGGTATGCTTTCCGCATTGAGCTCTTCGTTCAGTGAAATCCGCGTTCCCCCAGAACCGGGAATGGCAACGTCGTTGTACCCAGTTGTAACCCACCCTCCTTCAACATCAAAACCGAGCTGTGCCACAGAAACATTATGGCCTAATAATAAGAGGGAAACCAATGAGCTTGTCAGAATCGAAGACTTGAATACCATGCGTCGTGATTTATGGTAAAACACTAAAAAGAGAACATTGGTTGAAAAGTCGTTAAAATTCCCCTTTCCTCCAGCCTCAAAGGCTCATTGGCCCCTTGGTTGGGTTTTGGCCTCGTGATCGTGTTGTTGGCCTTACAATGTTTAAATCAACAACATTCCAGGATGAACAAAACAAGATTCGGCCTGAATAAAGGGGTGTGCACCAATTGATTTTTCCAATAACTGTATTGCAACTCTGTAGTTGAAAGAAAATGGAAGACAAGCAGCGGGTTGTCTTTTACCAATAGGGATAGCCAAAAGCGAAGATTGGGAACGGCGTGAGCGCCTAGCATACTGACGAGCTTTTTTGGGTTACTTTCTTTTGCGGCAAAAGAAAGTAACAACCCAATTCACATAGGGCAAACAATAAATGAAGAAACAATATTCCAACAGCGCAAAATCAAAGTTCCCTTGAAACCAGCATGCTGAATCCAAGGTAAAATCTGCTTTGGGACAGTCAGTATGCAAGCGCAGTGTCCGCTGGCTTCGACTCCGCTCAGCCAGCGGATAAGATGCGACACGGTCACGCTGCATAGCAGCTGCCAGAAGGGAACACTGCAATCCCCAAAACGCGAAAGCTAAAAGCGCAGATTGATCGCAGCGTGAGCGCCTAGCATACTGACGAGCTTTCTTTGGTTACTTTCTTTTGCGGCAAAAGAAAGTAACAACCTAATTCATATAGGGCAAACAAGAAATGAAGAAACAATATTCCAACAGCGTACCAACCCCTGCGACCCTGGCAATTCAGGGCTGAATTTAAGGCACCTCGAAAAATGCCTCCTGCGCCAGCATCCCCGCACAGGCTCGCACGCTAAATTCATTCTTGCATCAACAGGGAGTGGAGGTAGATAGCCCTTTTCATTCGGGCATCAAAATGGGGAGGGGGGGGGAAGTGCCTTTAAATCAAAAAGAACACCATAAATGAAGGGGCTTTCGGGAGGAATATCTGGACCTGTTGAAAAAATATGATGTCGAGTATAATGAAAAATATATCTTTTCTTAGATGAATTGGTTGCAATTTTACATGCAATTATTTTGCGTTTACTTGAATGGGTAATAAGTTTGTAATGATCATTAGTTTACCTATTTTGCGGGTACAAAGGTGCGACCCCTTCGGGGTCGGATGTTGGCACAATGTGGCCGTACCCTGCATGCGTATGATCCATCCTGGGCCGGGACCAAGGATGCCGCAGGCATCCAAGATGTGTGGCCATCCTTGAATTTTGGAATCCGTTGTAAAAATAAAATCAGTGTTTAAAAAAGCGCAGGACGCTCCCGTAAGGGGATGCGATTACAATTTGGTACCAACCAGAAGCAAGATGGCCAACGTGTACATTCGACGGCATTTTCTCTAAAATCCCCCGGTGAATTATTCTCCCCGAAAAGTCGGCGATTTTAAATTCTGTTCCGGTAAGATCCAAAGTTGAGCAAACGCTGATCCAGTCCTCCGCTTGCACCTGGGATAACCATATTTTTACCTTAAACTCCCCCGTTGGGTCCAGATGCGTGGAATAGGCCTGTCCCACGTAGATCATCAGGTAGCGCCCATCCTCCATGCGCACCACCGCCGGGTCGCCGCCCCGCAAAGCGGTGTGCTGGTAAGGCCCCCAATTCACAGCATCCGGCGAGGCGCTGTACCAAATGGTTTGTCCGCTTCCGTAAAAACGCAACTCGCTACTGTCGACTGCAACAAAATTACCCGTCCAGTTGTGGGCCTGATCAGAACCAATCCTGCCTATGGAATCAAATTTGAGTCCGTCGGCCGATACAAAATGATGGGCACCATCCTGCGGGGCCCCTGCCGGGGCTGTATAGTGCCATTGTTTTCCAAAGCGAACCACAGCCGGGTCAATGAGGGGCTTAACCTTCAGATCGCCTCTGGGCCCCGGCTCGAAGGTAAAATGAAGCCCGTCGGTGCTGACCGCCGAATGCATGTCGACGGTGGAATCGAGCCCGCGTTTGGGTAAAAAGGCAGACGCAGAAAAATACATGCGCAAGCTGTCTTCGTTGAGGACGACAAGGGTTGGATCAAAAGGTCGCTGGAAGCCGGCTGGCAATCCTTCAAATTGCACCGGAACGGGTTCGCTCCACAGGTTTCCACCATCCAACGAAATCTTTACCGCCACGCGATCCCAGCTCGGAGATGGATTCGGCTGCCGGAACCACTGAAACGCAGAAATGAGCATATTCCCCTTCCAACTCACAACCGTAGGCACTCCCGCTGAATCCTGAAAAATTTTCGGGTCAGAATAGTTTTTGCCATCATCAGACCAGGCAAACCTCAGAGGATTATTCCATGGCCCCTGCTGTGCATACATCTCCTTCTGCAGCAAGCAAGCCGATGCCGTAAGGAAAATCAACTTTGCCGTATCCCATATTCGCATTCCGTAAAAATAATCCAATTTCACGTTGATCAAGGACGATGTGCATCATTCGAAACCCTTGCTCTAAATCATTGATCTAACCCGGCGAGCAGAAAAAAAATTCCGCGGTTGCGCTCGTATAGTGGCTGCCGGAAAAGCCGGATTGCCGAAATTCTAAATCCCTTATCTCCCGGGTCTTTTTCTACCGCTCACGCTTCGGGAGTGAACGAGATAAAACCGCCAGGGACGCAGGGCCCATTCCCCGGCATAATCGACCCCAATTCTCGGTGTGGCGGCAATGTCGCTTTCTTCAACATGCCCCAGCCCCTCACAGAGCTGCACCGGACTTTCCAGCTGATGCAAGCATACGCCGTTTGCACTCCGGTCTATTCCCAGGGCGCGGGTCAGGCAGCCGGGGCCCCTCCCTATTCCCTCATGCCCCTCTATAAGTCCGCGACGGCTGGCCATTTCAGCCTGGCCCTCCAGCGGCTCCACCGCCCGAATGAGGACGGCGTGAGGTATGCCCTCAGGTCCTGTTACTACATTGAACAGATCGTGGATGCCGTAACACCGGTAAACGTAGGCGTGGCCTCCAGCCATAAACATCGTTTGGGTCCGGGAGGTGCGCCGGTTTCCCCACGCATGGGAGGCCCGGTCTTCCGGACCACAATAGGCTTCCGTTTCTGCGATCCTTCCCGCAGTTGGCCTGCCATCAACCCTGGTGTATAGTATTTTTCCCAGCAGACATCGCGCGATCTCCACGGGGTCTCCCCCAAGGTAAAATGATGGATGGATCAGGTCCAGCCTGACCATTGAACCATCCCGTTCGATGAATGGGTTAGAGCTCACCTGGAGTTTTCCCATTGAGTTCTAAAATCGGGCACTAAATTCTTCATCTTCTATGACATTATGCTTTCAGGGGTACTCTGTGAGATTTACGGACTGTTCAATCAGGAAGTGACCCTCATCGCCAACAGCACGATGCGCTAACTTAGTACAACCCTTTTTCATGTTCCAGTGTTTCGCACAGTACAAATCGCAAAAATGAAACAAATCATCAGGGAACAGTTTTTGAAAATAACGCCGCAGCAGTGCTGGGACTATTTTGCCACCCCGGTCAATTTAAACGACATCACACCGCGCGATATGCAATTTGAGATCACATCCCTTCCTTCGGACAAGATGTATGCGGGGATGTTGATCACCTACGTAGTCCGACCCTTCCTGAGAATTCCCTTTTCATGGTGTACCGAGATCACCCACATCCGGGAGGGAGTCTATTTCGTCGACGAACAACGCGTGGGACCCTTCCGGATCTGGCACCACGAGCACCATTTCAAAGCAGTCGAAGGCGGTATCCTGATGACGGATATCCTGTATTACGACATCGGCAAATCCGTTCTGGGATGGCTGGCCGGTTTACTTGGCGTTCACCGCCGCGTGCACGAGATATTTGAATTTCGACGGCTCGCTCTTGAAAAGAAATTCAATGCGGTTTCGGATGGCGGAAACAGATGAACGCCCACTTCAAGGCACTTTGAAAAACTCCCTATTGCACATCCCTGCCCACCATGCCTACTCGCACAACAAAGGATACTTCTAAAAACGCCCTATTGACCCAGGCTCCACGTCCGGCCGCTTACCCTCCATGGAATGATCAGCAGTCCGCTCCCTGAACGAACGTTTGTAAAACTGACCTCTGGGAAACTGACACTTTGCCATACTCTGGAAATGGAACCGGGTTTCCAACAGTTCAATCCATCAACTAACGATAATTAGTTTTTTGACTCCATTTTTTCAATACGCACATCAACGGAGCAGTGTCGCTTCCTGGCGACGTCTTTCCGCTTCGCTGTAATACCGGACCAGTGTTTTATTGAGTTTCCGGACGAGGTATTTACAGTTTTTATTGACGTGGTCGCTATCTGAGAAATAGTTGACCAGCGTCTTGTAATTATTAATGGTCAGGTAGGGAAAGTCCGGAGGGAGTGGCTGGTTGTCAGGCTGCTTCAGTAGCCATCCCTCGGCGGCACTTCCGGGAGTCTTGTCGCGTACAAGCAGCAGGATGCTGTCTGCAGAAAATGGACCGGCATCCATGAACCTCAAGCTGTCGTCGAGAAAATAGCGCCCACCAAAACCCTGACTTTGTAAAGCCCGATGGTCCCGGTCGTAATAGAAATACACCCTGCTAAAATGATAATGACCGGAGAAGGCCTTCATAAAAGCCCTATTGAAACGATCGCGGCCTGCGCGGATCTCGTCGGCTTCCCGCTTGCACCTGATCCTGCATTTTTCATCGCAATCGGACGATTCCGCCAATTGCTCGAGCAGTGCGCTCTTTTTATCGTGCGACTCAAGCCTGACCAACAAAACACCGGAATGCAAGGTGCGGATCGCCATATCTCCGGCAAGCCTTTCCACGGCATCCTGAGCATGCAATGCGAAAGTGTTAAAGAAGCCTAAAAACCACAGAAGCATAGCTGCTCTGCGCATCAAAATAGCGTTTTTCGCCATGGCAACGATTTTAGCTGTAAGCACAAAGTTGGTAATTTCGCCGTCTGTCACCGAAAACTTTGGTACGCCATGTCTCAAAATCTTGAAATTGAAGCAATTCATCAACAAATTCAACTCGAAAGTGCCTTTGTCGAGCGCCTGCTCGAGCAACAGCGCCGGGTGTTGGTGGGGCAGGACTACCTGATCGGGCGGCTGGTCCTGGGTCTGCTGTCGGGAGGCCATCTGTTGCTGGAAGGGATGCCGGGTCTGGCGAAGACTCTGGCCATCAAGACGCTGGCGCGTTGCGTCGATGCCGGGTTCCAGCGGATACAGTTCACGCCCGATCTTCTTCCGGCAGACATCCTCGGAACGCTCGTTTACAATCCGGCCGACCACCAGTTTTCCGTGCGAAAGGGTCCAATTTTTTCCAATTTCATCCTAGCCGATGAGATCAACCGGGCTCCGGCCAAGGTGCAATCCGCCCTGCTCGAGGCCATGCAGGAAAAGCAGGTGACCATTGGCCGGGAACGATTCCCCCTGGAAGAACCCTTCCTGGTACTCGCCACCCAAAACCCCATCGAGCAAGAAGGCACCTACCCCCTCCCCGAAGCCCAAACCGACCGGTTCATGATGAAGATCATCGTCGGCTATCCCGGGTTTGAAGAGGAGCGGGAGATCGTCAGGCGCAACCTCAGTGGAGCCATCGACCAGATGGTGGAACCCGTCATACACCCCGAAGACATCCTCAGGGCCCGGAGTTCCGCATTGAAAATCTATATGGATGAGCGCATCGAACGCTATTTGCTGCAGCTCGTATTTGCCACGCGCAATCCCACCGCATGCGGGCTGAAAGAGCTCGCCGAATACTTCCAGCACGGCGCTTCTCCACGGGCAAGCATTTACCTGGCCCTGGCCAGCAAGGTTTACGCTTTCATGCAGCGCCGGGGTTTTGTGATCCCAGACGATGTTCAGCAGGTTTGCCGGGACGTACTCCGGCACCGCATTGGGCTTAGCTACGAGGCGGAGGCTGAAGACATCCACCAGGACGAACTGATCACACACATCCTCTCTAAAGTTGAAGTACCCTGACGATATGCTAACTAACGTTCGTAAGTTCATTTGTTTGGCACTTTCTGTGTGGCAACTCATGCCGGTCAGCGGGCAGGTGCAGGATCCCTCGCAGCGCATTCAACACGTCATCGACCTATTCGGCACAAAGAATAAAGGCGTATGGATCCACCTCTACTCGGGCATGGGCAGCAACGGGGAACCATACCTACTCACCCTCGGCTATGACCTCACTTCATACAAAGGCCTGCTTGAACAAACCAGTCAGCAGCAAAGCTTTTATGTGGAAGGGCGCTACCATACTGAGGATTTCAAGCTCGTCGTTCAGGATGAAGAATCTGAGCACAAAGGATTTTTACTGGCGCAGGTGAACCGCTCCGGACTAAAAGCCCGGTTAATGGATCCCGGCAGGGTGACCGGCATTTACATCGAATTTGAAAAGAGGCCGCGCGACGGATTTACGGCGCTCCAATGCCCGGCCAGGCGCTGGTACAAATCGCTGACCGGAATCATGGACCAGACAGCTGTTCTCGTTCAACTTCAAAGCGACGCAGACCAGCGCGTCTATGGCACGTTGAGTACTCCCGACAAACTGACCGGATTCATGGTCAGCGGCGACTGCACCGACCCAACCTGCGAACGGATGAACCTCCGCCTCCACGATTATTTTGGCGAACGGATCAAGGAATTCCAGCTCGAAAAAAAATCCGGAAAGCAATTTGCAATGGTCGAAATGTTTAAAGGCCGCTACCCCATCGAGGAAAACTGGGAACTGTCGGGGGAACATCCCATGGTATGCAAAAACATAAGTCTTCCCGGGATCAGAATTTATGCAGAGTACATTCAAACTGGCGACCGCGACTTTGACCTTTGGATCTCGCAGTTTTTGGATCAGTGGACCGGGCAGGTCGTCCATTACCATCAACAATCGGTACCAGAGCTGACCCAGCATTACAGCGTCTTCACAGATGTGGAATGGGTACACCGCGACTGGGTGAGCGGGATTTTCCGCTTTGCGGAGCCCTGGAGCGTTGATGACCGCAACCTTGCATTTACCTACGATCGAAAGGCTAAACGCATTGTCAGCCTGGAGGATTGCTTTGATAAGGAATTCGACTACACTCAATATTTTGAGGAATTCATATCCTGGAAAAAGCAGGAAATGATGAGCGTAAACAGTTCGGGCCGATTCAGGATGTATCTCGAGCGCGAGCAATTTAAAAACTGGACTTTGCGACCGGAGGGCTTTTGCTTTAGTTCTGATTTTAACCGGATCTGGGGCATGCGCAAAATCGTGATCCCCTATGCACTTTTGGAACAACACGTTCGCAAACTCGGCCCATTGCGCAAACTTTACTAAAGCATGACGGAGGCGCAGGAAATTTACCGGAAAGTCAGGCAAATCGAGATCCGAACCCGGAGCCTCAGCCAGCAATTGTTTTCGGGAGCTTACCACAGCAGTTTTAAAGGCAGTGGCATGTCCTTTTCAGAAGTGCGCGAATACCAGTATGGTGATGACATTCGCCACATCGATTGGAACGTGACGGCGCGCACAGGACAAACCCAGGTCAAGGTTTTTGAAGAAGAACGCGAACTCACCCTGCTGATCATGGCCGACATCAGCCGTTCGATGCATTTCGGCTCATCGGGCAGTGAAAAGCGCCAATGGCAGACAGAACTGGCCGCGGTACTGGCCTTTTCGGCCAATCAGAACCACGACAAGACAGGATTGATCCTGTTTAGCGACCGCATCCACCTCTACCTCCCCCCAAAAAAGGGGCGCCAGCACCTGTTGCGCATCATTCGCGAATTGCTGGTGCGCAGGTCAGATTCTGGCAGCACGGACTTTCATTTGCCGCTACAACACCTCAGCCGCGTGCAGTCCAAGCGCTGCATTGCCTTTTTGATGTCCGATTTTCAAGCACCCCTGCCGGAGGCAACCTTGCGGATCGCAGCGCGGCGCCACGAACTCATTGGGCTGCAAATCCGCGATGCGTTGGAAAGGGAGTTGCCTGATGTCGGGTTGTTGCCGCTAAAGGATCTCGAGCAGGGTTATGAAATGCTCGTTGATACGTCAAAACCCCTATGGGCTGAAAATTACCGTCAGGCCTGTTCCGAATACAGCAAGTCCGTCCGGGAACAGTTCCTTCGGGCACATGCGGATTTTCTGGAACTCAATCCGGGGGAACCTTTTGTAAAGACACTGCTTGGCTTTTTCAAAAAGCGCAAATGACATGGGGCGGGCGATGAATCGGATTGCACTGATTTTTTGCGTTTGCTGTATTTCGACAAATGGCTCATCGGCACAAGACTTCATTTGCAGACCAGATTCCGGAACCATGGTCATTGGAAGCCAACAGCGCTTGCACGTGCTGGCATCAGACACCCTGCAGGCCGATTCCCTGTTGTTGGCACTGGACAGCCTGCCCGGAATCGAGCCACTGGATCGCGGCCAGTGGAAGGCAGCGTCCGGTGGCTACGCCCGTCAGATCCGCTTTGTTGCCTTTGACTCCGGCCGCTTTGCGTTGCCGGCCATTCCCGGATCCCCGGTAGAAAGTCTATACGTCCATTTCCCTGCAGTGGATCCCGGCGAATTGAAAGCAATTAAAGACATAGAGACCACTCCAGCCGGCATGCGCGGCTTGTTGCTTCGCATAGGCGGAGTGCTCTTTGTCGTGCTGCTGTTGGTGGTACTTTGGCAGCTCTTTCGTGCGGACCAGGTGGGGATATCTTCATACGAACCGCCAGCACTGCCGGGTGCCGCTTCGCGTGCCCTAAACTCCCTGGAAAGACTCCGATCTTCCCAACTGTGGCAACGGGGTCAGGTCGGGCCATTTTACGACGAGTTGAGTTCGATTGCGCGAGGCTTTCTTGAAGAAGGCCTGTTCCTTCCGGCGCGCGCTTCCACGACCTCCGAAACCGCGCAATTGCTGGAAGACCGCTTTCCCTCACTCGAACAGGCAGAAGATCTGATCCTCTTTTTGCGGCGCTGCGATGCGGTCAAATTTGCCAGGCGCATACCAGAAATCGGAGCTCACGACACCTTGTTTGACTTGGTCGACCGTTTTATCCGCACGCACCGGGCGCTGAGTGAACGCCTGATGACGCAAAACCAGCCGCGCTACAACCAATTGCTCGAGACCGCTGTTGCCCAACAGTTTGCCGATCCGGCTGGCATCATCCCCCAACCACTGGTGGCAGCCCTGTCCGATTCCTCCGGCCGGGCGGAGATCGTCCTGCATCGCGGCCTGCTGAGTACCCGCCGCTATTCGCTTCCGGATTCCTGGGTGCAACTGCATCTTACCCATACGGGGAGCTTTCACCGCTGGCAAGCGGGAATTCTGGCGGCGGACCGCAGTGGACTCTGGAAACTGGCCCTTCCACTTTTGGCGGCTCCCTTCCTTGCCCTCTTTCTTCCAATCATCGCCGTCGCGGGTTGCCTCAGGGGTGAACGTCTGTTCGCTCGCGGGATCTTTGGCATCGACAAAAACGACAGGATCGCCCTGCGCAAACTCCCCGGAGGATGGAAGTGATCTGGGAACGGCTCACCTGGGCATCTCCCCTGATGCTCATCCTGCTGGTACTCGTACCCTGGCTCTTTGTGCGCCTTCACCGCCACGGACCTGCTACAGAAAACGCTCTGTTTTTCCCGGCTCTGGGTGGAATTCCTCCTGCAGTGACTTGGCGCGTGCGCTGTCTGCAGGGCTTACCTTACGTACGTTTGTTAGTATTTGTACTTTTTGTACTGGCGCTGGCCCGGCCGCGCTGGCTGCTGCGCGAGGAAAAGCTCAATGCCGAAGGCATCGCCATCTTTCTCGTCATGGACCTGTCGTCATCGATGTTGAGTCAGGATTTTCAACCCAACCGGCTCGAAGTCAGCAAGGCCGTTGCGCAGGAGTTCGCCTCCAAACGGCCATACGACCGCATCGGGTTAACGGCATTTTCAGGTGAGGCGTTCACTCAATGTCCGTTAACTACAGACCATGACGCACTTGCAGCGCTGTTGCAGGAATTGAAATGTGGCATGCTCGAGGACGGCACGGCCATAGGAATGGGCATTGCCTCCGCTGTAAACCGCCTGCGCAGCGATTCGGCACGCAGCAAGGTGATCATCCTCATCACGGACGGGGTCAATAACGCAGGAGACATCTCCCCAGGAGTGGCAACGGAACTGGCCAAGAAGTTCAGTGTAAAAGTTTACGCAATCGGTGTAGGCAGCAATGGAGAAGCATGGTCTCCGGTTGGTCGCAGCGCAGACGGCGAATACTTATTTGGAATGGCCCCCGTCAACATCGACGAAAATCTCCTGCGCCAGGTGAGTCAGTCAACCGGCGGTCAGTACTATCGCGCAACCAACGCCGCAAAACTTGCAGAGATCTACGCAGAGATCGACCGCCTCGAGAAAACCAGGGTAGAGATCCGCTACATCAAGCGCTATGCAGAAGGGTTCCGCCCACTGATATGGATGGCCCTTGCCCTGCTCGCCGTTGAATGGATACTGAGATTCACCACCTTGAGAACCCTCTGCTGATATGTTCCGGTTTGAAGCAAGCTCCCAGTTCTATCTGCTCGCCCTCCTCCCGCTGATGGCCCTCCTTTTGATGAATGCCCGTCGCGCATCGGACCGCAAGCTTGCCGCACTTGGCTCTGCCGGGGTTCCGAAAAAATACCTCCTTTCCAACGGACACCGAACCCGCTGGCGATTCGCCAGTTTCCTTGCGGTTGCCCTACTCGGAATCATCGCGCTGGCCAATCCGCAATTTGGCAAAAAGGTCGACAGCGTTCGCTCGCGCAACGTCGATGTCTTCATTGTTCTCGACGCATCCGCGAGCATGCTTTGCGAAGACATCAAACCGGACCGGCTTTCGCGCTCTAAGCTCTGGATCAGGCAATTTATCGAGCGTTTTCCTTCGGAGCGCATGGGGCTCATCAGTTTTGCCGGACGTGCTTACCTTCACACACCCCTCACGACCGACCTTTCCACCGTTTACCAGATGGTGAGCACCCTGACACCCGATCAACTCGGAACTCCGGGAACCGGAATTGCAGAAGCCCTATCCCTTGCAGAAAAATCGTTTGCAAACGAGCAGGGGCACCATAAAGTCGTACTCCTCGTGAGCGATGGCGAGGACCACGAGGGGGGTGCCGGTGACCAGCTGGCCAACTTGCGCAAGACCGGAATCAGTCTTTTCACCCTGCCCGTCGGAACGGAAACGGGGGGAAGGGTTCCACTGCCCGGTGGAGGCGTTCTTGCGGATGAATATGGGAAACCCGTCCAGACGCGTCCCGACCGGGAATTGTTGGCCGCGCTGGCTAAAGATGGCGGTGGTGAACTGCTCGAGATGGCCGACGGACAAGACAACTTCGACCGGCTCCGAAAAAAATTCGACGCCCTGGCGCGCGCGGAAGCTGCCTACCAGTCGTTCAGCGACTATCGCTCTTACTTTCAGTATTTTCTGTTCATTGCCTGCTGTCTGCTTTTTGTCGACAGTTATTTTTGCCGGAGGAATGTATGAAAACAGCTAACGCCATTGCCGTTTTTATACTAACGTTTGTTAGTATTTTGCGCTCGCAGGACGCCGGTCATTTCCTCCGCAAGGGCGATGCGCTGTACCGGGATTCTGCATTTGCAGAAGCAGAGGAATGCTACCGCAAAGCAGGAGAGTGGAAGCCCGGGTTTAAAACGCACTACAACACCGGAAACAGCCTTTACCTGCAGGGGCGCACAGGGGAAGCCGCCGAATATTACCGCAAAAGCCTGAGCTCCGCAGGGGATGCGCTGCAAGAATCCAGGGCCTATTACAACCTCGGAAATGCCCATTTCAGGTCGGGCGACTACGCACAGAGTGCTGACGCCTTCCGGGATGCCCTCGTGCGAAATCCCGAAGACGCAGATGCTCGAGCCAATTATGCCCTTGCCAGGCGCAAGTTGTTGTTGCAACAGTCTCAGAAACCGCGGTCTGCACCCCCTTCACCCAAGCCCAACGAGCCTTCAAAAAACGAGCCCCCTCCTTCAGGGAGTGGGGAACACCGCCAAAGCCATCCGCGGTCCACAAACACCCCGGGGAAAGAATCGCAGGACCCAAACCTTGGGGCAGACCAGATGGAACAGCTCTTCAGGCTAGTAGAACGCCAGGACCAAATGACCCGCCGGAAACTTCAGAAATCCCAATCACCCGGATCTCACACCGGCAAACCCTGGTAAATTATGCAAGCCTTCATGACCATGGTGCCAGCCACTCTTTTGTATAGGGACCTTAGGCATTTGTTGCAAGAGAGCCGTTCGAACCAAAGTCTGCCTGCATTTGTTTTTTAAAAATTTGAACCTTTTTGAGATCCATGAAAATAGCTGCCATTGTTTTTTCCCTTTGGGCTGCCGGATTGGCTGCTCAGGATGTCAAATTCGACATTAGCCTGAGTTCGGACAGTCTGCTCCTCGGCAATTACCTCGAGGTGCGTTTTGAGGTTCGCAACGGCCAGGGTCGCTTTACCCCCCCCAATTTTGAAGGCTGGCAGGTGGTGGCTGGACCCAACACCTCCTCCAGTTACACCATCATCAACGGCGAAGTCAGCCAGAGCAGTACTTACAGTTATGCGCTGGAAGCACCGGCTGCGGGGGTGTACACCATTGGACCTGCCCTCCTGGTTAATGCAGAAGGAGAAATGAAGACCCCCAGTGTGGAGGTGATCGTCCTTCCCAACCCCGACGGAATCCGGCAATATCCTAAGAACCGGGAGGAGAGCAAATACTTTGAAGACCGCCTTCCGGAAACACCCAAAAAGACCAAACGCAAGCCTTTACGCCTATGACGCGTTGGTTGTGGCTGGTGCTCCTTCTGGCGGGTGCCGCTGCCGCTCAGGAAGTCCGGTTTATTGCAGAAACCGATGCCCAACGCGTCCTGGAAGGCTCTACATTCCGGGTGAGTTTTCGGCTTTTCCAGGCGGAAGGTCACCGGTTCCAGGCGCCAGACTTCGGCCCATTTCAAGTCGTTTCGGGACCTTCCCGCTCCATCCAAACTTCCATTGTCAACGGGAGGCATTCCTCCAGCCAAGCCTATGTCTATGTGCTGATGGCCACCCGGAGTGGATCGTTCAAGCTGGCTCCGGCCCGCATATGGGTAAATGGCAAATGGCTGCAGACCCAAGCTCTCCATCTGGAAGTGGTAAAAGCCAGGGAAGGATCCTCCAATGCTCCGGATATTTTTGTGCGGGCGGAAATCGACAAGCAGGAAGCCTATGCCGGGGAGCAATGTCTGCTTACTTACACCTTGTACACCCGGGTTGGTATTGAGGACATTGAAGCCGGCTCCCGGCCTTCGTTGGATGCCTTTCACCGTTTTCCGGTCAATTTATTGCACCGCCCGACCCTGCGGGAAGTTTACCAGGGGAGGGAATACTTCACGCGCGTGTTGTCGAGAACTGCCATTTTTCCGATCCAGACGGGAACCCTGGAAATTGAACCGATCGTTTACCGGGTCGTTCGAGGTGAGGAAGACCCTTTCGGGCTGAAACTCCACGCCTTTTTTCACCGCCAAATCGAAAGCGTGGCCTCCAATCCCGTGTCATTGTTGGTTAAAGAACTCCCACTTCCGGTACCGGAACATTTTTCCGGGGCCGTTGGCAGCATACAACTGGAAATGGACACCCCGGCAGTGCATTACTCGCTAAACGACGCCATACTTCTGCGTTTCAGGATTTCGGGAAATGCCCATTTCAAAGGCATGAAAGTCGACCTGATCAGGCGCGACAGTTCCTTTGAACTGACGGAATCGCGCGTTTCCGAAATTTCCAAGTTGCGCGACGAGCCCGTCTATGAACAACGCGGTAGCTGGGAATACCTGCTCATACCCAGGGCGACAGGCAGTTTTGTCGTTCGACCTTCCTTTGTCTATTTTGACCCTGAGAAAGGGCAATACAAGAGTCTGGGCGACAGCATTCGCATACAGGTTGCTCAAACCGATGCCAGAACCGATACCGGTCGGGATGTAAACCCGCTACCCGGACTCATGCCCCTGGGTCAGGAGTTGAATGGGAGCCCTCTGCTGACCGCGCAACCGGGCTTTACCTTTTTTTGTGCTTTGCCCCTTGCCGCATTGTGCCTGGGAATCCTGTTCAAATTCCGTCGAAGCGCTTCCCGGAGATGGGTCAAAGGGCCCCCTCCAGCCAAAGGGGAATCCTCTCCTGATGCGCTTGAGTCGGAGTTTGTGCGCGTGGCTTCGGAGCTTACCCGCCAAGGTATGCACGACGGTAAACTATATTCCCTGAAGATGGCTTTGCATCAGGAGCTTCCCTCTGAGCGGGCGCGGGCCCTATTGCAATGGCTGGCCGATTATGAGTCGGCGAAATATTCCGGTACGCTGAACGACGATCGCATCTCGGCTCTTGCAGCTGCACTTCGCAGCTTGTAATCCGATGGGAAAGTCCGGTTCTGCGCCCCAATTCATTGCCTATCTTTGCGGCTCAACAAAAAACACTATGCGGCGAAAAATAGTGGCAGAGCTCTTGCGCATGGACCCCAACGACCAGGAACTGGCGGTCATGGGCTGGGTGCGGGCGTTCCGGAACAACCGCTTCATTGCTCTAAACGATGGCTCGACGATTTCCAACATCCAGTTGGTGATCGATCCTGAACACGCATCCGAAGAACAGCTGAGAAGAGTGACCGTTGGCGCTTCGCTGCGCGCATCTGGCAAGCTGGTTGCTTCTTCGGGCAGTGGTCAGCGCGTAGAACTCGTCGTTTCCGGTTGGGAGATATTAGGCGATTGCGACGCTTCGGCGTATCCGCTGCAACCCAAAAAGCATAGTCTGGAATTCCTGCGTCAGATTGCGCACCTAAGGTTTCGCACCAACACGTTCAGCGCCATTTCGCGCATCCGCCACAGTCTGGCCTTTGCCATTCATGAGTTTTTTCACCAGAGGGGATTTTATTACCTGAACGCGCCGATCATCACCGGTTCGGATGCCGAGGGTGCAGGCGAAATGTTTCAGGTAACGACTCTGGACCTCAACAACATACCGCGAGGCGAAGATGGAAACATAAACTTTGCAAAGGATTTTTTCGGGCGGCGCACGCACCTGACGGTTTCGGGACAGCTCGAGGCGGAACTCGCGGCAACGGCGCTGGGACAAGTGTACACGTTTGGGCCCACCTTCCGTGCGGAAAATTCGAATACGCCCCGACACCTCGCAGAATTCTGGATGATCGAGCCCGAAGTTGCTTTTGCCGACCTGAAAGACAACATGGATCTCGCAGAGGACCTTCTGAAGTCCATCATCCGCAAGGTCATGGAGCAATGTCCTGAAGACCTCGAATTTTTAGGACGTCGCGAGGCAGAGGAGGAAAAACAAAAACCCCAGTCGGAGCGCTCCGAATTTCCACTTGAGGAACGCCTCCGCTTTTGCCTCGAGCACCCTTTTGAACGCCTGAGCTATTCGGAGGCCATCGAGATTTTGCGCAACTCCACCCCCAACAAAAAAGGGAAATTCCAGTATCCGGTCGACCGCTGGGGCGTAGACCTGCAATCTGAGCACGAGCGCTTCCTGGTGGAAAAGCATTTCCGGAAGCCCGTCATTCTAACGGACTATCCGAAGGAGATCAAGGCCTTCTACATGCGGCAGAACGATGATGGCCGGACCGTTGCCGCTATGGACATCCTGTTTCCCGGTATCGGGGAGATCGTTGGCGGGTCCCAGCGCGAGGAGCGATACGATGTGCTGCTCCGGCGAATGCAGGAAATGAACATTCCGGCCGACGAGATGTACTGGTACCTTGACACGCGGCGCTTCGGGACTTGCCCCCATGCCGGTTTTGGATTGGGCTTTGAGCGGCTGGCCCTTTTTGTTACCGGCATGACCAATGTGCGGGACGTCATTCCCTTCCCGCGATTCCCGGGCAATGCAGAATTTTAGTACTAACAAACGTTTGTTCATAATGGATCATATTGTGATCACTCATTCAAATTCCGAGCAATGAAAAATCTGAATTGGATCCTTCACGGGATTGCGCTTGCAGGCTTGCTGTTCCTGTTCATTCAAAACCGCCAGCTTCAGCGGCAGGCGTCGCCCCCCCCTGGATCTTCCCAGGTTCCGGGGGATACCGGATCCTTCGAGGTGGCCTATTTCAATTCGGACAGCCTTCTGCCGAAGCTGAATTTTTTCAAGAAATCAGAATCGGATTTCAAAGAGAAGCAGGAGGCTATGCTCAATGAGCTCAAAGGCAAGGAGGACCAGCTTCGCCGGGAATTTCAAACGCTACAGAAAAATGCAGAGAACATGACGCGCAACGAGATGGAAAGTGCCCAGAAGCGGCTTGCGGGCCTGGAGCAGGACCTGATGCAGCGAAAGGAGGACCTCTCGACGCGCTTTGCGGCAGAAACGGCAGAGTTCAACGAAGCCCTGCACAAAAAGGTCATCGCCTTCCTCCGCGAGTACAACGCTTCAGGGAAATACCGGTACATCTTCAGTGTAGCCCGCGACGGCAACATTTTCTACTGGGATCCCAGCCTCGACATCACCAGCGACATGGTCGAGGGATTGAACGCTCAATACAAATGACCGGAGCTGCGGGGCGCAGGCGGCTGCGTATCCTGATGCTGCCACACAACGTATCGCAGGACATGGATTTCCGTGCGGAGGCCCTGCTGCGGAATTTCGACGACATCGAGGTCCACGCCTTTACCACGCACGTCAACAAAATGGTGCCTTCCCAGCACTGCAAGCCCCTACCGGCGGGACTGCTCAGCCGCAATCCCCTTCGCCGGGCTTCGGCGTGGCTTCATTATCGCAACATCCTCCGGCGCGAGCTCGCCTGGGCCGACATTGTACAGTGGTATTGGGACTTCAATTACCTGCCATTTGTTCGTATCCCCGTTGAGGCTGATCTGGTGCGTAAATCCGGCAAAAAAGGTTTGGTGATCTGGTGCGGTTCGGAGATCCGCAATCCGGATACCGACAAGGCCATCAACCCTTACTACCGTCGCGAGGTGGAGTCGGGTCAATACGAATACCGTTTTGAATCCGCGCACCGTTCGCGTACTACGCAGCAAGCCTTTCACCGCCTTGGCTTTCTGCCGCTCGAATTCATCGGCATGGGGCATTACATCGATCCGGCATTGTTTCCTAAAAGGCACCGCATATACCAGCTCGTTGGACTCGACCGGTTTAAACCCCATTACCCTTCTCCAACGAACAAACGTCCGTTAGTTGTTCACTCCGCTTCAAAGACTGGAGCGAAAGGTACAACCTACGTCATGGAGGCTGTCGCGCGGCTGCAGCGCGAACATGACTTTGATTTCCGCTTACTCCACGACATGGCCAAGGAGGAGGCCCTCGAATGGGTGCGTCGCTGCGACTTGTTTCTCGACCAGTTTATTGCCGGTATGCACGGCACAGCGGCCGTTGAAGCCATGGCGTACGGGAAACCGGTAGTGGGGTACATCAATCCGGTCATCGGCAAAGATTACCCGGCGGACCTGCCCATCCACCGGGCCAGCCCGGATGACCTGAGCGAAGTACTTGGTCCGCTGCTGTCGAGCGGCGAACTGCGGCACCAATCAGGAAAAGACAGCCGGGCTTACGTGGAAAAATACCATGACGACCGCCGGAATGCCGAAGATCTTCACGAACTGTACTTCCGGCTCGCGGGCATTTCTTCCTGCCAATAACCGTCTTCCGTTCAATTTGGCAAAGACTTTGCTGCAAACCGGACATGGTCAGCAGCGTGCTTGGGAGATGCGCAGGTCCTTGGGGCCCTGCTCTCGCCGTATTGGCCTGCATTGCCCTTGTCTTACAGCCGGCGGCGGCGCAGATCACCGACGGTGAATTCAGCCAATTTTACCGGGACATGCAGCTGAAGCGGGTCCGCACCCTTAGCGCTCCCGGACGGGATACCCTCCATCCGGAAGACCTGCGCTTTATCGACGAAGTCTACCAGCTGCTCGACGACCTCAACCGCTACGTGGAACAGGAGCACCGTCTCAACGGCAAGGGGCATTTTGCATTCAGTGGCAATGAAACGGCTTCCGACGATTTGTTCCGGCTTGAAGCCGGTGTAGGCATGGACCAGGGATTGTATCCCTACGAGCTCGACGTCTCGACCAGTCTGCAAATGCAACTCAAGGGTGGCAGTTTCCAGGAAAATGTATCCGACTTTGACATCTCCTTAGACTTTCATCCCTACCGCCCCGATCCCGTGGAAAGGCGGTTAAAATACCAGCGCAAACTGGAGCACCTGCAGCAGGCGATGGCCTCCAAGCCCGGTGACGATAAGTTATCCCGTAAAATCCGGAGAGCCGAGTCCAGACGGGATCAGCCGATGGCATCCAGCGGACTCTGGCTTGAGAACTACGTTTTTGCCAAGCGGTTCAGCGATGGCTATTTGGGCATCGACCACCGCTACGAAATCGGCGGTGGTTTGACCATGAGCCTCTACTCACGTGCGATGACCGCTACGGGAAGGCGCAATCGCGACGACATGACCCGCAAACCCAGTTATTCCCGGCACGGCGACGACCTGTTGCGTTGCCTCGAGGGCTGCGATCCCTTGCGCAATATCCTTCAGATGAGCCATGGTGATCTCGATGCCATCGCCCGCGCACGTTCGCGATTCCTCGTTTCCAACCGCAAGCAATACAGTAAATTCAAACTGTCGCTGCTCGTCGGGGCATTTTACGAACTCGAGCAGGCCAGTCTCAACCGGACCCTTTCCATCGATGGCACCGACACGGCCATCAGCTATATCTTTCTGCCGACGAATGTTTTGCGTTGGGAGATACGGCCCGGCCTTGTGTGGCGTCCACAAGACCGTTATAAACTCAAAATTTATCCCTTCATCAAGTTTCCGATTGAGTCCCGCTACCAGACAATTTCCGACGGAGTGCTAACAGACGTTCGAGAAGATTATTTTATTGACCTGCACAGTTCACTCGACATTGGGGTAGATGACCATTTTTCAATCTCCATTTACTACCGGATGCTTTACGACCACGCCCCCAGAGCCATCATCCTGGCGCGCCCGGACGGAAGCCGCCTCCTCGTTCTCGGAGAACAGCAGCGAACATCTTATGGAATTTCGCTGAATTTCGATTTCTGACGGACGGCAATGTTAATTTACAATGTAACCATAAAGATCGACCGTGCGGTTCACGAGGAATGGCTGACCTGGATGCGCAATCATCACATTCCGGGGGTGCTTGCCACAGGCATTTTTTACAAATGCCGGATCAGTCGCCTCGACGACCGCGACGCAGAATCGGAGACCTACGTCGTCCAATACGATGCACCGGGTATGGAGTCCATGAATATCTATATGGCGCGATTTGCACCGGCACTGCAGCAGGAGCATATTCAGCGTTATGCAAACCGGTTTGTTGCCATACGAACCTATCTAGAAGTGATCGAAGACCTCTACCCTTCAACCCGGAGCAACTGAGCCAACCGGGAACGCCTTGGCGTAGAAAAATTTCTGAATTCGGAGCCAATGCAATAATTTGGCATGTCAAAGTGCAATGAACCGGAAAAGACAGGAGGAGGAAGCGCAGGAAACCACGCGTTGCTACCATTGCGGTACCGAATGGAGCAATCAGGATTTTGCCGTCGATGGGAAAGTATTTTGCAGTGAATCCTGCCAGCAAGCTTACACCATCATAGAAAAAAACGGCCTTACCCGCTATTACGAAATCAACCCGCACCCCGGGCTTCGGCAACCGCAGGGTCCCCGGGAAAAAGAGCGCTTTGACTTTTTGGACCTGCCGGAAATACGCAATGAGGTATTGCGCTATTCGGACGGCAAGCAATCACACCTCTACTTTTACTTACCCCAGATGCATTGCAGCGCCTGTATCTGGTTGCTCGAACGGTTGCCCAAAATGAACCGCGGCATCGTCCGCGTTCAGGTTCACTTTTCGGAAAAGCGAATTTACATCGTTTACAACGAGGAATGGACGAGTCTGAGAAGGATTGTTGAGTTGTTGGCTGGTCTCGGGTACGAACCCTTGCTCAACTTGCCACCGGGAAGCCACGGGCGCCAAGAGCGCACGGCTCGCCTGCGCGTCATCAAAATTGGAGTTGCGGGTTTCTGCTTTGCCAACATCATGATGCTCAACTTACCGGAATACCTGAGCGGCAGTTCTGTTGCAGAAACGCGACTGGGTTTTCTGTTCAACGTCGTCATTCTGCTGTTGTCCCTTCCGGCATTCCTGTATAGCGCATTGGAATTCTACCAACGCGCGTGGAACGGACTGAAAGCGGGTAGGCTTAACATTGACCTGTTGGTTTCCCTTGCGCTGTTCCTCCTCTTTGGGCGCAGTTTGTACGAGATGCAGGGCGGGACCGGCAATGGATACCTCGACTCCATGTCGGGGATCGTTTTCTTTTTGCTCATCAGCCGTTTCATCCACGACCGGTCGATGGAGTCGCTGACCTTTCAACGGGATCACACCTCTTTTTTTCCCATAGCGGTGATGGCCCGGCGCAACGATGAAATCATTCCCATTCCAGTCGAAAAGATCCAGGCAGGAGACCTCATTTACATTCACAACCAGGAAATCGTCCCGGTTGACAGCATACTGGTTCGCGGAAAGGCTTCCCTCGACTACAGTTTTGTCACCGGGGAAAGTGACAAAAGCCTTGCAGAATCGGGAGACCGCGTTTTCGCAGGGGCACGTCAGACGGGAGCGCAGATCGTTCTCAGCGCGTTGCGCGCCGTGGAGCAGCGCTACCTCAATGAATTGTGGAACCGGAGTTTTGACGCCCATACTGAACAGGAGCAGCAGCGGCACCGAGACCAGCTCGGCAAATATTTTACTGCCGTCGTACTGATTCTGGCCATCACTGCATCGGGCTACTGGTTTTTTCAGAACCAGCACGAGCGCATGTGGAATGCACTCACCACGGTGCTCATTGTAGCCTGTCCATTTGCGCTCTTGTTTGCGTCTCACTTTACTGGCGGCCACCTGCTGCGCATCTTATCGCAAAACCGCCTCTATCTGCGACACCCGGACGTGCTGGGAGCCATTGCGCAAACCCAACACATCGTACTTGACAAAACCGGAACGCTCACCGAGGGCGCGCGCACCCAAGTCCGCTATTATGGAAAGCCCTTGTCGCCGGAACAGTCCCTGAGGGTTTTTTCACTGGCCCGCCAATCGACCCACCCGCTCAGTCTTGCCATCTACCATTACGGGCAGATCCGGGAACCCCTGGAGGTCGTCCATTTCAAAACCACGGAAGGGGGGGGCATAGAAGCATGGCTCGAAGAGCATCATTTGAAGATGGGGTCGGCCCAATTCGTAGGGGTAGACGAGCCCGTTCATGCCCATGGCACCTGCACGCATATTCGCGAAGACGGCCGTTACATAGGCTACTTCCTCGTGCGTCAACATTACCGGGAAAAGCTGGAGGAAACCTTACAGGACTTTCAGTCAGATTACGAAGTATCTGTGATCTCCGGTGACAACGATGGGGAACGGGCCTACCTGTCTGCACTGCTTCGGCATCCGGAAAACATACACTTCCGGTTTAACCCCTGGGAGAAAAGGCAATACATCGAGCGTTTGCAGCGCGAGCGGGGATGCCCGACGCTGATGATTGGCGACGGATTCAACGATGCCGGGGCCCTTCGGCAGGCCAATGCCGGCATTGCCGTTACCGAAAACAAAAACAATTTCACTCCGGCCTGCGACGCCATCCTCGACGGGAGTGCATTTTGGAAGTTGCCCAGGATGTTGCGCCTCATCCGGGATGGGCGCAGGATCAATTCCATCATTTTTGGATATTCCGTTGTGTACAACGTAGCCGCTTCCTGGTTTGCACTGAGCGGACTTTTATCGCCTGTAATCGCGAGCTTTCTGATGCCCGCCAATTCGCTGAGCATCATCTTTTTGGCATGGGCCCTTACGTCGTTCTCGGCTTCGCGTCGGCAACTTACAGATGGCTCTTCCGAAATGAAACTGCCTGGCAATGTTCGTGCCTAAACATCCTTCTGTCCCTGGAATGACTGGAATGAGCTTTCAGCCAAGGGCTTGCGACAGGTCAGCGATGAGGTCGTCTGTATGTTCCAGACCAATCGATAAGCGAACGAGTTGGTCAGAGATGTTTCTCCTTCTCCGCTCTTCGACCGGCATACCAAAATGCGTGGTCGTAACTGGCTGTGTAACCAGACTTTCAACACCACCGAGACTGGGGGCTATGGCAAATATTCGCAACTTGTCTACCATGGCAGATGTCTGGTGCGCATCGCCATCATAATTAAAACTCAACATGCCACCAAATCCACGCATTTGCCGGCAAGCCAGTGCATGTTGTGGATGATCCGGAAGGCCCGGGTAGTTGACAAGTGACACGCGCGGATGTGATTGAAGGAAATGTGCAATACGCGATGTAGAGACGTTTTGGGCCTCTACCCGGCAGATCAGGGTCTTAATGCTTCGTGCCAGCAGAAATGCAACTTCAGGTGCGATCATCTGACCCAAATTTTTACGCCACTGCCAAAGAGGAACCACCAATCTTTCTGACCCCATGACTGCCCCTGCCGTAAGGTCACTATGGCCGCCAAGGTACTTCGTAGCAGAATGGACGACGAGATCTGCACCAAGTTGTAAGGGTTGTTGGTTAACCGGAGACGCAAAGGTATTGTCAACTACCATAATGATGCCTCGCTCGTGGCAAAAAGAAGAGAGTGCAGCAATATCGAAGACTTCAATATTAGGATTAGTAGGTGTTTCACAGAAGAGAATGCGGGTTCTTTCGCTTACGCGACCTGCCAACTGCTCCAACTCGCTCCCCAACAGGAAGTCCGTTTCGATGCCCATTTTGCGAAGGTTGACATCGAGTAGCTCATACGTGCCCCCATAGACGTCTCCAAGGCAAAGGATGCGATCTCCGGGAATACAGTAGGCAAAAAAGAGGGCAGCTTCAGCAGCCATCCCGGAACTGAATGCTAAAGCTGATTCTGCACCTTCAATTGACGCCAATTTCTCTTCAGTAGCCCGTATTGTAGGATTCATACCGTAACGCGTGTACAGGTTTCCAGGCTTTGTACCCCTGACGACGTCAACAATGGCCTCTGTAGAAGGAAATGCAAATGTGGAATGATTGTACAATGGGGTGTGTATTGCCCCCTGAGCATCGCGATGCTCCCCTGCGTGAATGCATGTCGTCGAGTTAAAAATTTTGTTGGTCATAGTCAATTATCTAAAAATTAATCACTTTTTCACATTCGGCTATCCATTGTGCGAGTTCCCCCATCGTCCCACGCTGAACACCCGGGATCAACAGATCAGTATGCAAGCCCCTTGCATCCATACAAGAACCGCACAACTTTACCTCTGCTCCCCGTCCCAGAGAAAACCTCACCATGCGCCCAATATTGTAAAATCCCTTCGGCGTTACCTGTCTGTCAACCGCGCAGTTCACCGCATCTGCCAGAAGGAAAATCCGCAAAGCAATTTGAGAATGATCCTTTTGCAATTGGTGCGCTATGCGAAAGGCATTGTAAGCCCTTTCATTGCCATAAGGGCCTTCGTTCAATAGCAGCAATAATTTCATTTTATAGCTTATTCATTTTCATAATTGCATCAAGCCAAAATGCTCATGCAAAATAATTTCAATGGAAAACTGCATCTTCTATGCATAGGCTTGACTATGTGCGGCAACAATAATGATGAATGCATGGAATGGCTTTATGGATGTGCTCATCACCGAATACGCAATTGAATCTTTCTCTCGTAATAGTTTGCCTCCATTTCGCTGAGTGCATTTTCCTTACTTAGCTCTCCCCGGGTGAGCATAAGCTGCAATTCGATAGAGGCACTATCAGCGCTTTCAGTTGCCAACAAGGTCATGGGGAGGCTCGTTATATGGTAATCTTCAAATCCTTCAAGTTCGTCCCCAGCTATTCTGCAACTCATAGGCAAGTTCACCTCCCAACCAGGAGGGAATTTTAAAAGCGACGAAGAACCTATCGTTGAAGGATCAATGTACAACCAGGCGTTGCGGTAAGGCAATGGCAACCCTCCGCCCCTTTTATAGCCCGCGACGGTCAGGATGGTTTTGGGCTTGCCTCGTTCGACCTCTACGAGAAATCTGCCATCGCTTAATTTCAAGGAAGTCCGCGTGTCTTTGTCTAATAAATCGAGGACCAACCCGTTTTCGCTCTTCCAGGGGCCGTTATTGTCATGACAGGACAAACAATTCCTTGCATTTGAAAGTATGCCAACAGCAGGAGGATATGCACGGGCGTTCGGAAAACTCCAAATATATTCTGGATGACCCACCAATTCCGAATAACACGCAGGCCGATCTGGAGTAAACATGCTTAACGACCAGCCACCGGCAAGGATGAGAGTTGTGATGGAAAGCAATTTCAGCTTCATCTAAATTGATTTAAAGAAATCTTTGGATCTGGGCAGACAGTGAATCTCCGGATATCACACCCGTGTGCTTCCACCGCAGCGAATTACCCTCAAAGAGCATGAATACCGGTACGCCTTTAACACCATACTCCTTTGCGACGTCGCGGCTCCGGTCAGCATCTATGCGCAGTACCACCGCCCGTTGTAAAAATATTCGTTCAAGTGAGTCCACCACCGGGGCCATTTTTCGACATGGAGCACACCATAGCGTATGAAAATTGACGAGAACCGGCTTGTCCGTCTGGAGCAAATTCTCAAAGTCAGCCTTGCTGAAAGAATGCAAGTGCTCATCGGTGCCCTGTGTGGTCCGCACGATGGGATATCCGCGATCGCGCCATGCCTGCAGTCCTCCTTCCAGATTGACAACCCTGGCGTGACCGAGCGATTTCAGAAATGCAGACGCCTCTGCACTTCGAATACCGCTTGCGCAGTAAACGTAAACGTCCCGCTCCACCGGAATCAGCCGGAGCTTCTCCTTGAATTCGGGATCATAAAAATCTACAGTGCTAGCTTCTGCCAGATGACCCCCTGCCACCTCTTCCTGAGTCCGGACATCCAGGATGACGCCCGAACCCTGCTCCACGAGATCGCGGAAGCGCTCGGGGTTAAGGTTTTCTACCACTTCATTCTCAGAAGCAGGATTGCCGGTGTTTAAACATGCCAATTGAAGACAAATCACAGCACCTAATACGAAACCCAGCGAAACTTTCAATTTTCCCATCTATGGTTCATTTTTCGTTCATCAGCGCCATGCGCTGCTTTTCTATATGCGATACCAACACTTCACGCATCAGGGCGCAGGCGCGCGCAACCTTGCGGGACGTAAGTGCGTAAAGTCTGTTCTTCCCATCCCGTCTGACCCTGAGGATCCCTTTGCGTACCATTGCTGAGAGATGCTGTGACAAATTCGATTTCAGCCCCCCGGTGTGCTCCAGAATGTCCGTAAATCCATACTCTCCATTACTCAACAAATCGATGACTTCAATCCGGAGAGGATGACCAAGCGCCTTACATACATCGGCATGCAATTCATAAATGCGTTTATCCTGCATTTATTTATATATTTATTAGTTCACAAATATATAAACTATATATGACCATTCGCGGATCCGGAAAGAAAATTATCTTCCTCAACACTCAAAAGCTGGCAGGCTGTGGTGGCGCTGTCATATCAAAACACCGATTTCCGGCTGAAAAGCGGGGTCCCGTCCGCCCCAAACAAAAAAGCCTGCGGAGAACCGCAGGCTGTGTCTTAATCTGAAAAGAGCGAACGCACCCGTAGGGGCTCTCATTTCTTTCGTTTGGCGATCATCTGGTCAACCCCTTCAGTGAATTCCTTCACGGTAGCGGTGTATCCGGTTTTTCCCAAAGCGCTGAAACTGTATTGGTTGGTCTTTTTGTCTTTGTCGACGTCAAAAACCCATATCGTGGGATATCCGCGGACGCCAAACGACTGTTGAAGGCTATAGTTCTGATCGCGGATCTTGTCAGGAACCACAAAGGATCTTGGAAAGTCGAGTTCCAGCAAGACGACATTTTTCTTGGCCCAGGTCTTAAATTCATCATGGACAAATACGGCTTTAGAAAGTCTTTTACACCATCCGCACCAGTCGCTGCCGGTGAAGTTGGCCATGATGGGCTTGCCCGTTTTCTTCGACAGCGCATAGGCCTCGTCGAGGCTGACCAACCAGCCCTCATGGGTTGCCTTGTAAGTCGAAGCGGATGATTGCGCACTCAATGTCTGGCCGAACAAAAGGGCGGCCACAATTCCCAAAAATTTAATGTTCATCAATGGTTGTAATTAGTAGCGATGGATAATGCGGTTAAAGCTATTGTACAACGGCCATCTGCCCTTATTGTTGCAATGGCCGTGCGCCAAAAATACGCTGGCGCGGTCAATTCGTACAATCCCGGCCCCCGCATTGCCCTTTTGGCGCTCCGGGGAGGCATACCGGAGGAACTCAACAGGGGTGCGGAAATGCCCTATTGGGAAAAAGAAAATTATTAATATATTGGTAATCAATTAAATACAAACTCTGTTGCGCCGGAATTGTCCCCAGGGCCGCTCCTCATTAAATTCGAGTTAAAATTGGCCGTTCGGCAAGCCTCAGTTGAGCGTGTACTGTACGTTGAGTCCACCGTTGATCCGGATATCCTTGTACTGGCTCTGTACATACGGGATGGTCTTGCGATAATCTACGAACAGGCGCAGGTTGAGGTTCTTGTTCATGTTGTACTTGATGGCTGGCGTGAAACTGATCTGTTTGGAACCGCTGTTGGCCTGGGCATTAACGTTGGCATCCAGCCGGTGAATCTTGGTGATGTTGTCGTTGATGCCAAAGTCGAAGGTGATCTCTAGGTCGTTGCCCTTGGGAGCTGAGGCTCCGTCGCCGGGTTCGCCTTCCTCTGCTTTATTCTTTTTCTTTTTGCGCTTAGCGGGCTTCACATCCTTGTTGAGGGCCTTCATGCCTGGAAGCCAGGCGAGAAATACGTCTTTGATCACGTAGCCCATTTTGATCGTGTAATTGGTCGCCTTGGTCTCCAGCAACTGTCCGTCAATTCCATTGCGCAGGTTGAGGTTGCGGTTTTTGTTGTAGTCAAGACCCAGTTCAAGGCCTCCTTTGGTCTTTAAGTTGACTCCCAGCAGCGGAGCAAATTGTTCGTTGATCACCATTTCGGGGACCTCGTATCTCGCGTAGTACGATGCGCGTTCGTCGTTGCCGCGGCGTGCCAGCGGAAGTTCGTTGGGATCGGTTCTGTAATCGAGGTTACTCGAAAAGCGGTTTACGGTCAGCGTGTTTTTGTAGGCGTGACGGATGGTAAAGTCTCGGAAAATGTCTTTCAGCGGGCCAATTTTGCTGAGTCCTCCATACGTGATTTGCCAGTTGGGCAATGGAATGGCATCGAATAAGTCGAGTTGAACCGAATTGGGATCTGTGCGGGTGTACGCGGCGAGGAAGGCAGGAGTCACTACGTCGATGTGGTCGCCCTGAAAGCCGTCGCGATAGTCGGGATTGGTCGGACTCAGGTTTTTGATTCCATAGCGATCGGCAACGCGGCTTGAGATCACCGGGCGTGCATCGCTAAAGCGCCGGAAAACTGCATCGATGTCGCTGTCAAAAATGGTTTGCAGCGAAATGAAGGACAAGGTGAGTTGCCCGTTCTGGTAGGGTGTGAAATGCTGGAATCCAAGTTGCCCGGTACCGAAAATTGAATCGTATTTAAACACTTCGGAATGGTCACGGGTGAAGCTGCGATCGACGTTGACGTCGATGCTAAAGTCGCGTACGGGTTCTACTTTAGCTTTGAGGCTCAGCGTATTTGCACGCTTTTGGAGCATCTCTGAATTAAAAAAGCAATTGCTCGAGATCCAGCCCTTTTCTGCAGCGCGGTCGAGCCAGCCCCCGTCGTCAAAATCGGGTTGCCCACCGGCGATGAAGCTCCAGCCCGGTGCCGAAAATCCGGAGCCAAGGCCTAAAATTTCCGGCTTCTCCATAAATCCTGGAACGGTCGTTCCCCGGTTCTCGGAGTAGCTCAGCTGGATTCTTTTAAACATGGTCACCGGCGTCAGCGCCGCCTTGATCCACGGATTGGGCTTGTCGGACTTTTTCTCCTTAGTCTTTTTGGGCTCCTCCTCCTTAGCCGCATTGCGATTGCCCACAGCGGGCCGGAGGCGCCCGGAAGCAGGTCCTTCCGTCGTATATTTTTTAAAGAATGCCGATTTGTTGAGCAGGGTCGTAAAATTGATCTCGCCACTGACGCTGACGCTTTGGGTATTGGTGATGACGGAACCCAGGGAATCGATGGTTTTGAGAGAACCCGCTGCCCAGTTGAAACTGGCGGTATACTGGGTTCGCACCGTAATAAAGTCCATCAGTGGGATGAGGCGCAGGGGCAACTGGTACGAAGCGGTGAAGTTGTGTCGGTAATCCTTTGTCCTTCCAAATTCCGCAAGGTTTTCACGCAAGAAACGTCCCCGCTGGCTGGCTTCGACTTCCTGATCGGTTAGTGGATTGACGTACGCCTGGCGCAACGGATTGAACGTGATCTCGTCGACGGTTGCGTCGTTCTTTGCGGTGAAATTGAGTTTGAGCGACCGGGTCAGATCCCAGTTGAGGGTATAGTCGCGTATCCAACTGAACTTGCGGTCTTCCCACGTGCTGTATCGCGGGTCTGCAAAGCGATAGGTGCGCGTACTGGCTTTCCGGCTCAGGCTGTTGCGAACAGCAAAACTGTTTGGCAGCGGATTGAAATTAAACTCGCCAATGAACTTGAGCAAAGGGCTGGTCACCGATTTCTTAAATGGCTCGATGTATTTAGCCGGGAGGGTAAAGTTATAATCAATAGCCCCCTGTTGCGTTTTTAATTCATCTTTGGCAACGATGGGATTTGTTTTGTTGGCTACAGATCCTGAATAACTCAGTGAGAAATTCGAAATGCTCCAGGGTTTTGCCTTCGATGTGCCGCTGCGCTCCTTACGAACGTTTGTAAATGCAATGCTCCTGACCTCGGTAAAATCGATGGCCCGGTCGCGGATGGAATCGCGCTGGGCATCATTTGCTGCAGCATTGAGTTTGTCTTTTAGTTTGATGTCGGTGTCGTTGGGATCGTACTGCGGAGTCAGGGAAGTGGTCGAATACTGAAGCGCCATCGGGATGCGGATGCCTAGACTTTTCGGAAGGAATTTGTCAATGGAGATGTTAAGCGCCGCATCGATCTGGCGGGTTTCAAACGTTGCCCGCTGGTCGAGTTTCTGGTCGATGCCTCCCCAACCCACCGTGCTCAGATTGCCGGCAAGGCTCAGGTTGCCCAGGTCAGCCAGTTGCATTTCAGCGCGCACCTGTGCTGCGAAGCCGCCCTTTTCTTCCAGCCCGGTCAGGCGAAGTTCGTTGAACCAAACCTCGATGTCTTTCACGGTAGAATTGCTCTTGTTGCGGAATCCCATCAGGATGCCGCGTACCAGCCCAATGGTGGGATTTCCGGAAATGCGAACGCGGTTGGCCGGTTTTTCGGGATCCGCCATTTCAAATGCCCCAAAGTTTGGATCCACCCGGTTGCGTTCATTCTTGAGGTCGAGCAGCAATTGAAGAGGAAAATCAAATTCGTTGTCCTTCAACCAGATCGAGTCGCGCTGATCGAAATAGCGCTCGTCTGAAAACCGGAGCGGGATCTCATACTCGTAGTAGTTGTCTGTAAAATCTTTTCCCAGGCGGATAAATACACACAGGCTATCGTTGTCGCTCGACTCCAGTGACTCTGCATGAACAAACATTTTAAGCCGTTTGTATTTGCGAATATCGAGGTCGATGATCTTGTACACGGATTGCGAGCAGCCTCCAAGCAAGTCTTCCTTTTTGAGCAGGATGGATGACTCATTTTGTGGGATGTCGGCAAACTGCGAACTGTAGAAGCGCTCGCGCTGAATGCCGGGTGGCGTCGTGTAGTTGAACGGGGTCTTGCCCGCATTTTCCTCAATGTCCACTTTGTCGAGGATAAGCGCCCGGTTGCCCGCATCCATGGCATCGCAAACGTCTTCAAATTTGCGCCAGTTGTTGCGGCCAAGCTGAAATTTGATGAACCGGAAGGTCACCGTCTGATCGAACCCCGAAAACAGCAGCCGCATTCCCTGAATAGAACGGAAGTCCTGGATTTCGCCAATTTTGTTGGTAAACGAGCGAACGGGAATCCGGAAACGGTACCATACTTCGTCGTCGGGCAAATTGGGAACCTTCACGATCACCGTGTCAGTAATGAAATTGTTGACCGAAGCAGGGTCGAACTGAATCTTGTTGTCGGGTGTTTTGGTCAGAGGGATCTCATAATTGTAATAGGACTCAATCTCATTGAGCGATTTGTCGAAGTTGAGGTCCTCCTGGTCAGGGTAGCCCGTGTAGGCAGTTGATTGCGCACTTCCGGTTTCGATCTGGGCATTGCCTTCGGGCATGTTGTACCGTTTGTACTTGTCGGTAACCGGAATGCTGGCGGGAAAATTATCGGAACGGAATGATTGATAGTCGTCGTTGGCTGGATCCACAGCAACCTGGGCAAAGGCATCGGGCATCAGAAAGTTTTGCTGCTTTGCGATGTATTCTGAAAAGAACGCCTGTTCGTCTTTGTTGAAATTTCCCGACAGGCTGTTCAGACCGTCGTATCCAAGGTCCTGTCTTTCGCGGTTATTGATGTCGAAGCTGCTGGTGATCGGAGGAAAGCGGCTGATTTTTCCAAAAGCTGACGGGTCCGTAAGCAAGTTGAGGTCGGGTGTTGGCAGTCCGTGCTCAAACTGCTGCTTTCCATCCTTGAAAATGTCTTCGGAAAAATTGCCCAACTGAACGTAAAGTAATCCTGAGCCGGTAACGGGTTCGGAGGGGTCTGCCTTCGGCAGGAAAGGGTTGAGCATCCAGAAATCGATGTACTCGACGTTGTTGGCCTCAAAGTCATTGGTATTGAGTCGCGTCATCAGCCCTCCCCACCGGGTTTCCGGATCGAGTAATTGGTTGTCGCGGTCAATTCCCCTCGTAAGGATCTCGTCACCAGAGACGGGATCCACCGCGCGAATTCCCCCCTCCACATCAAAATTGTAGGGGCCCTTGTCATGCGGATAGTAAGTCATGTCGAACGTGAGTTCGGTGCTAAATCCGATGGGCCTTTGCCGGTTGGGGAAAATCTCGATCTCATCGACCAGACGGGTGTAATGGTTCTGAGGATTCAACGTGTTCAAACGTGCAAAATCGTCGACGCGATACCACGACATGAGCGCACGGTTGGCATTGCTGATGAAGTTGTCGTAAATGCCCGACCCTCTGAACGGGAGGTCGTTGAGTCCCTGAGGCGCGCTGGCGAGTATCCATTGCGATACATTGAATCCGAGCCCGATGCCAGAAGATGCTCCCTCAAAGTCGTCGATGTAAACGACTCCACCTTCGCTACCTTGCTGGTTGATGGTTCGCGAATGTCCGGGCAACAGCACCGCTCCTTCTGCTTCGACATTCCATGACGACATTTCTTTCGTGGAATATCCCGGCAGCTTGTCGAGCAGACGCGTCATCCAAGGTGCCTTCTTGCTGACGTTGAAATCGAGCCCGAGAATGCGGTTGTTGATGGGGTCTTCTCCGATGTTTACCTTTTCGGTATAGGGCTTTTCGAATAAATGCATGTACGTCGCACCTACCGACCAGTCCTTGCGTCTGGAGTATTCTGCGCGCAAGCCGATCATGGTCTTGGTCTGAAAACTAAACAGGGCGTTGTCTTCGAAATCGACGTTGATCGGAACACCGGATTGCACGAGTGCCTCGTTGAGTATGGTGACTTTTCCGAGGTTGCGGTCGACGATGTAATCAGAACCCTCCACCAGGGTGCGCGAACCGGCACTGACGATGACGCGAGCATTGGGGTCGAGGTTGAACGTGTTCAGCGAAATTTCATTCGACTTTCCCGATTTGTACGATCCCCGGATGACGAACTGGTTGGATTTCAGTTCGCGCCTGGCAGAAGTAATGGAGGTATCGTACAATTGGGTGTACTTGTATTTGTCGTAGATCGCATCGGCGCGCATTGAATCTTTGACCACTGTGCCGATGAGTTTGCGCAGCGATGATCCAAAAGGTTCGAGTACGGGAAATATAACCGCTCCGGATGCCGGGATCACAGTTTGGCCCGGCACAAAGTCAAAAACGCCGTCGGGTTGCGGGTCGTTGGTTTTGTTCAGAAAGTCCAAACGGAACAGGTTGAGCAACGGGTAACCGTCGATCTCTTCGATGTAACGCTTGGGCTTGCCATCGCGGTCTTCGTAATAAATGTCGAGGGTAAAATCTTCGGGGTTCAGGTTGTAGCCTCCCGAAGGGTACACGTTTTTCATCATTTGCCGGTACGAAGGAAGGTCTGTCCGCTGGGCAGATGACTTGAGCATTTTTACAAAGATCACCTTGTAGGAGAGCGAGTCGGATTTGACTTCCGACGTAAACTCTCCCACTTTGTAAACAGCGCCGGTCCGGGGATCGAAATCGCGGCCGTTTTGCAAATAGTGGTAAGCAACTGCCAGGACCTGGTTGGGCCGGGGCCGCAGTCGCAGGGAGATGAAACCCAATTCGGGATGATAAGTGAATTCACTTGGGTTGAGCCTTCTGGCGCGCACCTTTTCGAAATCGCGCCCCTGCTTGAGGTTGAGGCCCGCAGGATCCGACAAAACGCGCACCACTTTGTTGAGGTCGCGGGCTTCGGGATTTTCCAGAATCTCGTCGAGCAAGCGATTGGAAGTGTTCGAGGGAACTTCAACTCCGCTCTTGTCGCGGGAAATGGCACTTCCCGGAAGAAACGCCTGAGCGGCATCGGCGCCCATGTCAAATTGTTCCGGGTCGGAAACGCCGAGATCTGCAAGGGCAACGATGTCGCGCAATTCAGTTTCCCGGCTGTTTTGTGCATCTTCTGTAATCCACACTTCGATGGATTTAACTTTAAACTGGCTGTTGATCTCGGGCAGGCGCTCAAGTGCGGGCTCGTAGTTGCCGCGGTTGTATGGGCTGAGAAAGAAATGGCGGTTTTCATCATAGCCATCGGGCCTCACTTCGAATTCCTGAACCACACCACCGCCTTTGAGTTGTATGCTTTCCTGTTTTGATTTTTGCTGGGAGACCAATCCGGTGAGGCGGAGGTGGCCAAATTGCCAGTCGGTTTTGAAACCAAAGAGGTTTTGGCTGCCCTGGATGAGTTTGGTTCGCAACGGCAGGCTCACATTTCCCGCTTCGATCTTTTTAATGATGTCGTCTTCTGAAAATTTTTCTGAGTCGTATGCCAGCTTGAGTTTGTTCTCAAAATCGAAAGCGGCCTTGGTATCGTAGTTGGCATTCAGTTTCAGCTTGTCGCCAATGCTTCCGGTCAGGTCCATCCGGATGTCCGTATCAAAATCGGGACCCCATTGCCGTTTCTGAAAGTCGAGCAACAGGGGGTTATCCGTAAAACTGTAAAAACCGCCAACAAAAAAACCGATGGATCCCTGCGGTTTGATGTCGATACCGAATCCTCCGAAGAGTTTGTCGGCAAGATTTTGGCGAATGGTGACCTTGGTGATGGGGTCGATGATGTCCTCATAAGAACGACGGGTCGTCGAGATGCCTGCAAGGTCGCGCAGGTAATCCTTATCCTGCTGGCGAGCCCTGTATTCCATGTATTCGTCGAAACTGAGGGTGGTACCCGGCCGGTAGGGCAGGTCTCCCACCATTTCCGTTACGACAAAGTTGTTCGTGATTGGGTCGTAGCTAATGCGCTGGTCGATCGACGCTGGATCCTTTAGATCGAAGGGATTCCGGGTGCGGTCTTCTACAAAATTGCCGGACCGATCTTTCAGGGGAATGGTGTCGGAAACGGCGACCCTGCCTTCGTTCCAGTCAGGGACATGGTGTCCACCTGCCGCAAAGGCTGCTTTCACAAAAATGACAAAGACTATCAGGCGGATTGCCCGCAGCACGCAAACCAAGTTTTCAACCATAACAGAACCGTCAGCATATAACGGCAAAAAGCGATTTAAGGTATATGCTGCTGGCGCTCAGGCCAATTTTTTTAAAGCGGCTTTGATCAGCTGTTCGAGGTTTGCTCCCGGGTCTTTCAGTTCGGGTAACTGCCGCAACACTTGCTCGACCGCCGGTCGGGCAAAGCCCAACGCCACCAGGGCGGCCATGGATTCGGAATATAGGCGCTGAGGTCCCGTTGCGGAGGCGGGCATAGCCTCCCCGGGCAGGTCACGGGACAATTTGTCGTGCAGATCGATGAGTATGCGCTGGGCGGTTTTGGGTCCGACGCCCTTGATTTTCCGGAAGATTAAGTCATCCTTGTTTGCAATGGCCGACCGAACGGATTCGGCATCGAGGGCTGACAAGATGAGACGGGCGGTATTGGGACCTACGCCGCTCACCGAAATGAGGTGCACAAAGAGCTGGCGCTCAACGGCTGTGGCAAAGCCGTACAGAAAATGGCCATCTTCTTTGATGACCAGGTGGGTGAGCAATACGAGGTCGCCGGCCTCTGGCAACTGTGCATAGGTATTCAGGCTGACGGATACCTGATAGGCCAGCCCCTGAGCCGTCTCAACGACGACGTAGGCGGGATGGCGTTCGACGAGTTTTCCGCGAATGGAGTATATCATTTGACCAAAACTGCTCAAAGGTATTCATGCCCGATGAAAACAAGCAGCCCTGCAGCTGAAGCAAACGCCCCAAAGACCACATCCGGGGCAGGAGGCTGGACTGGGCTGCACCCTGGTCACGCTCCTCGAACCTAACCCTCAGGAAGGGGGTTAAGTTGCCGGAACCGGGGTTTGGGAATCGAGGTCAGGAGCCCGATCCGTAGCGGAGCCTTCAAAAAATCCCGCAGTTGAACAAAATGCTTACCTTCGATTGTCCCCGGAATGCTCTGGGACGAAACAATGGATTGTTCACATTAAAACGATTTGCAAATGAATGTTCAATGGTTGGTTCTTTTAGGAGCGGGGTGCATTCCCCTGCTGACGGGATTCATCTGGTATCATCCCAAGGTCTTTGGCAACGCCTGGATGGCGGTTTCCGGAATGACCGAGGAAAAGGCCAGGCAGGGCAACATGGCCCGGATTTTAGGCTTGACCCTGTTGCTGGGCATGCTGTTGGCCCTGTCCATGATCGGATTGACAATCCATCAGTCGCACGTGATGTCTACACTGGTCAACCTTCCGGGCTTTGGAGAGGCGGGCAGCGAGGTGGACCAGTACTACCAGGATTTTGTAAGTCGCTACGGCAGCGAGTTCAGGACCTTCAGGCATGGTGCCTTTCACGGGTTCCTGAGTGGTTTACTGATTGGCTTACCCATACTGGGAGTAAACGCATTGTTTGAGCATCGCGGCTGGAAGTACATTGCGATCAACGCCGGCTACTGGGCGGTTACGATGGCTCTGATGGGCGGTGTGGTTTGTGCCTGGGGCATCCGCTATTAACGAACGTTTGTATACTAACATTTGTTAGTTTACATCCGGTTAACCGTTCAGCTTACCAGTGTTCCGACGTTCTCTCCGCGGATGATGCGTTCGAAATTGGAGGGGTCGTTGACGTCGAATACGATGATGGGCATGTGGTTTTCCTTACACATGGTAAAGGCCGTCATATCCATGACTTTGAGTCTTCTGGAGATCACCTCGTCGAAGCTCAGGGTTTCAAAGCGGGTGGCGTCCGGGTATTTAAGTGGATCCTTGTCGTAGATGCCGTCGACCCGCGTGGCTTTGAGGATGACGTCCACGCTGAGTTCGCTGGCCCGCAGGGCCGCCGCAGAGTCCGTGGTGAAGTAAGGGTTGCCGGTACCGGCGGCAAAAATGATCACCCGCCCCTTTTCCAGGTGGCGGATTGCGCGTCTGCGGATATAGGGTTCAGCGATCTGGCGCATTTCGATGGCGGTGATCAGGCGGGTGTAGACCCCGGTAAGTTCGAGGGCACTTTGCAGGGCCATGCCGTTTATGCAGGTGGCCAGCATACCCATGTAGTCACCCTGTACGCGCTCGATGCCCGATCCCTCGCCGTCCATCCCGCGGAAAATGTTGCCTCCGCCGATCACGACGGCCAGTTGAATTTTATGTTCTGCCGCCACCTTGATCTGCTGGGCATAGTATTTCAGCATGCCCGGATCAATTCCGTAGGCCTGATCGCCCATGAGGGCTTCTCCGCTGAGTTTGAGTAGGATCCGTTTGTAGACGCTCATTTGCAAAGTTTTGTCGTGCGGCCCATTAGGCAGACAGCAAACGACGGACCAAAAAAAAGGCGAATGAAAATCATTCGCCCTGTTTCTTTGAAATTCAGCCGAGCTTGACGTGCCGGAATCCCGTCACCGTCAGCCCTGCATCTGCTTTTTTCAGGTAAGCGGCCACGGTGAGGCTGCCGTCTTTGACAAACTGCTGGTGCAGGAGGGTGCTTTCTTTGTAGAACTTCTCCAATTTGCCCAGTGCAATTTTTTCGAGCATGGCCTCAGGTTTTCCCTCGGCACGGGCTTGTTCGCGTCCGATCTCGATTTCCTTTTGGATGATGCCCGGGTCCACATCGTCTTTGTCGAGCGCCACTGGACGCATGGCAGCAACCTGCATGGCTACGTCGCGTCCTGGATCGGTGAAGGCCTCTGAGGCTTTATTGAGACCTACGAGTACTCCTGCCTTGTTGCCCATGTGGATGTAACATTCCACCTGGGGTGCTTCGAGTTTTTCGTAATCCGTGAGCTCTATTTTTTCGCCAATGGCGGCGACCATATCGGTTATGCGCTCTCCGACGGACTTGGTGCCATCGAACGGCAGGGCAAGCAAGGCCTCGCGATCGGTGGGGTTTCGCTCCAGAGCGATGTCGGCAATGCGAATGGCCGTATTTACAAAATCTTCATTTTTGGAAACGAAATCCGTTTCGCTGCTGAGCTTGACTACCACGCCATGCTTTTTGTCGGTACTCACCCGGGCAATCACTGCACCTTCTTTTGCCTCGCGGTCGGCCCGCTTCAGCGATAGTTTTTGTCCCTTCTTGCGAAGGATCTCGATGGCTTTTTCAAAATCGCCTTCGGCTTCGGTGAGCGCCGCTTTGCAATCCATCATTCCAGCTCCCGTAGTGTCGCGCAGATTTTTGACATCGGCTGCCGATAGTGTGAAACTCATATCTCTGTATTTACTGTGTACAAACGTTCGTTAGCTTATCCTGCAGCGGGTTCTTCACGCACCTCCGCTGAGCGCTCTTCCAGGCCTTCGCGAATGGCCTGAACCATATAGCGGGTGATCAGGGCGATGGATTTGGAGGAGTCGTCGTTGGCAGGAATGGGAAAATCCACCAGGTTTGGATTGCTGTTGGTATCGACCATGGCAAACGTGCGGATGCCGAGGTTGGAGGCCTCAGCCACTGCCAGGTGTTCGTTGAGAATATCGACGATGAAAACAGCGGAGGGCAGCCGGTTGAGGCTTGCAACCCCGCCGAGCACGCGCTCCATTTTATCTTTTTCGCGGCTCAGGGTCAGGCGTTCCTTTTTTGTGATGGTCGTGAGGTTGCCATCTGCAAGCATGCGCTCGATGTTGTTCATCTTTTTGACGGAGCGGCGTATCGTAGAAAAGTTGGTCATCATGCCGCCGAGCCAGCGTTCGGTAACATAAGGCATGCCTACGCTCTGTGC
This sequence comes from Saprospiraceae bacterium, assembly GCA_020848995.1. Lineage (GTDB taxonomy): Bacteria > Bacteroidota > Bacteroidia > Chitinophagales > Saprospiraceae > Vicinibacter. The sequence continues at coordinate 16,822 of JADLHA010000020.1, read as the reverse complement.
AGCTTCTGCAACGATTTCGCGAGCCTGTTTCTTGGTGGCGACAAACATGATCTTCTTTCCCGACTTGGCGATTTGCTTCATAGCCTGTGCGGCGCGATCGAGGCACTCGCCGGTGCGGTTGAGGTCGATGAGGTGGACGCCCTTATGCTCTTTGAAAATATACTGTCGCATTTTGGGATTCCACTTCCTGCGCAGGTGGCCGAAATGGACGTTGGCTTCCAATAATTGCTGGTAGCTGGGTCTTTCCATGGTGGGAATTGCTTTTCGGATTAACGTTTACTGAACTGGGTGCTCTTGCGGGCTTTGCGAAGGCCAAACTTTTTGCGCTCGACTTCTCGGGCATCGCGGGTCAGCAGCCTGCGCTGCTTGAGCGGGGGCCTCATCTCGGGATCGACCTTACACAAAGCGCGGGCGATCGCCATGCGCAAGGCTTCTGCCTGCCCTTTGAGGCCGCCACCGCATACGGTGGCCGTGATCTTGAAGGCCTGTTCCCCTCCTACGGTCTGAACCGGCTCCATCACCTTCTGGGCGATGTCCCGGACGGGAAAATATTCTGCCAGCGGCCGGGAGTTGATGGTGACCTCCGTCGCTGCGGCCGTGGCGCGCGACAGGTACACCCGGGCCACTGCGGCCTTCCTCCTGCCTATTGCATTGATCAATTCTTTTTCCATCATTGCTTAGATTGTAAATGATTCGGGTTTCTGTGCCTGGTGGGGGTGCACCGGACCTTCGTAAACAAAGAGCTTCCTGTACATAGCGTCCCCAAGCCGGCTTTTGGGCAGCATGCGGCGTACAGCACCCTCCACGACACGGGTAGGGTGTTTGGCGAGGACCTGCCTTGGCGTTGCGGATTTTTGTCCGCCGGGATATCCACTGTAGGTGAGGTAGACCTTGTCGTCCATTTTCTTACCCGTGAATCGGACCTTTCCTGCATTGACCACGATGACGTGGTCTCCGCAATCCATGTGGGGCGCAAAACTCGGCTTGTGCTTACCCATCAGCAGGTGGGCTACACGGGACGCAAGACGGCCAACAACCTGACCTTCTGCGTCGATGATATGCCATTTCCTGCCTTTCGCAGGGTTTTTGGCGTATGTCGTCTTGAAACTCGTGGTATTCACTGAACAGCGATTTTAATGGTAAGGCTTTTTTAGAAGCGGGCACAAAGGTAAGTCCTCCATGCGAAGCCAAAGCCTCCCGGGCGAATTTTTTTTGCAAAATATTTTATAATATCCTGAGAAACAGGGTTATTTTGGCATTACGCTCAACAAGATCCCCAAAAAAGCCCGTCTGGCATTGGAGTACCGGACCACAGCATTAACCGGATTTTGCAATTTTCGCCCGGTTTTACTTTTTCTGAGACTGCTGGCGACCAAGCCGTGTACCTTCTATGCCATGCCGATGGCGACAAAGACCAACTGTTTTTTGATTTGAGATAGGTTGCGGGAGTCTGACCGGGCCGCATTTTCATGGGAAATGGCGCATGGCAAGGCGGCTCATGCGCATTGACTAAATTGCGGCCCGCCCTCCCGCTCAACATCTGTTAAAGGCCTATTCCTTAACCTGGTTCAGGCCATTGCCCAAATGGCCCTTTACGGGATGTTCAGTTCCCTGGCGCTTCCTGCCGTCTCTGCAACCACCTCTCCGGCTCAAGAGCCCGAGGCACGCACATTTACTGCCCTCGACGGAATGGTACATCCACAGGTCACCGATCTTCTGAAAAACTCCCGTGGTTACATTAGGGTAGCCACAAAGGGAGGCGTGTCGAGGTCCAATTGCAGGCAAGAACGCCATTTCGATTTTGTAGATCCGGGGCTTTCGCAGTGAAGGCCCTTGCCACTGGTTTCAGAGAGAATGTGCGGGGTCATGACGCCAATTCCCGGCAATGTGAGAGAAAGTTGCATTTTTGCTGGCATCAACACAGAGCAAAGAGCAGTATCCCCATTCATGGAGGCATCAAAATGAACTTATTCGGGGAGCCTGAATATTTTAAAAATAAACTGCTCTTCGTTTATGGTCCATCGGATATAGCAAACCCCTGCGAACTTTGGCAAGGGAACATTTATATTACCGGGCAAACTTTGTTCACCCATCTCCATTGAATTCAGAAGCCTTCCCTGAATATCGAAAATATCCATTCTGGCATCAGTCAAGAGTTCCCTTTGAATTTCAAACGTGGCATAATCCCTATTATAGAACAGAAGCTTAATGGATTCATCATTTTTGTTGACATTGCGCGAGCTCCACGCTCTTGAAAGCGAATCGTCTATTTCGATTTTGGGTCCCTCCTTAGGATCGTATGTAGTGATTTTCCTAAACGTTATGCAAACGGTATCTCTTTCCGCGCAATGCTTCAACGGCGCATGCCATTCGAAGCAATAGGTCCCAAAGCCTCCAACATGTACCGGAGTTACGGCACTTTGCGGATCATTGATCAGAACTGGAAACGGGGCAATCACCGCTGACCAAACACCTGGCAATTTCGACCGGGAAGTCAGCGTAGCCAGTTTGCCAAAAACTGCAAAGTTCTTTCCCGCCGCCTGTGGTGAGATCGTATAAATTGGGCAAACTGAGGTTTTGCTATTGATGCTGTCGAGTCTGTAATAGAATTCCACCTTTCCATCCGTGCCCGGTGCTAAATTCCATACGATCTGCACGGAAGAGGAGTCCGGATTGGAAATTATTTGACCACCGGATACCTGCCAATTGAATTGGCCTGAAAAGTCTCCACCCCAGGGAACGGCATTTGCCCAGAAAGTATCATTGGGACAAACGTATTTGTTCAACAGCAACGTGGGTGCCTTCGCCTCTTCAAGCTCTATGAAGTGCTCTTCAAACCGGCGAACGCAGATCGCAGTATCCGTTCCTAAAACGCAAGTTACCTGCGCATCCAGGATATAATCCCCGGATGTTTGTGGCATAAAATGTTCATCGGCCGAAAGTACAAACCCTGTAGAATCCGACTTAAGTTTCCATTGATAGGAAAAATAATAGACTTCACCGACATTGCAAGGATGATCTATCCGGATGTTGGGATGATAGACCAGGGTATCGTAGACGATTTCCGATTGAAAATTTGCAGAAATATCCACATAAGCAGCTGTTAGCAAGATCGCACTGTCGCACCGATAGGGATCGGTAGAATTTGGGAGAGTGATCTCAAATTTATTTCTGCAGCCATCCCACGCATTTCCTAGCGGATCAATATAGGGTTCTTTGTCGCAACGAATGTGATATACATCCGGAGGCTTTGGCCTTTCCAGCACTTTAAAATAGACCACTGAATCAAAGTTACAGCAATTTGGATCGGTGATGCGCTCACGGTATGTTCCCGAGGTACGAATCAGCTGCGTATGCCAATTATAACCATTTGGATGAACCTGTTCCCAACATAATGCTCGTGGTGCCCCGACCCTTTCGGATATATTTTTAACTTTAACGGTGGCGCACCTCGGGGCTGTCTGAGAACAAATTGATCCGGATCCCGGTTTGCCAAGGTAAGCTGTAACACAAAGTTTAAAATTCCCTTCCACCGGAAAATCGAGGTAAACTTCTTCTCCATTTCCAGCTACTTCGTCGCCATCCAACGTCCACACATAAGTAGGCAGGCATCCACCAGGTTGAGGATCCACGAAAAATTTGACATTGCATGCTCCAATGCAGACCGGATCTATGATTGCGCCCGGCAAATTATTAATGTATCCTATGCTGCCCAATGATGGGAGGGTTCCACAGCTGGTGTGTAGCGTAAAATCACAAACATCTGTACTGCAACCATCGATCCAAAGGTAATAGGTTTTGCACGGGATCAGATTGGCTTTGATCTCCCGAAAGCCATTGGGAGGAATACATGGAAATGTTGAGCAGGCTACATCTTCTCCGCAATGACAATCTCCCCAAATTCCGTACTGCAGTCCCTGGCCAACATCGCAAGCGCCTACATTCAATGTAATGGTAATGTCACCACCCTGCGTAACGAAACCCCACCAACTGGTATTATGACCGACCCCACCCTGGCTACATAGCGGCTGACAAGGACTTGGTACGGTACTTGGGTTATTACAGGCATACCCATTCAACTCATCAAGGGAACAAAAAAACCCTGATTCTTCACAAACTTCACCCATTGGCGGATTGCATTGGGCCTTTAGCCCATGAAATGGTGCACTTAAGAAGTGCATGGCAAGGATAGAAAACAGGAATTTTATCAATTCTACCATAATCAATAGAGGACACTTGTAAGGGGTTCCGCTGCCCGAATTTAGGCTGTTTTATGGGTAAATTCAAATGAAGACAAGCTAACTTTTGTTAGATATACTCATGTTAGCCTTGCAGTCCATTTGGCAACAGCGGTGCTTTTCTTCCCGGACTTTCATGCGCCTCCATCGATTGAAATACTTTGAAGGGGCCTGCAGTTTTTGCAAAATGCTTTAAGAACGCGGGTAAAAAATCGTCCGGAGCGCATAGAGCTTTGCGTAATTTAGCCCCTTGCCTCCGAGGTTCCGGTGTATTTCCGGTGATTGCGAGGCGTATGTTGAAACTGTGGAAATGGGACTGGATCTCTCCGAAATATTGGTTATTGGCGTTTCTTCCCGGGCTCTGTTCGACCTCGAAGGGGAAAATGCCATCTTCGACCGCGAAGGGGTTGAAGGATTTCGCAGGTACCAGCTCGAGCATGAAGGAGAAATGCTTGCTCCGGGAACGGCATTCCCGCTGGTGCAGAGTCTGTTACAACTCAACGAGCAGGCATCGAAGCAGATCATTGAGGTGGTGGTGATGTCGAGGAACAGTCCGGAAACGGGGGTACGCGTGCTGCGTTCAATCCGCCATTACGGCCTGCCCATCACGCGGTGGGCCTTTTCGGGCGGTGAGGACCTCGCTCCATTCATTGATGCTTACGACGTCGACCTGTTCCTGTCGCGCGACGAACGCGACGTCCAGTGGGTGATCGACCATACGTCCTGTGCGGCAGCGGTGATCTTCGATCCCCCTGAGGGCTACCTGCCAGAAAAGAACCGGGTGAAATTTGCATTTGATGCGGATGCCGTTGTATTTTCTGAATCCTCCGAGCAGATCTTTAAAGAAAAGGGCATTGAAGCCTTTCACCAGCACGAAGAGACCAACGAAGACGTCCCCCTCGACGACGGCCCTTTTGCCGACCTTATCCGGAAGCTGTCGAAAATCCAGGAATTCCTTCCCATGTCGATCGAGCGTTCCCCCCTGCGCATTGCCATCGTCACCGCGAGAAACGCTCCCAGCCACATGCGGGTCATCAAGACCCTGCGCCACTGGGGTGTTTACGTCGACGAAGCCTATTTTATGGGAGGCTTGTCGAAAGATAAGGTGCTAAAGGCCTTCGGTGCCCACATCTTCTTTGACGACCAGGAAAGCCACCTGCGCGAATCGCGCAAGGTCGTGCCTTCCGGACGCGTACTTTACAAAAGCAATTCGCCCCTGCAGAACAACGGTCAATCCGGGAACGGCAGTTCCGGGATTGCGGCAAAGGACTGAGCTGTAAAATGCCATTGCCAAGCCATCAGCGCCGGTTCGCCATCACGCTTGCGGCGGGTCAAAGGGCTGCACGTAGATGCAAAATGATTTACCTTGCGGTGGCGGACAACAGTCCGTTCAGTATATTCTGCGACAAAGTTGCCTTTATGAAACGCATTTACCATCTGGAAGACATTTTGGATTGCATTCAGGGGCCATACGAAATCCGGGGAAGCAAGGGTACATTCCACACAGCGAAGAACATTGATGAAGCCAGCGAGGGATGCATCAGTTGGATGTCGGAATCACGGTCGAAGAATCCCGCCTTTGTCCTGAAGGTTGGTGCCTCCGTCGTCATTGCGCATTCGGCGGTGTTAGACCATTACCGCGAGCGGCCGGGGCAAGTGGTGGTTGCAACTGAACAGCCAAGGGTGAGTTTTGCAGCGATCCTGCACAAGTTATTCCTGAAGCGGCCGGAACCGGGTGTCCATCCCACGGCCATCGTGCATCCTGAGGCCTCCATGGGTTCCCATGTACACATAGGTGCCTATGCCGTCATTGGCAAGTGTCGCATTGGAAACGATGCAACCATTCTCAGCCATTGCGTACTGCACGACGGCGTTCAAGTAGGCGACAGGGTGGTCATCAAAAACCATACGACGATTGGCTCAGACGGGTTTGGCTATGTGCGCCTCTTCGACGGGCGGAATATCCGATTTCCCCATCTCGGCGGGGTCATCCTCGGAGACGACGTGGAGATTGGGGCGAACTGCTGCGTCGATCGCGGAACGCTGGGAGATACGGTCCTGGGTCAGGGAACCAAGCTGGATAACCTGGTACACATTGCGCACAATGTCCGGACGGGAACGAACTGCATGATCACCGCCGGGACGACAGTTGCCGGTAGTACGGAATTCGGGAATGACTGCTGGATTGCGCCTGCGGCGTGTTTTCGCGATGGCCTGCACATTGCCAGCGGCGTCACCGTCGGACTGGGTGCCGTGGTTGCGCGCAGCCTGGAAGAGCCGGGTGTCTACCTCGGCAATCCGGCTCGTCCGAAAACTCCGGGATGATGCTCCGCAACGAGTTTCCACAAAAGGAAGGGTTTATCAGAGGACATTGAATTGGCGACCCTGCCTCCCGGCAAAAAAAAAAGCCCCGCGTGGGCGGAGCCGGTTGTTGACCCATAAGGATTCGAACCTTAACAGACAGAACCAAAATCTGTAGTGCTACCGTTACACCATGGGTCAGTCGAAAAAGGCAGGCAAAATTAGCCATTTTCCCCTTCGCGGGGGATTTTTTAAGGGGATTTTTCAAGTCCAGCATTTGGCAGTCGGTAAATGGAGGCCAGGGTGCGGCCATCCCCGCAATAATCCATACCGAATCCGACGACGAATTCGGGGCCAATCTCCTTACCCACAAAATCCGGAACGACGGGGGCCGTGGTGCAGGATGGTTTCCAGAGCAGGCTTGCAATTCGCAAGTCATTCATGCCACGGGAGCGGAGGTCCTGGCACAGGGCATCGAGGGTTTTTCCCGTTTCCACGATGTCCTCGAGAATGAGTACCGGAGCCAAAGGGTCGTTCAATTCGTCCAACCAATTTACCCGGGCTGCCTGACTGGCATGCAGCCCATCGTAAGTCTTGATGCGGACGGGGAAGGACTTCCATGGAAAACGGAGCTTTGGATGCAGGTGTTGAAAAAAACATCCAGCGCCGTCGAGTACAACCACCAGACTGACCTGCTCCTCCCCATAATGCGCATTGATCCCGAAAGCAAGCGCTTCTATGCATTTTTCGATTGCACGGGCCTCAAGGAAAAGTTCAAACGCAAGCCCTCCGAGCTGAACGCGCTCAGTTGAAATCATGCCGATCCAGCAAATAGACCAGGGCTGCCATAGCAGCAGATCCGAGCGCAAGTTCGCGGGGATGTACGGCGTCGATGCGGTCCTGGGCGGTATGGTGGTAATCGAAGTAGCGCTGGCTGTCCGGCCGAAGACCAAACAGCAGTCCACCCTGACTTTTCAACGGACCGATGTCGGCGCCGCCGCCGCCGGTAGAAAAATCGATGTTGTAGGGACCCAGTAGCTCTTCCCAACGGGGAAGTGCCTTACGGAGCTCTGCCACCAGGCCAGGGCTACCGTCGAATCCAAATCCCTGGGGCGTGAAGCCCCCGGCGTCTGACTCGATTGCCGCCAGATGGAACTCGCCCTTTGCGTTGGAAGCCTCCGCATAAGCCCGGCCTCCGGCCAGCCCGTTTTCTTCGTTTTGAAAAAGTACGCAGCGAATGGTTCTCCGGGGCTTGTAGTTCATGCGCCTGAGCAGGTAAAGCACCTCCATGCTGTGCACGCACCCAGCGCCGTCGTCATGCGCACCACCGCCAACATCCCATGAGTCCAGGTGGCCACCTACGAGGATGATTTCGTCCGGGAACGCAGACCCTCGGATCTCACCGATGACGCTGTAGCTCTGTTGAGGGCCTCGATCCTCGCAGTGGGTTTTGAGGTAGAGCCGCGTTGGTGCCTGCCGCAGACAGGTACTCAGTCTGTCGGCATCTCGCGTAGAAAGGGCTACCGCCGGGATGGGACGCACGGAATCGCCAAAAATACAGACGCCTGTATGGGGCCAGTCGTCGAGCCGCCCCGTCATGCTGCGCACGACGCAGGCTACTGCTCCCATCTTTGCAGCCAGTTCCGGTCCAAAGACGCGCTGATCTACTGCCCCGCCATAAGCGTGAAAGGTGCGCAATTGGCGGTTGTCGAAAGCCCGGTTGAAAAAGGCGATCTTTCCTTTGATTCGCGTCCCGGCCTCCCTCAATTCATCCAGGGAGTGAAACTCAACCACCTCGGCAGCAAGACCATCGGGACCTGTACTCCCGCTGCCACCCAGTGCCAGGCACCGCAGGTCGACCGAACCTAAAACCGGATGGTTGACGATGCGAGCCTCTTCATGAGCGCCCCGGTGCCAATATCGCACGGTGCAAGGCTGGCGGATGACGGTATCTGTACCAAGGGTATCGAGCACCTGGGCAACAAATTCCACAGCAGCAAGGCTCTGAGGAGACCCTGCAATGCGTCCGCCGATGGATTCCGACAGGTGGTGAAGCCATCGGTAAGCGACTTGATGGTCGAGAGCTTCTTCAAAGAGTTGTTTGACGGTAAACGCTTCATCATCAGAAGGCTGAGCGATGCCCGAACAAATGCACATACAGGTGATTACCAGTCCAACCATGAGTTGCCGGAAGCACCTTTGGCCTGACCGCAGACGGAGAGTCCAGTTGCTGGGATTCAGTGGGGAAACAGTGGATTTCATTCTGTGCGAAAATTCGTCATAATTTTTCAAACGCCGTGAAGCAATTCCAATGGTGCGATCTAAAATGCTGCGGAGAGCACCCAAAACCCCCACCGAACTCCAGTGCCCTTTCCGATGGCCGCGTCTTTGAGATAGAACTGCATGCATTATCTTTCCGCCTTGTTTGACTTGCCATTCGACCTGATCAATTTAAAATCGTGAACTTATGAAAAAGCAACTTATTTGCATATTGGCGTTGAGCTGTGCAACAGGACTCTTTGCACAAACAGACGAGCAGCGCGCAGCTCAGGAAAAAGCGCGGATGGATCAGCTGAACGCGGCCAGCAAGGAAGCAGAAACCGAGGGATGGACTCAGCGAGGCGCATTCGGTCTGGACCTCGGACAGTTGCTCAACATCAATCCCTATCCGGGGTCCGGAAACAGTCGCTTTGGGCTGGGTGGGGCCATTCAATACAAGGCCCATTACCGTAGGGACGCGCTTCAATGGAAAAATGAAGTCCTTTTCAATTTTTCTGCCGAGCGAACCGGGGCTGGCACCGTGAGCGCTGGGTCGGACGAGAAAAACCCCTTCCGCAAAGCCCTTGATCTGCTTCAGTTTACCAGCAACTTTGCGTACCGCATTCGCGAGGCTTCGCCCTGGTTCTTTGCATTTGATGCTGGTTTGAGAACCCAGTTGCTCAACAGTTACGTCGATTCTGCCAGTCAGGTCATTTACCTCCGGCAGCTCAGCCTCGCGCCTTACAACACCAGACTTGTATCAAAATTCTTTTCGCCGGCGCTCATTAACCTTGCTCCCGGCATCCAGTATTCGAAAAGCGCAGACCTGCAAATTTTCCTTACACCGTTAGCCGGACAGATCATTTTCATTGGCGATGAGTCCATTGCCAATCTCGGTGTTCACGGTACCGCATTGAAAGAAGGCAGCACGACGGAATACGAACAAAGCAAATTCGCCCTGGGGGCCTACCTAAAAACGAGCTACAGCCACAAATTTTTTGAGCGCCTGAATGTCTCCAGCGAGCTTGGCCTTTTTTCAGATTACCTCGACAAGCCGCAAAACATCGACGTGGCCTGGGTCAATCAATTTGGCATCGAGTTGTTTAAGGGATTGCAACTCGGCCTCGCCATAAATTTGTTTTACGACGATGATAAAGTAAACAACATCACGGATTTCAACGCCCCGGGAGGGATCAGCGGACAGGGCAGGCGGGTTAACCTCATCGAGCAATTGCTCCTCAATTACACCCGGAGCTTTTAATCGGATCAGACAACTACTTTCTCCGGCTTTTGAATCCTTCTCCCGGATAGCGGACAATCCCGCATTGCCACCAATTTGTATCTTCAACCCACGATGGGAAGCATGAAAAAGCTTTTTTTACTGGATGGACACGCCCTGGTGTACCGAGCGCATTATGCATTCATCAGCCGCCCGCTGATCAACTCCAAAGGGTTGAATACATCCGCCATCTCGGGATTTACCCGAACGGTTTGGGACATCATCAATAAAGAGAAGCCGAGTCACCTTGCGGTTGCCTTTGACCTGGCGGGGCCCACGTTCCGCCATCGTGAATATCCCGAATACAAAGCCACCCGCGAGGCCCAACCCGAAGACATCACCCAGGCGCTTCCATACATCGAAGAACTGATAAAAGCCTTCAACATTCCGATTGTCAGCGTCGAATCCTACGAAGCGGATGACGTCATCGGCACCCTTGCCCGTCAGGCTGCCGGCGAAGGGTTTACCGTTTACATGGTCACTCCCGATAAAGACTTTGGCCAGCTCGTGACAGATCAGATCTACGTGTACAAACCTTCCAAACAGGGCAACGGAGCCGAAGTTCTGGGCCCCAAAGAAATTGCAGAGCATTGGGGCATCGAGCGAGCCGAACAGGTTGTCGATATGCTGGGTTTGATGGGCGATGCAGTCGACAACATTCCCGGCATTCCCGGAGTTGGTGAGAAAACTGCAGCCAGGCTATTGGAAAAATACGGTACTGTAGAGAACCTGCTTGCCCACAAGGACTCCCTGGAGGGCAAACTGCGCGATAAGGTTTGCGAACATGAAGACAAGGCCATTCTGAGTAAGAAGCTGGCTACCATCGACACGCATGCGCCGGTTCGTTTCGACGAAAAGATGTTTCGCATTGAAGGATTTGACCGCGAAAGGCTCAGAGAATTGTTCAAGCTACTCGAGTTCCGGGGTCTTGCCGAGACCATCCTTGGCGCGGGACAGCAACCGGTTCAGTTGATGTTGTTTGGCGATCCTCAGCCCGCTGCTCCCGTCGAGGAAAAGCCATTCAAGATCGGAGAACGCGACATCCATTCCACCCCACACCAATATCGCATTGCAGACACCCCTGCCGGGATCCAGGAGCTCCTTCAGCTGTTGAAAAAAGCTGAATGGATTTCCTTCGATACCGAGACGACGGGGCTAGATGCCCACCGCGTCTCGCTGGTTGGAATGAGTTTTTGCATCAATGGTGGAGAGGCCTATTACGTGCCGGTTCCGGCTGAGATGGCAGAAGCGCGGAAGCGGATTGAGGCATTCCGGGAACTGCTTGAAGACGAGTCAAAACATTTTATCGGTCAGAACATCAAATACGACATGCTCGTGTTGAAATGGCATGGCATTGAAATGCCAACGCCGTCCTTCGACACGATGCTGGCGCATTATCTCGTCGAACCCGATATGCGCCATAAACTCGACTACCTCGCCGAAGCCTATCTCAATTATAAAATGATCGGCATTGAAGAACTCATCGGAAAACGCAGTGCTTCTCAAATCTCCATGCGCGACATTGCCGTCGACCGGGTTGCGGAATATGCAGCTGAAGATGCCGACATCACATTTCAGTTGCGGGATGTATTGCAAACTGAGATAGAAGCAAAGGAAGTGGAGGAAGTGTTCCGCACCATCGAATTGCCTCTGGTACGGGTGCTTGTCGATATGGAGCATGCCGGTGTACGGGTGGACGGGGAGTTTTTGAAGGATTACTCGCGCGTGCTCGAAGGACAGATCCGAGAAGCTGAGCAGCTCGTTTACCTCAAAGCGGGTGTACGGTTCAACATCTCCAGTCCGAAGCAGGTAGGTGAAGTCTTATTTGAAAAACTGAAGATCCCCTATAAGTGGCGAAAGACCAGCACCAATCAATACAGCACGGACGAGGAGAAACTCACCGAGCTCGAACCTGAATACGAAGTGGTTCGCGACATTCTCTCCTACCGCAAGTTGACGAAACTCAAATCGACCTATGTCGATGCCCTGCCACAAATGATCCACCCGCAGACTGGCCGCGTGCACAGTTCGTTTAACCAGGCGCGGGCTGCAACGGGGCGACTCGCCAGTGAAAACCCCAACTTGCAGAACATTCCGATTCGCGATGAGGCGGGGCGGGAGATCCGCAAGGCCTTTGTGGCGGGTGACGACAAACGCATCCTCATTTCTGCAGATTACTCGCAGGTAGAGCTGCGACTCATTGCCGCGATTGCAAAGGAAGAGATGATGCTGGAAGCTTTCAGAAATGGTCAGGACATCCACTCAGCTACTGCTGCAAAAGTTTATGGCATTGCCTACGACGAAGTGACCCGGGAGCAACGCGCTCATGCCAAGACCGTCAATTTTTCGATCTTATACGGAGCGGGGCCCCAGAACATCTCGCGTCAGCTTGACATTGGGCGCAACGAGGCACGCGAACTCATCGATCAGTACTTTAAAACTTACCGGGGATTAAAAACGTACATGACCGATGTAGTCGAACAGGCGCGCAAGAACGGCTATGTATCGACCCTGCTTGGTCGCAAACGCATTTTGCGCGACATCAACTCCCGCAATGCACTTGCGCGGGCCAATGCGGAGCGCGTCGCCATCAATACGCCCATTCAGGGCACGGCTGCCGACATGATCAAGCTGGCCATGATCCACATTCACGATGCATTCCGGCGCAAAAAGCTGGATGCCAAAATGATCTTGCAAGTCCACGACGAGCTCGTATTCGATGCGCCCCACGCGAAGCGCGAGGAAGTGTGCCGCATCGTCGTCGATAAAATGAAACATGCCATTCCCGGCTTGGGCGTTCCGATAGAGGTCGGATTGGGATATGGCAACAACTGGCTTGAAGCTCATTGATTGAACTATGCAACTGGCAAAACCCATACACGTAAAATCTCTGGCTGAGCGCTTTACCTTAAAGCTCGCGGGGAATGAAGACCTGTGGATCACGGGCATAAACGAAATTCACAAAGTCCGGCGCGGGGATCTCATTTTCGTCGATGCGCCAAAGTATTACGCGAAATCGCTGCAGTCTGCTGCTTCCTGCATCCTGATTCCCGAGGCGGTGAGTTGTCCGGAAGGAAAGACGCTGCTCATTTGCGATGCCCCCTTTGAAATCTACAACCAGCTCGTTCAGGAGAACCGGCCGCGACGTACACAAAGGACGGTCATTTCGGATACTGCCTGGATCCATCCCACGGCCACCGTCGAGGCCAACGCCATCATTGGTCATTTTGCCGTTGTCGGCGCCAACAGCATCATCGGTGCCAACGCCGTCATTGGAGAATTCACCGTCATCGGAAATGGAGTTACCATCCAGCCGGGAGCCATCATTGGCACCGATGCGTTTTACTATAAGAAGACAGCCCAGGGTTACCGCAAATGGCGGGCAGGCGGGCGGGTCGTGATCCACGACGATGTGGAGATTGGGGCCGGATGCACCATCAACAAAGGAGTCAGCGGGGATACCGTCATAGGCCGTGGTACAAAACTCGACTGCCAGGTACACATTGGTCACGGTGCCGTGCTGGGCCAGAACTGCCTATTGGCTGCCCAAGTTGGAATCGCAGGAAAGACCGTCGTTGGCGACCGGGTCGTCATGTACGGACAGGTGGGAGTTGCACAGAATTTAACGATTGGCGACGACGTGACCCTGTATGCAAAGTCCGGTGTTGGAAAGGACCTGGAAGCGGGAAAAACTTACTTCGGAGCTCCTTGCGGGGAGGCGCGCGAAATGATGCGGGAAATGGCTGCTTTGAGAAACCTGGCGCGCGGGCAACAGCACAAGCCTCCGTCCGGCGCCCACTAGCGAGTAAACCCTGCCAAGGCAGATCGAACGCGCTTTCCGCTATCCTTTGCCCGTTGCGGCTGGCTCAGACAAGGGAGACGGCGTTTTACGGAATGATTGGCCGTAGTGCAGGAATCATGCGAAATAAATTCATTTACTTCGCAAAGTACTAACGTTCGTTAGTATTTCATTCTGTTATGGATACGCAAAAAAACCTGTAAATACCTTCGTATTTACAGGTGTCAAAAGGTCTCAAATAAAGAAAACTACATCTTTAGTATCTTTGACATGTGTCATGTTCGTCGCATATTTACCCTTATTCTAATACTGTGCCAATTTTTTCCGGAATGATGAAAAATATTTTCACACTGCGAAGCTTGCCAATGTTTCTGAGCCTGGCATTTTTTGGCGGAGAGGCCCTTGCACAGGGGTCTTCCATCGAGGGCAGGTGGTTAAACGTCGACCCCAAAACGGGCAATTGGTTATTTGTCGCCGAGTGTTACAGGGTGGACGGCCATTTACACGTGAGGGTGGTAGATCTTCCGGAAAACGCCGAAGTGCGCAGCTGCCAAAACTGTCCAGAACCCTTACAGGGACGTGCCTTGGAGGGAATGGACATCGTTTGGGGTCTTCGCAAATCGGCCGACGGATGGGACCGGGGGAAGATCATTGACCCCGAAAGCGGCAAAATCTACGACTGCGCCTTATGGCTTGATAAAAGCGGCACCCTTAACGTCAGGGGATACCTGAAAATGAAACTTTTTGGCAAGACCCAGCGGTGGGAGCGGCCAAAATAGGTCTGGCCGTACAATATTTTTCTACCTGGCACAGTTATCGAAGAAAACAAGCCAGGCCTATGGTCGATACGTTTACTACGCTACAATGCATCCGTTTTCTTTACCGCGAATGTGAATCCACCGAGAAAGCCATCATTGAAGAACTTCTTGCTGAAGATCCTGATGCCCGTTTCGAGGTAGATGCCATGCGCGAGGCTCGTCGCTGCCTCCCCGACGTACTCTTTTCCGCGCATCCACGGTCATTGGAATCGGTGCTCAGCTACAGCAGGAGTTAATACGAGGGGTTTTTGCTTGGGTAGCGGCCCGGCATGCAGGACACCAGACTGCACTGGAGATAACGTGCCGTTGAACCGGGGATGCTGGCATTGCCAATTAAGACTGCGTCTTTTGCGGCTCCCGTAACAAGATTGACTAATTTGCCAACCAGACCTAAAAGCGTATGGATATCCGCCACCAGATTACATTAAAGAGAGGTCGGGAACAGAACCTGTATCGCCGGCATCCGTGGATATTTTCAGGGGCCCTACAGGCAGTACCAGACGGAATCGGAGATGGTGACCTGGTTAAAGTGGTTGACGCATCTGGTAAAAAGCTGGGGTTTGGCCATTACCATCATGGCAGCATTGCCATCAAATTGCTAGGTTTTGCCGAAGAAGGAATGGACTCCGCCTTCTGGGTGCGAAAACTCGGAGATGCCCTGGCTCTGCGCCGGCGGCTGTTTCCCGAAGAAGGATATACCAATGCTTTTAGATGGGTCCACGGCGAAGGCGACGGTCTGCCCGGACTGGTAGTCGATGTGTATGCGAACACGGTGGTCATTCAGTGTCACAGCATCGGCATGCACCGCCAGTTGCAGGACATTGCAGGAGCCATTCCATCTTGCCTTGGCAATGAAAAGGTCAACATCATCGATAAAAGCCGAGATAGCCTGCCCCGCGACTACGGTCGGACCATTGAACACACTGTGCTTTCGGGGAGTGCTGCCCCGGTCACTTTCCTGGAAAACGGCCATCGTTTCGAATGCGATGTACTCGCTGGCCAAAAAACGGGCTTTTTTCTGGACCAGCGAGACAACAGGAAGCTGGTAGGCCTCTACAGTTCGGGGGGCCGGGTCCTCAATGCCTTTTCCTATACCGGAGGATTCAGCATTTACGCCTTGGCCGGAGGGGCCACTGAGGTGGTCAGCGTCGACAGCAGTCAACGCGCCATAGAAGGATGCATGCGCCATCTCGCCCTGAATGTGAGTCCCATGGGGGACCACCTGGCCCACTGCCAGGATGTTCACGACTACCTGCGCAGCGCAGAAGCCTCTTCCTTTGACCTGATCGTACTCGATCCACCCGCCTTTGCCAAAACCCTTGACAAGCGGCACCAGGCCGTTCAGGCATACAAGCGGCTCAACGCCCTGGCCATGCAAAAGCTCCGGGAGGGCGGCATGCTATTCAGTTTTTCCTGTTCGCAAGTTGTTGGTGAGGAACTCTTTTACCACACCCTGGTCGCTGCCGGGATAGAAGCCAAAAGGCCCGTCCGCGTCATCCACAAGCTCAGCCAGGCACCAGACCATCCCGTCAACCTCTTCCATCCCGAAGGCCATTACCTCAAAGGCTTGGGCCTGGTAGTAGGCTAACCGCAAAGACGACCACATGGACTCACCCGGCATTGCGTGCAACCCTCTCTTTTGCTTGCACAAAAAAGAGGGTGCCCAACCCAAAAGATTTCTCTATGCGTGAAGCAACAACAAATCTATACGAGAACTACCCCTCTTTGATCTTGCTAAAGATCAGACAGGGGTGGCACCCTGCGCCGGGGTGGGTCCCGGATCTCGCTATCAAAATCGGATGATCGTCCCAATTGAATAGAAGGTATCCGTCCAACCAACTGCATCTATGCCAAGATTACGCCTCCAATTGCATGAACAGTTGACTTGTCCAATTTTGAGGTAGCAGTTCAGCGATTCGATTGATTGGATGACACTTAATCCTGTGGAACACATCGGTTAACCAATCAAATGGGTTAATGTCATGTAGTTGGCAGGTTGCAAACAGGGAATACACCATTGCAGCCCTTTGAGCGGATTCCTCAGAACCTGCAAACAAATAATTTTTCCGACCCAGGGCTAATGGACGGATTGAATTTTCGATAAGATTATTATCAATTTCTACCTCGC
>JADLHA010000019.1 GCA_020848995.1 Saprospiraceae bacterium | reverse complement strand
ACCTGCTGCGCCAGCCAGCCCGCACAGGCTCACGCGCTCAATGAATTTAGCTTCACAATCCTTCGTTGCAGCTCAGTCAGTTATCGTTCCACATAGCTTCCTTCGCTGCGCCTCGGCTTGTTTTGCTAAATTCATTCTGTCATCAACAGGGAGGGCAGGGAGGCAGCCCTATTCATTCTGGCATCAACAGGGAGTGGAGGGAGGCAGCCCTATTCATTCTGGCATCAACAGGGAGTGGAGGGAGGCAGCCCTATTCATTCTGGCATCAACAGGGAGTGGAGGGAGGTAGCCCTATTCATTCTGGCATCAACAGGGAGTGGAGGGAGGCAGCCCTATTCATTCTGGCATCAACAGGGAGTGGAGGGAGGCAGCCCTATTCATTCTGGCATCAAAATGGAGTTTTTAGAAGGGCCCTATAGAAGTGTCCTCAAGAGAAAGGCGTAAATTTGGGAACCCGTATCGGGGGCTATGAGCGCTGTCGGCAGGAGAACCCCAAAAGTCCGCCATCCGTTCGGGCTTCCTCAGGCTTAACCCCGCCCGTCTGGAAGCTGCGCCGGTAACATTGTTTGCTGGTTCGCGTTAGGTACTTGGCTGAGCCACTTGTATGCAAACCACTGACACATTAGAAAAAAATTTAATATGTTTGTAGCAGAATACGATTTGTAATGAGCGGAAAAACTGGAATTTTCGTCGCATTTTTTATTTGGTGGTTGTCGGAAGCTGCAGGGCAGATGCGCTTTATGGGGCAGGACCTCTATGGCAACGAATGGATCCGTCCGGGGCAAACTTACTGGAAGATCCCCGTTGGAGAAGACGGCATCTACCGCATTTCGGCACAGGTGCTCGAAGCGGCCGGGATCCCGCTGGATAAAGTGGCCGGTGGAAATTTTCGCTTGTACAAGCTGGGCAAAGAGGTTCCGATGATCCGGAGTACGACTGGACTTTTGGGACCTTCGGGATACCTGATGTTTTACGGCAGCAAAAACCGGGGAGAACTCGACGAGGCTCTTTTTGATAAGCCCGAGGAGATGGGCAATCCACAGTATTCCATGTTTACCGATACGGCTATTTACTTCCTGCATTGGGAAGATCAGCCAGGGGGTATGGAAATTGCTCTTATCCCCAACGACTTGTCTGCTCCTGTTCCCAAAGACCCCTATTACCGGCGGAGGGCGATGGAAGTATTGCATGAGTCTTCCTTCAAGCGTGGCGTCAGCTTTGGCAGCGACCAGAAGTTCCCGCTTTTCGATGCGGCACAGGGATTCATTTCTGCACTTTTTCGCTCCCGCGACTTTGCCCTCAACTTTCCAGCCTTTTACGCATCGGGGCCAGACGTCACGGTTCGCGTTCGGCTGACGGGATTTGGCGACGACAACACTTCACACCGGGCAAATTTTTATCTGGACGGCATCTCTAAAGGAACGGAAATTTTTGCGGGGTACAAGGTGCGCACAAAAGAACTCAGCATTCCAAGTTTCGACGTCCGCCAGTCGATGAGTTTGCGCATTGCGGGAGAAGCCAGCCCGGAAGACAAACTCGCAATCGCGCATATTGAATACGAGTATCCGGCAACTTTTGATTTTCAACAGGCGAAATGGGCCCAAATGCATATTGACAAGGGGATCATCCGGAAGTACATCGAACTCGAGCAATTTGATGGGGGCGATGAAATTTCCGTATTCGATCTGACCAATGGCTATTATCTCAACAGCCAGCGGGAAACCAACGGAACGTACCGCATTACCCTTCCTGAGTCGAATGTCGACCGCGAAGTAATTGCATGGAATGCCTCCGAGGTGAGAGAAGTCGGTCAACTTCATCCCTTCATTCCTGAGACATTTGATGCAGGAGATTACGATTTCATCATACTCTATCATCCGGCAATGGCGGAGCCGGTTGGCGGTACCAATTACGTAGAAGCCTATGCCAATTACCGGGCCTCCTCTGCGGGAGGATCGTTTCGCGTAGCTACGGTGAGCATTGCCGGTCTATACGATCAGTTTGCGTATGGCATTCATACCCATAGTCTGGCGGTGAGAAATTTTGCCCAATTTGCGCGCACCATCTGGCCGGGCATGCGGTATTTTCTCATCATGGGCAAAGGCTTGGAATATCCGTATTACCGGGAAAACGGACCCGACCCCGCGTATTTTTTCGTGCCTACCTTCGGAACACCTGCCGCAGACATTGTCCTGGTTTCAGACCGCGATTACCGGCCGTTTTGTTCATTCGGACGCCTCCCCGTAGTATCTGGAAATGAAATTAAAACCTACCTGGATAAGCTGCGTTCACACGAAGCATACCTTTCGACGACGACGCACGAAGCCTCTACGAGGGAGTGGTTGAAGCGGATTGTACATCTTTCCGGAGGCGATCCTTCCATCTATGCCTTGATCAGCGCACAGCTCACCGGTATGGAGGGGGTCATCGAAAACAATCTCATGGGGGCCCGGGTGGAGACTTTTTACAAACAGAGCAGCAGCACCATTGAAGTAGCCAACAGCGAGTTGTTGCGCAAATTCATCAACGAGGGAAGTTCCATCATCACCTTTATGGGCCATTCGGCGGCAGTGCGCCTCGATTTCAATTTGGAGAATGTCGATTCCTACCTCAACAAAGACCGCTATCATCTATTTATGGCATTGGGATGTTATGCGGGTTCTTTGTTTGCTCCGAACCGCTCCATCAGCGAAGAGCACAACTTAGCACCGGAACGCGGATCCATACTTTATGTAGCCAACACCACTGCGGGATTTCCGGACATTCTGGGTTTGTTTGGAAGTGAATTCTACCGGCAACTCGGCGAAACGAGTTACGGAATGCCTGTTGGTGACGCGTTGCGGGAAACCCTTTTAAAGCTTGCGGCACAGGGGGGCGAACGGCTGCTGACACAGGCTTATTCGACCACGCTCAACGGCGATCCGGCGGTGCGGCTAAACCTCGGCGCTGCACCTGATTTCACCGTAGATCCTGCATCTGTTGGTACGGACCCCGCAACGGTATTTGCAACCCACGCTAACGTAGACTTGCAGTTTGACGTGATCAATCTCGGAAACCACGAGGTGGACAGCCTCGATGTGATCGTCGAGCGTCAATTTCCAAATGGAGGGCGCAGTATAGTGTTCGACGGCCGCATTGCCCGACCTTCCGTTCGCCAAAAAGTTCATATTGCCTTTCCGGGAGGAGGCGAAGATGCGGTTGGCTATAATTTGTTTTTCGTCCAGCTCGATCCCGCCAACCGAATTGACGAGGGGCCGCAGCCCTGGGCAGAGCAAAACAACGAACTGGAGATACAGGGGAAGAAAGGGTACACCACATTTGTTTTCGGCAACGAAGCCCGACCGGTGCAACCTCCGGAGTTTGCCATTTTGCAGACCGACGCTCCCCTGCTCATTGCCGGCAACAGCAACACCCTCGCTTTCGAGAGCACTTACTATTTTGAACTTGACACAACGGAATATTTTGACAGTCCGTTGCGTGAACAATATTCCGTGAAGCAAACCGGGGGCGTTCTGCAATGGAAGCCACAGAGGCGTTTGCTCCCCGATAAAGTATATTATTGGCGCGTATCTCCGGACAGTCTGGGGAGTGGGCGGTTTGCATGGCGGAGTTCTTCATTAATTTATTTGCCGGGCAGCAGTCCCGGGTGGAACCAATCGCATTTTTTCCAATGGCAAAAGAACGAATTGCAGAAAATGCGCATCGACGAACCAACGCGCAACTGGCAATACTCGCCATCTTTTATTGAATTCCGCGCGACCAACGGATACATTGAGTTGCCGAGTTTTATCCGTCCGCGGGTTTACGTGGGCAACGACGTAGCAGCCGATTACGAATACTGGAAGTACAACACGGGTTTCAGCGGCATCGTCGTCAATGTATTCAATCCGGTTAACGGAGCGCTTTGGGTCAATACAGGCGGCGGAGACTTCAACAGTTATGCCGATGCCCGGTTTCAGGGGCAGCGATTTTTTGTTTTTAAAACGGAAACGCGAGAACAGCGGCAGGCGCTGATGCAATTTTTACTGCAGGATGTTCCCAACGACCATGTGGTGGTGTTCAGTGCCCTCACCCAATACCAGCACTCCTATTTTCCCGAGCAGTGGGAAACAGACGGTCCGGTCAACCTCGTAACGACATTGGAATCGTTTGGTGCAAAGCAGGTGCGAAGCCTGCGTTCCTTTCCATCGGCGCCTTACGTACTGGTGTTTCGCAAGGGAAGGAGCGATTTTGAAGTAAAAGAGCACATCGGCAATTTTACGGACGAGTCGGAAGTGGCACATGTGTTCACCATACCCCAGGAATCGGGAATGGTGCGATCGCAGCTCATTGGTCCCGCATCTTCCTGGGGCGCATTTCACTGGTTGCAGGCAAGCATAGATGCAGCACAGGACGTTCAGGATCTGAGGGTGTTGGGTGTTGGCCCCTCCGGCAACGAACAGCTGCTGGCTTCTTCCGTTCCTGCTACGGGAATGGACCTGAGTATGATTTCGGCTGCGGAATTTCCGGTGATCCGGCTCGAGTGGCGAACTTCGGATTCCATTTCGCGTACTCCTCCGGCCTTGGCATACTGGCGCGTGGATCACCGTTCGCTGCCCGATGCAGCCTTCAATCCGGTACTGGGGTTTAAAAAGGATGCCGACACATTGGACCAGGGAGATTTGTTTTCAGCAGCAATTTTCGCTCAAAACATCGGGGCTGTTGCGATGGACAGTTTGCTGGTTAAGTTTACACTCGTTAGTCAGGACAACCGGGAGACTACCCAATACGCGCGGTTCAAGCCCCTGGGGCCGATGGAAAGTGTGGAAATCCCCTTCAGCTTCAGCACATCAAGCGTTTATGGGGCCTACAAGCTTTTCATCGAACTCAATCCGGACGATGATCAGCCTGAAGGCAACTTGTTCAACAACACGGCTATTCTGCCCTTTTATGTGCGCCGCGACATCCTCAAACCGTACATGGACGTCACGTTCGACCGAAACCGCATCGTAAATCTCGAAATCGTTTCAAGCAAAGCCCTCATCGAGCTGACATTGCGCAAGGACCACCACGAATTGTTGCTCAACGACACAGCGGCCTTTGTGATCCGGATCAAGGAGCCGGGGGGCAATCCCCAGCGCGTCTATTTTTCGCAAGCCAATGTACATTTTTTCCCGGCCTCTCAGGGCAACCCGCAGGTACGGGCGACGATTGAAGGCAACTTCACGCGGGATGGGGTACATACGCTCTACGTAAGTGCCTACGATGCTGCGGGCAACGCGGCTACCGATAAGGAATTCCTGGTCGATTTCACCGTGGTCACCAAGTCGTCTGTCGGAAATTTGTTCAACTACCCAAATCCCTTCACCAGCAAAACCCGCTTTGTTTATACCATTACCGGAGAAAAGGTCCCCGAGGATTATTCTCTGCAGATCATGACGGTTTCCGGAAAAGTGGTTCGCGAAATTGGCAGGGAGGAACTCGGTCCACTCAGGATTGGAACCCATATGACGAGTTTTGCCTACGATGGCACGGATCAGTTTGGAGACCGGCTAGCCAACGGTGTTTACCTCTACCGTTTCCGGGTGCGGAGTGCGGACGGAGCTTCGTGGGACAAGTACGACACGGACACCGATGCCTATTTCAAGGGAAATTTTGGGAAGATGGTCATTCTGCGCTAGGCGGTGCGGTGCCCTTGAGAGCCGTGCGATATGCGTAGCAGGCATCGAGGAAAAACTTGTTGGTCCAATTGACCATTCTCCAGGGAAAGTACCCTTTCCATTTGGGTTCGGAAGCGTAAAATCCGCCGTCGACGGCAGGATGGTTGCTGTGTTGCTGAAGGCCTGCCAGGTCTGAAAGCCACCGCGATCCTGCCTCAAAAAACAGTGGGCGCCGGGTGCGCAGAAATCTTTTGAGATAAAGAGATGCAAACTGCGCCTGTCCGGCACAGAGCACATAAGATGCATCGACCCGGTTGCCAGGCCCGAAGGCTGCAGGAATTTTACCGCATGCTAACGAACGTTCGTTCATATTTTCCAGCAGTTCATCTACCCACAGCACCGCGTATTTACACCCAAGCAGTTCACCGGCGCCGGCAATCCCTTCCAGGGCGTAAGCAATGGTATGGCTCAAGGTGGGATGACCCGGATCGAAACCGCTGTTGGAAAACGGATCCCTTTTCAACAACTCGAACAGATGCACAAAGCTGCGTTTGAGGACGTCGCCATTATTTCCTGAAGACAACTGCTGGTCGGCGACGAGCAGAAGCCACAGGGCACGCGCGTAGTAAGCAGAAAAGAAATCCTTCCGGTAGAGTCCTCTCGTCCAGCTCCCGTTGTCGGCGATGGAGGCGATCAGCCATTGGTGTGCGCGCAGGGCGGCGTTGAGCGTTTGTTCCTGTTGGCAGAAAGGATGGAGTTGCAGCAAGCCTCCCAGGATCATGGCCGTGTTGAACGCACTGGGCGTGCGGCTTCTGATGCCCGAGCAAAACCATCCCTCCCGGTCTTGTATGCTGCATAGCCATTCGCCTGCACGCAGTGCAATGGCCTCCTGTCTGACAGGGAACACCGGATTGAGGACCAGCAGGTTTTCCATGAGGTATCCCGTAGTTTCTGGATATCCGGCCACCCAACCATGGTTTTTCGGGAGCAGACACCATCTGCTGTGGGGAAAGCCTCCATCGGCAGTGTGCGACCATGCATGCAGCAACCAGGACATGGCGCGCCGCTCGGCATCTTCAATGACTGTTGTGAAGTCCGGGTTGAGCCGTGTAAGGGGATTGGGCACGTTTGCAATATTACGGATTTCCCGATGTTGTCGCGCAAAGGCAAGGACAGCAGGCTCCAGCCGTATCTTTGCGCAGGGAGAATATGGACAACAGGCCTTATAGCACCGTTTACCTCGGACACGCCGATAGCGCATTTTCTGTACACTTTATTGCCATCCTGGACAAGCTATTTCCCGGCAGGCTTCAGCTGCTCTTTATCGACGAGCGCGAGGAGCCCCCCTTTCCGCAGCATCCGGGATTTTGGTTGCGTGCCGTTCGCACCATTTTCGTTTTGCGGCAACAGTTGGGCCGCTGGGCGGCACAATGCTACTGGTCAGTCTACGCAATGATGCGCGGGCACACCGTACATTTTTTAAAAGCTGAAGGCTATGAGGCCCTGGCCGGATGCGTTGACCATTGCGAGCACCTCATCACTTCAGGACTTCGCCGTCGAATACCCGAACGGGTGTTTGCAAAGGTGCGTGGCCGCGCGATCAATTTTCACTACGGGCCTTTGCCGCAATACCGGGGAACGCATCCCATTTTTTGGCAGCGCGTACGTCGGGAGAAAACGTTTGGATATTGTTTCCACCTGCTGTCGTCAGATCTCGATGCAGGCGATGTGCTGCTTCGCGCATTTCTGCCGGTCGATCCGGAACTCACAGATGCACAAATCGGCGACCTGCTCACAAGGCACGCAGCACTGAATTTGCCACGGGCATTCAATGAAAAAACGGAGGCAGAGGCCCAGGATCCTCGCCACGCGAGCCATTTCAGGGAGAGTGACTACCTTCGTTACGTTGCGATCGAAGGCGGCAAATGGAAGGAAGCCTGGGAGCGAATGGTCCGGATGCCAGGGCGCTATTTGTTGAATGATCGCTACGTCATTCATCTTGGAAAATGTGCCTCCTCCTCTGGATCCGAAGGCCTGCGTTGCAGCAGAGGGAAGCTGCTGTTGCGATGTGCGGACGGCAGCGTTGAAATTGAACGAGTAAATTACCTGCCCGCCATCCTCTATTTTTGGCCTTTAAAGAAAATCTTTGACGTACGCTGAACACATCGAAGCCAGCACCTTTGCGCTCAACAGGGTGTTCAGGTGGCAACTCCTCTCGTCCGCTTACCTAACGGCGTTGCAATTAGCTGGCTACTTCCTGATCGGAAGGTTTTTGGGTTATAAGGAGATGGGGGTATACGCCATCTTTCAGGTCGTCTTTCGCATGGCCGTTTCACTGTTTGAACCGGGCATGTTCGTTTCACTCATACAGAAGCATTCTTACTCGGAGGCGCTGATGAGGCAATTGCAAAGAAGGCAGACCCTGCTGGCACTCGGAGTGGCAGCCGGGTGGATGGCATTCTTTGCAGTGGAAAGAGAGTACCTCACTGCTCATTTTCCGGTTGTCGCCATGAGCATGGTTTTGCTACTGCTCATTGCCCGTGGATCGAGAGATGCCGCATTGCTTACCAGAGCGTTGCGGCAACGCGAGCTGGGCATTGCCCAGATGACCGGAGCCAGCTTTGAATTTGCATTGCTCGTTTCGCTGATCTGGCATTTCGATCCTTTGCTTGTCTTTCCTGCTGCTTTTTTAGTGCGTTTCGCCGTTTTCTATTTCTTGTGCGCATACTTCGTTCGAAAGCAGGGAGTGCAGGATTCACCGGGAGAACCCCTTGAAGAGCATCTTTCATTTGCACGTTACCAGGTGAGTAACCAGGGCATTAGTTTCGTACAGGGCAATTTCGATACCGTCCTCGTTGCTTCTGTGTTCGGACTGGCTGCACTCGGGCCGTACAATTATGCTTCAGAGCTCAGCTACCTGCTCTTTTCAAAGATCAATCCCATATTCAACAAAGCCGTTTTTCCGGTGTTGTCGCGCTACCGGTACGATGGCGCCGCCCGAAGCCATATAGTCGGGGAGGCCCTGCTGAGCCATGCCATTGTGTGTCTTGGTTTATATGCCCTGCTTTATGCAAACCTGGATTTCGTGGTTGCGATGATCTTTCGCGACCCCGGTGGCTACATCCTGGAGTTCTCGCGGTACATCTGCATCATGGCCATGATCCGCTCTGTAAACAACCTGTTGTTCAGCAAGTTACTGGCTCTGGGCGAATCGAGAAAACTGTTGCAGTGGAACATCGCCGTTTTGATTTTCAACTATGCATTCATTGCGGTAATCTATTTTACGGGATCGCCGATGACCACGTTTCTGTGGCTGAACTGCTGGGTGAGTCTGGTGGTATTGCTCTATACAGCGTATAAATTGTCGGCCCACCTCGACCATGCAGCCGCGGTATGGAAGCCGCTTTTGCGGTTTTTGGCGGTGAGCTGCGCCGGAGGTGCCGCTCTATGGGGACTGAATTGCGTTGCCATGCCTGCGGTTGTTACCCTTATACTCGGAGGCTTGGTGTTGCTCGGTCTATATACCCTGTTTTTCCGCAGCAAGATGATGCGATTGATTCGCATGCAAATCGTGTGACATGCGCGACTGTCTGTTGATGATTGGAAACGGCGCCCTATTCGAAGATCCATCTCCATTGGGCTACCGGCAGCTGCACATGCAAACAAACGTTCGTTTGTATGGTTTCGGTGACGCATCGAGATTAATCAAAGTTACAGCGGGGTCAAAAATCCTGTTCGCCTGTGGCAATGTTCTGTTGCGCCATGCAACCAAGAGAGCAGTAAATGCCGTGTTGGCACAGGTAACGGAGCGCGGAATCGGCGAAAGCCATGCATTGCAACTTGCGCAGGTCTTCCATGGCATGTATGCCCTGATCTATTTTGATGTGGAATCGGGGACGGTGCAACTGGTGAACGATCCGTTGGGTCTGTACCCGATTTACCGCTATCGGGTAGAAGGCTGCATCTGTTTTTCGTCGCGCCAGCTCCCTTTGGCTCAGATTGCGGGACTGCCATTGCGCATCAGCGAGAACGCCGCGAAAACTTATTGGTATAACGGGCACCTGCTATCAGGTCAGAGTTGGTTTGAGGGAATGGTGCGTGTACGGCCTGCGCAGATTTTGTCGTGGCGACAAACGGGTGAAGAGACTGCGGGAGGGCCGTATTGGAGCTGGTCGATGATTCCGCAAAGGCGGCGGGCGGGAAAGAAGGAAGTGCAGGCCTGTGTTGAGGCCATGGAGCACAGTGTGGACGACCTGCAGATCCCTGAAGACGGATTAGTGGCCGTAGGGCTGAGCGGAGGGCTCGACAGCCGTTGGATTGCATATTTGCTATCGCGCCGGCATAAGGTTGAAGCGCGGTGTTTTGCTCAGCGGGATGCATGGGAATTGAGCTTGTCGAAGCGCGTGGCCAGGAACATCGGCATTCCCCACCGGCATTTTCCAATCGATGAGGAGCGGTGGCTTGAACGCCGGTTGCAACTCTTTTGGGATGCCGAAGGCATGTTGCATCTCGGACACTTACACGAAGGAAACCAGCGCGAGGCTCTACTCAGCGGAATTTCAGCCTATTTCCACGGTTTTTATGGTGGTGGGATTTATGCCGGATGTCGTGGACTGAACCAGCGCCTTGATGGAGCAAAAGGCAAGCGGTATTTCCACCTGTTCGGCGAGTACGACGGATTTGACCTGGACTACCTCGATTTTCCTTGCATAGATCCCGCTATCGTCATGCACCGAATGCGCAATCAGGCGGCTTACAGCGTGTATGGTCTTTCGGCCTGCGCGCCGGTGGCCATTCCCTTTGCCGATCCGGGATGGCTGGCCAGTACGTATGCGGTAGATGACCGCGACCAGCGGGACGGCAAATTTTACCTCCGGGTGCTACGGGCTTCCGTACCGCCGGAGTTGATGCGCATACCCTGGCAGCGAACGGGATTGCCACCTGCATGGGTGGGGGCCAACATCATCGCTCAGCGCCTGCGCCTTCCGCAATGCATGGAGCGGGTCCTGGGTCTGGTGGGCAGGAGCCGCCATTTCGTATCTTACGGGCCGGTGGAGGCCCAGCTGGAACACTGGCTGATGAAGTGGAGAGAAGATGCCCCAGAATTTTTGCGAATCGATTCCCTGCGTTCCAGGGAATTTCGCATGCGTGCGCTGAGCTTGTTGGTTTGGATGCGCATGCTGGAGAAAAACCGTGCGGATGTCGAAGATTGAAGTGCTGCATCTCGTCGACAGCTATTTGCCGCTGACGATGCGCTGGCTTGAGCAGATGATGGCGTTGACAGAAGGGCGGTGCTCGCACGCGATTTATGCCGACCATTACATTTGCGAACCACCGCAGGGGCGACGCCCGGTCAATTTTTCCCGTGTCAATACCTATCCTTTGTCATGGAGCGTGCGCTTACAGCGATGGCTGCAGCGGCCGGAGCTGGACGAAGGCGCATTGAAAGGGGTCGCATTGATGCACGTGCATTTCGGACACATGGCGCTTCGACATGCGAAATTTTTATTGAGCAGTGGCAGACCCTTTTGCGTGTCGCTGTATGGTTTCGACTATGAGTACCTCGTGCAGAGAAACCCGAAGGCGCTGGAGGGTTACCGGAGGCTGGCGGAGGGAGGAGGGGTGTTTATCGTGGAGGGAAATTATTCGCGGAGCCTGTTGATCCGCTACGGGGTTCCGGCGGAGTCCATTCACATCGTGCACATGCTTTTTGACCGGGGCCCAATGGTGCAGAGGATTCCTGCAGGAGGCCCGCTGAACCTGGTACAGCTGGCAACCTTTACGGAGAAGAAAAATCAGCTTGGGGTGCTGGAAGCTCTAAAGTCGCGCCATGCCGGGAAGATTGCATTTACTTTTTACGGAGAACCTAACGATCGTTCGTATTACCGCGAGATCGCGGGCTGGGCCCGGCGTCATCCGGAGCATTCCGTTGCGCTGTGCGGTCCGCT
The DNA here is from genome assembly GCA_020848995.1 of Saprospiraceae bacterium. Lineage (GTDB taxonomy): Bacteria > Bacteroidota > Bacteroidia > Chitinophagales > Saprospiraceae > Vicinibacter. The sequence goes on along the minus strand of JADLHA010000019.1, from coordinate 60,024 downwards.
GGACGAAGGGCGCTATCTGCAGGCCATCCGACGTGCCGACTGGAGCGTTCAGTGGAGCCGCAGGACGGAAAAGGGCGACACGGAAGGGGGTTGTCCGGTTTTTTTGAAGGACAGCCTGGCACTGGGTCGTCCGGCACTGGCATCCCCCCATTGCGACATTCCCGACCTGCTCGTGCACAGATACAACGGTCTGCTGGCTGCGGAAGGGGACGTGGAGGCACTTTCGGCACAGTACGATTTCCTGCTTCACTGCTCGCCAAATCAGCACGCGGGTTTTCAACAAAATGCCTGGCATTCCGTGCACGCAAATGCCGTTGGCAGTCTTTCAGCTAAGGAAACCCTCGGCGTGTATGAGGGGCTGGTGGGACGGGGAAACATCATTCAATATCAGTAAGCCTTTGTTACACTCCCATTTTTAGACCGGGAAGCAGGCTGTCCATATCCCTGAATTCTTAAATCGGTTACAAAGCTTAACTTAGTTTCAACGAAGCATTACGCAAAGTTCCGATTTGTTAGCACGATGGGAAATATAACCTGTGTTAGGCGCAGAAAACTAAGCGTAAGGTCCGGATACGGAAATTGCATTATTCGGTGCATTTGAGAATATCCCATTATGTTTCGGGTCGTCAAAATGCATTGAAACTGTCTTTTTATGGAATCAGATTCCAAAAAATTCTATAAATTTGTCCAATGATTACGAGAATTGCAGGGCAAAAGCTACTGGATTTGGCCTCTAAGTTCAAGGCAGTCGCCGTAACCGGAGCTCGTCAAACGGGAAAAACTACACTTATTCAACGTTTATTTAAAGAGAAGCCTTATGTGTCACTTGAGAATCCTGATGATCGTGAGTTCGCCTTAAAGGATCCCAGGGCATTCTTAGGTTTGTACCACAAAGGAGCAGTTTTAGATGAAGTTCAGCGCACTCCCGAGTTATTCTCTTACTTGCAGGAAATATTGGACAAAAGCCAGGAAAGGGGACTTTTTATTTTATCGGGATCCAACAATTTTTTGATGCAACAGTCCATTTCACAATCGCTGGCTGGACGTATAGCTTATTTGAATTTGTTACCATTTTCGTTGAATGAATTGGACAGTAAAGCGTTGTTGCCCCAAACTGATGATGAATTGATGCTTCAGGGTTTTTACCCCCCAATTTATGACCAGCATATTCCTGCTGCGGATTGGTGCCCTAATTACATAAAAACCTATATTGAAAGGGATGTGCGTTTGATTAAAAACATCAACGATCTATTGGTTTTTGAACGATTTGTAAAATTGCTTGCAGGGCGGGTAGGCCAAGAACTCAACTTCAGTGCATTGGCGCTTGAAGCCGGTGTAGATGTTAAAACGGTACAATCGTGGATTGGCATTCTGGAAAGCAGTTTTATTATTTATTTATTGAAACCTCATTATAAAAACTTCAGAAAAACCATTGTAAAAAGGGCCAAGATATATTTTTACGATACGGCCATAGTTTGTTATTTGTTGCGAATTCAGGATGCAGCATACTTGAATATTCATGCTGCAAGAGGTGCTATATTTGAGAATATGGTAGTTACTGAATTGGTTAAAAACTTTGCCAATGCAGGTCTTCCAGTTGACTTATATTTTTGGAGAGACAAATCGGGCCACGAAATAGATATCATCATTGAACAAAACAACAACATTCTCCCCATTGAAATTAAATCGGGAAAAACGATTGGGGCAGAATACTTTAAAAACTTAAATTTCTATAAAAAAATAAGTGCCTGCCGGGAGGGCATTGTTTTATACGGTGGAGATTCCATCCAAAAAAGAACAAACGGGTTAAGCGTGTATCCATGGAGAATATTTTGTAGTCAAATTACTTTTGAGGATGGCCGTATTTTTAGCGGTGCAAGTAAAAACAGTTGAAAACTTGCATTTAAATGAATAGAGGTATAAATACCAAGCAAAGCAAGAAAAAATGAAGTGCCCTTCGGGCTTTATAAATTAGGAGCAGGGTCTCTATCTGCGGACCACGATTAAATACAGTTCTCTGTTTCAATGTAAAAGCGTAAACAATTTATCATTTTCAAGATTTCAATCGCTATTTTTATATTAATTTTGCGATTATAATCGCAAAATTCAAAAAAAATGATTCCGAGAGAGCTTGTAAAGAATTTTGTGTAAGTGATCGGACCTGTTTCGAATCGAAGTAAGTTAATAAATTGGATTTGTTACACCCTTTCTGGGAATAAGATGGTTAGCTGATTTATTATCAAGCCCCAATCTTTCATTTGCATGGTCCATTTTCGACTGATTTGTTGGACTACCAGCCAAAAAAGTTAGAGAGTATGCCGGGGAATTTCTATTTTGAAAATCCCCGGCAAAAGTTTAAATTACTTTGTACGACTACAATATCTCAAATTGTTTATACAATACCATGCCCTCTGAGAGGATTTGCAAGCAGTACCAGCCTGGAGATAATAGGCTCGCATCGATAGTAAGCTTTTGTGAATAGACATTGAAATAACGAACGTCTGTTTGTATAACACCTTGTAAATTAAAGACGTTTAGTACCATGGTATTAGGGTCTAAATGTTGAAGGGATACCATGAAATGTCCAGAATTGGGATTCGGATGAATATGTATTGAAGCTTTCTTGATCGCCGGATCTTGTACGTCAACAGCGGTAATATTTTTACAGCACATGTAGGTTCTGCCATTATCGATGTATTGCACACATATTTCCTGGCTGCTGCCGTAGGGAAAATTGACTTGAAGGGAAGTTCCCGTCCCCAGCAAGGTACCGGTTAGTTGGTTATACCAAAAGACATCCGTATAGCTTGAAGATACATTCAAGTTAACCTGTCCGCTAGGAAGCACATTGGACTGAATGATCCCTGAGCAAATTTTCGGATCGCACAGCCAAAACCGCTTACAACAGATGTACCAACGACCATTGTAAAAATAGCGGGCTGTTATGATTCGTTCTTCACAAGGACCAGAAGTTGGCGGAGGTACAGGATTTGAAATAGGCCCCCCTCCGATGCTGCCTCCACCTGTATCGTCCTTCCAGGTCACTAGAGATGCACCGCTCTGGGTTAATTCAAATTGATAAGCCCTGGCGTTTAGATCATAACGGAAAATTATATTTCCACAGTCGAAAGGATTGCAAATCCATACTCGCCGGCAACACAAATACCAGCGACCGTTTGCAAAATATCTGACGGAAATGATACGCTCAATGCAATCTCCTGGATTAGGAGGTACGGGCAATGGATTAGAAATAGGACCACCACCGATGTCACCACCCCCGGTATCATCTTTCCAGGTGATGTAAGATGCTCCGGCACTGTTAAGTTGGAAGACCATTCCGTTGGCATTCAAGTCAAAGCGATAGTCAAATTCCAGGCATTCGAAAGGATTGCAAATCCATACTCGCCGGCAACACAAATACCAGCGACCGTTTGCAAAATATTTGACGGAGATGATTCGCTCAATGCAATCGCCGGGATTAGGTGGTACAGGCAAAGGGTTCGAAATGGGGCCACCACCGATGTCACCACCTCCGGTATCATCTTTCCAGGTGATGTAAGATGCTCCGGCATTGTTAAGTTGGAAGACCATTCCGTTGGCATTCAAGTCAAAGCGATAGTCAAATTCCAGGCAGTCGAAAGGATTGCAGATCCATATTTTTCTGCAACAGATGTACCATCTCCCATTGAGATAGTAGGTTACCGTTATGGTTTTTTCAACACAACCACTTCCGGGTGGAGCCGGAATGGGGTTTGAGATGGGCCCTCCTCCAATGGTGCCGCCTCCGGTATCATCTTTCCATACGATGTTGGAGGCACCGGCAAGGTCTAAGGAAAACGTATAATTATTATTTGAGGGATTAAATTTATAATCAAACAAGAAGCAATCGAACGGATTGGATATCCAGACCCGATAACAGCAATATTCCAAACAGTTGTTGGCATTCAGATAAGGAAAGCAAATGATGTATTCACCGACATTAGGAAAAGTATAGGTGAAACTGGGGCCTGTCGCTGTTGATATTTCCGTATTCCCTACTTTCCATTTTTTTCCGGTTGCAATGGCTTTGCTGCTGGTAAAAGTAAATTTAAGGTCATTACCGCTGCCTGCATATTTGTAAGTTATGTAGCCACAATTATATATCTCAACAGGATTGCTGCAGCAATTCCAGTCAACCGTAAGGTCATAATTCCCTTCACTGTTTTTCCAGCCATCGACAACGATATAATATCTTCCTGCTGAAAGTTGTCTGGTAATGGTTTCATTTTGACCTTTTGGATTGACACTATAATCCAGACATACATCCTCATTACAGTCTTTAAATAGAAACATTTCAAAATCGTCATTAGGGTCTCTGATGTTGCTTAGACTAATGGTGACATTTTGGGTGCTATTAATTTGAAAGCTGTACACTTTTTCTTTCGCCGTACAACCGGTTCCAGGATCAGAAATACTTGAAGGGTTGCAATACAAACTCACATTATTAAAACCATTTTGATTGGTCTCATTGACCAAGATTTGTTTGCATTCGATAGGTTTGGCATTGCCGCAGTCCAGCAATCCGCAGTTGACCGTCAGTGAAAAAGGTCCGGCATGCCAGCCCTGAGATCCATCTACCAAAATGTAATAATAACCTGCAGGTGCATTGTTTACGCGTATGATTTCGATGTTGTTTCCATTGGATCCCACTGGGTTTGAACTTTTATAAAGACACTGGACTGGATTGCAGCTTGACAATAGAAAAATATCGTGATCGATGTCATTGCTGAACAAAGTGATGACAAGGTCGCCAGACGAATTGGGTTTGTATACTTCAAACAATTGGTCTGGTGCTGAAAAATTATTGGATGAATTGTGACATGAACTGAGATCTGAAATGTTAAAAGCATTGGCTCTTCCCGCAGTATTTCCGTTGTAAGTCTGTCCGCAGGATATAGGCGTAATGTTTTGGCATTTATTTGCAGAACCTGCGCAAACAGGATCTTTTGTTGTCTTTAAAACGAGGTAATCCGGATCATAATTTCCATCTTGATCATCTTGAGAACCACAAGCAAGATAGGCAGCATCAGAGGGGAAGTGGATATCGAATAAATCATATGTAAACGAAGGATCGCCTGTCAATTCTGCTGACCAGATTCCCCCTGTCAAGTCGCTGGAATATTTTACCATGGCCGGAGAACTGCCCGATAGGCTGCCCTGACCGCCACCAATCACTGGTTGATCTCTGCAGTCCACCGTAACACAGTGATAATCTGCTGTATAATCCGGATAAGCTACACTGACAATGATCGCAGGACCAAGATTCCCCGAAGCATTGACCTTGGCCAACCAGGTAAATATTTCCGTGCCAAATCCACGCCAGTTTCGACCAATATTGTTTGGCCCGGTAATTTGCCCTTTGCAGTATGTTCTACCTAATAAGTAGACTTCATTGCCACTGGTAATTTCTCCGTCGACGAAGTCATCGTAAGTTGTGCCTCCATAATATTTACTCCAAATGACTTGAAAACTATTGGAAACTTTAGCTAGCCACAAGTCACCGAAAGCTGGAACTTCGCTATTGGTAAAACAGCCTTCTTCATTGTTTCTATAATCACCCATGATCAGCATATTGCCATCTGTGGTAAACCTGATTTGATGGATTGCGCTTCCGTTATTAAAGGAAACACCATTTATGAGGCTTCCCTCACTGCTTAAATTCCACAACATGGCATCTCCGTAGTACCCATTTTTATATCCACCAACCATAAACGTTCCATCAGGCTTTATTCGAATCGCTAACAATGCAGAACGTGCACTTGTTGGAAAAGTATTTTCCCAGATGAATACTCCGTATTTATTGATTTTAAAAATCCAGGCATGGTAATTCTTTTGTCCGACCACCACGTAGCCATCGGCCACTTCAACGGCTTGGTGTGCGTACTCTGTTTCACCGGTTCCAATGCATTGCTGCCAGTCTTCTGTACCGTTTGGTTTTCTTTTGACAATCCATGCATCAGTAAGGCCATGTTGCCCGGTGACCTTACCATCTTTAGAATCGGTACTTCCGATGAGCAAAGATCCGCCATCGGTGCATTCCAGTACGGAAACACCTTGTTCACTTCGCGAACCGCCAGTTGAATAACGCCAAAGCTCGGCTGGACCGTTCTGAGAAATCCCCGCAACAGTGCAGAGGAAGACTAAAATAGTAAAATGTAAAGATTTTTGCATGAATAAAAATTATAGATGAAGGAAAATTCATCAGTTAGTGGGTGGTGGATATGGCATAAAGGCCGTCAAGTCCAAATAGAAGTGATCTGTATCCAATTACTTGAATCAGGATAAAGGTTTTTCAAATTAGAAGGGGTATCATTCAAACTTCGTAAGCCTTTGTTGCACACCTATTCTTAGACCCGGAAGCAAGCTGTCTTTTGATTTTAAAGCCGTTTTCATTGAATTTGTCAGAAACATCAGGTTGACATCAACAAATAAGTTGGTTCCGCCATTGCCTGTTTGCGATGGGTTCAGTAACATTTTCACCCCAACATCAAAATTGATCTGATCAAGACGATTGGAACCGTAAACCTTTTCAAGGACAGACCTCTGCGATAAGGGCAAATGATAATTGATGTTTGAATATATGCTGGCAATATTTTTATATACGACATATTCGAATCCGGCTTTTAACTGAATGGAATGGTAGCTAATTGCTGAAATTCCTAACGCCGAATCAGCGCCCAATTGTTTACTCATAAAGTAAATCTCGTAATTGAGTCCAGTTTTTTGATTGGTATCTACGAGGGCTATGGCGGAACTTGCACCCTTGTAGTAGATTGAGAAGTCCGACAAATCATGAAAGAAGATGGCTTCCTTGGACGGATTCCCTCCATTAAACAGCCCCCCTGTGAAGAGGCCAAGTTCGTTGTAATTCTTGCCAAATTTTGCCGAGCCTAATAAAGTAAGGGAGGGACTAAATTTATTCGCAAAGTTGTTTAAGGCTGGGGAAGTGGATATTGCATTGGAAGATTTGGGGAGCCCGAGGTTGGTTTTTGTAATGCGGTCTTTTAATGCGCGGAAGGTTTCATTCATTTGTTTTAGACCGGTGTCTAATCTATTTCTAAGAAAATCTGCGTTACGAAAAATATATGTTATATCAGCCGAATCAGGATGTAAGGTTGATAAATTCTTATTGCTGACATTCTGTTTTTCTTCCTCCAGTTTTGAATAGGTGCTTTTAATGAGCTCGATGTCAAACCAGGTCATATATAAATCCCGAAGAATATTTTCCAAGCTGTCGCGAAACACCTGATTACTCATGATGTTGGCGGATTGGGAGAGTTTTATATCTTTAACCTTCTCTTCAAGGAGATAGTAGTTAATTTCACTTTCACGGGTCTTTGTTTTATTTATGCTTAGAAATGTTTCCAGATCAATAAGCCGCGTTTGATAGTTTAATTGAAGATTTTGAAAGTATTTTTGACGAAATGACTGCATGGTTGAATCCACATCTCTATATTTGCTTATAATAATGTTAATGCTGTCGTTTTCAGTCGGTAAAAATCGGTTCAAACTGTCATATTGAGTTCGAATAGTGGAGCTATGTTGATTGGAATCAGCAATTGAAGAATCATGTGAGATCTCTGAAAGATTTACAACTGGAGGGATAGGAGTAAGGTCTAATAGGCTGAGATCTGAAGGAGCATAAGCGGGGCGCTGCTTCTTTTGAAGGAGTTGTAGCAAAGACTGTCCAAAGGTGGCACTTGCGACTAAAGTGAAAAGGAGGATGTATAGGTATTTCATCATTGAAGTTTATGCAAAGGTGACAGCGCTATGCATGTTGGGGAATATAACCTAGGTTATACGGGGAGCAATGGACTTAAATCGCCCAAAAACGGGATCGTGCTTTGCAGCAGAGCTCAGAGAAGATCAAAGGGGAGCGTAGGAGATAGAGAGGACAACAAGCGTTAGCAATAAGGAAAATTCACCCCTTGAGTCGATTCGTTGCTTCCGTCCGGTTGGTCACGTGCAGTTTTTGATAGATTTTATGGATGTGTTGTTTGACCGTTCCGGTGGTGATGCCCATTTTATCCGATATTTCCTTGTACAGCAGGCCCTGGGAGAGCCATTCCAGCAATTCTCGCTCGCGAGGGGTGATGGGGAGCGCTGCAGCGGTTTGGATGGGGGGCAACCTGCGGATCAGCTCCAGCAAGCGGCGGGCAATGCTCGCCGACATGGGAGAGCCGCCATGGTAGAGTTCTCTAAGGGCTGAAACGATGTGTGCAGGGGTGGAACCTTTGAGGATGTAGCCTCGGGCGCCGGCCTGCAGGGACCTGAAGATCTTTTCGTCGTCTTCGTAAACCGTAAACATGCAAAACAGCATGGACGGACAGAGCAGACCCAGGGTTTGCATAGCTTCGATGCCGCTGGCTCTTGGGAGACCAATGTCCACAACCAGAAGGTCGGTTGGATTTTGCGGCAAAAAGCGGATGGCATCTTCGGCGGTGTGATACACCTGCTTGCAAGACATGTCCGGTTCGGCTTCGACAATTTCCTGGATCATGGAGGCAAGATCCCTGAGGTCTTCGAGGATGGCGATGGTCATCATGGCAGGAGCGGATGAAGCATAATGGAGCTGGAAGGGGTTTTAGCCGGGGTCATGGGATTCAGGTAAAAGTACTGAAATGAAAGCATAAATACGTTGCGGTTCAGTAAATCGGACAATTCATGATGCTCGCCTACTGGACGAGTCCCGTTTGTTGGCAACGCACTGAATGCCCATTGACCCCAATGGGTGCCAGAAGAAGGGGAACATAGGCGGTAATTGTAAGCGAGCCGTTTTTGCCGGACACGTGCTGATAAGCCCCACATCCTTGTGCCCTGTTGCTGTAGGCAGTTTCTGAAATCAATCGCGCCTTGCGGTATTCGATCCGGTAGCTGCCGAAGCACGGGTTGAAAAGCTACATCTGCGAAGGCAAAGTTCGAAATTCCCGAGGGGAAGGACATATAACCGTGGTTAAATGGAAACGTCTGCGACGGGAAACGACAAAACGACTACGGAACCTGTGTCACCCGATTCTATGGATGCAGAGCCGCCGGCGACCGCCATGCGCCGATGGAGATTGTACAAACCGTTGCCGAGGTTGCCGTTGAGCTCCGGGTCAAAACCGCATCCGTTGTCGGCGATGCGCATGCATACCTGGTTGTTTTCCAACATGCAGGAGATTTCCACTTTATTGGCCTTTGCGTGTTTTACCAAATTGTGGAGGGCTTCTTTAACGCACAAGTGTATGTTTCTTCTCCGCTCACCACTCATCTTGCTTTCCTCGGGGAGCCCATCCTGGGACCATCTCAAGGGAATTTGGTTTTCCTCAAGGTATTCATGAGCATAATGCCGCAGGTAAGCGATCAGGTTCCCAAGGGTATCGTAGCGCAGGTTCAGCGCCCAGATGATCTCCGACGTGTTTTTCAACAATCGGCTGCTGTACTCAGCAATTTTGAGCATTTGCACTTTTTCGTTTTCTCCTGACGCCTTGTGAAACGCCCGGTCACTGAGATAACGTATGGTGGTAAGTCCTGAGCCAAGGTCATCGTGCATCTCTCCTGCGATGCGGTCGCGCTCCCGTTCAACCGCCTGCTGCTTTTCGAGCAGGAGCTGTTGCTCGCGCAATTGAAGGGCCATCGTCTCCAGCTTGTGCTGATATTTCTTTTTCTGGTAGTAAACCAGAAAGCCCACCAGCAATCCTGCAAGGACCACCGGCACGATGAATGCGGTCAATATGATTTTTTGCAGGAGCGCCTGGTCGTCAACGTACATAGCGGAACCATAATGTAGGCCAAACTTAGGAAAATATTTCCAATTTGAACCAGGGTGTAAAGCGATTTGAATGCAGGAACTGAGCTGCTGACAATGGCGTTGACAAAGACCAGGTAGGGAAAACAGGAAGCATAAAAAAACAGGATACCTATTGAAAGCCAGAACAGCGGCTCCGAGCGCAGATTGACCGGAAGTTCCTGCGAGATTAGATTTCTGAAATACATGGCAACCAGTAAAAGAATAAAACTCAACCCCAACAGGTAACTGATGTTGTTGACCGTGTGCATGCCCTGACCCCAAAGGAAATTGACTGCGGAAATCGCCGAAACCAAAAGGGAAAATATCCAGATCTTGTGCGATTGCTTGCTCAAGGTGGGGGCAGTGGCATAGAACGCAGCAAAAAACTGGATCTGCACGATGATGAGCAGGTTATAAAACCAGTAGTTGGTTCCGTGTTCCATCGGCACCATGAGCCGCAGCACTTTTTCAGCTAGGGCAATCAGGAAAATATAGGGAAAAAAGCAGGTAAGGCTTCTCTTTCCCTGAAGCCTAACAATGCCTTCCAGGACACAAGCGACCAGGATCAGGTCCCTATAGAGGTCCATCTGTCTTACCAGTGGCTCCTGCAAGATCAATAACCAAATTGCCGCAAGCGCACACTGCCTTTGGGACAATCAGGCGGACAGAGCCCCCCCAGGTTAACCAGGGGCTGATCAACGTAATTGCCCGCTGAATCGAGAACGGCCATGATGACGGAAAATTTATTGAGGTATTCCATTTTGCCATTTGCCTGCAGATAGCTCCTGACAGCGGGAGTGTCTGCGTAGTTTCCAAAATGGAGTACCAGAGCACCCTGATTGGGAATCGACTGGAGCAAATTGCTAATGGAGGTTCTCGGAAAAATGACTGCATGCTCAACGCTGTCACTTTGTACATTTCTCAGACCGCCGACGATCTGAACCCATTGTTCGATCATCAGTTTTGCAACCGAGGTATCGACGGCAGGCATCTCAGCCAGGAAAATACCCTTTGGCGCATCGGCAGCGACAGAACCCGATGACCCGGCCGGAGCGGCCATTTCCTTTTCCTGCGCCTGTTTGCATTGTGAAAAGAACAGGAAGGCGGTGGAGGTTAACAGGATGCCGCAAAGGGTAGTAAGCGAAAAAGTTCGGAAAGCAAAAAAAGTTTTCATGATGATGGGGTATGAATAAGTGAAAGAATTCGCGTTGGCAGGAAGAATGGCTTGCACGGTCCAAAAGGAATGATCCGAACTGAAGGAGTCTTGCAAGGTGCAAAGCCCAGACATGGAGCTTCGTGGGCTTGTGTAGCAAAGCGGTGGAAGCCGGTGGAAAATAAAATGAATGGATTCAAATGAACCACACACGGGATCGTCGAACTGCAGGGATCAATGGTTTTTTCAGTCATGATTCAATCGGGGGTCAGGACAGGGTTGGGAAGGAGCTTTCCCAGAGCACCGGCAGACGAACAAAAATAGAGAAAAAGTAAACAAGCACCACCGGCGCTTTCCCCCTTTTCCCGGGGTGTTTTTCCCCTTTTTGCGGAATCCCAGCGCTAACACCCGTAAGTTTGATGGGGTTGTGGAGCAGACAAAGGGAGGATATCATCGTGTAGTAAGGTTGAGCGAATGCAAAATTGATGCAAGCAGCAGGGATGTGCAATATAACTTGAGTTATATCTAGGAGGTGGAGTTTGGACCGTTGGAGAGGGGACTAGCCTGTTCCGGGCGGACAGGAATCCGTTTGACGCAAGGTAGTTAAGGACAAAATCTGCGATCCTTGGGGGGAAAACGCGGACACTCGCGCATTGTAAAAATCCGGTGCGCAGTGTGCGTGGGGAGACATCCCGGAGAAATCTTTTCAGACATCGCCAACAATTGGCTAACTTGGCGGAAGGCTAGTTTTGAAGAAATGACGGTCATCAATCACGAAGAATCCGAACCCATGCGGGAGGCCATTCGCGTTTTCGACGAGGGGGCAGAGGACTACGATGCCTGGTATGACCGCCATCCGGAGGCCTTCGCCTCTGAACTTTCCGCGTTGAAAGCTGCCATGCCACAGCAAGGCGATGGCGTGGAAATTGGAGCGGGCACGGGCCGTTTTTCCCTGGCCTTGGGGATGGGTACAGGGGTAGAGCCCGCAGAAGGGATGGCCCGCATTGCCGAAGCCCGCGGATTACGCGTGGTGAGGGCCGTGGCGGAAACGCTCCCGTTTGAGGACGCGCGTTTTGACTATGCGGCCATGATAACGACCGTATGTTTTTTGGAAAATCCCACTCGTGCTTTTGCAGAAGTACACCGCATCCTGCGTCCGGGTGGTGTGTTCGTACTCGGCATCCTTTCGGCCCTAAGTGCTCTGGGTCAGCGCTACGCAAGCCACGCCGCCGAAAATGCCTACTTTCGCCATGCCCGCCTTTACACGCCCGAAGAGATTTTTGCACTGCTCGCAAAGAGCGGTTTTGAAAGTACCGGTAGCTGGCAGACCCTATCTACTGCCGATCCGGATAATTTTGAAGCGCCGTCTCCCGGCCACGACAGAGGAGGCTTTGTAGTCATCCGCGCAGTCAGGCCTGAAGGCCGTGATGCGGACAAAAGGGAGAACCCATGGACCTGACTCACCGCTACCAGCTAACTGTTGTTTGGACCGGCAACCTGGGTACCGGCACCAGTGGATATGAAGATTATGGAAGATGCCACCGGATCTCCGCACGCGGGAAACCGGAAATTGAAGGATCTTCTGATCCGGTATTCAGGGGCGACCCGTCAGCCTACAATCCCGAGGAGCTGCTGGTTGCAGCGCTGTCAGCCTGCCACATGCTTTGGTTCCTTCACCTGTGCTCAGAAGCGGGCGTTGTCGTAACGGACTATACAGACCAGCCGGAAGGATGGATGCAGGAAGAAAGCGATGGCAGTGGACGTTTTACCGGAGTCGTGCTGAGACCTTCCGTCCGTCTGGCCTGCCAGGATGCAAAGGACCGTCTGACCGGGCTCCATGCTCAGGCACATGCCATGTGCTTCATTGCCAAATCAGTCAACTTTCCGGTACACGTGCTGCCGGAAGACGGCACTCCGCTCAAACGGTGAGGATTTCCCGTTGACAAACTAACATACGTTAGTAAATGATCCGTTAGGGACTGCAGCGTGCGTTCAAATGCAGAAAGCAATGAGCCTGTTAGAAAAAGCTAAGGAATACTGACTGAAGGGGGCCGTCCAAAGTTTTGCATAGATGCGACATTGGGAGCGCTCGTCCTGTAAAGTCAGCAGGTGTCAGGTGCTTTGCGTCCAGTTCCAAGCGTTTCATACCACGCTTTTTGAGGGCGGTCTGCGGGATACCCGTTTTCCGAACGGTATTTTTTGCGTTCTGGAGCAAAGTCCCACCAGGATTTGGACGCGTCGCAGGTATTGGCAAAGTAGACGACGAGTCTGAACTGGTCTTCGACGCAGGGGTCAATCCAATAGGCTTTTTTGCGTTCGTATTCCTCAGTAAGCCTGGCACCGTCTTTATTTTTAAGCTCTTTGAGCGCATAGTAACCCATAAACACCAGGTCTTCCGCAAACCGGATCCCGATAGAAGGAACCGTTTGAAATTCAGCCAGGGCACGGATCTCCCTTGCCCTACGGGGTGTTGCTTTGAGCAAAACTTCCAGTTCGTCCGCAGTGAACGTGTGCACATCAGCAAGTTTGATGTTGTTCTTTCTCAAATTTGCTTTTTCTGCAGGGGTCAAAGGAAGTTTAATGTTCTTTTTATTTTTCATCTGTTAAATAACCGTTGAGACCGGGACGGAACAATTCTGTCCGCAAGCAGGTTTGGGAAGGCCCATGCCGGCTAAGCATGGGCTCCATCCCTTTTCGATTCACCTGAGCAGCTTTGTCAAAGCAGCATCCGGAAGAAGCATAGAAAACAAAAGTTGCTAAACTTCAGATTTATCTTTTTTAGCATCTTTAAACAGCTCGACGCTGATTTTCGAGTAGACGGCCATTCTGAAATGGCGGTCTTGAGCAAACATGGATGCCATTCCGGCTTCGCTTTTGTCCCAAACCATGGACTGGTTGATGGAAAGGGAATCTGCCATTTTTTCAACATCGTGGTCAGTGCCGATGTATGTAAATATCCATCCGTTGGGTTTTAATTCTTCAATGAGGGCCTTTACATCATTGCCGGAATACTCCTCCGAAGCATTTTCTTCTCCATCCGTAAGAATGGTTACCAGCACATTGTAATCCGTCTGGTCGGCCAGTAATTTTTTCAACTTGTTGATGCTGGCGCCCAGGGCATCAAACAGGGGTGTACTGTTTGAAGGATTGTAGGTTTTCTCGTCGATTTGAGTGAGGGACTTTGCGGCATAGTTGAAAAAATGTTCTTTCAGCGCCAATCCGTTAAAAGAGTAAAATGAAATGAAGTGTTCCTGTTCGGGAAATTGAACTTCCATCCCCTGAATGTTTTGAACCACTTCGTTGAATCCCCGGATGATGGACGCCTTGATGGATGCCATCGAGCCGCTTTCATCTAAAACAATTAAGTTGTGAACCTGATGTCTTTTTTCCATGGTGAACGTATTTAGTAGGTGATTTAAGACAAGCTGGTCTCGGAGGGTTGGCTGAATCCATATAACCCGCTTTTTTTAAATTGCGTTCATCCGGGAAGAGAAATTTTTAAAAAATTTTCAGGAGGGCGGAAATTTCAAGGCTAATTCCTTTTTCAGGACAAGGCCTTTAGCCGGTCGGGGAGGAAATTTGCTATGGGCAGAAACTTTCCGGGGCAATACGACTCACACAGTGGGGGGACTACAGCACCGCTCCCATGCGTTGCATCCGAGCATATTCCCTGAATCCGATCATGCGCTCGCTCTGTTCGTCCCAGAGCTTGTGGCCTGCGAGCCGCAGGCTCTCAAAAAAGCGGATTTCTGTGGTGTACCGGCTAAACCAGGGAATGGCCTCCATGCATTGGCGTAGGTGGTAGTTCGGAATCGCCGGGTTGAGGTGGTGGATGTGGTGGTAGGCGATGTTGCCCGTAAACCAGTTCAGCCATCGTGGAAGCCTGTAAAAGCTGCTTCCCTGCACGGCGGCGTGTGCAAATTCCCATTTGTCGCGCCAATGCTTATATCCGTGTTCGTGCTGGTGCTGTACGTAGAAAAACCAGATGGCCACTACGGCAAAAGCACACAGGATGATGGCGTGTATGGCAAGAAATTTCTGCCAGTCGAGCAAAAAGCACAGGGAGATCAATACCGTCAGGTAAGTCACATTGCTCAGCAGGAGGCCAGGCCGGAATTTGCGGAATTCAGGCAGGTGGATGAGAGGCAGGCGGTTGTGAATGAAGACGTAGTAAATGGGCCCCAGGAAGAACATCACCAGCGGAGACCGGTACAGGCGGTAGCGAAACCGGCCCCAGCGGCTGAGGGCCGCGTATTCGCGCACCGTAAGGGTGTCGATGTCGCCAATATCTCTTACTTCGAGGCGACCGTTGTTGGCGTGGTGAAACTGGTGTGATCCCGCCCAGTAGGTGTAGGGGATGGAACTCATCAGGCTGCAGGCATGACCGATCAGCTTTCTCAGGCCGCCGTTGGAAACAAAACTTTGGTGTCCGCAGTCGTGCTGGATGATGAATATGCGCACCAAAAACAGGGCGTTGACCAAACTCAGACCAATGGCTGCCCAGGCATTGAGGTCCCAAACCAGGTAAATCACAACCCAGAGCAGTAAAAAGGGGCCGAAGGAAGTCAATAATTGGGAACCGGCCTTTTTGCCATCGGTCTTTTGCCAGGGTTTGATGGTTTGGAGGGCCATTTTGACTTTTTCCAGAAAATCGGTGTCGGAAGCCTGGTGCATATAGAATAAATGGGTGCAAAGATAATGGGCACCTCGAAAAACTCCGTTTTGATCAATTTGGTTCAAAACCAGCCTCAAATTGAGCATTTAGGAGTTGAAATATCGCGACCCGATCAGAAGAATTCCATTATTTTCACGATTCAAAAGTCGCCTATGCACCGCCCGTATTCCTGGTTAGCCATTGCCGCACTCATTGCCTTTGCCCCATGCATTCAGGCCCAGAACTACAGCATCAAAGCCTCCGTTCAGATCTGGGTGGAAACTTCGGAAAATCCTCCCGAGATCACCCTTCAATGGGTCAACGATGCGAATGCCACCGGGTACACCGTATTCCGCAAGAACAAAGGAAGCTCTTCCTGGGGAACCGTACGGGCGACCTTGCCTGCAGACTCTACCTTATATGTCGACAAGACCGTGGAAAAGGGGAAAGCTTACGAATACCGGGTGGTCCGCAGCAGCACCTCGGTAACGGGATCGGGCTACGTGTATGCCTCCACCGGCCTTCCCGCGCAGAATTGGAACGGGAGCATTTTGCTGCTCGTCGATAGCGCAGTCAACGCCCAGCTCGTTGCGGAAATCGCTACCTGGAAGAGCGACCTGGCCAACGAAGGGTGGAACGTATTGAATTTTGTCCCCGATTCGCGCCAGTCGGTCGTCGACATCCGCAAGCGCATCGGCGACCTCAAACTCATCCATCCGGATCTGCGCGCGGTTTTCATTTTGGGGCATGTCAAAGTTCCCTATTCGGGAAACCTGGCTCCGGATGCGCATCCCGACCACATAGGGGCCTGGCCGGCCGACGTTTACTATGCCGATCTCGATGGCATCTGGACGGATTTAATGGTCGACAACGCGGCGGCCAGCCGGGAAGCCAACCGGAATGTCCCGGGAGATGGAAAATTTGACCAGACCAACCTGCCTTCAGATGCAGACCTCGAAGTGGGAAGGGTCGATTTTTTCAACATGACCGCACTGAATAAACCGGAAATCGAGTTGCTGAGAAACTACCTCAATAAAAACCACAGGTGGCGCACCGGGCAGATCCCTGCCCAGCGAAGCGGGATCGTGCAGGACAACTTTAACTTCCAGGCGGAGGCCTTCGGCCAAAGCGGGATGAAAAATTTTTCGAGTTTCTTTGGACCCCAGAATGTGGTGTACGGAAGCTACCGCGACAGCCTGCTCAAAAAATCCTACCTCTGTTCCTTCGGTGCGGGGAGTGGCAGTTATACAAGTGCCAACGGAATTTCCAATACGGCCAACATGGCTACCGACAGCCTTCAGACGGTATTTACCTTTTTGTTTGGAAGTTACTTCGGCGACTGGGATAGTCCGAACAATTTTCTCCGGGCCGCCCTGGCCAGCGGGACGGTATTGTCAAACGGCTGGTCGGGAAGACCGCTTTGGGTATTGCACCATATGGGGCTTGGGGAGACCATCGGGTACGCTGCGCGAACCAGCATGAACAACCAATCGACTTATGTTGCAGGAAACTTTGCGCGCCAAATCCACATCGCCCTCATGGGTGACCCCAGCCTGCGGCTGCATCCCTGGGCGGGGCCATCACAGCTTCGTCTATCGGAAACCGGCAATTCCATCCGACTGCTGTGGAGAAAAGTAACCGGTGCCACCGGCGGGTACACGATCAGCCGCAAGATCGAGGGCAACACCCAGTTTGACGTGATCGCCAGTGGGTTAACCGACACCACGTATACCGACTCCTGCCTGCAGGCTGGTTTCCGGTATGAATACCTGGTGCGCGCAGTCCGGCAGGAAGTCAGCGCCAGCGGACGTTACGACAACCTGTCTGCGGGAATCCGCGACACCCTCACCAAACAACTCAGCCTTGCCCCAAGTGCAGACTTCAGCGTCAGCAAAGATTACGAATTCATCATGCTCCGCTCCGAGTCGAAAAATGCAGGCGATGCACTGTGGATCATCGGTAAGGACACCCTGTCTGGCAACGAAGTGAACTACGTACTCGATTGCAGTGCCCCTACGGTGCGAATTTGCATGATCGCTATCGGAGAATGCGACTCGGATGTGCTCTGCAAAGACATACCTTACGACTGTTCGGTTCCGGAGATCACCAAAGTTCGTTTTGACAGCATACCCTGTAACGGAGGAAAGGGATCCATCTCCGTCGAAGACCTCCTCGGGGCCGACCCCTTTCGCTTTCGGTGGAATACGGGAGATACAACTCCAGCACTAACAAACGTTAGTTCAGGTACCTATAAACTGACCATCACCTCGTCGAGGCAGACGGAATCCGAGTTTACCTTTGTGCTCTCTGAACCTGAAGCGCTGAAGGCAAATTTCAGCGTGCGCCCCGCTTCTCCGGGAAAGAATAACGGGGGACTTGAAAACCTGGTCATTACCGGGGGCGTACCGCCCTATACGGCGACCGTAAGTGGGCAACAGAGGGACTCGCTGGTTGCCGGAGATTACACCTTGAGGGTAGTAGATGCAAACGGGTGCATAGCGGATTTCCCATTCCGGGTGGAGGTCAATACTGCAACCGAGGAATGGCTCGAAGGCATTCACTACTACCTGTACCCGAGTCCTGCGGACCAATGGATCACGCTGCGCGCTACGCGTTGGGGTGCGCTGGCGGAGATGCAACTGATCGACGGTTCCGGTCGCCTGCTGAAAAGGATGGAGCCTGTAGAACACTTATCCCTCGATGGATTGCCTGGTGGGCAATACGGGCTGTTGTTGCGCACGCATTCGGGTGCGACGCGCATGCTGTGGTTTGAGAAGGCAGGAATCCGGTAGGACTCCATTTTTCATCAGGCTCTATCCATTTTCCATGACCTGTTCAGGGAAGGAATGACCGCATGTGCGTTAAAATTTGTTTAAATAATACGAATTGTTTCGTAGATTTGACGCAACCAGTCAAATTTGTCAACGCTGCCATATGAAAACGCAACCAGTAATGCCCACGGATGGGGAAATGGAGATCCTGCAAATCCTTTGGAAGTACGGTCCCTGCACGGTGAAGGAGGTCAATTTCCTGATGAACGAAAAGAAGGACGTGGGGTATACTACGAGCCTGAAAATGCTGCAGATCATGTACGAGAAGGGCCTTGTGGACCGCCAGCCGGTCGGAAAGGGCCACCGGTATAGTGCAATCCTCAAGGAGCGGCAGGTAAAGAAAAATCTGTTGCGGGGGATGATAGACCTCGTGTTTGAAGGATCCCCTATGCAAATGGTCTTACAGGCATTGGGCAATTACAAGGCAAGTCCCGAAGAGCTGCGCGATCTGAAGCAGTTGATCCGGGACATGGAAAGGCAGGCTAAAAAATGAACAATTTCACCGTGCTGATTCCCGAATCGTTGCAGCATGCCCTGGCCCATGCACTGGTCGACTCCCTGTGGCAGGCTGCAGCGATCACAGCCCTGTTATGGGGACTCAGACACGTGCTCAAAATGCCCCATCGGGCAACGGTATTGCTTTCACTTGCAGGCCTGAGTTTATTTATGCTCTGGAATGTGGCTGGCTTTGCCATGGCGCTTACCGGATCCGGGCACCTTACATCGCCGTTTGCAGGGATTTCGCCGTGGGCCCTTTCTGATGAAGCCATGCCGTGGATCAACCTCATATGGTTCGTTGGCTCCCTGATCTTTTTCATTCGACTGGCGTTCAGCCACGTGTACCTGAGCAAGTTCGTCCGCCAGGCGGTCCCGCTCGCCCATCCATCTTGGGAGAAGCCTCTCCGCAAGCTCGAACAACGGTTGGGCCTGTCCTGGAAACACTCGTTGATGCAAAGTGACCGGTTGGGCACCGCCATACTGACAGGTGTTTTTAAACCGCTCATCGTGGTGCCGGCAGCCTGGGTCAATTCGCTCAGTCCAAAGGAGGTGGAGTGCATTTTGGCGCACGAGCTCGCCCACCTTACGGTTGGAGATCAGTGGACTAACCTCCTTGTGCAGTTTGCCGAGGTGGTTTATTTTTTCAATCCTGCGGTGCACATCCTGCTAGGGCAAATCCGTCTCGACCGGGAACTCAGTGCCGACACTTTGGCGGGCAAGCACACCGCAGCACCGTTGGTGTATGCAAAACTGATCCTGAAAGTCGAGGAGCAACGCGGTTTTGTCCCCTTGGGGTCGATCCCTTTCTTCAGGCCCAAGAACCAGTTGCGGCGGCGCATTGAAAACATCCTCTATCCGGAGGTAAAAGCACATCCTCGTTTCGGAGCAATTCAACTCATAGTAATACTAACGAGCGTTTGTATGCTTATGGTTGGCAGGGGGGAAAGACCCCTTGAGGAAACGAGGCAGGTGGTGGTTGACGGCGGGGAGAAAGGAGAGGAGATGGTTTGCTTACCGGTTTTGTCGAAACAGGGCAGGCAACCCGTAAGACCTCATCGCAGGACGCCCCAGCCGGGCAGACAACACGCAGCAAAGCCGGGAACGGTGCAGCAAAAAACCGCTGTCCCTGAATTGCCGGAAAGGCGAGAAGAAATGGTTGCCGTGGAGGAAAGTCCGGTGAAAAGAGAAACAACCGTGCGGCCCCGGGTTTTTACGCTGCATAACGACACGCTGGGTGGAGCAGACGGCGACGGAGCCTGGATCATTTCTACACAGGGAAAAAGTTTTCACGTGGAAATCGTTCGTTCGGCGGAGGGCATAACGATCCGAGGCGATCGAAACGGCTTGCGGGGAAATGCCAGGAAGCCGGAGGTGAGCGCACCTAAGAAGAAGACCTCTACAGCTATTTTGGAAATTTTAAAAATGTCTGAACAATGAAAAACATCCTTTTTTGTCTTAGCCTGCTGGCCATGACCAGCACCCTGCTCACCGCCCAGGAGACAGGAGAAAAGAACGGTAAGGGGACGTCCCGGGAGGGGATTGCGAAACCGGAAGGGCCCGGGGTCAGCACATCTTCACCCAATAAGGCCGTATTGGGCGTAATGCTCGAAAACGTCGATGGAAACAATGGCGCACAGGTCATCGAATGCTTTTCGGGATCGGCTGCCGAAAAGGCGGGGCTTCGCGAAGGCGATATCCTGCTGAACGTAGCCGGACGGGAAACACCCACAGTGGAGGCGGTCATTGAGGCCCTTTCCGTGAAAAAGCCTGGAGACAAGGTTCGCGTTCGATACCTGCGCAATGCCAGGGAGGGCGCGATGACGGTTCAGTTGCAGGAGCGCAAAGAGGAAACCGTTTCGATGCCGGAGAAGCCGCGTTGCTGTAAGCCCGGCGAGCGAAAGCATTGCAAAGAGGTCTCCATCTGCAGAAAGGAGAACGGGGAGAAGCGTGTGAAGATCGAGGAAGAGGAGGGTCGCCGGCGAATCGTGATCCGAAAAGAAGGCCCCGAGGGAACTGAGGAGCGCGTTGAAGAAATCGAGATCGAACAAGGAGAGGAACGCGTTCGGGAGAAGAGCCTGAGCGTTGAGTACCTCAGCGGTAGCCCCAACCCGAGCGAGGGGCAGTTGAAAATCGCTTTCAGCGGCCCTCCGGAACCCATGGTGATAGAAGTCGTGGACCTCAACGGAAAGGAGCATTACCGCGAGCGGGTCGATGATTTTGATGGCCGTTACGAGCGCGAAGTGAAGCTGTTGAACGCCCAGGGAACCTTAATTTTAAAGGTGACCCAGGGGGAAAAGGTGCTTACCCAAAAAATTATTGTGAAATGACGCGCACCCGGTTACCTTTGTGCCAAGCATAGTTTAATAACCAAAATTTCGCACGATCCGGGGCCAAAAGTCCCGGATTTTTTTTGTCCGGAAGGAAGGCCGGGAGCTTAGCGGGAGTGGTCGGCGGGCTTGTTGCTGCGGTGAAGGTCGGCAACGTTTTTGCGGATTTCCTCGATTTTTTCTTCCAGCAGGCTTTGGTGGACGGTTGAAGGATCGCGAAAGGCGATGTGTGCCTGGTATTCCCAGAGTTCGCGCACTTCGTTCCAGGGTAGTGCGAAAGCGGGGTAACGGGTGTTATCGGAGCGGCAGATGAAGCATTCGCGTTTGGCATCCTGCTGCAGCCGTTTGTACACGACGCCGTCGCGAATGGAGACCACCACGTAGCAGTGGCCGTCTTTTACGCCGGTGATTGTTTCAACATATTTGCAGACGACGATGCTTCCCGCTTCAAGAGGGAGCATGGAGTCCCCTTCGATCTCGAAGGCGCGCAGGCGTCCATGGAGGGCCGGCAACTGAAAATGGGGAAGCTCGCTGATGAATTCCGGATCTGCGAAGCTGTCGATGTAGCCTGCGGCAGCGCGGGTGCGCACCAGTTCGATGTTGGGGCGGTTTTGAGGGTCTACGGTGACGGCCACCACGCGTGGCATTCCCTCGCGTTCCTCTTCCCAGGCAATGGTGCGCAGCCTCCGGCAGAGCAGCGACTCAACAGAGACTCCATACGTTCGGGCCATGGTGACCAGGGCTTCTAAACTCGGTTCCGTATGTCCGCGCTCGTAATCGCCGAGCGTCGTGCGCGGTATGCCGAGCTTTCCGGCGGCTTCCGCCTGCGACCAGCCGCATTTTTCACGTATAAATTTAAGATTTTCAGCAAAGTACATATTGGTTAGGCAATAGGTTCGCTTAGATGATCACAAAGGTAGCTGATTTTTTCGTCATGATTTGAACGCGATGGAAAATCCGTCCTATATTTGTCGATAAAACCGACAAACACAGTCGCGATGTATCAGCGAGCCATATTGCATCTGGATCTGGATGCCTTTTTTGTTTCGGTCGAGCGTCTGCACAACAGTCAGTTGAGGGGCAAGCCTCTGATTGTGGGTGGTCACGGGAGTCGCGGTGTCGTGGCGGCGTGTAGCTACGAGGCGCGGGCTTTTGGGGTGCATTCGGCGATGCCGATGAAGATGGCCTTGCGGCTGTGTCCGCAGGCCGTCGTCGTTCGGGGCGACATGGATGTTTATGCGAGGCACTCGGCCCTGGTGACGGAGATCATTGCGGACCAGGCGCCCTTGTTTGAGAAGGCGTCCATCGACGAGTTTTACCTGGACCTCACGGGCATGGACCGCTATTTCGGGTGTATGCGCTGGGCGAAGGAGCTGCGGCAGCGGCTGGTGAAGGAGAGTGGCTTGCCCATGTCGTTTGGTTTGTCGGTCAACAAGCTGGTGAGCAAGATCGCCACGGATGAGGCCAAGCCCAACGGCGTGCTGGAGATTGCCACGGGCACGGAGCGCGAATTTTTATCGCCGCTGGGCACGGAGCGCATACCGGGCATCGGACAGCAGACGCACAGGCGCTTGCGATTCATGGGGGTGAGCAAGATCGCCACGCTGCGCGAGATCCCGGTGAAGCTGTTGCAGCGGGAGTTTGGCCGCGAGTCGGGCAGGAGCCTGTGGGAGCGGTCCAACGCCATCGACGTCTCCCCGGTGGTCCCGTACAGAGAGCAGAAGTCCATTTCCAAAGAGTGCACTTTTGAGCAGGACACCCTCGACCTGCAGCGCATACGCGTGCTGATGCTGGACATGTGCGAGAAACTGGCCTTTGAGTTGCGCCAGGGTGGCCGCGTCTGCAACTGCGTGACGGTGAAGATCCGCTATGCGGATTTCAACACCTATTCGCGGCAGCGGCGGATTGCGCATACGGCGCACGACGACACCTTGCGAAGGGTATGCTTTGAGTTGTTTGAAAAGCTGTACGAAAAGCGACAGCTCATCCGGCTGATCGGGGTCAAGTTCAGCGGCCTGGTGCATGGCCACTGCCAGCTCAGCCTTTTCGAAGATACGCAGGAGCAGGTTGCGCTCATGCAACAGCTCGACCACATCCGGCGACGCTGGGGTGCGGGCGCCGTGGTGCGGGCCGCGGTGTTGAAATGAGGACCCCATAGCGAAAATGCCACAGAAGTTCTATCTTGGGGCTGCGGGCAAAACGCGCAGGGATATATTTGCCAAGGATGGAAATTGCCGAACCGTTCCGGAATGCATTCAGGGGGATCGTAGAGTTTTCACCGCTGCTGCTGGCTGCGGGGGTGGCATTTTTGGCCGGTGGATGGATCATACGCAGCATCCGGCGCCGCGTAAAGGCCAGGGTCCTGGAACGCTCCGGGGAGGGCCTCACCGCAGAGTTCATTGCTGACCTGGCCGGAGCGGGACTCTATCTGTTGCTGGTCGTTTTTTGTCTCAGCATCCTGGGTTTTGATTCGCTGACGAGCAAGATCCTGGCTGGAGCAGGACTGACGACGTTCATCATCGGTTTTGCGCTGAAAGACATCGGAGAGAATTTTTTATCCGGCATCGTAATGGTTTTCAGCCGGCCTTTCCGCACCAACGACGTCATCGAGATCGGGGGCATGGTGGGCCGCGTCGTGCACATGTCGCTTCGCGAAACGGTGCTGAAAACGTTCGACGGAAAGGATCTTTACATTCCCAATGCGAACATCCTCAAAACGCCACTATACAACTATACGATCGACGACGTCCTCGTTGGGACGTTCACCCTTGACCTGAAACGCCGTGGGGACCTGCGCGTCCTGATCCGCGACATCGCGCAAGCCATCGCCGAAAACAAGGAGGTGCTGAAATCCCCACCCCCTTCCGTGGAGATCGACCGGTTTGAAGGCGATCGCGTTCACTTGCGCGTAAGCTATTGGTATAGCCTCCGGGGAACGCGCCAGGTCAACAGCGCGTTGCGCACAGAAGTCATGCTGCGCATAAATGAGTTGCTGCACACCGCGGGATCACTGCTGTAAGTGCCAGCACCTTAATTTTTTCAAGATTTTATCATTCTTCCTGGCAGTAGGAATGGTCAATGCCTTTCATAAACAGTTCTCTGTCATTAATTTTAGTGGTTAGAGCGGTTTGAATGTGTTGTTTCAAAACGCTGCCGTCAACCGGACTAATGATCATGGCGTTCATATAATTCCCCTTAGGGTACTTCTAAAAACTTCCTGTTCATGCCAGAATGAATTTAGGGGAACAAGGCAGGACACAGCGAAGGTAGCTCTGTGGAACGATAAAAGACTGAGCTGCAACGAAGGATTGTGAAGCTAAATTCATTGAGTGCGGGAGCTTGTGCGGGTAGGCTGGCGCAATAGGGGGTTTTTAGAAGTGCCCTAAAGCTTAGGCGGTAATGTTTTGAAATTTGCACCTGATAAAATTAGGTCTCCTCCAACAAATTCTAAATCAGGAAAGCTATTTTCGATTAATGCTTTGTTCCCTAAACAGTTTAGATCTCCTCCTTTGTGTATAAGTCCACGTAGAATCATTGGATTTAGTTGGGTATTGAATATCTGCTAAGGTGGTTTTATTAAATTTCACATAACGGTTCTGCGCTTTGCGTTCGTGCGGGATTTCAGGGCACAAAACTGTCAACCCAGCACTAAAGTTAAATTGAAAAACTGCACTTGAATTTACCACCGTCACCCCGCATGACGCAAAACCGCTGTTGTAAGCTGGCCTTCTGTCCTCCGTCATTGTCAAGCCTGTCCAGCTTGGGTTTTCGCTGTTTCTGTCCAACTGTTTTTGTGTCGGTTGTGGGTTGCGAAAAAATAAAACACCGAAGGGAGGGAAGAAAATAATGAATTTCTTTTTAGGCTGGCGAAAAGCACACTCTTTGCCAAGCTTTGGTTTGTGCTTAGGCTTGTGCGGCTTGCAAATGTGTGTGCTTTTGTGTGTAGGCTTCTCATGCTAATAATTTCTCTAATTTCATTTTCCACTTTTCCCAGTCTTTCATTTCCTTGGTCTGTAAATCTATAAATTTCTGTGTATGGTCGTGATGTATTAAATGGCAAAGTTCGTGTATGATAACGTATTCAATGCAGCCTTTAGGTGCTTTTATTAATTCAGGATTTAAAATGATTTTTCCTTTTGGTGTGCAACTTCCCCAACGTGTCGGCATGTCGCGCAACACAATAGAACTTGGTTCAACTTTATGTTTTTTGAATTTGTCAATTAGGGGTGCTGCAATTGCATGAAACTTTGTCCGTGCATGTTGTAAATACCAATTATCTAATAAGTTCTTTACTCTTGATTTATCATGAGTTGTTACTTCAATGAATTTGCCTTTTAATTTTACGGATTCTTCTTTACCAATTTCTATTTGTAAACGGTACTGTCTGCCAAAATACAAATGTGTTTCACCGCTTATGTATTTTCGTTTTGGTGTCTTTGGTTGAAAGGAAAGAAAGAAGCTTTGTTGTTTAATTATCCAAGGTGCTTTTTTTCTTATTTTCTGTTTCACTTTTTCCATGGTCGTGTCTGTCGGTGCTTTCACCAACACTTCCATTTCGGGTGTTACTGTAATGCCAAGCGATTTTCTGTCTGAATACTCCAAACGAAAATCTATTGTTTTGCTTCCAAATTGTATAGCTGCTGTCATCACTTGTAACGGATTTTAGCTACTTCAATACAATCTTCGGCAATCTTGTCCATGTCTTTAAATGCCAAGTCCACATTGTATTTGTCACGTACTTCATCAATCAGATAGTCGCCAATTTCAATCAGTAACTTTCCGGTGATGTTTGTTTTGTATTGCCAGTCAATAATCGGTTTTCCGTTGTCTAAAACGGAATTTTGAATTAGGTCGTCAATTTGTAAAGCCGATTGTGTTGCGACTTCTTTGCGAACTATATTGTCTTGAATTTTTTCAGATAAGGCCTCCACTGTCAAACCATAAAATGCTTTGGCAACATCTCTTTCTTTCAATTGCTCTGGAATATCGTTGTCGGTATGGGCTAAAACATTGTTCATGATTTCTTGAACTCTGCTCAAGTATTGTGCTTCACTGATTCTTTTGGCTTCATAGTCGGCAATCGTTTCTTTCAGCATTTGCGAAAACTTCTTGTAAAAAGCAGGGTCTTCATCCATTTTCTCCGTGATGTGCTTCGCTGTTCTGCTAGCAATCTTGTCTGCCTTAGCCGCTTTTCCTGTGGTATTTTCTACTTCCTGCTGAAATTTGTCCTTATCGAATATGTTTACCAATTCTATAATGGTTTCAATTTTCTCAGTGGTGATGTGTGTGTCAATCAGTTTTTGAATTTGTCCTTCGTATTGTTTGTAGTCAATTTCATCGCTATATCTTTCCACTACTGCTAAACGCAGTTTCAGGAACATGGTCAAATCTTCTTTGTAACGATTGATTACCTTTTCTTCTACTTCTTTATGAAATTGAATAGATGATAACGCAAGTTTCAACCCCTTGGCAAATGCTGCCAGTTTATCGTAAAACAAAACTCTTATTGCTTCATCTTTCAATAATTGCTGATAGGCTTCTGCATCACGCTTGTTGGCTATCGTTTTAAAAATATCCCAAAGTTCTGAATGCTTTTGCGGTAGCTTTTTAATCTCCTCCGAAATATTGGTGAGTGTTCCTGCTAAATCTTCTTCATCAAAATCTTCAAACGAAGAGTACATCTGCAAAGCATCATCCAAATTTTCAATCACACCATAGTAGTCAATAATATAGCCAAATTCCTTATCATGATAAATGCGGTTTACCCTTGCTATGGCTTGTAGGAGTTTATGACCTTGCAAATTCCTTGTGAGGTATAGAACCGTATTTTTGGGTTCATCAAAGCCTGTTAGCAATTTGTCAACTACAAGGATGATTTCGGGGTCTTTCTGATTTTTAAACCGGCTGATGATGTTCTTTTCATAGCTTTTTGAGTTGCCATGTTCGTCCATCATTTTTTTCCAAAACTGATTTTCCTTTTCGGTTGACTTCTCATAAGCACTTTCTTCACCTTCTCGTTCGTCAATAGATGAAATCAACACTTCGCTGCTTACAATGCCAATTTCATCCAAATACTCTTTGTATTTAATCGCATTCACCTTTTTATCGCAAACCAACTGACCTTTAAATGGTGTTTTACCTTGCCAATTGTCACGAAAATGATAGCTGATGTCCCAAGCAATCATTCTCATTTTTTGCTCGGCTGAGTTCAAATGGTCGTAACGGGCAAACTTCTTTTTGATGTCTGCTTTTTGGTATTCGGTTAATGGTTCTGAAACCATTCCGAAAAAAGTATCAATTGGACTAGCATTTACATCCTGTAAAGCCAAACGACCTTCATAAAGCAACGGAACAACTGCTTTTTCTTTCACTGCTTGGTCAACAGTGTAAGCATCAATTACACCACCAAATTTTGCTGCGGTGCTTTTGTCTTTCTTGAAAAGTGGTGTTCCGGTCATCGCAATGAAACATGCATTCGGTAATGTTTTCTGCATGTCCACATTGAAAGTTCCGTGCTGTGTTCGGTGTCCTTCATCTACCAGAACAAAGATGTCGTGGCTTTGTAATGGCTTATTGATTTTCTTTACGGCAGCCACAAATTTGTTGATGATTGTGGTAACTACTGCATCGCTTTTGATTTCCAGTAATTCCACCAATCGTTGTCCGGTGGTGGCGTTTTCTACAAACTTGCCACACTTCCTGAACGTGCTCGTAATTTGATTATCCAAATCGGTTCTGTCCGTTACCAACACAATTTTGGGATTGCGAATACTTGGTTCCATGGCAATGGCTTGTGCCAACATTACCATCGTCAAAGATTTTCCGCTACCTTGTGTATGCCAGATTACGCCTCCTTTTCGTTTTCCGTTCTCCACATTTCTGATGCGTTGCATGGATTTTTTGATGGCGAAAAACTGCTGATAACGGGCTACCTTCTTTTCTCCATTGTCAAACAAGACATAATTGAAAATAATATCCATTAACCGTTCCGGGCGACACAAGCCGAATAAATAATTGTCTTGCTCGGTTGACAGAATTTCTTCTTGTTCCAGTGCATCAAAGTATTGGCGAACGTATTTGAAACGGTCAGAAAACAATTGTTCTTTTATTGAAACTGGCAGAGGTTTGTTTTTGAGTTCTTGTAGTTTGATTTTGAATTTGCGTTCTTCTTCATCGTTGCTGAATTTTTCCTGCCACTTTGCCCAAAACTTTTCCGGTGTGGCATTGGTTGCATAAGCAGCTTCTTGTGTGGCAATGCTCAACGTGAGTTGCGAATACACATACAAACTGCGGATTCCATCTTCTTGTTGATTACGCAAATGCTGACTGATAGCCTGTTTCAATGGCTCTTTCATATCAGGACGTTTGCACTCGATGATGCAAAGCGGAATACCATTTACAAACAAGACCAAATCTGGGCGGTAATGCTCTTTGCTGGTGCTTCGCATTACGCTGTATTCTTCTGTTACATGAAATACATTGTTGCTGATGTTTTTCCAATCAATGTATTGCAGTGTAAAACTCTTTTTGTCGCCATCTACACTTTGCTCCAATGCCTGTCCTAAGGTAAGTAGGTTGTAAGCTCTTTCACTGGCTGCAATATAGCCTTCGTTCATGGGCAGGTTTTTCAATGCCAAGATGCCCCGTTCAATATTCTCGTCTGTGAAAATGCTGGTTTTAGTAGCACTTACTCGTATGCTGTTGATTTCCTTCAGTTGTGTCCGCAATACATCTTCCAGCAGTACATTGGTGGTTTTGCCACCTCTTTGCCTGTCTGCTTCAGCCGGACTCAAATAGGTATAACCCAAATTCACCAGCATCTGCAATGCCGGAATCTGGCTGATATGGTCTTCTTTAAAACTTGGTGTTTCCATTACTTTTCAAATTTCTTTTGTGTCATGTATAGAAAAGTGCGGTTTTCTATACACGTTGCCTTGCTCATGTGTAGTTTTTGCCTGTTTTCTTTACATGAACCTGTTTTTTCGCTGATATTTTGCCTTCTTTTGATTTTGTAGCTTCTCTACTCAAATAATTTACCCTATACATGTTTTCGGAACATGTATAGATAAAGCCGTTTTTCTATACATGTTTTATTTGATTCACGTTCGACAATAGATAATACAAGTCAGTGTTGATGTAATAATTATCCCTGCCCAACTTCACCTTTTGCAAGATGCCAATCTGGTCGAGTTCGTCTAAATACTTGGTGGCAGTCAGACGGCTTACGTCCAAATCGGTCATGATGAAATCAATTTTGGTGTAAGGGTGCTTGAATAAGTTGTTGATTAAATCCTGACTGTAGAACTTGGTGTTCTCTCTGATCTTCTTCTTGTGCTTTAGCATCAGATTTTTTATCCCTTCAATGATTTTAATGGTTTGCAAAGAAGTCTGTTCAACACCATCCAATATATACAGCACCCATTCTTCCCAGGCATTTTCAGTTCTCACTTTTTGCAGCAGGCGGTAATAGTCACCTTTGTTTTGGTTGATGTAGCGGCTTAAATACAGGAGAGGTAAATTCAACAACCCTTCTTTTACCAGATACAGAATATTGATAATCCTGCCTGTTCTTCCGTTTCCGTCATAAAAAGGGTGGATGCTTTCAAACTGATGGTGAATAATGGCCATTTTCACCAGCGGATCCCAATCGCTGAGTTCATTATCATTAATAAACTGTTCCAGATTGTTCATGAAGGCTACCACTTCATCATGGGTTTGCGGAGGAGTATATACGATTTCACCTGTTTGCTCATTCTTCAATTCTGTGCCGGGTACTTTTCTAAAACCGGCATCATTTTCTTCCAATGTTGCCTGCATTTGGATGATGTGGTTGTTTGTCAGAAATCCCTTTTGTCTCACAGTTTCAAAGCCCCAACGCAATGCTTCGGCATAGTTGTGCACTTCTTTTGATGCAATGGATTTGAATTCTTTTTTCAGATAATCTCCCTGGTACAATTCATCGTGCGTAGTGATGATGTTCTCAATGGCTGAACTGTCTTTGGCTTCCTGTAAGGAAAGCGTACTGATTAAAATACTTTCATTAGGAATGCTCAGGGCAGCCCCTTTCATCTCTGCCAATGCACTGCGGGCAGATGCCGTTTTTTTTAGAACGGCTTTGGTTTCTAAATCGAAATCCAAAGGGAGGTGTGGTATTTTATACATTGTCTGTATCAGGATTTACAGGATTAATGGATTTGCTTGATTTGGAGTTGTACTTTGGGTTGAAGATTTTTTTGAATTGCAAACTGGTTGCACCAAAATTGATGAGTAAGCCAATCGAAAAATCATAAGCCACAACATAATTTTTTGCCTGAGCCAAATGCACATCCTCAAGGTTTATCAGTGCTTTCAATTCAACTATTACTTTTCCTTCCACTACAAAATCGGCTCTCCTAGTGCCCACATGAATGCCTTCGTAATAAATGGTGTGTTCCTGCTCTCTTACAAATGAAATTCCTGCTCGTTCCAATTCAATAGCCAAACATCGCTGATAAATGACCTCCTGGAATCCATTTCCCAATGTATTATGCACCTTCATAGCACAGCCGTTTATTTTGTATGTCAGTTCATCTATTGTCTGAATCATGATTTGCCTGATTTTAAGATTTACTTGATTTTGTCGCTACTGTATTTTTAATCCTGTTCATCCCTGAATCCTGAAAATCCTGATTCAGACGCTTTTTCCCCGTCAACAACACCTGCATCAACCCTTTTTTCTGCTCCCGCATCTTTTCTGCTTTGGCTTTGAGCAAGCTGATTTCTTTATCCGCTGCTTGCAGTACTTGGGCAATAGCGGTTTGTTCTTTTAATGAATTAGGAATGATGAATGATAAATTATGAATTTGGGTTTTCGTCACGCTGTAAACGGAAGTTCCAGTTGCATATTTTCTAAGTGTATTTCTGACCTTTTCAGATGAGAAAAAGTAAGCAGCAAAATTGGGCGAAATAGCTTCTCTATCTGCTCTTAAAACTAATGTGTGAAGGCCTCCAATAGCTTTTTTTCCAATTAGGTTTTTAATTTCGACTGCTGCTCCGACTCCTTCATAATCTTCCGAAGCATCAGCCATCACTATATCACCGTCCTGCAAATAATTACCTTCTTCAATCGAAATATTTTCATCAATTAGTTGCGGTATATTTTTCTGTCTTTCAAAATCTAAAAATAAACTGTCATACCTAGCATGAATATCTCCATAATGAATGCAGAAAACAGAACCTTCATCATCATTTTGAAGCCCTTCTCTTGATATTGAATATGATTTGATGAATTTAAAAATATCACCTATCCGAATGGGCTTCCATTCATCATTCATCATTCCTAATTCATCATTCAAAAGCCGTTTCTTCCCCGTAAGCAATTGCTGCATGAGCCATTTTTTACGGAGTTCTTTTTGGCCTATGAGTTTTTCGGTGGTGTGTATGGCGGCATCTGCAGTGCTGAGCACTTGGGCTATGGCTTTTTGCTCGGGGAGTGGGGGGAGTGGGATTTTTAATGAAGAATATTCCTCTGCATTAATTCCGGGCTGACCACTTCGCATAGAAACAGTTTTAACCCAATCCCAATATGGTTTAGTTTCTGTAAAATATTTCAAATGTTGAGAAGTAAGAATCTTTTCATTTGTTCTAAAACGAATTAAGAATCCTGCAAAAACAAGTGTTCCATCAGAAGTTTTGTATAGATATGTTTTTCCTACTGTTGCTCCTGTTCGTGCAAAAACAATATCACCATTTTTTAAAATGAACTGTTCAAAATTCGGGTCTCCAACCGATGCTTTTTTGTCAACAGAATAATTACCGTTATCATCTATATCAGTAATTCGCAAATAAGCTGGTAAATTTTCTGAAAACTCAACTGCTGGAGCATTGATACCGTATTCACCTTTTACCAAACAGCATTCTCCCAATTTCTTAATCTCCCAATCACTCGGAATTTCTGTATTGTAAAACGCTTTGGTATTTTTTATATCTGCCATCATTTCACCAATTGGGTTAAGTATTGGTCAATCTCCGTCTGCACTTTTACCAACTCGCCTTCCAGTTGCTCAATTTCCTTCTGCACCGCAGCAATGTCCACTTCGGCTTCTTCTTCAAAAGTGTCCACATAGCGGGGTATGTTCAGGTTGTAGTCGTTTTCCTGTATTTCTGTGGGAGTGGCTACATAACTGAATTTATCTTCCACTACCCCAGGCTGTAGTTTGCCGGCAGCAAAATCACGGTAAGTAGTTACAATGTGTTCAATATCGCTTTCACGCAGCTTGTTTTGGTTTTTGGCACTTTCGTAGTGTTTGCTGGCATCAATAAAAAGGACGTTGCTGTTCTCGACTCCGCTCGAACTGACAGCTTTTTGCTTATTAAACACCAAGATGGCAGCAGGTATGCCTGTGCCAAAAAATAGGTTGGCAGGTAAACCAATCACCGCTTCCAACAAATTTTCTTCAATGGTTTTTTGCCTGATTTTTCCTTCGCTGCTGCCACGGAACAATACGCCATGCGGTACGACCACACCTGCTTTTCCGTGTTCGTTCAGCGTTTCTATCATGTGGCTGATAAATGCCCAGTCGCCTTTGCTTTTGGGTGGTACGCCTCTCCAAAAACGGTTGTATTTATCGCTTTCAGGGTCGTAACTTATAGTAGTTTTTTCGCCATCCTTGTCTTCAACTTTTCCCCATTTATCTAAAGAAAAAGGCGGATTGGCAACCACAGTGTCAAACTTCATGAGTGCATCGCCTTCTTTCAGTTTCGGGTTGCGTATCGTATCGCCCCAGCGAATAGTAGCATTGTCGAAACCATGCAAAAACATATTCATTACCGCCAAAGCCCAGGTGCTGCCGTTTGCTTCTTGTCCGTAGAGGGAGAAATTATCGGAACCCACTTCTTCACCAGCTTTAATTAAGAGAGAAGCCGAACCGCAGGTTGGATCACTAATGCGTGAACCGGGTTTTGATTTGGTAAGTTTGGCAATAAGTGTAGAAACTTCTTTTGGTGTAAAAAATTCACCCGCTTTTTTTCCGGCATCGCTGGCAAAGTTTTCAATCAGAAACATATAAGCACCGCCAATAATGTCGTTGCCATCCAAATGCGAAGGGCGAAGGTTCAATGCTTCTTTGTTGAAGTCGAGCAACAGGTTTTTAAGTCGGGTGTTTTTGTCCTTAGGCTCACCCAATTTGCTGTTGTTAAAGTCAATGTTTTGGAATATCCCTGCACCGTCTTCGCTGTATAGTTTTTCACGGTTGGCTTCTTCCAAATCAGTCAAGGCAATATTGATGAGTTCACCAATGTTGGCTTCATTACGAGAATCGTACAAAAACTTAAAATGGCTATGCTCCGGCACAATAAAACGTTCGTGTTGCATGGCACGTTTGGCACGTTCCACATCACCATTGTATTTGGCTAAGTAGCCTTCCATTTTATCGTCATGCACATCGCTGAGATATTTAAGGAACAGCATAGTAAGCACATAGTCTTTGTAAACGCTTGGGTCAATGCTACCTCTAAAGGTGTCGCAAGCTTTCCAAACTGCATCGTTAATGTCTTTCTGAGTTATTTTAGCCATGATATTTATTTTATTGAGTTGATTATTTGTTGTTGAATTTGTTTTTCTCTTAGTGCTTCAATTTTCTGCTTTAAGGATTTTTCCTTGTTGCGGAGTTTTGAAATTTCTACGATTGCCCTTTGCGTTTTAATTTCCGGAACTGGTATTTCCAAATTCTCTAAAACCTGTTTTGAGATAGAAGGAATAGAAGTACCAATGGCCTGACCTTTTAAAAGTGTTTGGGTGGTATGGTTATTAAGAAACCAAGCCAAAAACTGAGGCAACACTTTGTTGTCTGTTGGTCTGATAACAAAAAAGGAGGTGGAAGCCACAGATGGTTCGTTGTGGTTTTCAAAAACGGCTGCAAAGTTTTTGGTTCCTTTAGCGGCAAAAAGCACATCACCGTCTTTTAAGAGATGCTTTTCAGAAATCCCTTCAGCCGGCAAGTCAAGGTGGAGAGCCGAATGCAACTGTCCGAATTCGTCAAAATGCTTGGACTGTAGATACACCAATTCGCCAATGCCAGCAGGCTTAGCGAAGAGTCCAGTTTGGATGTTTGTAATATTTTTTATTAGCGTTTTCAAATTTATTCCTTTGTAATGACGCTACAAAAGTAGGTAAAGTTTTTTAATTACCAAACTTTATATGAAAATAATATTAAGTAGGGTTTCTACAAATTTAAGTTATCTGTACTGTCTTTGGTGCGTAGGGAATAAGTGGCTCTTTTGGCTTTGCAGAAGGGTCGGCTTGTGGGCAGAGCAAAGCCAAATGTGCCATTTGTGCGGTGGCAGAAATTCACTTTTTTGTGCGGTGGGGTGTTTTATTTTTTCTTGGGTCAACTCGTGTTTCGCCAAGTAGGTCTGCTGGTCAGTGTCGAGTTACAGCGAAATTGTCTACGAGTTAAGTTCATCAGAAAAGTCTTGTCAGGATGTCAAAGGTCGATTATTTGTTTGTCAAGTTTATGGTTGCAGTGTCGTCTAATAGGCTTGCTTACAACGGCCTGGCGGATAAGGCGAGTTGCAAGATGCTTGCATCCTTGCAACGGGAGCCTTTAGCCACAAATCGTTTTATCCGCCTGTTGGCGGATAGTGCCGAAGGCACGAAAAACGAATTAGGCGTACTGCCAGGCCGTTGGCGAAAATAGCAGACGTAAAGTCCGCAAAGCGGACG
The DNA here is from genome assembly GCA_020848995.1 of Saprospiraceae bacterium. Classification (GTDB taxonomy): domain Bacteria; phylum Bacteroidota; class Bacteroidia; order Chitinophagales; family Saprospiraceae; genus Vicinibacter. The sequence goes on along the minus strand of JADLHA010000019.1, from coordinate 25,048 downwards.
ATTCTGCGTGCCGAAGGCATTTTCGCCAACGTTTTGCAGCTACCCGAAGGTGGCGATTTCGAAGAGATTCACTGTCCGTCAAGCGCTAACCTTGATAGAAGCACAAAGCTTGATTTAACCACTGAACCGCCACTTTTGGGTAGGTGCTGTTATAGGCTGTGTTTATTTTCTCTCCCAACATAAGTTCTTTACTGTGTGGCAACTTGTCACGTTGAATTTTACTTTCAAGTCAAATGTGAAACCGTCAAGGTCTGGAAAAACGGTTTCGTGTCTAATACCAAGTAAGTATAATTGTCTTTGAATTTGTTGTGCCGTTTCGCAGTCGAATTCAATTTTCTTTATCCAATTTCCTTCATTCTCGTCTATTTCTTCGTTCAATTCTTTTGTCGGGTCAGCCTGTATAGAAAAAAGTCCAAACTGTCCGGTTATACGTCTTGTAATATGCGGTGGATAAAAAAGTCCGAACTCTGTGAAGTCCGTTGGTGGACCTAAACAACTTGTATCTAAATAACTGCAAGTATGAAAGGCAAAAATTGCTCCGCCATTTTCATTACACTTTTTTAAATTACCGTCATCTTGAATTTCAGGTTTAGTGGCAAAATATAACGCAATTAAAGGGCTTGAAGTCCAGTCAAGAAGTCTTGTCGGTAAGCCGTGGTGTTGTGCTAAAGCAAGCCATTCCCAGTCGTCTTTTGGTTGTGGTGTAATTTCCGAGTTTGCTCTCAGCTTAAATCTATTCAAAGTTTCTCTTTCATAGGCGCCAATTGAAAGTCCGCATAAAATTGATTGGTCTATTCGTCCGACCGAAGGAATTAGTTTATGGTTTTTAGTGTCTGTCACGCCACGAAAAACAACGTGTCCGCAGCCAAAGTCACCAGTTGTCACCAACTCTATTAACTTTTCTAAACTGTCTATCTTAATTGTTTCCATATGCTGGTAGTCTGTCTTTTAACATAGCCTATAACTTGCATATACCCGCTACCCCATAGCGGCTATGCACCCAAAGTTAGGGTAATATGCGCTACAGAGTGACGTTAAATTAGGTACTTGTCGGGAGACTATATATACGCAGGGAGGGTTGTGTGCAGAGGAAATTGGTCTTGTCTGGTAGATGCTGACAGGGGTACGGAATCATTGATTTTTCTGCTTTTATGGGGCAGGAGTTCCCGGAAGGTGCCAAACCGGGAACTGCTTGGAGAGGATACGTGAATGGGCTGTTCCAGAGCCGGTGAGGGCTTGACTGCTTCCACCTTCGGGATTTAGGCTAAGCTTGGTTAAGGGCACTTGCATCACCAGCAGGCTGGGCAAGTCAGTCAGCTTGGGCTTGTTCCTCATAAGTTGTCTGATACGAGTTGAATGTAAATTAGTCGTGTATGGTTCCACCTGGCTTTTTTCACCGCGCCTAGTCCGGAGCAATGCATTCTTTCGGCAACAGGTAGCGATAGAGGCCGATGGTGTCCAACGCTTTTGCAAAGCTGATTCATACTATAAGCCTTAACCTCTTCCATATGCTATGCCGCACCCGGTCGCATAAAAATTTGCGGATGTCAGAAAAACAACATGTTGTGTCTTGTCTTCCCGGCGCAATGGATTCCCCGGGCTTCGCAAAAAAAAAGGCTTGCGGATCCTTCTTCCTCAGAGGATGACAGCGCTTCTTATCAAGCCTTCCCTGCTCAACACTTGCGCATCCTTCGGAATCCAGGGGTCGTGCACTGTGGGATAACGCTATTTTCATATGCTTTGCCAGAACAGGCATTCCGCGCGGGATCTTCGTTCCGGATGTCCACCCGATCGACAAATTCCCGTATACAGTTATTGCTGGCTTTGGCGCTTCGTGCACATCCAACTTGTGATGCGGATTCCCATCAGCTTCAGTCAAGGGCGCTCAAAAAAAACCTAAGTTCATCGGATCAGTATCCCACAGCCGCCCCATCGACGGCGGATGCATCAGCAGAACCAATGAGAACCTGATTTTGGCGATCTACTACTATTCCCATAAGGGATCCGAGGTTGGGAACCGGCCGCAACCGGTGGCCTTTTTGCTCAAGAGCCTTCTGTGTATCGGGGGACATCAGGTGCTGTTCGAAAACAATTTCATCCGGGAGCCACTGATGGTGAATTTTCATTGCGCCAATGGCCTGGGGCAAGGGGATGTTGAAAAACAATGCGCTCACAATGGCTTGGAAAACGGTGTTGATGATGGTTCGGCCTCCGGGAGATCCAATGACTAAATAGGGGTGATCATTTTTCACGACGATCGTCGGCGTCATGCTCGACAGCATTCTCTTTCCGGGAGCAATGAGGTTGGGGTCGGTTCCGATTTGTCCGTTCCGGCGGGTAACGCCGGGCACTGGATTGAAATCTCCCATTTCGTTGTTGAAAATAAATCCCAGATCCTCTATGCCAATTTTGGAGCCATACCAATCCTCCAGGGTGTAGGTCAGTGAAACGGCGTTTCCGCTGACATCCACAACCGATAGGTGGGTGGTATGATCGCCTTCAATGGGCTGATGGATGTAGTCTGCAGAATCACTTAGAGAAGCCTTATCCCAACGGAAGCTCCCCAGGCTTTGTCTGGCATAGCTTTTTGAAGTGAGGCGTTCGATGGGGATGCCTTCAGCGAAATCGGGATCTCCCATAAATTTTGCCCGGTCTGCAAAGGCCCTTCTCATCATTTCCGCCATGAAATGGACGTAGTTCGCAGAATTGAACGGAATGGAGTCAGGAACGACGGATTCCAGCATGTTGAGCATTTGAATCAGCGCAACCCCACCGGAGCTCGGAGGTCCCATGGAGTGGATGTGGAAATCCCGAAAGGTTCCGTGCACAGGTGTCCGCTCTACGGCGGTATAGTGCCCGAGGTCTTCCAAAGAAATGAGTCCGCCATGATCGGCCATGAAGGAGGCAATCTTTTTGGCGACGACGCCCTTGTAGAAGCCATCGGGGCCCTGGTCACGGATCATGGTCAGGGTATTTGCAAGGGCCGGCTGTTTCCAAAGCTGCCCCGGTTGGGTAAGCCGGCCGGAACTGTCTTCAAAAAAATGATGTATGAAATCTCCCGGACCGGATTCACTTCTCAAATGTCTGGCTTCCATATACAAGGTCCAGCTCATCGGGAAACCCTTATCGGCCAGGTCAATGGCCGGTTGCACCAAGGCTGGCCACGGCAACTTACCGAGTTTTTGATGTGCGAGGTACAATCCGGCAACCGTGCCCGGTACGCCAATAGAAAGTAAACCGCGGTGGTTGCTCCCCTCAAGCAACAACCCTTCCTCGTTCAAATACATCCTGGCATTAGAGCGCATTGGGGCCTTTTCGCGAAAATCAAAGGAAGTGGCTTCCCCTTTATGGTTGCAATGCACCATAAAGCCACCCCCACCTATGTTTCCGGCAGAGGGTAGGGTTACAGCCAGTGCAAAAGCCGTAGCTATGCTGGCATCTATTGCGTTGCCACCCTTGCGAAGAATTTCTACACCCACTTCCGATGCAGGTTTTGATGACGAAACCACCATGCCTCGCTGACTATAAGTTTGCGCAGGAAGCCCTGTTGAAAAGGACAGTACAAAAAGACCTGCAACAAAAAGGAATTTATAAAGGAATATCCTATGCGGACATTTCAGGATTGGCTCTTGCGCATTCATAAAAGCTCTTAATAAAATTATATACACTTCATTCTACCACTTTCCCGTCTCCATACTTGTGTTTATTATCTTCGGCGTCAGCATCGCCAATGTAGTGCGGGTACACTTTAAACGAAGACGGATCGGCGCCTTTTAATTTTTTCATTTTGAAGTAAACCCCGTTCTTATCCAGACAATATTTTTCGTCCAGTATTTTGAAACTTGATGCATCGGCTCCTGAGAAAATGACATCGTTTACAAAAATGTGGTCTTTATCTTTTGCATAATGCGTATCTCCCGATGACGTTTCGTTTTCGGGAAAGGGTTCAAACGTCAGTGGATCTGCGTTGGCTATGGCATTATGTCCGTAAAAGACCTGCTGATGATCTTTGGAATAAGGCCCATGGATCATTTGAAAAGTTCCCGGATCGACACCTTTTATGGCTTTGCCACGGTAAAAGACATTCCTGTCGTCTTTGCAGTAGGAGTTGTCGAGGATTTCACAGGAGCTGTAATCACAGCCAATGCGTTCGATTGCGAATTCAGAGGGATCTTGTGAGATGTAGTAATAATTCCGGTCATCTTTTGCATAAAAGGAATTGATCCGTTCAAAGGAATTACCATGAACGTTGGGAACAATTTTCCTTTGCAGGTAAACATGATCTTTGTCTTTGGCAAACCACGTGTCAATCGCTTCCAGGCTTTGGACATCGCTCACTTCAAAGGACTCCCCTTTGAGCCAGGCGCCCATACGATCTTTTGCGTATCCATGTCCCAGACTGACAAAGGAGGAAGCATCGGCCCCGGAAAGATTGGCGATGCTGTGTTTTTTCGAAAGGAAGTAGTCGCTGCTTTCGCGATAAGAGCGGTGATAGAACACCAGGTTTTTGTCCTTGCAATAATGTTCATCCAGAATTTCAAAGCTGCCGGCATCGAGACTGTCAATGAACAAATCGTAATACCAGATCTTATCTGAGATTTTGCTGAACCCGTATTTCAGTTTCCCTGGAGCGCCATTCTCTTCCCGGCTTTTGCAGGAGAGGAAATAAATCAGCGCCGCAAGCGACAGGAGGAGTATGATTGAAACCATAGGTTTTTGTTTCATCGGTGCTAAATTAGTCCATTTTCCGGCCCGTTTTAATGAAGCCCCATTTTTTTGCTTTTTTGGCCATGACAAAGCCTTCACTTACGGATGGCATTGGCTCAGATTCATCAACGTCTCCGGCGTTTAACAGCAATTGTCCATCCAGAGTATGAAAGGATACGGGTTCAACATCCCATGACCGGTAAATTTTGAACTTAGCCCCGGTGTAGAAATTGGGCGTCTGCACCTTGGTTGAGCGGCTGGCTTTGTATTTGATGTACACGCCATCGCCAAGGTACTCTACCGGATCCTTGGATAGCTTCGTGACGATGCTGAAATTTTCATCCAGCAACTGATTTTGATTGTTGTACTCCAGGGTGTACACGCCATCGGGATGCCATTCAATTTTATCAAACGGGGGAGACGAAATTTCTTTTCCGGAGGTATCGATCAAAAAATAATCCGTTCTTCCCTGCCCTTCTTTCCAGATTACGGCTTTTCCATTGGGCATAAAGCTTTCAGCGTATTTGAATTGAAAGGGGATCACTTCTTTCCCATCGCCGTTGACGTAGCCCCAAAGGCCATTTTGGTTGCCGGCGGCTATCATGCCAAACAAGATGTCGCCATAGCCAAAGGAAAGCTGGTCTGAGAGTACTTTACCGGAGGGGGAGAACAGTTTGGATTCGCCAGTACCGCTATTTCTTGCAATCCAGTTGCCATTTTCGAAGTGCGTGACCCGGTCAAATTCAAAATCGGACAGCAGTTCCAATCGGTCAGTATGCAATTTCATTTTGCCTCCTTTTGAGCAGGCGACGCAATGTCCCGCTATTTCGAGCTGGGTCATGCAAGGTTTGATGATTTCGCTACCGTCAACGGACAGGAGGCCGAATTGGTGATCTTCTATGCAGGGAATGCGATCAAAGAGTATGGTTGGAAGGATCTCTGTATACGCGGCGGAAATGATTTTGCCATTGGAGTTGAGTAATTCCGATTTGTAGTTCCTGTTGCCAATGAAAAGGTCCTTTCCAAGGTAAGTTATGGTGTCGTAAAGAGCTTCCGTCAGCGGTTTGTTGTGGTCATCGGTCAGGGCATACTGGTTATGGATTTTGGCAATCAGCCGGGTTCCCTTGGAAGTAAGATATTCCGGTTGTTCAGGTGCGTAGGGAGTCAGTATCCAGTTTTGACTGGCATCGCGGGTTATGAGTTGAAGGCTTTCATCGCCAGCTTCTGAAACGAGATATTGGTCATTGGGGCTGAGTTGAACGTTTTTAAATTTTGGCGTAAAAACCCAATTGCCGGCGGTATCGATAAATCCCCAGAGCGGATCTTGTTTTACGGCGGCAATACCCTTTTTGAAGGGCATTGCGGAATCAAACCGGGGTTCTATGTGAAATTTTTGCGAGTTGCAGGAAAAGAAGGGAAAATTGAGCATGGAGGTGAGGATGAAGTACTGGAAATGGTTCAGCGCGGACGGGAGGGAAAGATATTGGCGGACGAGGGGCCGGAAGCCGTTGTATGCATTCTGGAAAAAAGCTGGCCTGCGAGCGTTTGGGTTCATGCGACTTGGCTTGTAATTGAAGGAGTCGAAAGTTTGCGGAGAGGAGGCGGAACGCTCCTATGAAGCGTGCGGGTAAATGTTTGGTGCAAAACGGCGTAAAGGCTGGTCGGGTTAAAGTGGGATAATCCCAATAAAGCATACTGGAGAATCTGGAAAACGCGGTTGCACGGCCGAATGACATTCCAGAGACCGCCTGACAAAGTTTTCATGAAGTCTATAAGGGCTGGAATCAACACCATAACGCGATCATCGAAGTGTCCTTAACTGTGACCAAACAGCGCAACGGCGATGCTGCCAACTATGAGGGCAAGCACCTGCATTCCAATACCGAGGAGGTAGGCCGTCCCAATGCCGGGACCCTGTTCGCTATAAGCAGAGGCCAGTTTTTCCAAAACCAGATGACCCAGGATGAGGCCTGAGAGCCAAATCCTGATCAGAAACCATTTTTTTTCTACGCCGGGAATCCAGTATAAGGCAAAGAACAGCAGGCCAATGACCGGAAGGTAGAGCCAGGAGTTTTCAATGACTTTGTCGAAGGAGTAGTTGGGTTTGACGTTGGACTTCGCAACTGCGATCGCGGATAGATACAAAACTAACCAGCAAAGTTCAGGACCCAAAAGGAATTTTGATATTTTCATGGTAAGTCAGCGCATTGTGTGTAAAGATATTGAATGTTGAGGGAGTTTACATTCAAAAAAGTAAGGGGTTATTGTGATGGGAAGGCCACAATGGTTTTTACAAAGGGCAAAGGGGACGTGCGTATGGCGTAACGGATGATATGCTGTGTGGGTTTTAAAAAGGGTATGAACCGGTAAGGGTGAATAAGGGTAAGCAGGTTCTACGGGACGGCGCAATCTAAGCGAATTTTGTTGACCATATTTCCTTTGTTCCCGGAAACCCGGTGGCCGGGTCAGAAGTGCTGTAAAAGCCCCCCGCGATCTCCGGAAAGCTTCTTTGCCGTGCGCTTGTGTTGAGCGTTAGCGGACCATGCCCGGGGCAAAGCGCTCAAATGCAGGGTATCCCGTTAGGTAGGATACAAGGCTCCAAGTTTGCCCCACCGGTGCTGTTGCGGCGCCATCGCTACACCTGTAGCAATAAACGCGTTAACTGTTCGTTGTCTTCTTGATTTTGGCTGATATATATTTTGTCAAAAGGGTCAATAAAGTGATGAGGAAAATGATAAAATAAATGGTTGTCAATGAGCTTTTTAGAATTGAGAACACCCCGGTCAATTGTGAAAAGGTGTTTGAGTTGTTGGGGTAACTTATGAGGATGGTGATGATTCCGATATTTTCCAGGTAGTCAAACAAACCTGTGAATAACGGAACGATACAGACATAAAATAACATACCAGGTGGTGTGTTAAATTTATTGAATACATAGGCAAAAAGTAAACAATAGGTGATTCCGAATAAGGCGGGGTAAATGAAGTCTAAAGGAAGTTGTTGAAGTAAATAGGCGTTCCTGCCTTCCGGACCCAAAGCGGCCAAAAGCGAATTTACGTAGTCTGGGCTGTACCCTGCCGGCAACATATCCAGCAACTTCATTCCATCAGCATAATTCATGACTTTCGGGATCGTTGTGGTGAGCATAATGGCATAAACCATATTTGTAAGTATAAACAGAAACAGGATTTTCTTTCCGTTGAGATTTTGGCTTATTAAATTTTTCATGTTCGCTATTTAAGGTACTGTTGACATCTGTTGGTTCAAGTGTTGGTGTCCGACCAGTCGCAAGGAGCAGGATTTGTCAAATGGAAAATTGTCTTATCTCGGTTGGTCAACGCGTTGTAGTAGTTATCGAATTGCCTTAAGTAATCTTCGCCTTGCCCCATTTTCCAGAACAGGTCTTCTTTAGCTAGGTTTGGAAATTTTTTCCAGGGTGCCTGGACGGAATGGTCAAGTGGTTTGAAATGTCTGAATTGTTTTAAAAAATCTCGAACCTCCATTAAAATAAAACCGAGCAAATTAAGTCCTCGCCATGCATAAATATTGTCAATGTCTTTGCTATCCTGAAGGAGCCCGATTTCCCAGGTTATGTCTACCGGGCTGGCTTCAACTAAAATTCTGTCACCGGTTTTTAATAGATAGTCGGCGAGTTTGGCATGTTGGTTGAACTTGTGAGTGTTACCGGTTTTTACGATTTCACAACGTTTGCTGTTCCAGGTCTGATCGTCAAAGCCGATTACCTGTCTGCCGAGTTCTTTTACTTCTCCGGGCCTGTCAGCTGCGATGATTTTTACATAAGTAGATATGTCATTGAACAAAAGGGCTTTTTGGGCCATCATCCAATGTTCTGCGGTCTTGTAGGTTACACAGTCAACCGTAAATGGGCTTTCGAACCATTGGCTTAGGCAAAAATTGCCTATCTCCTGTTTATGTTTGTTCATGTGTCCCCAAAAGTAAAGAAACTTCAAAGAGGCGCCACGTTCAACCTGGTCGGTCAGCCATTTTATGTCGTAGTGTTCTGTCATTACCCATTTGCTGCTAACGTTTAAGGCTCACACTCGACCATAGCACGAATCAAGGCTCTTGGTGTGAAGTATTGACCTGCTCCGCTTTTGGTGTCTTCTGCGTTTTTCTCCAAAAGTCTTTCGTAAAGAATTCCTTTGATATCTGCTCCAAGAGTTGCCCTTAGCTCTTTAGCAATCATGTCATTGGTTTTGAGAAGTATGTCCGGCTTTTAAGCTTGTTCTGACTTTGAACAAGGATTTGACCCAAAACGACTATTTGTCTTGAACACACAGTCAGCTGTTTGGAATAATGTTGTTGCTGTTCATCGATGCGTTTTAAAGTCAAACTTAATCAATTGTGTTCTGTTGGAAATGGTAGTTTTCTGTTGTAGGGGAGGATGTTGAATTCAGCAGCTATTTTAAAAAACAGCAAATAGATGAGTTGCTACAAACAGTCTGCTTAACCAACGCCAATATCTCTTAGCTGATTACAGGAAGCCCAAGCTTTACTTACTTGTGCCGAAGTATTTTCGTGGTCCATGTTTTATCTTTTGAAAAGTGAAAAATATTCATCGAATATAAAAAGTCTGTTGCGTTTTGCACCGGTAATTTCTTTTAGAATGTTCAGTCTTATAAAGTCATTTATCAATTTGTAAGTAGAAACCAAGGAGATTTTCGTTTGGGTGGAAACCATTTCCGCATCTACAACCGGCTGCCGAAACAAATAGTCTAACAAGATTTTTGCAGTTTTAAGTTTTTTACCCAGAGTATAAATGCGTTTTACCTCGCAGTCATTTAGAAGTTCTATAATGTCTTTCAAAGTTTGGCTGGAGCTTTCGCAGGTTTCAATAATTCCGATCAGAAAAAAATTTACCCAGTTCAGCAAATCGTGTTTTGTTCTCACGCGGCTAAGGTTATCGTAATAAGTTAATTTGTTTTTTTCAAAGAAATCAGAAAGGTAAAGAACAGGTTTTTGAATGATGCCTTTTTCTACCAGATAGAGCGTGATCATAAGCCTGCCAATACGCCCATTCCCATCAAGGAAAGGGTGGATGGTTTCGAACTGATAGTGGGCAATGGCAATTTTTAACAGATTCGTAAGTCCTGTGTCCTCGTTGTGAAGAAAGTTTTCCAGGTCGCCCATCAGGGTATTCAAATCTTCCCATAACGGTGGAATAAAAACTGCACTTAGCAAAGATGAGCCACCTATCCAATTTTGGCTTCTGCGAAACTCGCCCGGCAATTTGTGTTCGCCCCTTACACCCTGAAGCAGGGTTTTGTGGGCTTCTTTTAACATGCGAGAACTCAGAGGCAACTTTCCGAGGCACCCAATTGACTCATTTAGGGACTGCATATAATTGTTCACCTCCACCCAATCGTTTCTCCGCTCCGGTTGTATATCGGTTTCCTTTAGCAGGGCTTCCTCCATATTGGTTTGCGTACCCTCGATGCGACTGGAAACGGTAGCTTCTTTGACAACATACATGCGTATGAAGTGGTCGACGTTGGGTATTTGGAGGGAGTAGGCATCCAACTGACCTATGGCAATGGCCGACTTTTCAACCAAACGGGTAAGCTCGCGGTCGTGCCATGACCAAGTGCCGTTGATCATTTTAGGCATAAACACCTTGTAATCAAGCTGTTTTATAAATGAACCGGCATTGAAATCATGAATTTTAAGCACAGGAGCAAAGTTAATTATAAATCCCTCTATTTAACCTTATGGTCATAAAAGTTAAATAACGGACATATTATTTAAGTTTCCCGAAACTTTGGGGTTTTCAATTTCCCTTTCTTTTCAGGCTTATCGCATGCCCTGAGCTTGCCGTGGGGCAAAACGGCCAACCTGCTCTGAGTTTGATAGGATCACTAAGTTATAATTTTGCATAGCCTGTCCCGCTAAGGCGGGGAAACTTTGACCCTGCGCCGCATCCCGAAAGGAGGGACAAAAAGTTCCAAGTTTGCATGAGTTGCCCTGAACTTGCGAAGGGGCATCCCGCATGAGGCAAAAGCCATATTGGCAATTCGTTTTTCATTATTGTTCATCAAAAAAGTCTTCATCTATTTGTTTGATTTCGTAAGGTGTCTTCATTTGAACTCCGACATTACATTCATGCATCAGGGTTACAAGTTTTTGTCCGTCGATACAGATGATTTTATGATGTGCTGATCGTGTCTTTTCGAGTGCTTTTTCATCAAATTCTGATGTAGTTACAAATACACCTTTATTTGTATCACCACTCATTGCGCCAATGAAATTCCAAATGTCTTTTTCTCTAACTTTTCCTTCATTAAACCGTTTCGCCTGTATGTAAATTTTGTCAAGACCGAGTTTATCTTCATTAATTATTCCGTCAATTTCTCCGTCATTTGATTTAGAGGTTTTTATGAACTCTCTATATCCCATTTTCTTTAATAGTCTAAGAACAACTTTTTCAAAAAAATATGGATCTACGTTTTTTAGCTTTTGTAGAAGTTCATTTTTAATCAGGCGTTCAATTCTATTAAATCCTTGATCTATAAGGTCTAGGGGCGATGAAATCTGAGGTAAATAATTATTTTCAACGTTGACGGAGTTTTTCTCTTGCTTGTAAAAGTCAAAAAGTGAGCTTTCATTTTCTAAATCGCGTACAGTAAGAGTCGCTGTGTGATTTTTTCCTTTGTCTTTAATTTGAACAAGTCCACGCTGAGGAAAAGCGATATAGCCACCTTTTTTTAAATATGATTTGCCCCAAGCAATTCTATTGTCTATAAGCAGATCACCCGACTTGGTTTCTTGTTTAAGTTGTTCCTCGGTCAAGCCGGAATAGAATCGTGTCTTTATTTCTTCTATAAGTTCTCTTGGCTTAAACACTCGACCGTCTTAAAGAACTTCCAGAATAGGAATAAAGGTTTCGTCAAATTTTGGTATTTCCATTTATGTTTTGTTGTCGTGTTTAACCTACCTATTCCCGCCATCCCAAAGCGGGTATTGCATCCGGTCTGGGGGTGATAGGCGCTACTGAGTAGCCATTATTGATCTTGCTGGCGTTATGCTCAAGAGAGCCTGTGGGGACCGTTGATCGGGGGAGATGGTCTTGTTTGGGGTGTGTTGACATAGGAGAGGGTTTAGGTTTTTTGCGGATTTAGAATGGGAGGGCAAGCTCTGGGTGCAGGGCAAATTTTTAAAGCCTGGAGCACATTCGGTGCGAAGTTGAATTTTAACCCAGAGGAACTTACCTGCAATAGAATGCTGGTTTTCATAAGGGCATTGTTAAAATCCAATTGGATCAGGTCTGCGTAATAGGACATACACGGCTGGATTATCAGGTAAAATTAGCTGAAATCGTCCGGTTTCGGCCGGTGAGAAGTGCAAAAGTTTCTGAGGAACAGGCGTTCCGGAAGCGGGGAAGATTTACGGGTGCCGGGGAACAAAAGGGGAATCAGTATAACGCTAAAACCAGACGAAGGAGTTCCCCCGGACGGCAGGTTGATTGCAAAAACCAACGGCTATTTGGCGGAAGAAAAATTTGGGAGGCGTACTGTATGTATTGCCACGCAGCCGCTGGTAACGATCCTGCGCGGCGAGGTCAGGGAGTTCGGCACCAACCAGAACCACAATCAACAAAGGGTTGACCCCTTCAGGGTCGTGAGAGGCACTAACACCATGGAACAATAGAGGGACTCCTCCTGTCCAATCGCCAATGCTGGAATTTCGCTACATGGGTTCGCCTTCCTGTGGAGCGGATGAAGTGCAGCCCTGCAGACAGGGTCACGGCCTTGCCGATTCGATCCTCCAGGGGCAATTTGAATATATTTGCAACAGCCCCTTCCTGCATGAGCGATAAGAGGTATTCCCGTTTAGAAAACGCGTTAAAGCGAGCAGTGGTCTTAATCGCCATCGCCGCGTGTACACCTTCCGGTGTCACGGAACATCTATCGCCGCCGCACCATGCTGCACAGGAGGGTTTCCGGGGTGGCGTCCGGGTGAGGCCCCTGATCACAACGCGTTTCCGGGATCTCGACCACTTCAAAGAAAGGGTGTCGCTGCACTACGAAGCCGACCCGACATTGCAGGACCGTCGTTTTCAAGGACCTTCCGCCGTTACCCTGCGCTACGAAGACCGGGGTATTCCCATCGTCCGCCGGCTGGCATCGGGCACCAACCAGGGCGACCTGACCAGGGTGCAGGATACGGATTGGATTTCGAAAGCCTTGTTTGTCTTCAACAATCCTTACGCCGTGCGCAAGCGAAAGGAACTCGAGGTCGTATCGTTGCTGAGTCGCAGACGGGCCGATATCTTCGGCTCAAAAGACGTGGCGTTTTACGACCTGGCAGAATCTTCTTTCCGCAACATCAATACGCCCACGCTGGCCTTCTTCACGGTGCGCGACAGCTCGGAAAAAGGCTTTATCAATACCTTCAACCACGTAACGGCCCAGGCGATCATCACTTCGTTTTTTTCAGAAGACCTCGCAGACCTGGTTGGAGATCTGCACGAGCGGCTCTACATGCCGGAACTCACCACCGGGCGGTTTACCGGACGCCAACTTGCGGATACGATTAATAACCCTCTGGACAATTACGTGGACATCATCAACAACGAAATCGGACAAATGCTGGGCCTGGACCTGAAGAAAAGGTACCGTCTGAAAAATAGTCCCATGTGCACTCCTGCCCTGCTCACAGCTTACCTCAACGACCTGCAGAGCTATTACATGGAAACCCTGCAAATCGGTCTGGATCCCTACCGCCCAAGCGACGAAGTGGTGGTGAAATTTTCGAAGAAACTCAACGCACTATTGGCCAGTCTGTGAACTTTTTGGAAAAACAAAACGAAGGAATTCCTCGAAAGCAACCCCGGCGCTTGCTCATCTAAATTCCGGAGCAAGCCTGAAAATCAGGGAATCCCGGATGCTCAGGCTGTCCGGTACGACGCGGTATTTTTTAAAATGTTCGTCAAGCCCGAAATTGGCTTCTTCGCGCAGCAGATCTGCCCAGTTTTCCGGGACGATGGCATCCTGCATGTTCGCATCTGCCAGCTGCGCTCCGCTAATGGTAACGCCCGTTAGCTTGGCTCCGGATAAGTTGACATTTGAGAATTGCGTTCCCCACAGAAAACAGTTGCTCAGGTCGGCACCTGCCAGGAGGGCATTGTGCAGGGTCGTTTGAATGAGGGTTGCATAATTGAGCGATGCTTTATCCAGAATGGCATTTGACAGGTCGGCGCTGTCGAGTCTGGCCGAATGCAGATTGGCCCCGCTGATCTTCGCCCAGCTCAGCGTCGCCGAGATCAGATTGGTCCCGACCAACGATGCGCGCTCTAAATTGGCCCCCTCCAGACTGGCGCCGCGCAATCCCGCATGGTCGAGGCGTAGGCCCTCCAGTTGGGCGTTTTTCAGATTGGCATAACTCAGGTCGATCCCGCGCAGATCCTTTCCGCGCAGGTCCGCGTTGCGCAAATCAGCACTGGAAAAGCTTACGCGCCGGAGGATCTTGCTCAGAGAATTGGAATCCATCGCCGTGTTGACCAGTGCGAGCAGCAACATGCCTCTGGTTGCACTGAGCTCCTGGTAAGACCTGCTTTCCGGATCCCATTCGCGCTGAACAGAAAGGGATGCACCCATTTCGACGATGCGGTTTTCCAAATCTGTAGCTCCGGTGCTTCCAGCCTGCAGCGCGGTTGCAGCATCCAGTGCGCGGATCAGCTCCACCAACACGCCCAATTTGTTTTTTTGCTCGTCGACGCTGGCGCTCTGTTTTAATGATGCAAGCTCCCCCCTCGCCGCCTTCAACTCCGCTTGCAGCGTGCGACCGATATACAATCCCGCAGCAGCCATGGCCAGCAGGACAAAGGACAAAATGAAAAACAGACGCAGTCCCTTCGCTCCAAAGGGATGCGCTGCCGGACCAACCGACGGGGAGTTCACAGTAGCAGACCGCTTGTTCCACAGCCAGCGCAGGAATTGGAACCAGCAAAATGCCGACATGCAGGCAACGAAACCGAGCAGAAAGTCTTTGCTCGTATCGATATACGGCAGTTTGACGTAGCCCATAAACCACCCGGCTAGGGCGCTCAGGAAAACGAGCAGAAGGAGAAGGGACCGATGCTTCATTGAAAACAAAAGGGACTGGCCGGAATGGATTGATTGAAAGACGGTGCGGTTTTAGCAAAAGTACATGGAAAATGAAAAAGGCAAATCATTGCCCATTGAAAATTCAAATGCGCGTATTGCCAGGCCACTGGCAATCCACTATACTTGCAGGATGAGGATCCTTCAGGGCTTTATTTGTTGCATTTTTTTATGGCAGGGCCTGTCGGCGCAGCCGCTGGAACCCGCGATGCACCGGGATGTTGCACCCAATCCCTTTTACCGGTCGGCGAAGCCGATGGTGCGATGGTTCTGGTTTGCCACGCAGATCCGCGAAGCGGATGTCGCCCATCAACTCGACTGGCTGAAGGCCAATCATTTTGGAGGGGTGGAGATCGCATGGCTCTACCCGCTCTACCGTTACCAATTCTGGTATGCCAGAGACTTCAATCGCCATTATCCGGTGGATACCAGCGCGCAAAAATGGCTCAGCAGCGAGTGGACCGGCATCGTAGCGCACACCAAGCGCTATGCGGATTCCATTGGCCTGGCATGCGACTTCACCTTTGGCAGCGCCTGGCCGGTTGCGGAACTCAACATCCCCAAATCCTATGGCACCCAGATCTACGGGGACACTTCGTTTAGCCAACTGCTCACCTTCTCCTGGGCCTGGCCCGAAAACATGCGCGTCATCAACCACATGGACGCAAAGGCGTTTGCCCTGTTTGCAAAACCCTACGAAGCAGCCATGAAGAACGTCCTCAAAGGTCCTAAAACGGTGTTGTTTACCGATTCGTGGGAAATAAAACTCAACCAAACGAACAAATTGTGGACACCCGGATTTGATAAAACCTTCAAAAGGAAATTTGACTACGACATCATTCCCTATATGGATAGGGGGCTCGATTCTTTTCCCGACGTGCGCTACGATTACATGCTGCACCTGGACGATTATGTCACCAAAGGATTTTACAAACCCTATGTAGAAAAGTGCAAAAAAATGGGCGCCTGGTCAAGGGTTCAATGTTTGGGAGCGCCCGCCGACATCATGACGACGTACGCGCTTCCGGATATTCCCGAAACCGAGGCCATGCTCAACAACCCGAATTACGCCCGGATTGTCAGTTCGGCGGCATGCCTTGCTTCCAAACCGCTCACGTCCAGCGAATCCTTTACCTGCATGTACGGATTTCCGAATACCTACCTGCGTCAGGAGCAGACGGCCGACCTGAAAATGGTGGCCGATGCCCTGTTTGCCAACGGGGTCAATCACCACGTTTACATCGGCATGCCGTTCAATCCCAAGGGATCAGATACCATCGATTTTTTTGCCACCTGCTACATCGGACCGGGAGGGAGCCTGACGGAAGAACTGCCGAAACTCAACGCCTACGTGGAGAAGGTTTCCTTTTACCTGCAAAAGGGAAAGACCTATACCGACGTCGCCGTTTACATTCCCTACGAAGACGCAGTGATGAAGGGCCCGTATCCGCCGGAGCGTCAGCGCGTGTGGGTTTGGGGGGAATACGAAATGCGCTACATCTACACACCCGCAGAAGTGGAGGGTTATCACCCCCTATGGATCAACCGCCATTTTCTCGAAAGGGCGAAGCTGATCGATGGAAAGCTGGTCGTTGGAGATGCCTCGTTCTCGCTGTTGTATGTCGACGTGGAATACATGGACGCCCGCGCGTTGAAGCGCGTGCTGCAGCTTGCAAAGAAGGGCCTCCGGGTATGCCTCAAACGCAATCCCGCGCAACCCGGCAAGAACAAATCGGAAACCTACGAAGCGATGCTCGGCAAATTGATTGCGCTGGACAACGTGTCTTCCGATTTTGCAAAACTCATCGGCCACCCTGCGCTGATCCGCGGAGACCGTTTGCCGGAATACTGGTGCCGCACCGCGGAAGACGGAACGAAATACCTGTTTTTGGCGCAATGGCCCTCGCGTCATTTGCAGTATCCGGTATATTCGGGGCAGTCTTTTGCAACAGAAAGCAAGACCATGGAGTTTGTCCTTCACGTCAACGGCAAAAGCAAACAAACGTTCGTTCGCTTCGATCCGTACCAGTCCGCATTGCTGGAGATCAGTCCTGCGGGGGAGATCCGCACGATCGACATCTCGTTTTATCCCCAACCGCCCGTCGTCCGGCCGCGTGAACCGCAGCGCATGCATTTTTAAGGGGAAGAGCATGGCGGGAGGATGGCAGGAGTCCGGCGCGAAGTTGAGTTGTATCTCTCCCAGAGGCTGCGGGATTCGCTTTGGTGCGGCCATGATCCTGAGCGGGAAGCCGGAAGCAGGTCAACGAAGTGCCTCCGGCAAAGGTTTAGCGACATGAACAAACGTTCGTTAGTATGGTGATTCAGGATCCGGAGAAGCGGCCTTATGGATTTTCCTTGCGGTCTTTCACCCGTTGCCACCGGTAGCCCAGCCGCAGGTCGGCAAAGTCGGCTACGTGGCGGTGCGCTTTGAGGGAAAACCCGACCAGCCAGTGGTGGCGATGGCGGTAGGTCAGCGTCCAGCGGTGGTAGATCCGGTCGAAGGAGGGGTTGGCCTTGAGGACGTACACGCCGAGCTGTTGGGAAAACTGCATGCGCCCCAGAAAAAACACGTGCCCGGCGGCGATGCCCACGCCCGGTTGGTGGTCGATGGATTGCCCCTGCCGCGCCAGTTTCTCTTTCACCGACAGGTCCATGTAGAGTTCCATCCCCGCCAGCAGGCCGCTGACCGAGGAAAGCTGGGTAAACGCTTCGGCGGCGACGCCGTACACGGAGTAGCGCCGCTTGTCGCCGTGGGCCACCAGCTTGTTGCTGTAAAATGCACAGGCGGAAACGCCCGTTGACCTCGTTTGCTGCATTTCGCCAGCGTTACCGCGCGGGGGCTCAGCACCGGAGGGGACGTACTGCAGTTGGAGCTGCAACACGGGCCAGTTGACTCCCTTGTTGGGTTCTTTGAGTCCGCCGTTGCTGGTGTGCAGGAACAGAACAGCCAGTCCGGTGTGGAGTTTTGGGGAGATCCGGTAGCGGAACCCCGCGCCCAGGCCGAGGAAGAAGCTCAGGTGCGTGCTGTACGACTGGTTGGCCGGGTTGTGCTGCGGGTGGAAGGGATTGCTCAGGTAGATGCCACCGCAAAGGGCCCTCACCCCGAGTTGGCAGGAGGGGGAGAGCGCAAATTGCGGTTCGAAATAGTAGCTAAGCGCGGCTGCTTTTCCGAGGATGCTGTTGTCGAAGTCGATGTATTGGGCGTTTACGCCGCTTTCAGTGCTGCAGCGGCAAATCGCATACGTCTGTTCGGAGCGGTCGGCAAAGCCCAGGCCGGCTTCCACGCCGGTGGGGCGCGCCCCGCGGGTGTTTTGCACTTCCGGGCTGTGAGCGATGATGAACCCACCGTGAGCGCCGATGGAGTAAATGGGCGGGGACTGGGTCCTGACAGTGGATGAGAAAAGCAATAGCAGCAGAACGCATGGCGCCACGCTGAGTAAAGGCAATTGCTGGCGCAAATCCCGGAGCTGAGTCATCCACCAGGCTGACCGGGTGGGCTGCAGGGGTGCACATGGGTTCAAGGCGCTGGCGTTTAAACCAAAAATAGGATATTTCCAGGCAACAGGAGTCGTCCTAAGGTGGCGCGGGCGAGGAAGGCAGGCCTTGTAGACCCGCTGCATGGATGCGGACTGCCGCTACGCGGATCCACCTTAGGGTGTTAACCAGAGGAAAATGTTCTCGCCAACGTGCGGGCAGACTCTTGCAAGAGGGAGCTTTCCGGGCTGGCCCTTCCCAAACAGGTTGATAAGGCAGTTTTGCTGCGGGATGAACGTTTTTCCCTAATTTTGAAAGGGAAAGCCACAGCGGGATTGCGAATCGGGGCATTGTTGCCGCCTCTTGCTACGGGGGAAAAGCGGAGGAAGGATGGAAAGCACATTCATTTAGCTATGACAGGGGCCTGAAGCAGCCGCTACATCCAAGGATCAATCGCGACAAACATAGTGGCATGGGCAAAATAGTTCATTACATGAAAATCACCAGATCAAAAAGTCTTTGCCTCATTCTGGGAATGGTGGCGGCCATTGCGTTCATGGTATCCTGTGCCAGGCACTACTACTTTCGCGAGAACTACCGCGATGCAAATGCCTTGCTTCATCTGTCCGAGAAGGGCAAAAGCAGAGTTTTTTTAAAAGCCCACATGCGCAACGGCGACGTTTGCATTTTGCGCGACAGTTGGCAGATTGACTCACTTCGCGAGGAAGTGAAGGGGACGGGGAAGCGGTTCAATTTCAATCGCGAAATGACCTACGCGGGAACGTTGGCGCTGCCTTTCGACAGCATATCTATTTACGAGACCAACGTCAAATTCAGAAAACCGGAAAGCAACCGGCTGACCGCACTGGGGATCATTTTCGGGCTTGACCTCCTCGTTGGACTGGTATGCCTGGTCAACCCCAAAGCGTGTTTTGGATCATGCCCAACTTTTTACCTCAACCCGGAAGACCATTTTCATTATGCCGATGCAGAAGGGTTTTCCAGCGCGATATCTCCCTCCATGGAATATGCCGATATCGATGCGCTGTGCAACAAGCACGTGCAAAGCGACAGCATCTCACTGGTGATGAAGAACGAGGCGCTGGAAACGCATTGTATTGATGCGCTCAGGCTGCTGGTCTATCCGACCGGCCCGGGAGAAAGAGTTTATCAATCTCCGGATGATCGATTTTACCTCTGTAGTGAAAATCATTCTGCTTTTTTAGCACAGGCGCAGGAAGGCAATGTTGCCAGGCAGCTCGCCAGCCCCGATCGCTGTGAGCGGTTTTCAATGGCAGATCCCGTTCAACTCAACAGCAAAGAGGAGATCATTTTACAGTTTAAAGGACTCTGCACCGATGAGGAGTACGGACTCCTGTTGCATTTCAGACAGTCCCTGATGTCGACCTACCTTTTTTACAAAGCTTTGGCATACATGGGGGATGCAGCAAGCGATGTTTTTGCTGCCCTTGAGCGGGATGCAGACCTCCGGCAGCGTTTTGACACTACCGCGAAACTGTTGGGAGGCATTGATGTTTACACACTCGAAGCGGAAAGCCAAACCTGGGAGCTGCAATCTGCCTTCGATGAAACCGGCCCCATCGCCATCAACCGGCAAATGCTCCCGCTGAAAGCGGATCTTGAAAGGGGAACGCTTTCCGTGAAACTCGTTCTCAACAAGGGGCTGTGGCGCCTGGATCACGCAGCCCTGGTGGCCATTCAGCGCGAGGTGCAACCGATGGAAATTGCTCCTTGCGACATCCTTTGCGAGGGACAACGCGAATTGCAGGCCTTGTCAAAGATGACGGTTGATGGAAAGCACATGATCACGTTGCCTGGGAATGCTTATGAAATTCGTTTCCGGCTGCCACAGAAAAATAACCGGTACGAGCTGATTCTCTATTCAAAGGGGTATTACCTGGAATGGATGCGGGCAGGGTGGATCAAAGAGAAGGACCTTGTGAAACTAAGACAGTTGATCGACGACCCGGAGAGCTACCTCATCGGGCAAACTCCGGAGTACAAAAGGTACGAGAGGCAAATGGAGGAAATCTTCTGGAATTCAAAAATTGCTGCGAAATCTTTATCTTACGATGAAAATTAGATTTCTTTATCCTGCGATCATCATCTTCTGTTTGCATGCGTGCAGTTATCCTCATTACCTGCCAACATCGGAGAACATCGATGTCAACGAATACGGAGCGGCAATCCGGGTGGTGAGAATTGACAAAAAGTCCGTGAGCGGAGAATTGATCCATGCCGATACCGCCATGCTCATTGTACTGACTCACCAGGAGCACAGATGTATCAAAATTCCCAACCGGGACATTAAAAGTTTTACGCTGCGCTATGCAAAGTCCAGGAATTACCATTGGGCAACGGCCCTTGTTTTGGTACTGCCGGCTATCAATGGTGTTCTCTTTCTTTTTACCGGGCCGATCCACCTTGTCGGAGCATTATCTGTGGCCATGGGCAGTGAAAAGGCGTTTACCTACAACGAAGGGGATATCAGGTGGGATCAACTGAGCATGTTTGCCAGGTATCCACAGGGGCTGCCACCCAATGTGGAACTTGACCGGATTCAATGACCGGGAGAGAACCGTTGAAGACTGCTGCCGCTTGACGTCAGCATGCTCAGCGCAATGACGCCAAAGTGCAAACCTATTTTCGCAA
Source organism: Saprospiraceae bacterium (assembly GCA_020848995.1). Classification (GTDB taxonomy): domain Bacteria; phylum Bacteroidota; class Bacteroidia; order Chitinophagales; family Saprospiraceae; genus Vicinibacter. The sequence continues at coordinate 4,073 of JADLHA010000019.1, read as the reverse complement.
ACAGTGCATCCAGAATGGAAACAACACTTGGATGGGCGCGACACCGTAGAGGCCTTCCAGGTGCAGGCTTTCAACATTGCGACATTGAAGGGATTGGAATGGGATTGGTTAAAGGGCACTTCTACCCCCTCCCTATTGCGCCAGTCTGCCTGCATAGGCTCATACGCTGAATGAAATTAGCTTCACAATCCTTCGTTGCAGCTCTGTCGTTTATCGTTCCACAGAGCTAATTTCGCTGTGTCCTGCCTTGTTCCTCTAAATTCATTCTGTCATCAAAAGGGAGTTTTCAGAAGTACCCTGGAATCATTAAATTTGTCGGACCACAACGAAAAACACAACAGCGATGAGCAGTACAGGCATTACCCCACCCCACGTCAGAGCATTTGAACTCTTAGGAGGCATTTTTACTACGCAGGTGATATCCGCTTTGGCGAAATATGGCATTTTTGAAGCCATGGGTGGTGGGCAAAAGGCGCTGGAATCGCTGGCTGCGGACTGCGGGGTCAATGAAAACGTGCTGGCCCGCGCGCTGCGGTATGCAGAATTTGCCGGGATCGTCAGCAGTTCAGACGAAAAGTATTCGCTGACCGAGGTGGGACGGTATTTTCTAAGTGCGACCCCGGGGAATCTGACGGGATCCCTCAATTTTATTTATGCTCCACCCTGGCGAGACAGTTGGTCCAACTTCTGGCATTGTCTGAAAACGGGTGAACCGGCATTTGACTTTGTGCATGGGCAGGCATTTTTCGACTACCTGGATGCCCATCCGGAATACGGAAATCCCTTTCACGGATACATGACCCAGATGACCTCGCGTGTGGCGCCGGAGATCGCGGCTGCCTACGATTTTGGCGCATTCGAAACCATATGCGATGTCGGTGGCGGGCAGGGGATCTTGTTAAAAGCCATTCTCGAGCGGTACCCCGGTTGCCGCGGAATCCTGTACGATGCCGAAAGCGCAATGGCTAACCACGTACTGAATGATATGACCGACCGGGTCACGTTCACCACGGGCAATTTTTTTGAAAGTGTTCCCGCAGCAGACTGCATGGTTTTGAAAACCGTAGTTCACGACTGGAACGATGAAAACAGCATTCGCATCCTGAGCAATTGCAGCAAGGCGCTGAAGAAGGACGGCAGGGTCATCCTGGTCGAGCAGGTCGTTGAAGAACCCCACTCCATGATGGCGCTGTTTTACGACCTGCACATGCAGGTAATGCTGGGCGGGGCAGAGAGAACCGAAGCGGAATATCGGTGCATTTTATATGCCTCGGGCCTTCGTCTCGTCGGCATCCTGCCAACGAAATCGCCTATGAAAATCATTGAAGCCATTGCACTGGACTGAAGTGGCACCCAATTGGGGTCGCTCCGCGATTTCCGGCAGTGAACGCAGGAGGACGTTGTCGGCCAGCAGTCTGTGGCGGCTTACCTGATTGTACGCACTCCGGCAGGTCAGATCTGCAAAGGGATCCCTAAGACAGCCAAAACAGGCGCCGGAAAATAGATATGAACAAACGTTCGTTAGTTTTAATGCAACACGCCTTTGTTCAATTGGAAAACCAGAAAAATCTTTTGGCTGTCGCACCCCTGGGGTGCGAGCGTTTGCGCACGAGAAGGAGGCCACGGGGAAGGGCTTCAGCAGGAATTCGGGTTGTCGCCTGTTCCACGGCAAATTCCAGCAGGCAGCGCCCGTTGAGGTCTTCGATTGCCCAGGTTCCGCGGCATGGATCGTCGAAGCGCGAAAATGCGAGGGCCAGGCTCCGGTTGATCGGATCTGTGCTGATGGTCCAGCCATCGCCATCGGGACTCTCCGCTACCCCCGTTGCGTCGGCAAAACGCATCCGGTAAAGCTGTCCCCCTGATCGCAACGCATCGTTGTATTCGTCGGTTAAGTACCATTCTTTAACACTGGTTGCGCAGATGGCTTCTTTCTGAGTGTACACCGGAAGGCGAATTTCCCGCACCCTGCCCTGGAAAAAGCGGTTTCCGGGATAGTCGTCAAACAGCCACAGCCGGTCGTGAGACAAAAGTGCGAGGGTTCCCGTTGAGCGATCCAGCCCCGCTCCGGTGATCCAATAAAAGAGCATAGGGCCCGGACCGGTGCGAAACGAATCGACAGGTAAAACATCGTATTCGCCGGCATGAGCAGGCATCACATGGTGGTAGCAAAATCCAGTGAAGGGTTCCGTGCGGTTTTTTGAAAACAGGTGCAGGCTGTCGTCAAACCACACCATGGCTTCCATATCGAAATTGCGGTTGGCCGGAGATGGCGGGTATTCGCTTTGGTTTGCGTAGCGGAAGCGGATGATCTCCGGAAGGATGCTGTCACCGGAAGCGCTTTCAGGTTGTTGCAGGATGAGGATGCGGAGATCTTTGCGATCGTTGGAGTTGTTGCCAAAATCGCCAATGTACAAATTGCCCGAGTCATCGGCAGTCAGGTCTTCCCAGTCTGTTTTGTCGATTCCTGCAACGCGAAGGGTGCGCAAGGTGTTGCACAGGGTATCGAGTTCGTAGAGTTCTACCGGACTGTTGTTGTCGGCAAGAGACCAAATCGTCGAGCCTCCGTTGGTGCTGACAAGGCCTGAGCTTCCCCGGAGCGTAGCGGGAAGTTTACAAAGGGGTTCCCAGCGAAGGGTTTGTGCGACGTGTTCCGGGGAGTATAACACGAACATCAACCCAAGGCAAATACATTTGGCATGTCGAGCTAATGCTTCTCCACTGGTCAGGGGCATCATGGTACGCTCAAAAATCAAGGGCGGTTACAGTCCAGCATCAGGGCATGCCGCCTCCGGGGAACATAAAGCTCACGCCGTTGGGAGATTCTCCGACCGGGAGCGTTTTAACAGGTTTTTGCGTCGCCACGTCCACTATGGTCAGGGTATTTTCTCCGCTGTTGGTCACGTAAGCGCGTTTGCCGTCCTGGCTCACCACGACTCCGTGGGCGGCAGTTCCGCAGGTGATCTCGTGAGAAACGGAAAAGGACTGCACATCGATGGCGTAAACTTTATCGGACACCGGGTCACCATCGAGTCCGCCCTGGTCGCAGACGTAAATCCATTTGCCGTCGGGCGTGGGATAGAGTTGTATAGGTCCTTGGGCACCCGGCGGCAGGGCCAGGCGATCGAGTTTGCGCGTAGAGGGTTCGTATCGCACCACCTCCTTGGTGTCATAGAGAGAGACAAAGATGTATTGCCCACCGGGCACTACCGCGGTTTGCACCGCCGCTCCACCCAGAGCCAGTTCTTCAACAGAACCCGTTGCGAGGTCAACGATGCCGAGGCTTTTACCTGCGAGGTTGGCGACGTAAAGGGTGCCATTGTGGTAGCGCAGGCCATGAGGGCCCCGGTCATTGCCCAGCGGGATCCTGCGGGTAATTTTGAAAGTGGCGGCGTCTATTTCGACCACTTCGCCGGGCTGGTTGGCGGCAACATAGGCAAAGTGCGAGGCGCTGTCGAGTACGACGTGCGCCAGGTGCTGATCGGTGCCGAGGGTGATTTTGGCAATGATGCGGTGTCCGGAATGCGGATCGATTACCATGACCTGTTCGGCTACGCCGTGGTCGTGGGTTGACGCGGTGAGCCATACCGTTTTTCCGTTGGGAGCAACCTGGACATTGTGTGGGATCAGACCCTGGCCGTGGTGTCCTCCGGGAACGCCAATGGCAATTTTTCCGGCAACGCTGTCTGTAGCAGCATCGATCACCGTAATGGTCTGGCCGTGTTCGTCGGCTACGTAGACGGCATGGGGAAGATGGGCAATCGCGGGAGCGTCGCTGCCGTCATCGCTGCACTGCAGCATAAAAAGGCAAAGTCCGCCCAGGGCATATTTTTTACAAGTATTCATAAAGGGTTGATTGAATAACCAAATGTACTCCAAACAAGAGAATTTGCAAAGGCTAGAAAATGCATAAGCTTATTAAAAGGAAGTTTTGGTTTGACCCCCTATTAATCAGACTTTCGTTACAAAGTTAATAAATAGATCAAAACATCAAAATATTTTTGCACTTCCAGGAAACGACCGACGGTGATCTTTATACCGATGGGAAGAGTGGCAGGCTCAAACTGCCACCTTTT
>JADLHA010000018.1 GCA_020848995.1 Saprospiraceae bacterium | reverse complement strand
CTGCCACTCTTCCCATCGGTATAAAGATCACCGTCGGTCGTTTCCTGGAAGTGCAAAAATATTTTGATGTTTTGATCTATTTATTAACTTTGTAACGAAAGTCTGATTAATAGGGGGTCAAACCAGTCAGGTCTGCTCCATCCGGAGGCGGGATCACGCTGCTGCTGTTCAATATGAGCCCCATGTTGACGGCGCTGCCTAAAATGATGCCCGCACAAATGGAGAGGACTAAGCGGACCAGAGAAGGAATTTTCATGATATGCTAAATTTCATAGTGTTAAATGCCTGACTGAATGCAGGTCCACTTCAAAGATAAACAGAAGGAATGATAATGACAAGCCGGGTGTACATGGAAGGAAATGTGCCTGAACCGAAGCAGAAAGGGCTTTGAGTCTGAAGCATTCTCAGGGCGTCAGCGACCAGGCGAAAGAAATATTGGTGCAAATGCAATACACCGGGAAACCACAATGGATATACAAGATTTTTTAAAGACTCCAAGAGATCGCACCTTCAGGAATACAAGTGGCCAACCAGTCCACTTTTCTTGGTGCGGTACTGTCCGGGCGTTAAGCCGGTAAATGATTTGAATTCGCGGATAAAATGCGACTGGTCGCAGTATCCGTTTTGGTAAGAGATGTCGGTCAGCGGGCGGCGGTCTGTATGAATTTCGTGCAAGGTCCCGAGGTATTTCTGATAAGCGATCCAATCGATTGCGTTCAGCCCGCTAAATTCCCGGGTCAGGCGTCTCAAATGCCGGTCTGTTACGTTGCAGGCACTCCGCAAGCGGGCTACCGAGAGAGGGGCATTTTTAGCGTATGATCCCGTCAGGGTCAGCAGCCGACACCGTTCCAGTGATACTTTTTTACTATGTAAGCTGTTTCGAATCCACTTCATCACTTCTGCCACTTGCAATGCAAAGGAAGGCAATCCTGCCAATCGGTCGTACAAGGGTTGCAGACAGCAGCTTACGTCAAATCCATCGAAGACCTTATCTCGAAATTCCTCAACGGGGATATCGAAAAGGCATTTCAGTCCAGGCCCCGTTAGTTGAATGCCCAAAAGCCGCTCCTCTTTTGTTTTGAGCAGATGAATGGGACGTGTATTGAGCCCATTGACAACACAGCGTTGGAGCAGAAAGCCCTGAGCGGGATCATCCTGGTAGCAGATGGTACGGAGTGTAAAATTGAAGAGGATCTCGGCATTTCCCACCGGGAGGATACGCTCTGCTTCAGACTCGAAGCCTCGTTTGGATGTTGCCCAAATGCAGCGCACGAGACTCCTTTCGGGCTCGGCAGTAGGAACATATGCGCACGTTTGGCAAATCATCGATTAGACAGCGGTCAGGTCCCGGAATATGTTTTAATGGGTCATCCTGTTCAAGGCCAAAAACACCGGCGAGTCAAATGTACAAAATCTTGAATCGAGGAGAGCAGAGGCCTTTCCTGGAAATGACCCCAAGCATCTAAAGAAAGGGCATTCTAAGGACTAACATGGCGGGGACAGGAACATGTGGATGAGGAATCATCCTGGCAGAGGCTTGCTTTCAGCGCGGCCTTGCTTAATGATTTGTCAACAATTGGGAAAGTTTTCATTGACCCACAGCATACAATTGATTAACGATGACTTAATCCTTAAAAAACGATTGTGCAATAGCACTGGGTATACATTTGCCGCAAGCAAACAAAAGCATGATGGGAATGAGAAAAACATACTTTTTGATGGTTATGGCCCTGATCGCCACGACCGCACTTTCTGCACAAAGCAGTTTTATAAAAATCAAGGTCCTTGATCAGAACAAGCTGAGTTTTCCAGGAGCCATCGTCATGATCGATCCGGGTAATTTTGCTGGAACTACGAATGCAAATGGGGAATTGACCCTAACAGGCCTTGCGCCCGGGGAATACCGGCTTACCGTTCGATACCTGGGATATCAGACGCTTGACAAGACCATACAGGTAGGAACAGGTGGGGTAGAGATTGTTGAATCATTGGATTACAGCACGAGTGCTATCGGAGAGGTTGTCGTACTTGGAGACAGGCAGAGGGGTCAGGCTAAGGCGCTGAATCAGCAAAAGTCGAATGCATACGTTTCCAATATCATATCGGCAGATCAGATGGGTCGGTTTCCCGATGCCAACATCGGGGATGCCATTAAGAGGGTTCCCGGGATTACCATGCAAAACGACCAGGGCGAAGCGCGCAACATCATCATCCGGGGAATGGGTCCGGAACTCAACTCGGTAAGTCTCAACGGGGAGCGGATACCCTCTGCGGAGGGCGATAACCGCAGAATCCAGATGGATTTGATTCCCGCGGATGCAATACAATCGGTGGATGTCCGCAAGACCCTGACGCCGGAGATGGACGGAGACGCCATCGGAGGTTCCGTCAACCTCATCACGCGCTACACACCGCAGGATTTGAGGCTTTCTGCGAGCCTGTCCGGGGGATACAACTCCATACGGGAGGGATTCATAGGAAATGCACACCTGCTGATCGGCAACCGTTTGGCAGAAGGAAAGCTTGGAATATTGATCAACGGATCCATCCAGTCGAACGACTATGGATCAGACAATGTGGAAGCTGTATGGGAAAGAGATGAACAAGGAAATTTATACATAGCCGATCACGACGTGCGCAAGTACGATGTGAAGCGGGTGCGGCGTTCCGCCGGGATCAGCTGCGATTATAAATTGAATCCAGCGCATGTGCTCACGCTGAACGGCAGTTATTACTGGAGAGATGATCTCGAAAACCGCTTTAGACTTCGTCACAGGTTGAGAGGCGACGAATCCAATCTGATCTATGATTCCAATGGGAACATTACCGGATTCACGAATGGAGAAGTCATTCGCCAGACCAAGGGGGGCATTGACAATGACCGGAACGAGAGCCGTAGACTTGAAGACCAGAGGGTAAAAACTGCTTCCATTCAGGGAGACCACTTATTTGGAAAATTAAAACTGGACTGGAGCGCACAATATGCGCGCGCCTCAGAAGTGAGACCTAACGAACGTTACATCGCGATGGGTCGTCGCAGCATTGAAGTGTCGCAGGATGTTTCAGATCCTGAATTTCCGTTGCTTTCGGATGCGACGCAACTCACAGACTATACGAGGCTTTCGGAGCTAACAGAGGAATTTCAGGATCAATTCGAAGAGGACATCAACGCCAAGATCAATGTTGAATGGCCGCTAATCATCCGTGAGCGACGGGGTACGCTGAAGACTGGATTGAGACTTCGCAGCAAAACCAAGGAGCGCAATAACAGGTTTTACGCATTCGAACCCGTTAACTCGACTGAATCACAGTTTGAGAATATCACCTTGTTGGGCCTCAAAGACCAGACGGTAGATGACTTTTACCCAGGGTCAAAATATGTGATTGGCAATTTTATTGACCCGCAGTTCCTGGGCCAACTTCAGCTCGAAGTGGATTCTGCATTTGAGAAATCGGATGAGCCCTCTGAATACCTGGCGGGCAATTATGAAGCAAACGAAGACATTTACGCGGGTTATGCACAATGGACGCAGGAGCTTTCTGACAAGCTGCTCATTGTGGCAGGGGTAAGGCTGGAACAAACCTCCCTGGATTATACCGGTAACATCGTGCTGAATGAAGAGGACCTTCAGGGCAAAGCCAGCAACAGCAACGAGTACACAGATGTTCTTCCTGGATTGAACATCCGGTATAATCCGGTTAGTGATCTCGTATTGCGTGCAGCCGTTACACGAGGCATTGCCAGACCAAAGTATTACGACCTGGTACCCTATTTCAACGTTTTGGCAGAGGACATGGAATTGCAGGGAGGAAATCCAAAACTGGAGCCAATCCGGAGCACGAATGCCGATCTGATGGCGGAATACTATTTAAAATCCATTGGTATCCTTTCTGGTGGAGTGTTCTATAAGGCACTTAGCAATTTCTTTTACACCTATCGCGACGAAAATTATACTGCCGAGAAATTTGCAGCCGATTTCCCGGGCATTGCCAACCCGATACAGGCGGGTGAAGACTGGCAATTTACCCAGCGAAGGAACGGAAGCGATGTGCAGGTATTGGGTTTTGAATTGGGCTTTCAGCGCAAGCTCGATTTTCTACCAGGCGTCCTGAAAGATTTAGGCGTTTACACCAACTACACGTATACCAACGCAGTTGCCGAGGGCATTTACGACAATTCAGGGGTGCTGATACGGGAGGACGTCGACTTGCCAGGAACCGCTCCCCACATGTTCAACCTTTCTTTGTCGTATGAAACCAGGAAACTGGTTGCGAACATCAGTGGCAACTACACGGCGGCATACGTTGACGACAGCGACGATGCCGGATATTCGGAGGAGGCCTTTTACGACCGCTACTACGACAAGCAGTTTTTCCTCGACGTGCATGCAAGCTATGCCCTCCTTTCTAACGTGCGGATTTTTGGGGAGGCCAACAATCTGACGAATCAACCCCTGCGCTACTATCAGGGAGACCAGAGCCGAACGGCACAGATTGAATACTATGGGCCAAAATTCAACGTTGGGGTCAAGTGGGATTTAACGCGTTGATGAACAAATGCAGCAGACCTCAATTCTGATTGGAGCGATCTCGACCTGGCTTTGCCTGGTGGATTGCAGCGGAAGCCGTCAAAGGGTAAACCAACAAACCATCCTTCAACCGGAAGTCATCACCCAAAAAGTGCTGGATGATTCGGACGATCCCGCAATTTGGGTTGATGCAAAAAATCCGGAGAATTCCATCATCCTTGGAACGGACAAGCATCCTGTGAATGGCGGAGTTTATGTATTCCGGCTGGACGGGAGCATTGATCGCAACCGGACCAGGCTCGGATTAAAGAGACCAAACAACGTCGACGTAGCTTATGGGATGAAGTACAGGAATGGGATGGTAGACATCGCTGTGGCTACAGAACGGGACAGAAACTGCCTGCGCATATACCAGCTTCCGGACATGACGCCCATCGATAACGGCGGCATCCCCATTGCTGAGCAAGCTGCAGACTCACTTCCAATGGGGATTGCACTTTACAAGGCACCTGACCAGACGATCTACGCGGTCGTCAGCCGCAAAGAGGGCCCAGCAAGAGATTATCTGTCGCAATATGCAATTGAAGAAGAGAACGAAGGAAAGCTGCGTGTGCGTCAGGTAAGGCGCTTTGGGGCGTTTTCCGGCAAAAAGGAAGTGGAGGCCATCTGTGTCGATAGCGAACTGGGATACATTTATTACAGCGATGAACGCGCCGGCATCCGGAAATACCATGCAGATCCTGCCAAAGGCAACCAGGAACTGGCCTTTTTTGGCCAGGGGCAGTACAAAGTTGACAATGAGGGCATCAGCGTGGTCAGAACGGAGGCTGGCAAGGGATATCTCCTGGTATCAAATCAGGCAGCCAATTCCTTCATCATCTATCCGCGGGAAGGAACCGCTGGCAACCCGCACAACCACCCCAAACTGGCCGAAGTACCGGTTGCCGCGAGAGACAGCGACGGCAGCGAAAGCTGGTCGTCTCCTTTGCCCGGATTCGAAGGTGGCTTATTCGTGGCCATGAGTACCGATAAGACGTTTCATTTCTATTCTTTGAAGAAACTTCTCGAACGCGCCGGACTCAAACGCTGATTCTCCTGAGAATACAGCAATGATTGGGGAGGCGACCCATAAAAGGCGTTAGACTCAAGATTGTGCCCGCGTCCGGGAGCATCTAAGGTTTAGGGCACCTCGAATAACCCACTCATGCGCCAGCCAGCCCGCACAGGCTCACCCACTCAATGAATTTAGCTTCACAATCCTTCGTTGCGGTTAAGTCAGTTATTGCTCCACATAGCTTCCTTCACCGCGCCTCGTCTTGTTTTGCTAATTTCATTCTGGCATCAACAGGAAGTGAAGAGAGGCAGCCCTTTTCATTCTGGCATCAAAACTGGGTTATTCGAGGTACCCTTTAATTTTATGCAATAACCCCAATTTGACGTGACAGTCAGCTTATTTTAGAGCTTGTCCAATAGGCCCATTTGACTGCTTGGCGCATTCTGCACGCATAGATTTATGGTTTGTCCTTCCCAAGGAACTCCAAATACGCATTCAAACCGGCCATACACTCATTGGACTTGAACCAATCCTGCCCGGAGAATTACGTTTGCACAAATTACCCGCTTATGCGAATGCTAATTTTCCTTTTGCTTGTTTCATTGAACCCTCTCTACAGCCAAAACCTCCAGCGGAGTGTATTGGGCAATTGCGGCTCAAGTGATGCAAATGGGGTAATATCACTCGACTGGACCTTGGGAGAACCAGTAAGTGGATTGATAAAGAGCGGAATCTCGCTTAATCAAGGGTTCCATCAAACATTGTTAATGATTACGCGCCTGGATCCTTCTTCCGGCCGGAAACACTTTTTTGATGTGTATCCCAATCCCACGCACAGCGAAGTGCACATTAAGAGTGCAGAAACCGGTCCCCATAACTACCAGGTATTTGACGGTCACGGCAAGATGATATCCCAAGGAATCCTGAACAATGCTGCTAAAATAGAGATGCAATCATTTGAGACGGGACTTTATATTCTGAAGATATTTACTAAATCGAATATAGTGCAGATTTTCAGGATAGAAAAGGTGCAATCATTATAATAAATTTTTGAACAAACAAGTTTTCAATTATGAAAAATTTAATCTTCATCATCAGTTTTTGTTGTCTTCACGCGATGAGTTCCTTTTCGCAATCGCCGCAGGGATTCAGGTATCAGGGAGTCGCACGTAAAGCCAATGGAGATTTAATCAAGAACCAAAATATTGGCCTAAGGCTAAGTATTTTGAAGGGAGGGCCTTCCGGAGGCGCCGTTTATATTGAAAATCACACAGTACCAACAGGGGATCTGGGTGTTTTTTCTCTCACCGTAGGGCAAGGTTCTGTACAGTCAGGAAGTTTTAGCTCGGTGGATTGGGGCACGGATTCATATTGGCTCAATACGGAGTTGGATCCCGACGGAGGCTCCAATTATGTGTCTCTTGGAGCTACACAGATACTATCCGTCCCCTACGCTCTACATGCTTCTACTGTTAGCGATAAGGATGATGCAGACGCGGATCCGGCCAATGAATTGCAATCCTTGAGCAAATCTGGAAATGTGGTAAGCCTGTCAAAGAACGGAGGCTCATTTACCGATGCCGTTGACGACGCGGATGCGGATCCGGGAAATGAACTGCAATCTCTGCAACTCAGTGGGCAAAACCTTGAAATTTCAAAAGGAAACTCTGTGGACTTAAGCGCAATTGGCTCAAAATGGAAAGACGAAACAAATGGAATTAGTTATTTCAAAGGAACAGTGTATACAGACGAAATTCAAAGCGAGAGCAGGGTTCAGGTCGGGAACAACACTCCGAACAGCGTCACCATAGTTCCCTGGGGCCTTGACGTTGACGACTACAACGGATCAGGGACGACGAACACTTTAAAAAGTTCACAAATATATATGAAGGATAAAGAAATAGAAAGGGCACTTACGGTTGGCCTGGATAGCATGGTATATTTTAAACAGGGAATTGGATTGCTTTATAATTCACAAGCGGTATTTAATCCTGAAAAACTTTCTTTTGAATTTGGAGAAGCAAATACATCACTAACAGCCGGTAGTTTGTTTCATACGATTGGTATTAATAATGCACATTATTATGCGTATGGCATGCGGGTAGACGAAGTCTTGAGTCCATCGGATGTATTTACAAGGGTGCAACTGGAGCCTGACAATTTTAGCTTGATTAATGATGTCAAGTGGCAAAACGTATGGCTTGGGACACAAAGTACACAGAAAAATGGTCAATTGAGATTATCAAGCGGAGCCAACGATCAATATATAGCCACGTTGGGATCGAGTTCGTTTTTACAATCAGAGCCTCCTGAAGGAGAATTGTTATTGTTCAGCAGGAACGGAGAGGCAACGGTTAATCTTTCAGCGTTCAACAGCAACGGGTCTTTGTCATTGTGGGGAGAGGGAAGGTACAATTTGACGGGTAACGGGTTTCAGAATATGGGAGTATATTTACCCGGACCCAACCCAGCGCTTTTGGAAGAAAGATATGCTGCCGGAGTAACGAAGGATGGTAATAACGGTTATGTAAAAATACACAGCATCTCCGGCGAAGACCATGCAGGAATTTCCACCCTTCCTTTTCTCAATCGCGGGCATGTATATTCTGATGGCGCAATTTCACTTAAATATCCGGGCGCAAATACATACGGAAATGCGATGGCCCCCTACGGATTTGTGGTCAAGGACAGCAATGGAATTGAAGCTGCTCTGCTCACAAATGACGCAATCCAGACAAATATTGGTTATTTATGGCTGTACGGGGATAATAGTGTTCCCAACTTGTATGCAGGGGCCAATTGGGATGATTTAGACCCAAATGGCGGGGCAATTAGTTTATTTGATTCCAATGGTCTTTCACAAGTATCGTTGAGCGCGTCTAATGTTAACGGGGGTAAATTGGAATTGTATAGAGACGGGAACGTCTCCTCAGGTTTATACAGAACAGGTTATATATCCCTTAATAATGGTGCGGCCACAACGGCAATGGGAACCAAAGACCTCGTAAAAAATATTGGTTCTGTGAATTTATTTGGAGGTGGTAGTTTAAATGTATATGCCGGAGATGAGCTCATTACCAACCTGGCAGGGTATGAGAGCCGGGGAATGGTTGCTGTTGCGGATGTAAACAATTCTTTTCAGGCAGGAATGTATGTGAACCAGAACAACCAGGGCGTAATATTTGCCGATATAAAGAATTTCCGGGTCAATGATCCAAACGACAACAGTAAGGAAATATGGTACGCAAGCCTAGAAGGACCTGAGGCGGCAGCCTACTTAAGGGGGACCGCGACACTGAGGAACGGAGAAGCGTTTGTGGAATTTCCCGAATATTTTACCAGCATCGCAAGCGAAAAGAACATCACCGTTATTCTTACGCCTCTTGACCCCAACACCTACGGACTTGCAGCCATAAGCAAAAGTACGAAGGGAATACGCGTTAAGGAGCTTATGAATGGATCAGGGAATTTTTCATTCGACTGGGAGGTAAAGGCCATTCGCCAGGGGTACGAGAATTATCAGGTGTTGAGGGAAAGGCAGGAGAGGGATGTTGATAATTTGGAGCAGAGCTTTAAGGGAGAAATCAATGCAGATGCGAGAAGGGAAAACGCAATGAAATCAAGGATTGATCCCAGACGGATTAAACAGGTAGTGCATTAATATCAACGGCAGGCTGGGACACAAGGACCCAAATCAGATTCATCGCTCGGGGAACACCAATTTGGAGAGCGACGAACAATGCCAAAGTTCAATCATGAATGGCGGAAATATTCTGGCGTGGGCAGCATGCCGTTCAAAGTAACCCGAACACGAGTTGTTATAGGAAGATGCACTAAGAGAACCTGTCTAGGTGTGTAGTTGTATGGAGTTCCATTTACTTCCGGGATAAAGTAAAATGGATTAGATTTGTTTTATGATTTCATTTTGTAAAAACTATGTTGTTAAATACTATCTGTTATGCATTCTCATCAGCTTTCATGTATTCGAAGTGGGATACTCACAGGTGACAGAGAACTTAGTGTTTACACACCATAGTCATGGCCTGGAGGGGAAAACGGTTACCTGCTTTGCGAAAGATGCATTGGGGTTTTTATGGATAGGAACCGACAAAGGTCTTTGCAGGTACGATGGAAATGAGGTCATATCAGCGGATAAACTCTATCCGGAAAGTAACCTTAACAATGAACTTTTCATAACCTGTATTTACCAGGACTCAAAAAATCAAATATGGATTGGAGTCAGAAACCGGGGCCTGATAAAATTGACCAGGGAGGGAGATAACTTCACAGAAGTTAACCTTGGAACATCAAATAGTGCCTCACTTACAGGTAGAATAATAACCTTGATATTCGAGGATCCCTTGCAAAGACTGTGGGTTTGTGCAAGAGATCTTTTTCTCCTGGATCAGGCAAGTGGAGAGGTAAGGATGATCAAACCAAATGTATCCAGGAATGATTTGCAGTATTACAACAACTGGCAAACGGAGTTTCAGGCAGTGTACAATGATCCTTGTAGCGATTTCTCCTGGTTTCAAACTGGATTTGGGATGTGTCGCCTGGACTTGCGCAGCTTACAAACAAAATACTATTACCACGATACGGTGAAGATAGCCATGCGAGGATCATGCTTTGACGGGGTGGAAAACATTTGGTTATCCACATTTTCAGATAGGGTGTATAAATTCAATATTCGCAAGGAGAAATTTGAGGAAATCATCCCCGACAAGCATAAGTTATTGGCAAATAAACCCGTTTCAGCATCGCGAATGGCTGAGTACGATTCAATTCATTTATTGATGGCGTCTCCAAAATCCGGTTTGCTGTTGTATAACCGCAGTGATAACACAGTAATCCCTTTGGGCCAGCGTTTTCTTCAAAAGGATAGCGTACGCGCCCCATTTACTTTATATAGAGATGCGGACAGTTGCTTGTGGATAGGGACAGTTGGAAATGGAATCCATAAGACATCACCAAAATTACAATTGATCAAAGATAGATTTCTGGGAACGGAGATCGAAATAGTCCTCGAACACCCCGTTAGCGGGTTGCTCTATGCGGCTACTTCGGACGGAAGAATTGTAGAAATCAATGAAAAAGAGTCTTGCAAACGGTACTTTAGAACGGTGAAGGCCGAAAATGAAGACGTTTCTTTTATAGACCTGGAATTTAACAGCAGGCATGAGCTATGGGCCTTGAGTTACTATAGCTTATTTAGAATTGACATCTCGGCGGGAATGGCAGAGAAGATGGAGATCCCGGACCTAAGCGTAGCAAATGGCACACAAAGCTACTATTGGGATTTTACTTTTGATAGCAAGGATCAAATTTGGTTGAGTTCCCAAAGCGCAGGATTATTTTGCATTGACTCGCGCAACTATAAGGTAATTAACTACAAATATAATCCAGGGGATAGTTTTTCACTCTTTCACGATTATTCCATCTCACCGCTATGTTGTGACCGGCAAGGCAATCTATGGGGAGCAACGGAGAATGGAATTTTCGCGTATCATCCTGCGAACCGAGGATTTTACAACACTTCCAATCCATGCACGTACTCAGTTCAATTCATTGGTTTTACGGGATCCAGAGCCATGCAGATGGACAAAGAGGGTAATATCTGGGTCACTGCGAATGCTGACAGGGTGGCAAGATTCTCCCGACCGGAAGAATTGTTGTCCCCACTACAGCACGTAATGCATATAGAGAATGGCTATTCAGGCCAAATCCGGGGATTTCTCATTGATAAGGGAGGACAATTCTATTTCAGTACTGATAGGGGCCTTATGCGAATGAATGCTTCTGATATGAGGGCCCTTCATTTTGGAGAGGACTATGGTATTAAAAAGTTAAACAAACTAAGTTGTGGTAAAAATGGAAGCATCTTTGCTGCTGGAGAGGAGGGGTATTCGGTAATAGATCCAAATAAATTAAATACTCATTATTCCAGCACCATTTCCATACTTTCCAAATTTAAAATATTCGACAGCCTTGTTTTAGAGAATATTTCAGGTGTCTACCCTGAAGAAATTCAACTAAATTACCGGCAGAACTTCCTGAGTTTCGAAATGAGCTCCTCGGACCTCCAAAGTACCGGGACAGCAGAATTTGCATATCGACTGAGAGGACTCGAAGACGACTGGGTAAAATCGGAGCAAAGGAATTATGCTGCGTATACAAATCTATCGGGGGGAGAATATGAGTTCCAGTTTATGGCACGGAGAGGGAGCGGACAATGGGGAAAATATGTTTCAATATCCTTAATAGTAATACCACCATTTTGGGAGACTCTGTGGTTTTGGTTGATTGCAATTATGAGTTTTCTTTTATTGGTATATGGGGTTTATCGTTATCGGATTGATCAAATTAGAAAGGAGGAAGAGTTAAAATCCGATTTTGCCAGACAGATTGCTGAAATCGAAATGAAAGCGCTGAAGGCGCAAATGAATCCACATTTTTTATTTAACGCATTGAATGCAATAAAGTACTATGTCTTAAGGCAGGATAAGGATAAGGCAGCAGATTATCTTACGGATTTTTCAAGATTAATTAGGTTGGTATTGAACAATTCGAACAAGGGCGAAATTCCACTTCGAGAAGAAATTGAGGCACTTGAACTTTACATAAAAATTGAACAACTGCGGTTTGATAATTCCTTTCATTATGAGATGATGGTGGATCAGACGATTGATCTTGAGAATTTTCTGATTACCCCAATGATTATTCAGCCATACGTTGAAAACGCGATTTGGCATGGACTCATGCATAAAAGGGATGGGGTGGGGAAATTGCTGATTCGATTTGACAGGACTCCTGAAGGAATCTGCTGTGTCGTCGAGGACAACGGAATCGGAAGAGTTAAGGCGGCTGAAGTAAAAAGCAAATCTGCGCAACGCGAAAAATCGATGGGTATGACGATCAACCATAACCGGATGAACATCAGTAAAACCTTACATGAAACTGAATTCAGACTCAGAATAGAGGATCTTTATAATGAAGTATCTGAGTCTTCCGGAACCCGGATTGTATTGCGCATCAATCCTTTTAGAACAGAACAAAGTTCTTTTGCATAGCAGAACAAATCAGCATGTAAAGTAAATCACCCAATATGAAAAGAATTCGGGCTATAATAGTTGAAGATGAAAAATTCTGTATTGAAACATTGAAATATGAACTTACAAAAAATTGTCCAGAGGTCGAAATTGTACAGGCTTGCTCGAATGGGCAGGAGGGGATAGATGCCATCAACAGCACCCATCCGGATCTTGTCTTTCTAGATGTTGAAATGCCGTATATGAATGCCTTTGAAATGTTGAAGCATCTTGACAAGATAGACTTTGATTTGATATTTACAACTGCATACGATCAGTTTGCTATAAATGCTATTAAAATGAGTGCGCTGGATTACTTGCTGAAGCCGGTGAGCGGTTTAGAGTTGAGGCAGGCTGTAGATAAGTATTTGGCGAAGAAGGGCACGGGAATCTCCGGAAAAAGTATAGAAGCGCTGATGTCACAACTTCTGACCAATCAAAACGAATGGCAAAAAATTGCGTTGGCCACGCAGGAGGGACTGGAATTGGTCCGCTTGGATCAGATCGTTTTTATCGAGGCAGACAGTAATTATTCTGTATTTCACCTCATCTCCGGTAAGAAAATTGTCATCTCCAAGGTACTAAAGCTGATTGAGGAAATGATTGTTAATTACGATTACTTTTTCAGAACGCATCAGAGCTATATTGTCAATTTACATCATGTAGAGCGCTATCACCGGGGCAATGGAGGAAGTCTTGATATGGACAATGGGAAATGTCTTCCCGTTTCAAAAAGCCGGAAGGATCCTTTATTGGAGAAGTTGCAGCAAATGTGAAGGCTGGTGGTGCGAAGTGATGTAATGACGGGAGAAGATGCCGCTGAGTGGTTTTTCGACGTTGGTGTAGCAAACCAGTCTAATGAACCAACCGGACCAGGACAGGGCAAAATGGATTAGCTGGTTGCATCGCGGAGGGGATTCTGTTCTCCTGGACGGTAGCTAAGGCCTTCGCATCTACCACCGGAGTCGTTCATTGCGCAGAGCGGAAAATTTTAAGCTGCGCGTTGCTTTGGGGAGCGTCTACCTTCAACATGTAAATTCCCGGATAAAGCTGTGAGCAATCCAGGGTCTCCTGACGGGTACCGGAGCCTGCTGCCATCTCTCCTCGAATCAAAATCCTGCCACGCAGGTCGTAGAGGCCCCATCGAACCGGGCCCTCTCCCCGGACGAGCAAGGTGCCGGTTGACTGGCAGGGGTTGGGAAAGAATTCGATGGGCATCGATCCGGTTAAATCGTCCGTAAGTACGATACAATCGTTTGTCTGCATAAAACTTGGCTGGCGAAATATCTGGTTGCCCGAGGCACAGTATCCGAATGATTCGTCGTCGGCAAGTTCGGGGAACACCAACTCATCCAGCAGCGCGGTGTCGGCATAGTAAAGCATTACCTGTTCTCCGGATTTTGACAGTTTGAAATTGGCGTGCAGGCCTGGATCTTTCCCGTCTTCGTCGGCCCAGATGATCAGGAATCCGCGGGCACCAAGCGTTGTGTCGGGAAAGGACCATTTGAGGGGATTGGAAGGGTTGTCGCTCAAAAAAAGCCCGGAGAGCGGGATGGTCTCGTCCGTGGTGTTATAAAGTTCGATCCAGTCTTCGCGATCTCCGCTTTCGTCGGTTGTGCCTGTGACGTTGGAGGCAAGGATTTCGTTGATGCGCAATGCACCCTTGCGGGGTTTTGTGCTACCGGAAACCAGCTGGTGAAATTCGAATTCTGCCCGCGGCGGCGACAGGCTTGCAAGCTGTTCATTTTCTGCGTAGAGGTAATATTGCAATAAGCTTCGCCCGTTCATGGGCACGATGGTTCCGAAGCGATGGTCCCCTGCGGCACCGTCGCCGTGTTGGCCGTCGTCGAACATTGGCAAAGCGACAAACACTTCTGCCGGATCGTACCGGTAAAAGAGTTGTATGGTGGTAGCGTCGAAAACTTCGGCAGCAATGGCTACGCTTCCCGTTGCAGATACCGTATCAGGCGAATGGGCAGGGCTACCAATTGTGGGCCTGACATACTGTAACCGGGGATGTGCAGTCGTGAAGGCCAGACGCTCCGCGCTGAACTTCGTCAGGCCCGGATACGTCTTACCGCCACCACCTCCTATGCGGAAGTCCATGCGAAGGTTTTGATTGAATGCATCGAGGCTGAAAAATTTATTTACATCTCTTTCGACGTCCTGACGGATCAATGCCTGCAAAGAAGCCCCCAGCGAGTCATAGTGATCTGAAGCAGCCAGGTCGTCGAAGATGGTTTGGAGGTGAGCCAGGTAGCGGCGCTGGTAGGTCGGCTGAGACAGCAGTTTCGAAATGAGCGGCCGGTCTGGATTGTTGAGATGCAGCAAAGGGTCGAGCTCGCGCATTTGCTGAACATTCAGCGAACCGCCCGTTCCTGCGTTGGTGAAGGCTCCGTAAAATTCGTTTAGATCCCAAGGTAAGCACTGATAACGCCCGTTAGCCATCTGATAAATGAGGTAGTTGTGTCCTGACCCGGAATAGCTGTCGAGGTTTACATAGGCGTTGTTCAGCGCGAGCATCCACAGCGCCCTGTCCACGTTGAGCACTTCTGCTATAGTGGCGGGCGATTGGTTGAGCATTTTGAGCAAATTGAGCAGGGAAGCCCAGCCATGCTCCGATTCCAGTTCGTATTGGTTGTAATAGCAGGCAGAATCCGGCGATGTGTAGCGCAATGCCGATCCTGGATTGGCGGGCGTGCAAGAAGGGGGAATGCTCACGGGGACATCTGCGCGGTCGCACTGGAAGTATGCACCGGAAGAAGAGAGGTAGTTTGCTTCGAGGAAGCCATCTCCCGCGTGTTCGACGTTGGTATAGAGTCCGATGTACGCATCGTTAACGTATACCCGCATGAAGTTGGCGCGCGATGCCGGGAGGTACTGCCGGCAGATGAAATACCCAAGCACTTCCCGCAGGAAGCTGGGGTCCATGAAACCGTTCGACAGTTTGAGGATTTTGAAGCCCTCGTAATGTTGCCCGTCGATTACGTGGTCGAGTTTAATGTTAAAGGGGTTTTTGTTGCGGGTGGGGCTGTAACTGGAATTGCCTTTGTACCGCACGCCCACGCTGTCGAAGCGGACTCCGTTGAGCATGGCGTAGGGGGCTACCAGCCTTTCGTCCGGTGTGTTTTTCTTCAGGGAGTCGAGCCGGGCGTCCCAGTCGGCTTCAGCAAAGTAGATCCGGATTTCCTGGATGGAATCAAGGCGATACAGAGACTGGGCCGCAGCCATCCAGCCGAATAGGACAAAAATCGCCAGCGTGCAGAGGGGTTTTATCATACCGGGTTTCATCATCGTGGTGTTGCAGGGTGTAAGTTACCATGGCGCTTGTGGATATAGACTGCAAAATGCAGGGGAAGTTTATTGTAAGGTCTTGAATATGCCCACCCAAAGGGGAATAGACGTTTCTGCAAACATCGTTAGTAGTTATTATTAGTTCAAAAACAGCATTCTTTTCTTTCCCACACGGTTGGAGCCATGCAATGGGCCGGGGACTTCCTGGACTTGACCAAAGTATTCAAAGGGACCTTAATTTTACCCGGCAATAAAGCCCGTATAATGATGAGACGTTTGGGGATCATGTGTTTTTGGACGAGTTGTTTTGGCTTTGGTCATGCTCAGGTCAAACCGGATTGCCTGCCAATAAACGACCAGACTCCGGAATTTGTAGTGGAGATGCAAAAGCCGCATCCCAATGTTTTTCAAGTGGAAAAGACCTGGCGCGATTACCACCAGCGCAATCCGCATTTAAAAAACAGCATGACCCAGTATTACAAAAGGTGGATGCATTGGGCGCAGAGAAATATGGACAACAACGGATGGGTAATGGAAATGCCCGTTGAAGAAGAGGAGCGGGAAGCCCTTCGCCGTCGTGAAGAGCGGCGAGTGGCAAAGGGTTCGCTCCGGACGGCTCCGGATTGGAAATTTTTAGGACCATCCCGCACCTTTCACACCGACGGACAGACCAAAGTTACCTGGCAGACAAACATCTATTGCGTAGATATTGCAAAGTCTGACCCCAAAGTGCTGTATGCCGGTGGGGAAACCGGAGGCATCTGGAAAACTGCAGACAAGGGAATGAACTGGGAATTGAAAACCCGCGACGTTTTGCATGGTTCCTTCGACGCCATTGCCATACATCCTGTTCATCACGATACTGCATTTGCGAGCACATCGGGCAAAGTGATCAAAACGACGGATGGAGGAAACACCTGGACTACGGTATATTCAGAGAGTGGATTGAATTGCTACGACATTGAAATTCACGCGACGAATCCCCGGTACGTTTTTGCAGCTGGTAACAAGGGCTTGCTGTACAGCCGGGACGGGGGCAAGAACTGGTCGCGTCAGTGGCCAGAATTGTGCTGGACCCTGCAAGCTCGCGTTACAGATCCCGATGTGGTCTTTTGTGTCCGAAAAAAGGGAACTTCTTCAGAATTGATGACCACGACAAATGCCGGCCTGAGTTGGAATTCCACCGCTGTTAACTGGTATCAGCCGGATTCCGGGATCCAGCTTACCGGAGCGATTTTGGCAGTGTGTCCGTCCAATCCGGAAAAAATTTACGCTTACCTGTGTGGACAGGGAGAAGGGCTCTACGGATACATCGGAGTTTTTGTGAGCAATGACGGGGGGCAGAGTTGGGAAAACACCCATCCCGGGAAGGCGATCGGTGCGCCCTATTCTATCCCCGGTCACACCAATCTCATGGCGCACAACGGGACCGACGGTTTTGACCAGGGATTTTACGACATGGCCATTGTCGTGAACCCCCGTAATGAAAACGAACTCATAGCCGGGGGAACTTCCTGGTTTAAAAGCCGCGACGGCGGCAAAATCTGGACACCATTGGGAAGTTATGTCGGAGGGCTTCCCTGGAGCCATCCGGATCTACAATGTCTGGCAGTATCCGGAAACGATCTCTGGATAGGTAGTGACGGCGGATTGAATTATTCGCAGGATTTTGCAGCGAGCATGGAGACCCGCATGGACGGGATATCCGGTGCAGACCTTTGGGGTTTCGATGCCGGATGGAACGAAGACATTCTTGTCGGTGGCAGGTACCACAACGGAAACATGGCCTGGCACGAGCGTTTTCCGGAAAAGACCTTCTTCCGCATGGGGGGAGCTGAAGCGCCAACCGGCTATGTAAACCCGGGGCCCGGCAGGAAGCTCTATTTTTCTGACATCGGAGGTTACCGGCTCAACGGCGACCTGCAAGCGGGGGTCAGCTATTTTCCGGTTGCGCTTTTTCCGAATGAATCTTACGCCTATTATGCAAACAGCCAGATGAGCTGGCATCCCAATTGCTGGAACATCGTTTACCTGGGACGGGACCAAAACATTTGGAAAAGCGAAGACGGCGGCGGCACGTTCCAGTTGCTGCATCGCTTTCCGGGGAACGAAGACAACCGGATATTTGAAATCGAAATTTCCAGGAGCCATCCTGACGTAATCTATTGCAGTCAATGGGATGGAACCGACGACGCCATGTGGAGCAGCCGGGACGGGGGCAGAAGCTGGACCCGTTTGACCGCCCTTCCCCTACCGAACAACAACGACCGGGTAAAGATGACCCTGAGCAACCTCAACCCGGATCAGCTTTGGGTATCGGTGAGCTACGGATCCAACGGCAAGAAAGTGTACCACACACAAGACGGAGGAAAGTCCTGGATCAACCTGACCACGGCCATGTTGGACAATGTCCGCATCAGCGATATCCTGCATGCCCACGGTACGGACGGGGGGGTTTATTTGGGAACGAACCGGGGAGTGTTTTATCGCAATGCCACGATGGCAAATTGGGTTCCCTATTCCATGGGCCTGCCGCTGAGCGCCGAAACAAACCGCCTCAAGCCGTTTTATAAAGAAGGAAAGCTGCGAAACGGCTGCTGGGGTTTTGGGGTGTGGGAAACGGATATGTTTGAAGAATCTGCAGTCCAGGCTAAAATCATGACCGATAAACTGCAATCAAACTGCCTGAGAGACACTTTTTACTTTGACGATCACTCCGTTGTTCGCCATGCAGAGGCGGAATGGGCATGGACATTTGAAGACGCAAATTATATTCAGGGAGCTAACACCCGTTCGTCTCAGGTCGTATTCAGGACAACAGGCCGTAAGCTCGCCATGCTGAAACTCACAACACCTTCCGGTATCTACCAAGACAGCTTATACGTTGAAGTGGGAGATGCCTGCGAAAAAGACAGCTTGCCGGGATATACTTTATACCTGGAAGGGAACGGAGGCTATGCCCAGGCGCCGGCGTTGAACCGCAAAACCAAAGCGATCACCATGATGGCCTGGGTAAAGCCGACAGCCGCCCAAAAAGACTGGGCGGGGATATTGTTTACACGGTCGGGTGGACAGGCTGCGGGCTTAAGCGTGCTTTCAAATGGCGATATCCGGTACCATTGGAATTCCGGTGGCTATAATTGGAATTCCGGCGCAAGGCTGGAGCAAAATGAATGGACGCACCTGGCCATGGTGGCTGAACCGGAGGGTATTACCATTTACAAAAACGGGGTGCCCTACCGGCACGCCATTGCAACTAACGAACATACGTTTGTTAGTCCGCTTGCCATTGGAGCCGACCTCAACGGAGGGGACCGGTTTTTTAATGGATTGATAGACGAGGTGTGCATATACGATCGCAGCCTGAGCCAGACAGAAATCAGGGAGAGCATGCATCTCGCGAAAACCCATACGGGTGTTCCGGGCCTGGATCGTTATTATCAGTTTAACGAAAGCAGCGGCCACGTCATGGACAGACAGGGCATTGCGCATGCAACCCTCAACGCCAATGCACAGCGCATCCTCTCGACGGCACCGGTAGGACCAGGGGTCAGTCAGCAAAAGGAGATCGACGCTGCAGCCTCATACGAATTTGACGTTGCAGACGTAAAGCTTACAACGGCAAACAACGCAAGCTATCCCGATGGCGAAGTTTGGATCACGCGAATAAACTACATTCCGCAAGCCGGTTTTAAACCCAGCGACCAACCGGTCGTTTCTTCCTATTGGATCTTGCGTCCTTACGGCGACAACGATCGCTTCTCCTCGTTTTCCGAAATGGTGTTCAAAGAGGTGGGCAGGATCAACTACGGATCCGTTTTGGATGATTACAACTTGTTCAGAAGGGCCCCCAACGCCGACACAGCAGAGTGGATGAAAATCGATACGGCAACGGCTTTTGTTGCCGGACCGGATTACAGGATCCTGTTTGGAGAGACCCCCATTCATCAGGAAAGCCAGTTGCTGATCACCAAATCCTGGAACGACACCCTGGTCGTAAGCCAACACGATTTCGGAGACCCTCGCCCCCATCCATACGCAGTTCTTTTTCCCAACCCGGCAGATGCCGGAGCGCCGGTTTTTCTACGGACCAACCTCGAGGGGGAAGTCTGCTTTTCACTTTATGACCACAACGGGAGGAGGCTGCGAACACTGAAATTCATTGGGCAACAAGCACTCGACCTGAAGGATCTGCCAGCCGGAAGTTATTTTGGGATATTTGAAACCCGTGATCGATTGTACTGCAAACGCCTGATCCTGGAAGATTGAGGGTCATCGAAGGATGGGGTGAGGGCGATTCGCAAAGAACGAGAAGACACGCTGCATCAGACGGGAGCAGGTAAGGAGCAAGTATTTACAGAGGAAATGCATCTCCAGGCCGGGCGATGCGGTAGCCCTTTCGCACCGTCGATAGCGAAGAGGGGCTTGAGGGGTCCAGCAGGGGGTTGGTGTGGTTGAGGTGGATGAAATGAACTTTCCGTCGGGTTGATTCGGGGAGTGCATCGAGGCGCGCCATCGTTTCGGCCACAAAAGGATGGGGAATCTGACTCATATCGCGTGAGGGCAACTCCTCCCCATCGAAAAAGGTGCCGTCGACAAAGGCGTAATCGACGCTGTCGAGCAGGGTTTCAAGGCGATGAGACCATCGCTCCCACTTATCGATGTCGGGAATAAAGAGCGCCGTTTTTTGGGGGCCATAAATCATGAACCCCACGGTTTCCGAATACTCATCGCGATGTGGGACCAGCAAGGGAGACGCACGCAGATTTGGGGAAAGAACGAACGTTCGTTCGTTTTCAATGGATTCGAGGACGATGTTCCTGCGCGTGACGAGTTGGCTCCAGGGGCCGTTGCTTTCGAGAAAGAAGCGCATGCGCGGCATGGCATAAACGCGGATTTCGCGAGCGTCCATAGCTTCCTTTCCCAGGTAGGCGAGACCCACATAGTGGCCAATGTGTGCATGGGTGAGCAGGATGCCATCTGGAGCATCTCCGGAGTCAGGGGAAAGGCAATTGCGCAAATGGTGCAATTGCCGGGGCAGATCGGGAGTGGCTTCCACGAGGAACTTTTTTTGTGCCCTCCGATCGACCAAACCAAGAGAGACAACCGTTTGATCCCCTTGCATCCCCGCAAATTTCAGCGAACAGCAACTGCGCCCGCAACCCGGGTGAGGCGCACCGCCATCCTGGGCGTTGCCAAGGACTACCAGCCAACAGGTGCTGTCGGGAACGGAAGCGAGGGCCCCAGAAGAAGCATGTGATCGAAATGCTGAGGCTGGCAGCAGCAAAATGGCCAAAGTCCATGAAGCGGCCGACAAGAGGTTGAGTATGGGGAAACGCATGGTCAAAATTAAGGGTACTTCTAAAAACTCTATTTTGATGGCAAAATGAATTTAGCAAAACAAAACGAAGTGCAGCGAAGGAAGCGATGTGAAACGATAGCTGACCGGGCTGCAACGAGGGATTGTAAAGCTCGCTTCATGGAGTCCTCGAGCCTGTGCGGGCAGTATGGCGCAATGGGGGTTTTTGAAGGGCCCTGTTGTACCTTTGGCCCACAAAATCACCGCAAAGCCTAATTGCTTATATGAAATGTACCTTGATCCAAGCCACCCTGGTTGTGCTGATCGCAAGCCTCCTGCCTGCCGGCAGCCATGCCCAGGACAAAAAAAAGACTTCCTTAACTGCAAAGTCCACTGAAGCTCCCAAGGACAGCACCAAGACGGACACGGCAAAGAAACCGACCATTGCCGACCTCACCAAGAGTTCTCACAAGACTGCCGGTTTCCTGAGCTTTTATCAGGACACGGTCAACGGACAAGTTAAGGTGTACATTGAAAAGGGTCAGCTTGGCGAGGAGTTTTTATACCAGAGTTTTTCCATTGCCGGGCCGGTGGAACTCTTTCTCAACCAGAACATGCTCCGTGAAACCTGGTTGTTCCGGATACGCAAGCGGTTTGATCGCCTCGAGTGGGTGCGGTCCAATCACGCATTTCATTACGACCCTGCCAGTCCGGTGAGTCGTGCGGCCAACGTCGACGTTCCGGAAGCCCTGTTTTTTTCTGGAAAGATTGAGGCTGAGGATTCGCTTGGCTACCTCATTAAAGCCGACGATCTTTTCATCAGCGAAAAGCTCGATCCCGTCAAACCCTTTTTGCCACCCAATTTTCCCGCGGGTCTGATCCTCAACCTGGGATCGCTGAACAAAGAAAAATCCTCGTACGAGCTTTTGCGAAGTTTCCCGTCAAATTCCGACGTCGTCGTAAACCTGGCCTACGAAAATGCATCACCCCAGAATTTTGGCGGAGTGGAGATCACCGATGCACGCTACATTACCGTGCGCATGCAGCACAGCTTTGTCCGCCTGCCGAAAAACGATTACCGCCCGCGCTTTGCCCACCCGCATGTTGGATATTTTACGCAGGAAATGGAGCACATGACCACGACGGAGATTCCGCGGTTTTACGATTTCATCAACCGGTGGCACCTCGTCAAGAAGGATCCTGCGGCTGCGCTCAGCGAACCCGTAGAGCCCATCGTGTTTTGGGTGGAGAACACAACGCCGCTGGAATTGCGTCAAACCGTAATCGATGCCGGGCATCGTTGGAATGAAGCCTTTGAAGCCGCCGGATTCAAAAATGCAGTGGTGATGAAGATGATGCCCGACGACGCTGAATGGGATCCCGCAGACATCCGTTACAATGTCATCCGTTGGGTGTCATCAGACCTCGGTTTTGCCATCGGCCCCAGTTTTGTCAACCCCCGCACCGGTCAGATCCTCGGAGCCGATATCACCATCGATTTCGGATTTCTGCGCGGGCTGGCCAGCGAAACAGATCTTTATGAAAAGCTCCGGCCCTATCTTCAATACGACCCTTCGCGCGGACTGGACCTGCAGCAGGATGGCCACCGGGGCCACCAGCGCTGTATGCTCGGAGAGGGCCTTTCCATGCAGCAGTCGTTTGCGCAAGCTGCACTCGCCTGCCTGGGCGATTCCGAAGAAGAAAAGAAAACCCTGCTCCACGAATTCATCACGGAGCTGGTGTTGCACGAAATGGGGCACACCCTGGGTCTGAGTCACAACATGAAAGCCAGCAATATGCTGAACCCGGAGCAGCTCAAAGATCGCGAAGTGACCAGTACCATGGGGGTCATTGGATCGGTGATGGACTACAGCACCGTAAACGTTTCACTCGACCGCAAGCGCCAGGCCAACTATTACTCCACACGCGTAGGTCCCTATGACAAATGGGCCATACGCTACGGCTATACGCCTTTTGCGCCCGATAAAGAGGAAGCAGGTCTCCGCACCATTGCCTCCGCAAGCACGGACCCCAAACTCATCTTTGGCAACGATGCCGACATTGCTTTTCCCGGTGGTGGGATCGATCCGCGTACCATGGTATGGGACCTCAGCAATGACATGGTAGCTTATGCAGACGAGCGCTTCGAACTCGTCGAGCAGACGATGGCAGGCTTATTGGCAAAATTCAGCCACCCGGACCGCTCGTATGAAAACCTCAACATCAAGTATTACTCCCTGCAGCGGCAGCGCTTCGGCATGGCCATGGCCGTTTCCGGATTTCCCGGTGGCGTTTACGTCGATCGCAGTTTTCCCGGGCAACAGTCGGGGAATAAACCCTACATGCCCGTAGACGAGCGCTACCAGCGCGCAGCCATAGAATTGCTGTCCAAACGGGTGTTCGCACCGGAGGCGTTTGATACAGACAAGGCCCTGTACAATTACCTGCAACGGCAGCGCCGTGGATTCCGCTTCTTTTACGGATCGGAAGATCCCAAGATCGACATGCACATTCTGGGCACGCAGGCGATGTCACTCGTAAACATGCTCAATCCATGGACCCTGCGACGCTTGCACAACAGCGCGTTGTATGGAAACGCGTATACCCTGAACGAGCTCCTCGAAGACCTAGAGAAGGCTTTGTTCAGTGCCGACTGGGGTGCAAGCGTCCGTGCGCACCGCAAAAACCTTCAACACTTCTACGTGGGTTTGCTCACGGGCATTTTCGAAAGCAAGGGCATGTTGTACACGGCAGAAACCCGCGCAGGTGTCTTCCAGTCACTCCGGCAACTCAAAAAGAAACTGAAAAAGCACACGTCCGGCGATGCCGCCACGCAGGCCCATCGCGAATACCTCTACTACCAGATCGACCGGACGCTAAAGCCAAAGTGACCCTCACCGGATCGCAGCCAGCCCCTGTCACCCATGGCTGTTGACCTCCGCGCAAGGGGGGAATCACTATCTTTGCTGCCTTTAACAAAGGCTTTTGATGGCTTACAGGGAGTATAAAGCGCTGAATTTACCTCAAATCGACCAGGAGGTGCTCGATTTCTGGAAGGAGGCGGATGTATTCGAAAGGAGCATCCGGCAGCGCGTGGGTGCAGGTGATTTTGTTTTCTACGAGGGGCCGCCCTCAGCCAACGGCCGTCCCGGCATTCACCACGTGATGTCGCGCACGGTGAAAGACCTGTTTTGTCGCTATCAGACTCTTTGTGGCAAGCACGTGGTGCGCAAAGGGGGCTGGGACACCCATGGTTTGCCCATAGAACTGAGTGTCGAAAAAGAATTGGGCATTACCAAGGAAGACATCGGGCACAAAATCTCCATTGAAGCGTACAACGCGAAATGCCGCGAAACCGTAATGCGCTTCAAGAACGAATGGGATGAGCTCACCCGCATGATGGGCTACTGGGTCGACCTCGAACAGCCCTACCTCACCTTTACCAACGATTACATCGAGTCCGTCTGGTACCTGCTGGCCAAAATTTACCAAAAGGGCTTGCTCTATAAGGGATACAGCATCCAGCCCTTCTCTCCAGCAGCAGGTACGGGCCTCAGCTCCCACGAACTCAACCAGCCGGGCGCATATCGCGAAGTCAGGGACGTATCGGCGGTTGCCCTTTTCCGCATTCCGGCCGAAGGTCGCGGGGAGGAACACCGCGCAAGTCTTGGCGACGAAGAGATTTTTCTTTCGGCGTGGACGACAACCCCCTGGACCCTGCCGAGCAATACCGCTTTGGCCGTCGGCGAGGAACTCCGCTACGCCCTGGTGGAAACGGATAATCCCTACACGGGTCAACGGCAGCGCATCGCCATGGCGGAAACCCTTTTGTCGAGGTGGTTTGATGCGAAGGGTGAAGTCAGCGGAGAGCTCCCCGAGGCGCAGGAAAAAGGAACCGCCTGGAAGGTTTTGAAGAAAGGAATTAAGGGAAGCCAGCTCGTTGGCTTGCGCTACGAACCCCTGTTCGATTATGCCCGGCCCGCAGAAGGGGACGCCTACCTCGTAGTGGCTGGCGATTTTGTATCGACGGAGGAGGGAACGGGCATCGTGCACATCGCCCCTTCTTTCGGAGCCGACGACATGCGCGTGGCGCGACGCTATGGCATAGGGACCCTCACCCTGGTGGACCGAAGGGGACGGTTTACCCCGGAAGTCCGCGATTTTTCCGGCGAGTACGTCAAGGAGGCCTACCTCGGAGAAGAGGAAAAGGCCGCCGAAAGCCGCAGATTGGGCACAGACCGGTACCTTTCCGTCGACGAGCGCATCGTCATCAAGTTGAAAAAGGAAGGCAAGCTGCTCAATGCTCAGAAATACGCACACAACTATCCGCATTGCTGGAGAACCGACAAACCCATACTCTACTATCCCCTCGACAGCTGGTTTGTGCGGGTAACCGCCGTGCGCGATCGCCTGGTGGCACTCAACCACACCATCTCCTGGAAGCCTGCTGCCACGGGCACGGGACGCTTTGGCAACTGGCTGGAGAACGTCCAGGACTGGAACCTGTCGCGATCGCGGTACTGGGGCATCCCACTGCCTGTGTGGCGAAATGCCGGAGGAACGATTGAAAAGTGCATCGGCTCCCGGGAGGAGCTGGAGCGTGAGATCGAGCTCGCCAACCGGTTGCTGGGATTAAAGCAAAGTGCTCCGCAAGATCTTCACAGGCCCTGGATTGATGAAATTCGCCTCGTAGACGAAAAATCGGGGGAGGTCTTGTCCCGCGAAACGGATCTCATCGACGTGTGGTTTGATTCCGGAGCCATGCCGTATGCCCAGTGGCACTTTCCCTTTGCCACGGATAATCTCTCCGGCAAGTTTCCGGCAGACTTCATCGCCGAGGGCGTGGACCAGACGCGCGGATGGTTTTACACCCTGCACGCCATTTCCACCATGGTTTTCGACCAGGTGGCCTACCGGACAGTCGTCTCCAACGGACTGGTCCTCGACAAAAACGGGGAGAAAATGTCCAAGCGCAAGGGAAACGTCGTGGATCCCTTCGAGACCCTGAAAAAATTTGGCGCCGACGCAACCCGGTGGTACCTCATCAGCCACGCTGATCCCTGGGAAAATCTGAAATTTGACGAAGAGGGCATTACAGAAGTCCGCAATAAATTTTTTGGCACCCTCTTCAACACCTATTCCTTTTTTGCGATCTACGCCAACATTGACGGATTTGTACCGGGAACGGCGGCCCTTGAGAAGTCACATCCGGAGGCAGAGCTCGACCGGTGGATCTTGTCGCGTTTGCACAACCTCATCCGGGAGTACCGCGGGTTTATGGACGATTACGAACCAACCCAGGCGGCCCGATGCATTGAGCAATTTGCTGTTGACGATCTTTCGAACTGGTATGTGCGACTATCCCGCAGAAGATTCTGGAAATCGGAATCCGGAGCCGACAAGCAGGCTGCATTTGAAACCCTCTACACCTGCCTGCTAAGCATGAGCCAGCTCATGGCCTCCCTTGCCCCATTCATGGCGGAATGGCTTTTCAAAAACCTGACCGATCCATTCTCTGAACAACCCAAAAATAATTCGGCACACCTGAGCGATTTGCCTGTACACGACCCATCCCTGGTCGAAGACGTGCTCGAACGCCGCATGGACCTCGCCCAGCGCATTTGTTCGATGGTGCTCGCGCTGCGCAAGTCCAGCAGGATCCGGGTGCGCCAGCCCCTGAGACGGGTCCTGGTTCCGGTGTTTTCCGGTGAAGCACACCAGGATGTTGCAGCCGTTGAGGAACTGATCCGTGCCGAGGTCAACGTCAAACAGGTGCGCTGCATACCGGCAGACAACGACATCGTAAAAAAGAAACTGCGCCCCAATTTCCGTACGTTGGGAAAGAAACTTGGCAAACACATGAAGCAGGCGGCAGACGCCATCGCACGATGGGACGCGGATGCCATCAACAAGCTGGAGCGCGGTACTGCCGTCGAATGGCGCATAGACGAACATGTGTTTGCCATCGAGCCGGAAGACGTGGAAATTGTATCTGAAGACATCCCCGGATGGCTGGTGCAGTCGGACCACAGGCTGACCGTGGCACTCGACGTCGAACTCGACGAAGCATTGCTGGCGGAAGGGTACGCGCGCGAACTGATCAACCGGATCCAGCACCTGCGAAAGGAGAAGGAATTCAACGTGACCGACCGCATTGAGCTTTTCCTCGCACCACATGCCGATCTGAAGAAAGCCGTCGAAAATCACCGGAGCATGATCTCGGGAGAGGTCCTTGCCGAACACATCGAATTCAGGGACGTGGAATACGCCGACGCCATCGACTGGCTCGACGACGAACGCATCGGCCTGCAGCTTGCGCGGAGCACAGGGGGGTAACCCTTTAAACCATTTAGGTTTCCAATTGTCATCCCATAGAGCCTGCGCTACCCGGAAACCGAGCAGGGCAAGGGGCAGGGGAAAACGTTAACACACAGATGTCAACCGGTATTCCAAGGCATTACGATACGGCGAGTGAAGCGATTGCGGACCTTCAGCGCCGCGGATATACGGACTCCTGGCCGGTGGGAGTTGAACGGAGGCAGGCACCTGATCCTGATGCGGTGACGATCGACGAAACCTACCGGTTTGAAGGGATGACGGACCCCGGCGACTCCATGATCGTCATGGCCCTCTCCTCTGCCGACGGAGCCTCCCGGTGGCTGGTCGTGCAGGCTTATGGACTGTATTCCGAAGGAGGGTTCGGCCCGTCCATCCGTCAACTCCACAGCCGTCAGCCATGACGTTTGTTGAAACGGTCTTCTACCTTAAGCCAGCTACCCATAAAACTAACAAACGTTTGTTAGTATATAAAATATTGGGAGGGGCACCTGGCATCCTGGGGCTTCTTCTGTTGCTCTCTGCCTGCGGAAACGGACAGAAGGAACAGTCAACCCCGGCGATGGGCCCCAAAGGGTATGACCCCACCATAGCAGGGAGCTTTATGGAGATTTCGGCCATGCGCTTTGATCAACCCTGGCTGGACAGTTTTTTTGTGCGGTTCCCCGCATTTGCCGACCAGGAAGCAAGCATCAGAAGTTTTTACGAGCGACGCACGAATTGCTATGCCTGGCACGATGCCGGTGGCCTTACAGAGCAGGCTGACCACCTTTTCAACCGCATGCTCAACCAGCGGCGGGAAGGATTGGAAGACAGCACCCGTTACGTGATGGAACTGGTGCAGATGATGGCCGAAGGATCGGCAGCCCGTCGCATGCCGCTCGCCGATATCATGCTCACGGCACAGTATTTTCAATATAGCATACGCCATTTCGAAGGAGTGAGCGAGGAAATGTCGAGAAAGACCGATTGGTTTTTGCCGCGCAAGAAATTCAGTCCGGAGCACATGCTCGATTCCATGCTCACCCGTGGCGGATATTTATTTGAGCACGAGCCCGTTTTTTACCAGTACCGCTTGTTGAAAAAGGCACTGGACGAGCTCTCCGGGTCGCAATTCGACACCGTAAGGTCTCCCCTGCCAACGTTGTCTCGCATTCTGGCTGAGGGAGATACCTCTGCAGCCATTCCCGCCTATCGCAAAAGGCTGGTCCTTACCGGCGACCTCGAACGCTACGACGGAAGCGAAGTTTTCGACACGGCCATGGCAACGGCGGTGCGCAGGTTTCAATGGCGCCACGGATTGGAATCGGACGGCAAATTGAGTCCTGACGTTTGTAAGGAACTTTCGGTTTCCGGTCAGGAGCGCATGCGGCAGATCCTGCTCAACATGGAGCGCTTCCGGTGGATCCCCGAGCGCATGGAAGGAAGGTACCTGTTCGTCAACATTCCGGAATTCAAATTGCGGGCGTATGACGGAGACAGCGCACTATGGGAAATGCGCGTCATCGTCGGGCAGGAGCTGCGCAGCACCGTGATCTTCAACGGGGAGATCAGCTACCTCGTCTTCAGCCCATACTGGAACATCCCTTCCGGCATTTTGGAGCGCGATGTGCTCCCTGCCATGCGACGCGACCCGGCTTATTTACAAAAACACAACATGGAGATCACGGGCTACAGAGCTAAGACGCCGGTGATCCGCCAGCGGCCAGGTAGCACCAATCCGCTGGGAAAAGTGAAATTTATGTTTCCCAATGTGCACGACATATACCTGCACGATTCTCCGGCAAAAAACCTTTTTGAAAAAAGCGAACGGGCGTTCAGTTCGGGTTGTGTGCGGGTAGCCGATGCCGGAAAGCTGGCCGGTTTTTTATTGGAAGATCAGCCGGGCTGGTCTCCGGAGAAAATACGGGAAGCCATGGATGGCGGTCAGCAACTGAGCGTGAACCTTGATCGGAAGATGCCCGTATTTCTGGTTTATTTTACGGCGTGGATCGACGGGAGTGGTGTTTTGCATTTCCGCAAGGACATTTACGGAAGAGACCGCAAGTTGGCAGCCTTGCTTTTTGCGGGGAACTGAGCAATGATCCCGGCGCATAGGATGCATTGGGAGCAAGGCGCCACCAATTATGCTTTTGGGGCCTGTAATTTTGCCACGATGTCTTCGAGTGCGATCCCCTTGGTTTCCGGAACGCAGCAGCGGATCCAGATCAGTTGCGCGACCATGAGCGCGCAAAAGATTGCGAAAACGCTTGCGGGGCTGTACAGGCTTACCCATTTTGGAAAGAACAGCGTCAGCAGTGCGGCGAAGATCCAATGTACGGAGCTGCCAAAAGATTGTCCGGCTTCGCGAAATTGGTTGGGAAAAATTTCGCTGATGAACACCCAGATCACGGCGCCCTGGCCAATGGCATGCGCTGCGATGAACGCGAAAATGCAGTAGGGAATGATCTCGACAAAACCCGTTGCAAATGCCCAGGAACAAGCGCCGAGTGACAGGATATAGCCCAGGGAGCCCCAATAAAGCAGGGTCTTTCTCCCTGCCAGGTCGATCAGCCAGAGTCCCAACAGGGTAAATACCAGATTCACCAGTCCGATTCCCACCGACTGCAGCATTGCCGCCTGCTGGCCCAGCCCCGTCAATTCAAATATCCGTGGCGCGAAGTAGAGAATGGCATTGATCCCGGACAACTGGTTAAAAAACGCGAGGGCAAACGCCAGCAGGATGGAGCGCTTCATGGAGTGCGAGAAGAAGGATGCTCCAGCCCGGGGTCCGGACGATGACAACCGGATGCTTTCGACCAGGGAGTGGATTTGTGTTGAGCTCAGTGCCGGTTGAATTTTGGAAAAGATGTTCCGGGCTTTGTCTGCTTGTTGCTTTCGCAGGATGAGCCAGCGCGGACTTTCGTGTAGCCGTAAACAAAGGAGAATATATAGAGTGGCGGGCAAGGCCTGCACGCCGAGCATGTAGCGCCAGGCTTCGGGCCCTGTGCGGCTCAGCAGCGCGTTGGAAATGTAGGCAAGCAAAATGCCGAGCACGATATTGAACTGGAACATACCGGCCAGCTTTCCCCTTTTTTCCGGTGGCGATATTTCGGAAATGTAGAGCGGGGCAGCGACCGTAGAGATCCCGATGCCCAGGCCTCCCAAAAAGCGGAAAAAGATCAGTCCGTTTACACCGGTGGCGAATGCGGAACCAAGAGCGGAAAGCATATACAGGACTCCGACGAAAACGAGCGTCGGTTTTCTGCCCCAGTATTCGGTGGGAAACCTGCCAGCAAGAGCGCCGACCACCGTGCCCCAAAGCGCCATGCTGATGGCCAGCCCGTGCTGGAGGCTGCTCAGTTGCCAAAGGTTCTGGATCGTTTGTTCCGCACCGGAGATGACGACGGTATCAAAGCCGAAAAGCAGTCCCGAGAGAGACGCCGTCAGGGCGCTGAAGTACAGTATCCGGTTTTCTGCTGAAGTACTCACGGGGCTAACCGGATTCCAAATAGGATGGTTATGGAAACCGTCAACCAAAGATAAGTTAAACCCAAATCATGCATTAGATTTTTCAATTTGACATAATCGGCAATGAGAACAAGCATTCTATCAAGTCCATTCAAACACCTTATCTAATGCAATGCATTAGAAATTTGGTATTGATAATCAATGTTTTATGCTATTCTTTTGGTTCCATTGTATGATTTGGGTTGAAAATTAGGAGTTCATAAGGCATCCTAACCCTTTTTCTAATGCATGATTTGGGTTAAAAAAAATGTATCGGGTGAAAATGATTTGGAAAATTGATAAAAGTGGATTACTTTTGGTATAAATAACCCAAAATGCTAAAATTATGAAATCCTTACGTCCTTACGTCCTTACGTCCTTACGTCCTTATTTAGTCTTAATGTTGTAGGGTTTTTAACAGGACAAACATGCAATTGTCCCCAAAATTCTTATTTTGTGGGTACAAGTAAAGCATCGGTTACAAATATTTCAAGTACATCTGTTCCAATAGAATTGAGTTCGGGGCAATCGATTTGTCTGCAAGGAACTTTAAATATTGACAGGACTCTCCAAAAATTTAAATCGAATTCTCATATTTATTTTGGGCAATCTGCCAAAATCTTAGTAAAATCTGGCAAAACACTTGATAGTCAAGGTGCATATTATGATGCGTGTGAAGGAATAATGTACAGAGGAATAGAATTGGAAAATGGGTCTGTTTTAAATTTTAGGGGTAACTTTATTAGTGATGCTTATTATGGGATTAACGCTTTAAGTGGGTCAACCATTAAATTAATTACTGAAAATGAATTCAATAGGAATTATGTCGGTATTAGAATTCCTGATGGTGGAGTGAATCTCTCCACCATCATTCAGAATCAATTTTTGTGTGAGGATTATTTATTACCCACCGATGGGGAACCTGTAAATAATAGAGTTAGTGATGCTATTTCTTGGGGCGGTATCCAAGCATATTATAATACTACAATGGATGTAAGACACTGCACTTTTAGCCGGCAAATTAATGGAATTACAGCACTTAATAATTCTACAGTTTCTGTTGACAATTGTATATTTCAAAATATGCTTGCATTAATTGGAGATGTGGATTATAATTTAGTAAAACTGCAGGGCTTTGCAATTTATTGTGGCTTAAATTCTGTTGCAATAAAAATAGCAAATTGTACAATTGATGAAGCATTAGTTGGCATTAGGTCAAATAATTCTAATTTGCGGAATGTGTCAGATAATATAATGCTGAATGTAGATGTTGGAATTTATGAGGATGGTCAAACGGGAAACTCGGAGTTTAATAATGATTCGATAAATTTTAGAAAATATGGCATATGGATAAAAAATCCTGTCTTAGGATTCGTACCTACAATTAAGAACAGCGGTTTTATATCTGATGATGTTCGTGCCTATTTGTCAGAGAGATATGGTGTATATTTTGAAGGGGTGAAATATAGTTCAACAATTGAAAATAATTACTTTTCTTTAGACCGAAATTGTAACGGTATTGGTTTAACAAATAGTGCGGCATCGCAGGTTACTAGGAATAAAATTTATTTTATTTCCGAGTTAGAACCGATAGAAGCGCATCAATGGTTACAAGCCGGTGGAATTGTTTTGCGAAACGCAAATAATTGCTATTTGATTGCGAACCAAATAGAAGGAGATAACTATGATGATTTTAGCAGCAGATGGGGAATAAAGTGCACCTTATCGCAAAATGTGACCTATTGTTGTAACAGTGTTAAAAATGCCCATACAGCCTATTCATATACAAATAATTGTGACCGTTCGAAATGGTTATACAATAGAAGTTTGGGAACTTATTTTAATGGATTGCTTTTAAACAATGGTGCTATTTATGGTCCGCAACCAGACTTCAGAAAATTTCCTAATAAATCGGCAGAAAATCTGTGGGATGGTTCTTTATCTAGTGAAATTGGAACTACTAAAGCGCATGCAAGAAATGCAAATTCTGATTTACGGGTGCGTAGGAGATCACAAGTTTGGGCAGGAGGGTGCAGCGCCCCTAGTTGGCCACCATCCATTCTTCCTTCGCAAGCATGTTCTACTGGTTTATGGATGAATACAATATCAAATTCATATGCTGCACCTTGCCTATCAGATCCCCAGTGTATCATTCCTTCAAGTGAATTTAGAAATATACCTGACAATTATCTTACGCAGACTGATGAGGACATTTCTCGCGGTGAATTGGCGGATAATGATTTTGGAAATGTAGCCCAATGGGAGGGAATAAAATTTCTATATGATAAATTGAACTACCATCCTGAGCTAATTGATACCATCAATAGTATTGATTCTTTCTATAATGAAAGCGTTGCAAATAATGTGCATAAATACTATACAATATATAATTGTATTTTAAATACTTTCAAGATTGATACAGTCCATATAAAACTTCTTGATAGTTTAAATGAATCGGTGGATATATTAATTGATGAGGTAAATGGTCAAACGGAAGAGTATCTAAGTGATACCTCAATTGTGGTGAGGGATAGTATCTGGGCACTCATTAATAATTTAAATGGTGATATTTTAGATAATCGAGAAATATATTATACACTAACAGATTCAATTCAAGAAGCAAAAGATTCCATGGCAGAAATGATTCTTGATTATTTATCTGAGATTACACCTAATGGTTTAATTGAGAATAATGAAAGTATTACGTTAGACTTATATGCTAGGGTAGTATTAGCAGGATTGGATTCCTTGAATGAAACTCAATATGATGATTTATATGATGTGGCCTCTCAATGTGTACAAGAAGGCGGAACTGTTGTTTATTTAGCAAGATCAATTATTAGTAATTTCGATTCACTTTATTTTGATGATGATACACTTTGTAATGTTGAATCAATATTATTATCTAATAATAATCATGTGGCGAGCCGTAATAAAGTAAGTTTAATGCCCAATCCGTCGAATAATTCCATTAGCCTTACCATTAAAAGGGATTTAAATGAACTTTTTATAATGGAAATTATATCTTTAGATCATCAACAATGCAGAAAAAAAATGGAATTTTTAAATAAAGGAGTAAATGAAATAGACATACATGAGTTAGCCAGTGGAATATATTTTGTTCGGATATACCACAAGGATGATCCTACAATTTCAATAAAACTTGTAAAAACTGAAAATTAAGTTTGAACCATGCAAATAAAATTCAGAATAATTTATGTGTTAATAGTAATATTTTTTTTGAATACTAATTTAAAATCTCAAAAATATGATTTTAATTGGATCTTTGGATATGACTTTTCCGATAATCCATCAGACACTATAGAAGGAATAAATATTTTGGAATTTGGTTCTACTTCAGGTAACCCCACAGTGGTGTACAACCCTTATTTAAAAAGTGATTTTCACAATTATGGTTGTTCAATTTCGGATCGGAAAGGTAAATATCTATTTTGTTTCGATGGTTATAACGTAGAAGATTATAGATATAAATATATTATAAACTCACGTCAAGTATGCCCGGACGGGGATTGTGAGTTCTTAATGCAAGGCTCTAGTATTATTCCCAAGCCGGGAAATGATACTTCCTACTATCTTTTGTATGAGCAGGATGAAATAATATTTCTGGATACGACCGCTACTCTTATGGCTAATTATTTTAATTATTGTGAAATGGTGGAGACGAATAAGCATATTGGAGTAAGCTTAAAAATAATTCGGAAGAATGTTTTGAATGACACATTGGATACTGGGAAAGTAGCATATTGCAAACATGCTAACGGTAGAGATTGGTGGGCACTCGTGCCGGGAAGATTCAGTAATAAATATTATACTTTGTTGATTGATCCAACAGATGTTAAACTTAGTAGTATCCAGGAAATTGGAGACAGGAGGAACAGCGGTGATGGATTTGCTTGTTTTTCACCTAATGGAGATTACTATGTTATAGGAACTAAAGATGACTTGAATGAATGGAGTGGTTCAGAATTTGACTTTTATCACTTTGACAGAAATACGGGAGAACTTTCCAAACATCAGAATTTTAAAATTGATTCGACGGAAAGTATATCGGTAGGTTGCGCATTTTCTCCTTCAAATGAGATTTTGTATATATGTAGCGGGCAAGTGCTGTATCAATATCCAATAGTAAATGGTCAAATAAATTCTAGAATTGAAATTGCGAGATACGATGGGTATCTGTCTCATTTATTTGCTAATATTTATGGGCCTACTTTCTTTGGACAACTTCAACTTGGTCCGGACGGTAGAATATATTGTAACCCGAATTTCATACAAACACGGCATTTACATGTAATAAACAGACCGGATAAGCTGGGAAATGATTGTGATTTTAGACAACATGTAATTCCATTTTTTTCGATTAAGAAAACTATGCCATATTATCCATACTATCGCCTTGGCCCAATCGATGGAAGTATATGCGACAGTTTGGGAATAGACAATATCCCTTGGTGTCATTGGAGATATGACCAGGATACCTCAGATTATTTAAAGTTTGAATTTACGGATTTAAGTGCATATGAAGTCGAAGAATGGAGCTGGGATTTTGGCGATCCCAAGAGTATTTCTAATACCAGTAATGCCAAAAATCCAATGCACAAATTTTCTGAAAAGGGCGTTTATGAAGTTTGTTTAATCGTGAAGAACCGAAATGGTATGGATACTTTATGTCGTACTGTAAAGTTAGGTGTTATGGTAAATACGGAAGATGAAAAGGAAATACCTGAAATTCAAATCTGGCCCAATCCATGTGATGATTATGTGATCATAAATGTAATGGATTATAATCCGCAAAAATTGACTTTAAAACTCTACGATTTATTGGGTATGCCAATTGAACTTAAATTGCTCTATCAGGGAAGTAATTATATTAATTTGAAGAATTTGCCTACGGGAGTTTATTTTGTTCAGGTAGCAGAAGGCGGAAAAATAGTAAGTTCAAAGCGCTTATTAAAATTGTAG
This sequence comes from Saprospiraceae bacterium, assembly GCA_020848995.1. Taxonomy (GTDB): domain Bacteria; phylum Bacteroidota; class Bacteroidia; order Chitinophagales; family Saprospiraceae; genus Vicinibacter. Next base: position 335 of record JADLHA010000018.1, on the reverse strand, counting down.
GAATGTACCAGGTTTCACAAGTGTAGATTGTTATTCTGTTAAAGACTTCTATTTAATAAGTTAAATTAACGCGGAATTAAAGCCAAAGGTTCGACAATTTTAAGAGATTCGGAAACCGCATAGTGAAATAGCAGCTTTGGGCAAGGACATTTCTCTATGATAAAATATAATTCCGATAGGTCAATAAAAGTACATATATGTTAAAATGACTTGACTTCAAGTAGCTAATGCAAGAATCAGGTACGTAAAATTACCTAATTTTTGCCATGAAAACATATAAAAGGATCACTATTCAAGAGAGAGAACGGATATCGCACCTATTTGCCTTAGGAAAT
>JADLHA010000017.1 GCA_020848995.1 Saprospiraceae bacterium | reverse complement strand
TTTCATCATTGATAATTTGAACAATTGCACTCGAGCACCATACATCTGATACAACCATGGAATCCCCGGAAACATCATTACAAGTGATTGCCGACATCGGAACATATAATATTGAGTCAATATATGTATAAAAAACCTGTGTACAACAAGTATATTGATTTGTTTCCAATCCAGACTCATGATAGGTGACTTGTGGACAACAATCCGATAAACTATCTATCTGATATCCTAAACTACATAAAATTTCTAATTCTTCAGGGGTAATAATTATTCTTCTTATACCTTTATCAATTGTTGGCTGCATAATCAAACCCGTGTCATTTGAGTTACACAATACGGATAAATGCGCTAACTGACCTGAAATAGTTGGCGGGGGTATATTCTTACTTGTATAATCTTCAATACTGGCTGAGATAGCTATTGATGGGTTCCCAAATCCAATAGAATAAGAGTTTACATCGCAATTGTTTTTTACAATGTCATTAAAATCCCCAGATGTAAGATTTTGGTTTAGTGTCCAACAGTTTGTTGCTCTATCTCCTTCAATAATTTTAATTGTATCAGGGGATACATTTGAATATGCATATAGATAATGATCATAATAATTTAACCATGTAAAACCAACAAAGGGCTTCCCGTCTTCTGAGAGCAATGGAGAAAACCCATAAATATGTAATGCCTCGTGAAGGATAACAGATCTCAAGTCGTATTCTGAACTATCAGGATTCAGAGTATCAATAACAGGGTCATCATCGTAGCTAAAATTCCACTTCAATGCGTCGTTTATTCTTAATTCTGCATCTGGATTAATTATCCCAGAAGCCCTTCCGCCATTGATAATTGAATATGGTTCACTTGGGTTTAAATTATAATTACAGTGAGATTCATCAGGGCGAAAATATGGTGTACTTGAGGCTGCATAACCACTAGCTGAAACCATAACTACATATACAACAACAAGTTCTTGAGAGGGCATTGGTTCCGATGGGGTGCAGCCGTAATAATTTTCTCGTCTATGAATTAAATTTGATAAGTCTGTAAATACTCGACAAACTACATCTTGATACTCTTGGGGAACGCCTATAAAACATAAGTAAAAATCACCTGCAATACACGTGTCAGCTCCAGCCGGAGAAGGAAAACTGTACCTATCATACGTATTTCCAAAGCGATCATAAACAATTGAATCCAAATTATTGGTAGATGCCTCATGATCTGGAAAGCTTCCACATAAATTAATAGATTGACTTATTCCTACATTAAGAAGCAAGATAAATAGGAGGGATAGATACATTTTCATGTCATTGAAAATTTGTTAGGTTAAAAATTAGCATTAAAATTTCATTGCCTACATTAAACATGTATGCATTCTTAATTTCAATAAGGAAGTGCAAAAAACTATAGGCTGATTTAGCAGATATGGTGCCCGCAGGATATTTCTTTCAAATTGCGAAAATCGGTTTAATTCTTTTGATAAGAGTTAAACGGTTTTGGAAGAAGTAATCGGCGCGATCGCGTAAATCAGCCCTTAAATGTCGGGTGGTGTTGGATCAGTTGAGTTCATACAAATTGTGATTAAGGTTAAATAATAAATATATATACAACAATTCACTGTAATGAATTGATTGATTGTCAGCAATTAGGACAGAATATATTTACGAAACTTGATTTCTTATGACGAGGACTAAACACTAAAATGTGCGAGTCATATAATTGAAATGTAATGCGAAGGTAATACAAATCGTTTCTGAAAGCAATAGACACCCCAACTTTTTTTATTTTTAAATAATTTTTGGTATTTGTACCATCTATCATTGCAACATATACTGAATCCTTCAGAGAAGCAGACCAATCAATGTCATCACATACCAATTGAAGACACAAATTACCCAAATTTTGCTGCCCCCATTAACTCTTTCTATCCAGCCGGCAACATCTTTTGTTTTGGAGGTAAAATCAAGCTTATGTGTAAACCCGGAAGTTTCCTTCGTCAACCAGACAATGATCGGGGGGCAGCGATTCAATTTCAGCGATCAAAGCGGATTGCTGCATCGGCTCAATGACATCGATTCCGGAAGTTTTTGCTTTTACCTGACGCTGTAGGCTATACAGGTGTTTGTCTCTGTGAGCAGACCCCAGAAGCTGTAACCGCGAATATAAGTAGCTACCAGGGCTATGCCCATGGTATGATTGTAAGAGGGATTCGCTTTGTATGTGGTGACTGCAGTGCAATTGGTACGTGCCGGTGGCAGGTCCGAGCAAATTTTTCAACAAAGGTCGATCCGGAAAGTCGGCTCCGGTTTCTTCCACTGACTCCGTGGGGATCAGTTTCGCCAGAATCAGAGGAAGGTTGGTTTCAGTGAGCCTGCAAATGAGCTGGTGAAGTCCCGGACTAACATACCGGCTGTGTTTCCATCGCACAGAACCAAGCGCTCCGGAGTCGTCCACTATGCAATAGTATATGAGTCCTGCTCCTTTATTTTTTAAGGCATCATTGAAAGGGTCTGGGAACCGTTGTGTCTGTTCAGGGTTGGGTTCCCGGGCGCTATGAAAAAGGAAGGAGGCCTCGACGGTTCGATGCGATGGGAATGCCTGGGTTGAAAGATAGCTGGCCAGCAGTTCAGTAAGATGGGGTTTGCACAAACGGATCAGTAAGATGCAGGGATCCCCGGCGCAGAGTATCCTTCTCTTATGCTCTTCAGGTATGGAGAAGGAAATGCACCCTTTGCGGGACGACTCTTTCATAAAGGTAAAATTATCAAAGCTGTCTAATCCTTATGGATGTTCGGATTGGATTTTACAATATGATCATGTAAAACTAACGTACGTTAAACTGCTTGTTTATCGTGGATTAATATTCATATTTAATATTATCGTAATGTGCATTGGATGATTTCATTGGAAGGCTGCATCTAATTTTGCCATGCCATCCCGGGAATGCATTCAGTCTGTTTGCAGCGTAAATGTTGGACTGACGGTTGCGGCAGATATGCTGTCAGTGTGCGCTGTTTACAAATTGCTTTGAAATACCTCTTTCCCTTGAGAAACCGAATCCTATGAAATACATCTTTTTAATGGTCTTTAGCGCTGCTGTTTTATTTTCTGACGCTGTCTGGGCAGGAAAGCGCAAGGTGTTGCTGATTGGCATTGACGGCGTGCGTGCAGATGCGTTGCAGGCTGCTCGCGTTCCCACGATTCAGTGGTTGTTTAAAAACGGCTTTGGTACGTTCGAATCCTGGCACCAGGACATTACCATTTCCGGTCCATCGTGGAGCAGCATACTCTGTGGTGTCTACCACGATAAGCACGGAGTGACCGACAATGGCTTCCATGGAAAGCGTTATGACCGCTACCCAATGATTCCGCTGATTGCAAAAGCATATGACCCTCAGCTCACGTTCGGAATGTACATGGAGTGGGGAAAGCTCTACCGCAATTCTGTAGGACAAGGATGGGACCAGATGCTCAGGGGTTCGCTTGCTGCGACGGAGGAGACTGCGCGCAAAAGCGCTCAATGGATAGCTAGCACGGATCTCGATTTTTATTTTGTCTATTTTGGCGCGGCAGATTACGTTGGCCACGTTTCAGGCTTTTCCAGATGGAACCCGTTTTACCGCTGGTCGCTTCAGGACATCGACAGCGGTGTCAACGAAGTCCTCCGGGGAATGCGCTCACGGGAGCAATACGAAAACGAAGATTGGCTCGTGCTATTGACCACCGACCACGGTGGGAAATTGCTGGGGCATGGAGGCCTTAGCAAATCGGAGAGACAGGTATTCTGGATTGGTTACAGCGACCGGATTCAAAGAAATGCCTTGTGCGGCATGGACGGAGGCAACATCAACGATCCATTGAATCCACCAGTTTTTTGCATCCGGCAGCACAGCCCTGTACAGACCGATATTGCCATTACAGCTTTGCACCATTTGCTGTATGGCACGTTGTGTGAGGAAAGCGACCTGCACTGTTGGAATTTTGACGGCGTTTCGTGGTTAGACCACATGGGCATGTGCAATGAAAGGGCAGATGTGCGGGAGATCGCCTATGCACCCATGAGGGATGATTTTTGCAATTAAGAGCGGATTTTAATCGGGCAAGTCTCAAGATCCTGCGTGCGCCAGATCCCGTGCATGCCATGAGCTAGTTTTTTGCAATCCCGGTCAGGTATTGCATCAGCCTGGTCGCGGTGAGCAGGGCCGGGGCAGCCATGGGGTCGTTAAAAAGCGCCTGGGTTGGTGCCTCACCAAAATACAGACCATCGGAAACGAGAAAACTCAGCCGGGTGGTGCCATTTGCGGGAAAGGGCCTGCGTGCCTGATCCCAGGGGCCAATTTGCTCGATGATGTGCTCGCTTTGTGCAAACAGTTGTTCGGTCAGCGCAGCAGAATGGTCATCCGAAGTTTCCCACAGCACCATTCTTCCTGTGCCGTGAATGTAACGTGCAGTTCCATCTGCAAAAGAAGCCAGCACATCCAGTCCGGCATCCAATCCCACCTCTACAACAACTCCGAGCAACTCCGGCCCTCCGGGAGGGTATCCCTCCGTGCGCAGGCGATGGTATGCGAGCAAGCGGGCGCGGGGGGCCAGGTGTTCGTCGAAAGCCAACGCCTGGAGCGCATCCATGGGGGTGGGTTGTTGAAAAAGCGTTTTCCAGGGTTGTACACCGGGAAGATCTGCCGATGAGCGGTAGAGAGCGAGGTCGTCGCAGAAGATCAGGTTGTAAATTTTGTTGCAAGCCGGATCGCCGTAAGGTTGGTAATCGGGATTTCCCTCCGTGTGAATAAATTCCTTGTAGGCCGTCATGTAATGTGCATTCAAATTAAATTGAAATGTTCCGGGCATATTCCGGGGGAAGCCAAAGGTAAGCATTGGAGGCGGGAATGCGGGACTCGATCGGGTTTAACATTCCATTTATGCGCCCATTCGCCTTGGAAGCGCTGGTTGGAGCTTATTACACTCTCAGCACCTGTTTTATCTTTATCCCATGAAATCTCTCCTTGCTTTTCTATTTATTGCGATGGCATTGAAGCTGGAGGCTCAGGTGGTGAGGCTCGATTCGTCGCGACTTCCGATTTGCATCATTGATACGCGTGGCAAGACCATTGCAAACGAACCCAAGATTTTCGCCTATTTGCGAGTGGTGTACAATGGTCCTGGAAAAATGAACCACGTAAAAGACCCGCCTGTTCATTACAACAATGCCATCGCCATAGAGACCCGGGGCAACAGTTCGCAGTCCTATCCGCAAAAGCAATACGGACTGGAATTGCGCGACAGTGTTACCGGCGAGGACATCGACGCGCCGCTGCTCGGCATGCCCGGAGAAGAAGACTGGGTGCTCTATGCACCGTACAACGACATCAGCATGTTGCGCAACGCCCTGACGTACCAGCTATGGAATGAGATGGGCCACTGGGGACCACGGACCCGCTTTTGCGAGCTGGTACTCAACGGCGACTATCAGGGTATATACCTGCTAACCGAATCCATCAAACGAGGTCCAGACCGCGTGGCCATCGCCAACCTGAAAAGGGAAGACACCTCCGGTCTTGAGCTGACGGGGGGCTACATCATGAAGATCGACAAAAAAAACAATCCCGCAGACAAAAGCTTTGTGTCAAAAGTAAAATCCACCACCGGGCAGAACATCACCTGGCTTTTTCACTATCCCGAGTCGGATGACATCCATCCCAAACAGGAAAATTACATTCACCAGTACATCGATACCGTCGAACAGGTAATTGCCGCTCCCAATTTTTCGGATCCGGTCAATGGCTATATGCGATACCTGAGCATTCCCAGCTTCATCGACTACTTCCTGCTGACGGAGTTTTCGCGAAACATCGATGCATATAAAGCGAGCAGTTATTTTTATAAAGAGAAGCTTGAAGCCGATGGGGGTAAAGGCAAATTCAAAGCTGGCCCGGTTTGGGATTACAATTTCGCTTATGGCAATGCCAGTTTCTGTTCCGGTGCCCAGTTTACGGGATGGATGTACGACGGGTGTGTACCCGCAACTCTCCCAACACCCGTACTCTGGAAAAGGCTGCTGCAGGATCCGGAATACCTTTGGCAGGTCAAGTGCCGTTACCAGGAACTGCGCCTGACACTACTCGACACCTCCCGTCTGTTTGCCTGGCTCGACCGCTATGCCTTTGACACACTCGACGTCGCCCAGAAAAGGCATTTTGCCAAATGGAAGATCCTGGGTACCAACCCGGGAGGGTTTAACGCCTATATTGCCAGCTCCTATCCGGATGAAATGCGCCGGGTCAAAAACTGGATCCGCAACCGCCTGAACTGGATGGACGCCAACCTGCAGGGAACCTGCCCCCTCCCAGCAGCGAGGATCACTGCCCCGCCCGATCCCGAATGTTTCACCGGGCCGAGACCGGCCGTCGACCCCATGCAGCCTTTTGCGGGAGAGCCCTACCGCTACGCAGGAAGCGAAAGGCTAACATCCCTTCCTCCGGATATCGTGCGCTGGGTACTGGTGGAATTGCGCGATGCAAAGGATCCCGAGCAGGTAGTTGATCGCAGAGCCGCCCTGTTGCGGAGCGACAGCGCCATCGTCGATACCAATTTTTCCACTGCGATCTATTTTCCCAATGCTCTTTCAAACCGCGAATACAACCTCTCGGTGCGATACGACCGCGCCGGGGTCATGCGCTCCCGGGAAAAGATCAGGCTTCCCAACAGTCAGCCGCTTAGGCTTGATTCCCCTTCCGGGTTGTGGACCGCTCCTGCCGGAAGCAGCCTCTACTACGACCTAAAACTGTATGGGTTCGACACCTTGCGCCTGTGTTTCGGTGAGAAAACCTTTTTGAGCGATAGCAACCTCTATAAACTGGGCTACTCCGGGCTCGGTTTCGATTGCGGTACTCCTGGAGTCCGGTTTGAAGCACATGGCGATTTGGGAACCGACATCGCACCCGGCGCTCCGGGTATTTACGCACTCGATATTTTCAGGTATTGCGACCAGCAAGTGGGATTGCGAACGAAAATCTACCTCGAAGTATTTCCAAAGCCGGAGCCGTTCATTGCCGGACCGGAAGCTTTTTGTCCGGGAGATACAGCCATCCTCTCCTCGCCGGGTTTTGAGCATTACCAGTGGGAAACAGGCAGCACATCAGACCAAATCGCCGTTTATCAGCCCGGATCGCATTCCCTTACGGTGACAGATGCTAACGGATGTAAGGGCACTGCGGTGAAATCGGTACGGCAGCATCCTGAAATCAGCGGAGAGGTCATTGCCGTTCCCGGTCATAAACCGGATACCTGTCTGCTGTATTTTATGGCGCAGGACAGCAGCACGCGATACCAATACGCATGGAGCAATGGGGCGACGACGTCTTTCATCGAGGTTCCGGAATCGCAATGGTCGCTGGTCGTTACCGACACCAACGGCTGCAAAAAACAATTTGACGCGTATTGCCATCCTGTTGCATTGGAAGACCCGACCAGGAGGGTTCGTCTGACGATCGTTCCCAATCCCTGTGACGGCTATTTCGTTTTGCATTCCCGGGAGGCCTTGCAACAGGTTTGGCTCCTTTCATCCGATGGCCGCATGAAATGTCAGTTGCCCCTGCAGCCGGATGGCCTCCATACATGGGTGGTGCATGCTCAGGAGGTCCCTCCCGGATGCTATGCGTTGGTTTTGCATACCCGGACGGGCACCCTTCTGAAAGCCACAGTGGTCATCAACGGCGATTGATGTGCCAGCAAAAGCAACCAGCCCGGACAGACTCGCGCGACCGGGAGTTTTTAGATTGCCCTTAATAAACAACAGGGTATCAAAGTGGAAAGGAAGAGTTTTCACGTCCATACATACAAACGTTCGTTCGTATCGGTGCATTTCTGGTTGATGGATTGCCTGATCGAAAGGGTGTGTGGATGTTGAAACACATTCCGTGTTTAGCTCTTCTGTCAGCCCGGAATGTTTGCCCAATGTGGGGGTTCATTCGCTTCCAAGCTCTGCCCTGGATTTGACCGGTTTGAGAATGACAGGCACTCCGGTTATTGATCGCAGATGGATGGCTGCGACCCGGAGACCTCCCTTCGGGCGAGGAAAAAATAGGGGCAGAATGAGCAGGTTTTGAAGAAATAGGGCCAAAATTCACTATTTTTGACTTTGGCATTAGCCATTTTGCTGCACCTATTTTGCCGGATGCCACCAACCGCAATGCAAAAACCGGGCATGACTCAATCGGAGTTTAAATTCTACTGGATCGGCTTCCTTTTTATGAGCTATTCAGCGATCGGGCAAAATTTGCGCATTACCCATTTACTGGAAGATACGGTATCTATCTGCGGCCAGGTGCAGTTGAGGATAGAGTTGGAGAATGTGTCTGGAGGAGAGATCGCTAACGCAGCACTCGAAATTTACCTTCCGGAGGGCACCAACTACCTTGTGGGCAGCATTCAAAATGCATCGGAGCTGGATCTAACCATTCCGCATCGACCCGTTTTTAAACTTGCAATCCTGGCGCCGCGCGCGAAAAGAAATTTGAGACTGGCTTTTTTCGTTTCATGCAGCCTCTTTGATCAGGTTAACAGCGGCTCGCTGTTCCGAAATAAAATCCGGGTGACCTACGATGGTGGACTGGATTCGCTCGTTACGGAGCCCCCCTACCCGATCGAAACGGGATTTCTGGTTATTCAGTCCGTCAAAGACACCAGCGTCGAAGCAGGAACGGATTTTTTGCGCAAAATCCGGATCACCAATTCCAGGCTTGGCCCGATCAGAAATTTTGCGTTCGAAGACAGGCACGATTCCATAAACATCAGCTCCGCAACCGGAATAACAGCATTTGAATATCCGGTTTTGCTGAGATTGGAGCTGGATGGAAGAGATTTTGTCAAAACCGGTGATCGCGATTCCCTTTTCGAGCGGGACGAATTCATCGAAATTGAAGAATGGGTTTCCGATACCAGTTGTGCTCCCAAAACCGTGGGTTCGACGTATTCTGCTTTTTGGTCATGCACGGGAAATGCCTGTCAGGGCGATGAGGAAAGTTCAGAAATCGATTTTACCCAAGCTATCCGGAATGCCCGCCTAAGCTTTTCGACAGGAGCTAAGGCAGGTGATTGTAATTGCACACCCGACGGCCATTTGTTTTACATCGATATCCAAAATACGGGTACTCGAAAGGCCGACGGACTTCAGTTGAGCTTTCAGTCAAAAAGAAGTGCAGGACCAGGTGATACGCTTGCGTTCATCGTGGACAGCTTCCGCATTGAAGGGCCTGTACAGATCTCCTCCCTCGTCTCTTCTGGGACGTATAACGGGCAACTCTGCACTTCAGCGGAGCTGGCAAACGACGTCGACATCTATTTTCAGTCACTGCTTCCAGGGCAAAAGATCCGTCTTTATGGAAGGGTCCTGCAAAGCCCGGATTATCCGTCCAGCCAGCTGGTATTTTATTACAAATACCGTTATCTCACCTTCTGCAAGAGCAATCCTACGGCATCCCCTGATCTGATCCCCATCGCCATTGATCTGAACAGTTCCAAGCCATTTTACCACGAATTGAAGTTGCCGGACAATTCGCTCATCTTTAAGCACGACCTAACCTATGTAATCTACGACAGCATTCGAATACTCCGCAACATCGCCGATAAACCCATTCATATCCAGGTAGCCATTCCCTGTGGGTTGGTCTTGGCGGATACTTCCTTTTTGCTCGGAGGAAAAGCCCCGGCCCTAAGACAAATCGATGTTAGCGATGGAACCCTGGTCAGTTTGGAGTACGACCCGCCGTTCCCCGCACAGAATTACCTGCTTCCCATCCGGGTCATCGCCGATTGTCGTCAGCCATGCGTTCAATCCCTCGGGGCGGCCTCGCGAAAATTCATTACCTCTTGTCCCAAAAACAAGGAAGAAAAGGCTGTTATTAACGGATTATTATGCAGTGTGGTCAGTTCACCCTGCTACTTCACCGATAGCTGTTCATGCGGACCATACCAGATCGCCTTTCTGGGATTTGAATTGGATTGTGAGGATGAGCAGGTGGTAGCAGATACGATTCCCATTTATGCGGGATTCAACAGCTCCGTTCACCGGGTCAATGTGTATGATGCCGATGCAGATTCCAACAGATTGCCGGATGGAACCGGCCCGGCGGACACTTCGATGGTGGCGATTCGCAATTTTATAACGGGGGATACGCTGGCCAATGTCATTAAAGCGGGAATCATTGCTTCCTCGCCTGGATATCCTGCCGATTCACTTTCATTTTTATTTTCAATTGTCGTTCCGGTGAAACCCATTTCTAACCAATTGCGCTACTACCATTCCGCCAGCCAAAAATGGTTCCAATGCAGTGTGGATACTATCCTGGAATATAAGAGTCCAGCAGTAGCTCCCGGATGTGGGAAGGTAGGATTAAAAAGGAAGAATTACGGATCGGGATATGCGGCGGCGCTGACCCGGGAATCGCTGATCCTGAAATGTGGCCTGCCCAATGATCATGAAATCGTCGAAGGGGACAGCTTTGTGCTGGAAGTACGGTATGCATTTAAGGGAAATGTAAATGACCGCATCTTTCCCACGAACGGAGTGAATTACCTTCAGGTATTCAACCGGGACCTGGGATTTCTCTTTCCCTATTCATGTCATTCGGAAATGCATGCCCTTAATTTTGCCACGCCTGGATGGGCGGTCACCCTTCCTTCCGCCGATGTTCACTATTGTAACGCGGCATTGCAGTTGAGCCCATTGGTCATCAGGGGCAATGATAGGCTCGCAGATTTTTTTACGCGGGAATTCCGCCGCATCATTCACTTTGACAGCATCAAGTATTTTCTAGCTCCCGGCCTCATACTCGATACCTTATGGACCTACAGCTATTATTTTAATGGGCTGTCAGATACGTTGATCCGGAGGGACTATTTCATCCCCGATGCAATCAACAACGTGTATTTCTTTCCGTCCGACCGGCTGGCGAAGTTGAGTTGGGATGAGGCATTCAGGATTGAATGCATTCCTCACATTCGTGTTGACCGCTGCGACGCACTCAAAAGCGATAAGGTACAGATCACTTTCCAGTATGTCCTCAGCAGCGATCGTGACAGCACGTTTTGGATTGCCCCCGATGTGCAGAGCCTCCATAGCCGGTGGAACATGACGAGCAGTCTGGAATACCATTTGTTGAATCCGGGTGCGCAACTGAGGTTTGATCAAAAGGAATTGTACATTTCCTCCCGACAACTTGCGTGGGATTTGATGTATCCAGCCAGACTGGATGGTGGCTTCCTGAAAATCACACTGGGTTCATCGAGCGGACTAATCGATCAGTTAGACATCAGCAGCACTCCACCTGTTAACATTCGTTCGCTTCGCGACAGTTGTTTTTTGGTGGGGCCATTTGTGCCTGACAGCAATTACTTATTGGCAATGAAAGCCATTGAAAGGAGCTGCGACGTGGATACGCTCCACATCCTGACAAGTTGGTCGTGCGATTCGCTGGCCCTGATCGAAGATTTTGACACCTGTCTGCTTCACGCCATCGAAATCCCCGTCATTCCTGCAACACCTGAACTCGAACTCGACTTGGCGAAGGAACCGGCTTTGCTAAAACTTTGCGACACGCTTCCGGAAATGGAATTGGAGTTCTATAATGCCGATAAGGGAAGCGCTTACCAGCCGGAACTGATCATCGAGGTACCCGCAGGGATCAGTCTGATTCCGGGCAGCGCAATGGTATCCTATCCTGCTGGAAGTCCTTACAGGCCCTTCCCGCTGCCAGAATGGCTGACAGGCAATCGTTACATCTGGAGGTTTGACCAACTGCTTGCGGAATTGGCTACCCTCGGTTTGCAAGGGATCCAGTACCAGCCGGCCAATTCCATCAGGATGAAATTCAAGGCAGCGAGCAGTTGTGAAATCGCAGCCGATAACTATTTTGTATTTACAGCCCGCGGGTTGAACCTTTGTGAAAACACCAGCAACATCGTACGAAAGGCCGGAGCAGAAATACACATTGAGGGATTGACGCGCATCCCGAAAGCTCATGCTGACCTGACCCTCAAGCATCCGGAAGCCTGTGAGCCGGGAGCGGTGACTTGCCAGGCAAAACTCGAGTTCGATCAGGAAACCCAAAGCGACGACAGCTGTGTACTGTACATACCGAAGCCGTTTGCCTACGTGGCCAATAGTTTCATCGCACTGGAAAATATTTCTGCTCCACCAAAATTGCGGATCTCTGAATTTTCCGATCATTGGGAATTGCATCTGGCGCTCGATCCTGGAACCGCATCCGGACAGCCCATTCGATTTGCCATTGAACTGGATGGATATTCGGGGGCAGACTGCGGGGATTATGAGATCCAGCTGAATACCTTCACGAGAAGAACGGCCTATTGTGCGACGAGCCAGACGGATTGCCAGGTTTATGCAAGTACCGGTGAAGCAAAGGGGGCGATTGCAAAAAATCTCGCAAATGCGGGATTTTCATTTTTCAAGGCTACTGAACAGCAAGACGGAAGCTTTAAGTTTGAAGCGGGGGTCATCACAAACAATATGGAATTATTTCCCGGATCCGAATTGTGCGTGGCCATTTTGGCTGATCGTCCGGCATATGGAAGCCTGGGGAAGGAAGATAGTTTGATCAAACTTGTCAAAATACCGATCGACAGTCTAAAAGTACAACATGAGCGAATCTTCACCGCAGTCATTGACGGCCCTTTCCCATTGAATTGCAATTTCCTCATCGTGCTTCCAGAACCGGTGTGCATCTGTTCTTCGGATACGCTTGGCGCTAAGCTGGTGCTCCTTCCTGAACAGTTCTTCTACGATACCCTCTGCACAGGAGATTCCATTTTGTTAGGCGGTGGCATTTCTGCACTGGGAAACTACAAGTGGGATGAGCCCACCTTCCCCTGCGACTCCTGCCGGTTTCAATGGTATGGTTCCAACGGAAGAGATTCGACTTTTGTTGATACCCTGAAATTGACCATCAGCAGTGGCGCCGAATGCATGAAGGACTATACCTACATCATTTTAAACTTTCGGCCATCCGGTGGGCAGCACACGCAAATCATTGTTTGCAGGGATGAAGAGACTGAATTGGACGCCGGCTCGAAAGTCCATTATTATTGGCGTGGCCCCGGCATCGTGGATCCGCTTAAAAGGACGCAGCGCATACGTGTACGCGACAGCCTCCGGTATTTCCTGGAATACGACGACGCGCAGGGTTGTAGGAGTACCGATACATTCGATGTGCAATACCGGGCTTTGCCAGCGGCACTCGAAATTTCTCCGGATACGACGATCCGAAAAGGAGACAAGGCTCAATTGACCGTAACTCCGGGATACCGCTATCTGTGGTCCCCCGGACATACCTTGAGTTGTAACGATTGTCCGGACCCCGAAGCCTTTCCGGAAACGACCACGGAGTATACTGTGATCGTGACCGATTCGATGGATTGCACCTACATGCTTCGCGTCACCGTGCGCGTTTTACTACCAGATTGCGATCAACTGCCCGTGGGGATTCCCAATGCGTTTTCGCCCAACGGAGACCAGGTCAACGATTTCATGCTCGTCCGGGGAGCTGCGCTGGAGCAGTTTTATTTTCGGATCGTGGACCGTTGGGGAGAAACCGTTTTTGAAACCAGGGATCAGAATACGGCCTGGGATGGGCGATATCGCGGAAAACTGCTGGGCCCCGACGTGTTCGGATATATACTTCAATACGATTGCGAAGGACGGCAAATTGTCCGCGTCGGCAATATCTCACTGCTCAAATAAGCTAGCCTGACATAAGATGCGGCCCATAATGATTGCGCATGTACGTCAAAGCGATAGGACGGTCCGCATAGGGAGTTTATGGTGCAGCCCTTAACTTTGCCGGCAAAAAGAAACATATGAGTTTTTCTGAAAAGATCAACGAAGACCTCAAAAGCGCCATGAAGCAGCAGGACCAGAAGGCGCTGCGGGCAATCCGATCCATCAAAGCGGCCATCCTGCTGGCCAATACCGACGGCAGCGGCAGGGCGGTAGATGAAGAACGCGCCATCCAATTGCTTCAGAAAATGGTGAAGCAGCGCCGGGAATCGCTGGACATCTATACCCGTCAGGGAAGGGAAGATCTGGCGCAGGTCGAGCGGGAGGAAATCGAGATCATCGAGCGTTACCTGCCGGAACCCTTGGGCGAGCAGGCGCTTCGTTCTGCCCTCGAAGCCATCGTCAAGGCCTCCGGGGCCCAGGGCCCCAAAGATATGGGTAAGGTCATGGCTGCCGCATCCAAGGAACTTGCAGGCAGGGCAGACGGGAAGGCGATTTCAGCGATCGTACGCGAACTGTTGCAGGACTCCTGAAGGGCAAGAGCCACCGCAGCATTCAGTACGATGCTTACGAACGTTCGTTAGTATGAACGTCCTCCTTTATGATCCATGTAATTGATCAGGGAAGTATTTAACACCCGAAGACCGCCAGGAGTAGGGTATTCTCCGGAGAAATACCAGTCTCCCGGATGATTGGGGCAGGCATTTCGAAGACCTTCCAGGGTCTGGTAAATGACTTCCACCCTGACATCGCAACCAGGTGGCGTGAGCAGTTCTCCTATTTTTTCCGACAGCTTTGCGTAAGGATAAAGTTCGTAGAGTTCGGCGAGGTAATTTTTCATTTTTGACGGAGGCAGGTCTTTCTGCGACTTGCACTTCTCCAGGGTTTCGTCCAGCAGACTGCTGCGCTTGTCGTCTTTGAGCAAGGCGACCAGGGCAATGAAAGCGACAAACCGGCCCAGTTCCGACATGTCGATGCCGTAGCAGTCGGGATAGCGGATTTGTGGAGCAGAAGAGGCTATGATGATCTTTTTTGGTTTGAGGGTGGACAGTATGTGCACGATGCTGTCGCGGAGGGTTGTGCCGCGAACGATGGAGTCGTCGAGTGCGACGAGGGTATCGATGCCTGGATGCACGATTCCATACGTTACGTCGTAGATGTGGGAGACCAGTTTGCCGCGGATGTGGTCATTGGCAATGAAGGTCCTCATTTTGTCATCCTTTACGACGAGTTTTTCCACCCGGGGGCGTTGTTGGAGGATGGCGTTCAGCTGCGCTGCATCCGGTGCATTGCCGGAGGCGATGACCTGTTTTATTTTTTGCTGGTCCAGGTGTTCGTTGAGCGCTTCGGTCAGTCCGAGAAAGGCGGTTTCTGCAGTATTGGGGATGGCTGTGAACACCGTATTTTCAAAATCGCCGCCGATGGCGGGAATGATTTCGCCTGCGAGTTCCCGGCCCAGTTTTTTGCGTTCCTGGTAGATGTCCAGATCATTTCCGCGGGAAAAGTAGATGCGCTCGAAGGAGCAGGACTTGCGCTCTCCCGGTTCGAGGCAGGGTTCCTCGCTGACTTTGCCGTTGTATTTGATGATGAGGGCGTGCCCCGGCTGAATTTCGCGGATCTCAGTGGCACCCACTTCGAAAGCCGTTTGCAAGGCCGGACGTTCCGATGCCATGGCGACCAGGTCGTCGCGCTGGTAGTAAAATGCCGGGCGGATGCCGTTGGGATCGCGGAGCACAAAGGCATCCCCGTGTCCGATCATTCCGGCAATGACGTAGCCGCCGTCAAATTTGCGCGCAGCCTTCCGGAGTACATTGCAAATGTCGAGGTTTTCGAAAATCAGCGGGTTGAGGTCCTGTTGTCCGTTTCGCTGCGGCTTGTACCAGTCGAACAGCATCTGTACCTCTTCGTCAAGAAAATGGCCGATTTTCTCGAGGACGGTGATGGTATCCGACTTGAATTTGGGGTACTGTCCGAGGCTCACGAGCTTTTGGAAGAGCTCCTCGACATTGGTCATGTTAAAATTGCCTGCAATGGCCAGGTTGCGGCTGATCCAGTTGTTCTCGCGAATGAAGGGATGTACCGTCTCCAGGGTGTTGGCGCCGTGGGTCCCATAGCGCAGGTGGCCCAACAGCAACTCACCCATGAAGGGCATATTGTCTTTGAGCCAAATGCCGTCTGTTGACTGTTTTTCATCGAGTGGGTCGAAATGCTTCATGACCCCTTCAAAGAGCTCTTGCAGGTAATTGGCCGAGTTGCTCCGGCGCACGGAGATGTACTGTTTTCCCGGTTGGATGTTGAGCTTGATGGTGGCCAAGCCGGCACCGTCCTGACCCCGGTTGCGCTGCTTCTGCATCAGCAGGTGCAGCTTTTGCAGACCGTAGAAGCAGGTCTTATAATTTTCCTGATAGTAGGGTAGCGGCTTTAGCAGCCTGATCAGCGCCAGGCCGCATTCGTGCTTTATTTGATCGCTCATCCGCGCAACTGTGGCGCAAATATAGTACCATTTTGGTCGCACCGGAGGGGATCCCTCAACCGCGCAACGCGGGGGGCGGCTCTTCGTTTCCGACTGCAAGCAGCAGGTCGATTTCGCCCTCATGGTTTTCAAGAGCGCGTTTTGCCACCTCTTGCAGCCCTTGCAGGATTTGCCCTGCATGACTGCGTTCAGCCCGTTTGCACTCGTGCGCGAGTTTCTTGGATAAGCCTTTTAGGTCGTGCCAGTTGCCAATGGCGTCGATCAGCTGGTGCAATCGGGTGACCACGGCGTCCAGCTCCGGGTTCCCTGAGACCAGACGAAGGATGCCAACGAGCTCGTAGGCCCTGCGCAAATGGATGCGGAGGGAATGCAGACGAGCCTTGCTTCGGCCCGGGGCAAGGCGACGGCGTATCGCTTGGAATTCGGCCTCCAGCTTTTTGTTCAGCTGCAGCAGAAAATCCCTTCCATCCAGATTTTCAATTTCGCTTTCCAGGGCAATCAGCAACTTTTGCATTTGCAGTTTGGAACATTCAGCCAACGAAGCTTCAAATTCCCGCATGAGTTCAGCAGTCTGTTTGTTCAAGCGATTCAGGAACTTTTCTGGCGGTTCGGGTGTTAACTCTCTCAATAGTTTGTGGTGCAGTTGGCATTCGCGCACCTTGCCGGCCTGGTCAAACAGCTGGTCAATCCGTCGAAAACTTTTTTTCAACGCTTTGTTGGTCATACCGCGGTCCGGTAAAATGCTGGTCAACACGCGCAATTTTTTTACGGCTACGCGGAAATGGTGGATGTTGGCCTGATCGGGATTGCGGATCAGAGCCAGCAAGGCCTGGTGCCAGCGGCGGGCAAGAGGGATCAGTTTGCGGCTGGTCGAATCCATGACCGGCGAAATTACGGAAAAGAACATCCTTTGTCCGGCGAGCCTGGTCTTTGACGCAATTTCCCGATGCACCCTGTTTCAACCGGCTCCTTTGGCTGCCGAATTTTTTGAATGGAATGCAAGCCCTAACTTTGCACGGTTGTTGGTAAAATACCCGGGATGGGCTTTGGCTCGTTCCAATACATCATGTCAGACTACATCAAACTACTTCCGGACGGCGTGATCAACCAAATAGCAGCCGGTGAAGTCATTCAGCGGCCCGCATCGGTGGTCAAAGAATTGATGGACAACGCCATCGATTCGGGTGCATCGGAAATAGCCGTTCTCGTAAGGGACGCAGGCAAGACCCTGATCCAGGTGAGCGACAACGGAAGTGGCATGAGTCCAACCGATGCGCGCATGGCTTTTGAGCGCCACGCCACTTCTAAGATCTCTTCTGCCGACGACCTGTTTCGCATCCTCACCAAGGGGTTTCGCGGGGAAGCGCTGGCGTCCATTGCCTCGGTTGCCCAGGTTGAAATGCGCACCATGCCTCACGGACTCGTCACTGGAACCCGAATTGCCATCTCCGAGTCCCGGGTCAAAGCGCAGGAACCCTGTGCCTGCAGTGTAGGTACGCAGATCCAGGTCAAGAACCTCTTTTTCAATGTCCCAGCCCGCCGCAAGTTCCTCAAAAGCGATTCCATCGAGTTACGCCACATCCAGGACGAATTTATTGGGCAGGCCCTTTCTTTTCCGGAAATTGCCTTTTCCCTCCAGGTAAACGACCAGCAGGTTTACAAGCTGGCGCCTTCCACCCTGAAGCAGCGCATCGTTGGAATTTTTGGAAGGAAGTATACCGAGCAACTCATTCCCGTCAAACCTCAGACGGAAGTGGTAGACGTTAGCGGATTTTGCGGAAAACCCGAAATCGCCCGCAAGTCCAAGGGGGAGCAATACCTATTTGTCAACCGCAGAGCCATCCGCAGCCCCTATCTGCAGCACGCAGTACATGCGGCATACGAGCAATTGCTTCCTCCGGAACTGCATCCTTTTTTTGTCCTTTTTCTCAACGTCGACCCGGAAGAAATCGACATCAACGTCCACCCTACCAAGAATGAGATCAAATTCGAAGACGAGCGCATCGTCTACCAGTTCCTGAAGGCTTCGGTGCGTTATAGCCTGGCGCAGTTCACGACGACTCCCATCATTGATTTTGAAGGACACCATCCCGGCATAGAGCGCGTGCTTTCGCAGGGGCAAGCACTTCAGGTTGGCAAACTCCCCACAACAGGCAATTCCATGGTGAGGTGGGACGAGCTGGCCTTTTCTGCGGGCGATCCCAGGCAAGGAACAGAACAGGCAACTGAAATTCCAGAAGCCCTGTTTGGAGACCGCGAGGGGGAGGGAACGCGCAAGGCCTTTCAATACCTCAACAACTATCTGGTGGTGCCGCTGCATTCCGGAGTCAGTTTTATCGATCAACAGTCTGCAAGCGAGCGCATCCTATACGAACTTTACAAAAGGCAAAAAAAGGGCACGGACCGTTCCTGTCAGCGCCTGCTCTTTCCGGTGACCCTGCACATGACCCGGCCAGATGCTGCCATACTCCGCGAGATCCTGCCCGCGCTCCAGGAGGCCGGATTTGAGATCGGAGAATTCGGAACGGAGTCTTTCATCCTGCACGGCATCCCCCTGCGGTTGAGTGGCACTTCAGGAGAGCGCCAACTCGTTGAATCCATCCTCGAGCATTATAAAAAAAACCTGGAGTTCGAACTTGACCCCACCGACAACCTTGCGCGGTCTATTGCATCGAGCAGTTGCATCCGGAAAAATCAACCGCTCGACCCCGAAGAAGTCGAGGTCATGGTAGAGCAACTTTTCCTTTGCGAAGTCCCCTATGCCAGTCCTTCAGGAAAAAAATGCATCTTTCATTTTCCACTCGAAGAACTTCAAAAGAAATTCAACTAACGGATGTTCCAACTCACACCCGCAGTCAAACACCTGCTTTTTATCAACGCGATCCTGTTTTTCGCCTCGCTTAGCCTGATGGCGAAATTCAAGCACGTACTTTACCTGTTCTATCCGGAAAGCCCAATGTTCCGACCCTGGCAGGTCATTACCCACATGTTTATGCACGGCAGCATGAACCACATCCTGTTTAACATGCTGTCGCTGTTTTTTATTGGACCGCTGATGGAGCAGAGTCTGGGTACCCGCAAATTTGCGGTATACTACATTGCCTGTGGCATGGGCGGCGCTGTGCTGCACGTCGTTTCCAAATTCATTGCCATCCATTACATGGGAGACCTGGGGGAAATCAACGTTCCCGTCGTGGGAGCATCCGGCGCCATTAACGGGTTGTTTGTCGGACTGGCATACCTTTATCCCAATCTTCCCATGAGTCTGCTTTTCATCCCCATTCCGGTCAAGGCGAAATACCTGGCCATGTTTTTCATTGCCGGAGACCTGATCTGGGGACTGAGTGGTTACCAGACCGGGATCGCCCACTATGCACACCTCGGTGGGGCACTTGTCGGATTCCTGCTCCTGTATTTTTGGAAAGTCAAAGGCTGATCATGTTTGCATCCATTTTCAGGGACGTGCGGTACAAGTTGCAGACGGGTGGTTTCTGGGTTCGCACCATTGCCCTTAGCGCCGTCGTATTTGTGATGATCAATTTGATCAAATCACTTTTTTCATTTGTCGATGATGGCACTGCCGGCATCAGTTATTACGACGTTTTGCATTCAGTGGCCATATCCTCCAACTGGCGCGACGACTGGTGGAAGCTATGGACGTGGGTTACGCATGTATTTGTGCACGAAGGCTTCTTTCATTTGCTGTGGAATATGCTTTGGCTCTACTGGCTATCGTCGATCGTGGAGGATTTTATCGGAAGAAGGCATGCCATAAGCCTGTTTTTTCAATCGGCCATCGCGGGGGCCTTTCTCTTTGTGCTGACGGCGCAATGGCTTCCCTGGTACCGGGGTATGGAAGTGCACGCCATTGGTGCTTCTGCCGCAGTCAACGGACTGTTATTCGCTGCCGCCGCCATCTCCCCCAATTATACCTTGCGGTTGTTGCTGATCGGCAACGTGCAGATCAAATACCTTGCCGTGGTCGTTTTGTTGCTCGACCTTTTATTCGCCGGACAGCAAAGCAACTCCGGAGGGCATTTTGCACACCTGGGCGGTGCAGCATGGGGATACCTCTACGTGATCCTTTTGCGAAAGGGGTACAACCTAAGATTTCCGGAATCCCTGAGAAGGAACAAACCTCCGGTCAGGACCTTTCGCAAGGCGCCGCCCCCTCCTAAAAAGAAAGTTCCGGTTCCCGGGGAAGACCGGCTAAACAAAATCCTCGACAAGATCCACCAACAAGGAATCGAATCGCTTACTCAGGAGGAAAGAGATTTTCTCGATCGCGCAAGCCAGCAATAAGCCATGTTGCGGTTCCTGCTTGCACTCAACATTGTCTGGTTTTTCATCTGTCTGGTCATTTACAACATCGTAGGGCTGGATCCGGCGCATTTCTGGCTGTTTTCCATTGCCAGCCTTTTCATTCCCGTGGCTTTTTTCATCAATCTGCTGCTGCTCCTTTTCTGGCTGCTCTTCCGCTGGAAACATGCCTGGTTGCCATTGCTGACCATTGTTGTGGGATGGAATCCGCTGTTGCTGATGTTCTCCTTTGGAGAACCTGCAACGTCCCGAAAATGCCAGCGCGATCCGGTCAGCATCATGAGTTACAATGTATTTGGCCTCAAGCAACTGCGCGACAGCACCGAGGCCCGCACGCAGATGAAGAAAAGCAGGTTTACCTCGTTTGTGCGGCAATACGAACCCGACATCCTGTGTGTGCAGGAAGACAATTTTTTTGCCGACGGCGTCATCAACCAGTCGGGCATTTACCCCTATTTTCATTACCTGATCCAGCATGGTGCGGCGATCTATTCCAAATATCCCATACTCGACAAGGGACGCATTGACTTTGGAACGCGTACGAACAGTTGTTTGTGGGTGGATTTGCTGATCGGAGGAAGGACCATCCGCGTTTACAGCCTTCACCTCCAGAGCAACCAGGTAGGACGGGAACTGACGGCCATTGCATCGGAAGGAAAGCAGGGAAAGGGAGATCCGAAGATGACGACATTCCGGAGTGCCTTGCGCAAATACAAGAGGAACGCCATCATCCGGTCGGAACAGGCCCGCAGCGTCGCAGAACACGCAGCTGGCTCCGGAGTTCCGTGCATTCTTGCTGGCGATTTCAACGACACGCCTTTTTCAAACAGCTACAAGATCCTCGCACGCAACCGCAGCGATAGCTTTCTCGAATGTGGCAGTGGCGTGGGCTCAACGTATAGCGGCCTCCTGCCGGGTCTTCGCATCGACTACGTGTTGTCAGATGATCAATACATTGGATTCTGCTCCCATAAAGTGATGCACACCAATTTTTCAGACCACAACCCCATCCTCGCAAAGTTTTACCTGAAATAGAGGATGGGCTAACCTCAATGAACCAAGTGAAAGCCCCTTTGTTGATGCAGCATGTTGCAGATGCTGGATCAGGAATTTTGGGACGAACGCTGGAAAAACGGACAAACGGGATGGGACCTTGGAACCCCGTCGCCTCCCCTGTGTGATTTTGCAAAACACTTTCCCGATAAAAGTGCGCGCGTACTCATACCAGGCTGTGGAAATGCACACGAAGCCGGCTACCTTTGGTCAATTGGTTATAGAAACATCGATCTGGTAGACATCTCGCCACGCGCCGTGCAGAGGATGAAAGATCGGTACGCCAGCATGGAAGGCCCCGGCATACACTGTTCAGATTTTTTTGATTGGAAGGGGCAATACGATCTCATTTTGGAGCAGACTTTTTTCTGTGCGCTGCCTCCGGAGCGTCGTGCCGACTACAGCGCACACTGCGCAAAACTGCTGGCGCCGGGTGGCGTTTTAGCGGGAGTGTTGTTTGCAAGCCAGTTTGAACAACCAGGACCTCCATTTGGAGGGAGTGCCGGGGAATACCAAGCGCTTTTTTCACGGGATTTCGACATCCTGACCCTCGAACCCTGCTACAACAGCATCCCACCGCGGGCGGGCAATGAATTGTTCGTCCTCCTGAGGCGCAACAGGGAGGAAACACCGGAAGCCGCAGATTAAACCACATCCCCAATGTAGCTTTGCAGGGTGCAAACCGATGCGTTGAAGAGATGGAGGATGGTGCTGGGGGCCCTTGACCCAAATGATTCCGGCGATCCCTTCAACGCTAAGCTGAAAGCAATTGATGATTTGCTCGGTGCATTGTATGGAAACAATCCCCCGGGAATGCTCGGTTGCACGAAGCCCTCCCTCAGGAAATGGCTGGAGGGCATTCGAAAGCATTTTCCGCCTCAAGTGGTTGGGGTGCTTCAACGGGATGCATTTGAGCGACTGGGGCTGCGGCAGATGCTGCTGGAACCTGAATTGCTCGAGAAACTCGAACCATCGGTGAGTTTGGTAGCCGATGTGTTGTTGCTGCGGGAGTCCATGCCGGATAAAACCCAAAGGACAGCGCGCGCTGGTCGAAAAAATCGTCAAGGAAATCGAACGCAAGATCCGTTACCCCCTGGTAGCCGCCGTACAACGAGGCAAATCATCGCAATCAATGCCAGTTGATCCCGGTGCGGGGCGGGTAGATTGGGACAGAACCATTCGAAACAATCTGAAACATTATCAGGAAGCACTCGGCACCCTTGTGCCGGAGCGGTGGTATGGTTATCGAAAGGGCCTTCGGTTTCCCGAGGTGTGCATCGTCGTCGACAAATCGGAGTCGATGGTTGAGAGCGCATTGTACGCCGTAGTCATTGGGTCGGTGTTGGCGTCGCTAAGATCGCTGCGCACCCATTTGATTTTCTTTGATACAGAAATTGTCGATGTGGGCCAGGACCAGGAAGATCCCGTCGAAGTACTTTTCAACATACCTTTTGGCGGGGGCACCGACATTGCTTCTGCGCTGGCCTACCTCCGGGAACAATTGCACGACCCTTCCGGAAGCCTGGTGTTCCTCATCAGCGACCTGTACGAAGGGGGTGATGAAGGCCGAATGTTGGACCTCGTGCGGGAACTCCGCGCACGGGGCGTGCGCATGTTCTGCCTGCTGAGTCTTCACGACAGCGGCAAACCCGACTACCACCCCGGAATGGCCGGAGCGCTGGAGGCAGAAGGCGTTCCCTGCTTTCCCTGCTCTCCGGACCAGTTTGCAAACCTGCTGACGGCGGAGCTGGCGAGGAGGTGAATCTGATTGTGAGCAATCGGTCATCGCACTGAGGGCATTTGCGGACTCACCCGGCACTACGTGCCACCCTCTCTTTACTGACGCAAAAAGGAAGATACCCATCTGAAATCATTTGTCCTTTGTATTGCGGGAAGACGAAACAATACGAGAACTTCCCCTCTTTGATCTTGAAAAGATCAGAGAGGGGTGGCGTGAAGCGCCGGGTAAGTCCAGGATCTCGCTCCTGAAACCGGAAGATAGCAAGCATTAAATGGAAGGTCCCTGGATGGATTTAAAATAAGGAAATTTAGCCTCAAAATGCGGACGTTTATTTAATCATCTGAATTAACGGAGATAGGAACTGCTTATATCAAAAAATAAATTCAGCTGTTTAAAATAAAGATCAGGTCAGTTTGACTCACGAGCTTGTTTTGTTAAAATTATGTTAAAGTTCACCCTTTTTTATACTCCAAATATATATATATATATATATATATTGCAACGGAAGAGAAAGATTAAAACATTCCTGTCTTTTAAAAACCGGAGTGTGAGGAGATTCAATAACCACAAAACCCCCATCGGTATGGAGAACGCAACATTGTCACCACCAGACAGGAGTTGACCGGATGATTCTATTAGAATGCCTGGGCATTATTCAAGCAGGCATTTGAGAACTTTCTGTGACTGCTATAAGAGTGTTCGGGCGGTCTTTTCCAAAGTAATACATCCGGTTTCTGATTTTTTTAATAGCTCCTGCTATTGCAGGGGGTGGAATTGGTTTCTTAAACCCCAGTCAACTACTGTTTATGAAGACAAAAATGTTTGCGTGCTCCCATTTTATAGATGAATTAAGGGAGGATTATTTCTTATTCCGGGTGGAAATCATTAAAATACTTATCGTATTCTGCACCATCCAAAGTACCCTATCAGGTCAATCTGAATTTTTTAATTGTCCGGTTGATTCAGTAACACAACATCCTGACTCCATTTACAATCCAGATCCTTGTATTGATGTGGAAGAAATTATGGA
>JADLHA010000016.1 GCA_020848995.1 Saprospiraceae bacterium | reverse complement strand
TCTTGCCGTCCAACTCGAACTCAAAATCAAAAAACGTGGCATCCTTCGATTTCTCATTGACAACAACCTTTTCCACCCTCTCAACCCTGGATAGAGCATGGCGCCTTAAGCGCCAGGGTCATCGGTTTCCCGCCGTTGGCGGGACAGGCTCCCGCCGTCAGCGGGACAAGATATCCGATATCCTCCACGAAAAATCTTCTTGTTTGGGCCGTTTCCTTTTTATTAACGGATGATAATGATTGGAAAATTCACTTTGCGATTGCCGCGTTGAATGCACAATTGGTAACTGCCAGGTGAGGTGTTCACCCGGAAACGGTTATTGTGAACGCCGGCTTCCAGCCTCCGGTCGAGGAACTGGGTAACCATCTTGCCCGTGCCGTCCTGCAAATAAATACGGGTATCTCCGGCCCTTGTCAGCATAAACTCCAGGATAAACTCCCCCTTTGAAGGCAAGGGATAGATCAGTGCGCTACGCACATCGGCCACGTCATCGTTGGCCGTGAGAAAGCGCACTTCTGTGTCTGGACCAGCAGGAACGATTTCCCGGTTACCGACATGGTCTTCCGCAATGCAGTAAAACTTATACTGAGAGCCGGGGACGCCGGCAAACAGGGTCTCCCCACCATACACCCGGTGTGAAAACACGTATGTGCTGTCATCTTTTGAATACCACAGGTCTACAAAACGCACGCCACTGCCATCATCTTCGGAAAGGATCTCCAGCGCAACAGCGCTATCCAGGGTAGATGACGTCGAACTCCTGACCCGGCTCTCCGGAGACCGCAGGTCAAATGCATTTTTGTGCACATTGGTGACGATGGGTGCATTGCTGTCGAATATGATCGTAGCCTCGTTGTCTATCCGGTCATCATGGACGATGCCATCGCGCAAACCCACTGAGATGCTCACAAATCCTTCTCCTTCCGGAGACACAACGTTAGGTGGCAAAAATCCAGCAAAGGGGTCCGTCGGCAAATCCATCGTAGTTGCGTCCAGCGTCAGAAATTTCCAACGCAGCACCCGCGCAGCTGTGTCCACCCTTCCTGAAATGCGCACAATGCTGTTTTTCAAAGGACGCAAATCGACATCCTGGCTGAATTCCCTGCTCTCCGGCAATGGAAAGTACACGCGTTCTCCCCAACCGTATGGGCCAAATGAGATCCGGGACCAGTCCACCTTATCGTATTTGATCGTATCGTAAATGGTGACCTCGTGCGCCGGAGCACTGGCTGTGCTCTTGTTCTCAAAGCGGATCTGGTATCCCAGTGTTTTTGTTTTTGGCAAATACCCTTCCGCCCCCGAACCGGGGTTTCCATTTTTCTCATTTGGATCATCAGACCATTTTGGATAGTACAATAAATCCAACAGGCCGATCTGTCTGAAACCACTGTGACAATTGTCGTTTTCTGCTGCCTGCTCAACAGCTGCGGTAACCAGGGAAAAAGTCTTTGCTAATCTGGCAAACATGACAATTTGTGATAAAGGGCCAGCACATTCCAGTATGTTGGTGGCCAAAATCCATGCCCAGTTTTTAACGACCTGATTGGCTGTTGACGAAGACGTAGGAGCATTGTCATTCGCAAAATCGGCAATGACACTGAGCGTAGCAGCAATACAACTCACCCCGGGTATTAGCCCCGCCCCCCCCTTTAAGAAAGCCTTTGCAATTGACAAGGCAACACAAGCCTGCACTTCACTCGACAATGGTGATTGGAAAAATGGTGGATTGATCCAAACGTTGAGTGGAACTTCCGGTTGGGCATTCCCCAGTCGGATGCGAAAAACAATATCGAGTTTAGACCGGGCAGGAAGTATGGGAATGTAAAAAGAGTACAAGCGGACATGTTGTTCCCGGCCAAACAAAGAGTCCACAACAATGTAATTTCCCAAGGCCTTGAGCTCGTTTTCCCACCCTTTATCAATTGCAAATTGCGGAGCGCGGATATCCAGGTTGATGAACTCAATGTCATTGTCCGGATGATCCGGAAGCGCAATCCAGAGCAGTACACCGTGTGCATCTACGTTGGCGCGGTTTCCCACTACAATGGTCTGTGGTGTCCACCGTTGAACCAAAATGCTACCGCCACCATTGAAGGATACATAGGGATCAGGCTCCTCGCCTTCGACAATGCTGAATCCACCAGGTAATATCAACTCCCGAATACCATTTGAAACTACGACATCACATATACCCACCTCTTGCTGTTGGAGATCAAATACCGCCGATAGTGCCCTGTTGGCATCCAGTATAGTCCGGATTGCAACCAAGTCAGCCTGACCGCTTCGTCGCAACAGAACGACGTCACTGGTGTCGAAACCTCCCCCATACAAATTGATGGTCACCAAGCCCGTATTCCCTCCCTCACTTGGGAAAACGCGGTCTATGCCTTCAACTTCAACTACTTCACAATAGCTGTCGTAGGTCGTGGCTCCAAATACTTCCAGACACACCCGATACACTCCAGGCTTTTCATACTGAATTTGCGGATAGGCTGCCGTTGAAGTCCTTCCATCTCCAAAGTCCCATCGAAATCGCACACCTCCTTTGCTCACAGGGTTAAAAGCAAAACTCGAAATCGTTTGCACGTATTCAAACCGGACTCCCATGTCGACAATATTGGCAAGCGGAGACCCCTCTTTGTACATCAGATGTCCTGTATGACCCCTTTGGGTTTTGTCGGCAACCTCTCCAAAAGGCGATATACTGTCAAAATCAAAATATGCCTCCAATCCGGGTTCCGTTCCGGAAAAATGCCTGAAGCGGTTCGCACGGATTTCTTCTGCAGTTTTCCCCACACTCCACATGCGCAATTCATCCACTTCTCCCACAAAACCTTCCGAGACATTGGAACTGCCCGTGCTGCCCAGTACCCACATCGCTGTCGAGGGCAACAAATCTCCCGTCGTGGTGGTGGAGGCAATTTCCTGTCCGTTTAAAAGCATCTTGAAATTATTCGCCTGACCGTTGTTGTCGTAAACGACAGCCAGGTGATTCCAATAACCCGGCACCAGACGTTTACTTCCGGTCATAATATAGGCACCGGTCCGGCTGACCAGGCCGCATACCGGGAAGTCATCTGCGGTTGCACCCAGTTGAAATGACTTTGGATCAAATAAATTCCATGAGCCTTTATGCAACTGCGTCAGTATGCGCTTGATCGCCTGCACCGTATCGGGTCGCAACCAGCATTCAACCGTCAGGGATTTAGTAATGCGCTCCCCAAGCCTCGGTCCGATGATCATATTATCGTGTTGATGAGCACCACTTCCATCACCTTCATTGCCAACAAAATCCAATCGAAGGCTCTGGTCTACAGAAGATGTTTCGCGGTAATCCGGATCCACCCGCCGATACCAGATATCCGTTTCTGAGAACGACCCGCCCTGCAACCATTCATTTCCGGCTTCGGATACGAAGTGCACATAACCATCCGCAGACACTCCAATGCGCGGGCGTCGCGTATTGGAAGTCAGCGTTCCATAGAGAGACGGGGCACTCATGTTGCCGTCAATGCCCACTTTTCCCATTTTGATCCCCGTCGTTGCAATCCAGACTCCTTCATCTCGTGGGTCCATGGCTACGCGCGGGTCTGCGCCACCCTCGAGGTATTTTGCGGTGGCTGATGTAAATTCTGCCAGCGAATCGTAACTCGCTCCGCCATCTGAAGAATAGCTCATGTATACCTTGTCATCCTGGGTTGGAAAAACCGCGAAAACCCGATTGCCCTTTGCTGCAATCGTTTCCAGCCCAACCCGAAAATTTGCAATAGGGCCCGACACCTTCACCGCATCCTGAAAGAGCTGTCCGCCATTTTGGGACCGGGATACATAAATTCCCGGCGCATTGAGTTCATCCCAGGCTCCGAAGATTACCCATACGCGATCTCCATCAGCAGCGATCTTGGGCTGGAACCCTGCAAAGAAATCCTGCAATGGCAAGCTATGATGCAGCCCGCTCATTGCGGGAAAGGAAATCACGTCGTCTTGAAAATTTAACCCCTCGTCATTCGAATGCAGAAAATGCAGTGCATAATCGTAATTCGTTGAGGGTCCGACCACCTCCTGATAGAGCAGGTAGACATGATCCTGCTCGGCTTGCAGAGCAGTGAAATTTAAAGTGACGTCGTTTTTGTCGGT
Source organism: Saprospiraceae bacterium (assembly GCA_020848995.1). Taxonomy (GTDB): domain Bacteria; phylum Bacteroidota; class Bacteroidia; order Chitinophagales; family Saprospiraceae; genus Vicinibacter. Next base: position 34,687 of record JADLHA010000016.1, on the reverse strand, counting down.
TACGAGCAACTCTTGCTCAAATCTGCCGCCATGGTCTGTTGAGCGAAGCAGGTATAGCAAATTCTTATCGCTGCAGTACCAGCAATAATTGGAAAATGATATGTATACGCGGTCTCCAACAGCTTGGATTTGCAGGTTGTAAATGTAACCCACAGTGGCTTTGAACAGTACTGTTACCGGCTCAAAATTCTTTCCCCCGTCCGTGGAACGGTAGTACCACAACTCCTGGGGTCGGTTCACGATGAGGTGTACATAATTCCCAGACACCGCCATTCTTTTGTACCGCTTCTCCTGATCAAAATCCGAATCACCCAATTCCACAACAGGACCCCAGTTCAATCCATCATCGGATGAATTCCGGTAGCTGATCGAACGGAAACTGCCCTTTTGAGTCATCCACATGACGTGTACCACCTTATTGCTGAGTTCCAGTTCAGGGCTAAAGTCTTCTAAATCTACCTTGGGGGCACCCATCCCTTCAGATACATTCCTCAGCCACCAGGAATTCTCCTGACAATAAACCCCCTGCATCCAAAACCCCAAAAAGAACAAAAATCCCTTTAAATACTTCATGTCATTGCAATTGTGATCCACAAAATCATTTCACAATAAATTTAGCAATAAGAGGGAAGCCGGGCAGTGATTTCCATCAACTCACCTGATGACGTTCGACAATGCGCATAGGGCAAAGGAGAATAATCAGAGGAAAACCCTCCTTTACCCTTTCAATTAATCATTATCCATGATCTCCACTTTCGGCTTCTTGCGTCAATCGTTGAGCTTTACAAAGAAGCTGGCTGAAAAGCTGCGACCGTCGGAAGGCCAGATCCCGGGACCTGGATAGAATTGGGGGCGTTTGGTAAAATACTGTTTGTCGAAAGCGTTGTTGAGGTTGAATCGCACAGACAGGGAAGTGCTCAGTTTAAGGGTGAGGTTGAGGTCGACCAGATGGTATGCCGGAACGATCCCGACCGAACCGCTTGCATTGGGCATTTCGGTGTTCAGCGCATCGGCGTAGGTTTCGCCGGTAAAGCTGTGAAGGGCAGAAAGGCGCATTCGTTTCCACCGCAAGGTCAGCCCGTTGCGGACGATCCAGGCAGGTACGCTTTCTACGCGGTTCCCATCGATGGATACGTTCTCATTGCCTACCCTGACCCAGGCGTTTCGATAGTGGGCCTCCATCCAGGAAGTGGCAGTGCTGAGCGAAATGTCAAATGCATCTGAGATCCATGGGTCCCATTGTAAAAAGCATTCAACACCACGGGTTTGAGCGTTGCCGATGTTGGTGCGCAAAATGGTCAATTCGCCACCTGCATTTGTTTCTGCAAGCGTTCCCAGCCGGTTGTTGTATTGAAGGGCAAACAAGCCTAGATCCCATTGCAAGGATTTCCACTTGCCACGAAAACCCAACTCGAGGTTATATCCATCGGCATCTTTGAGGTCGCGGTCTACCTGTTCGTAAACGGATCCGGGAACGATGTCTTTAAATATGACCGGCCTATAGGCTTGAGACCAGCCAGCATAGCATTCGGTTGCGGAACCTAAATTGTATTGTGCGTTTAGCCCAAGCAGGGGAAATTTGTGGTCGATGCGTGCGGGAAGAAGACTGTCTGCATAATAGGTGATCTTGCCTTCCATATCGGAATGGCCGTTCTCCAGCCTCACCCCAACATTCATCGTCAGGCGGGAAGTAAGGCTCATGCTGTTTTGAAGAAAAACAGCCAGATTCCTGGATAGCAGGTGCAGGTCGCGTCCCCACCCGCCAGAAACCAACCTCAGGTCAAAATCGTCACCGGTGCTTCCAAGCCCCTGCTGTTTCCGGTGCAGGTCATTGTCCATATACTGTGCACCCAATACGAACGTATGTTCGCCTCCTAACAAACGATAACCCTGCAACAACCTGGCTTCAGCCGTTATACTTCTGTAATCGTCGATGTCGACCTGCCGGTTGGCGTACTGCAGGGTTGCAGCCAGGATGGTATCCCGGGTAGTCACCGGTTTATCGAACAGGACGCTGTTGCGCGAACCCAACACCGCAGATGCCGTAAACGACAGGGTCGTGTGGGCGTGGGGCTTCCACGACAGAGCCAAGGAAGGGATGTGAATGTTCGGGTTGTAATAGTTTCGCGAACGCGAAGCCTGACTGGGATCTGCCCTGAACATGCTGTCATTTAGAGGGCCTGCGAGCTGGATGATGTAGTTGGAATGCGTCCATTCCAGACGCAAGTCGAGACTGTTTGTCGGATTCCAGAATAAACTCACGGCCTGTGCATCGTAACTTGAAGTGCTTTCATCGCGGTAACCGTCGAGTTTCTTTTGGTTCATCCATGCGGAATACCGGAATGCGCCCAGGCTGCCTGAAACGCGGTGAAACCCGCTCAACAGCCCAAAAGAACCAACCGTCTGGATGCCCTCGTAGGCCAGAGTGGAGGTACTGTCCGGAGTTTTGGAAACATAGTTGAGCATTCCCCCAAACTGAGCCCCGTATTGGATTGAAGCTGCGCCACGAATGAGCTCTATGCGCTCGACGGCCTCCATGGGAATGTTGTAATGGCTTGCGGGGTATCCGTACATATCGGTATTGGTGATCACCTGGTCTTTGCGGATGTTAAACTCCCAGCCGCGATGTGGATCAAGTCCTCTCGTAGAAATGTTGACCTGGTTGCCTGTCCCGTCCATGTCATAAACAAACACTCCAGGGATCTTTGCGAAAATCTGGCGGCCATGCTTTTCCGAAAGTGCTACATCTTTTTGCTCCAGGCAGATGACCTCGTTGCGTGCACCGGAACAGACAAAAGTACCTTGCACTGAGCGCATGCGTTGCAGATCGGGTTCTTTCCGGACCGATTTTACCATCATCTCCGGCAAGGTGTAATGGGTTTTTCCGCTGGAGTCGGATTGACTCCACAATTCTCCTGAAATCAGAAAGAAGGAGAAGAACAGCCAAACGCCTCGCGTATGCACTGTAGGCATGAAAGAATATTTTGAAAGAAAAAAATTGGGTCTCATGTGTTAAAAATTAGGGTGAATAATGGGAATCTCATCGCAAATGCTTAGCCTTAAAGCAACGTCAATGAGCAGTAAATGACCAGCTCAATCCTACCTGATGGAACGGCTACTCGTTAGCTACTTGCGGATGTCATTCTTCCGCTAAGGGTAAGCAAAAAATTTGGGTGGTATTCTGCGAAAAGCCAGTTCCTCCAATAGGATGTTTCGTGGGGAGTACCTGGTCTTAAAAAAAGTGGATTGCCCTTGCGGACAACCCACTTGTAACGATTTGCAATTAATTAGTCTTACTTTTTCCAGGGCAGATTCAGGATATTCCGTGCTACCAGAATACCACAGAAATTGCCGCTCTCTGCATCCATGCGATAGTGTACACCCAGTGGGAACCGGCTGAATGCGTCCTCATAGGCCAGATCGCGGAGGCTGTTGAAGTTACGAGCTCTTCCGAGAAAATCCGTCCGCTTATCGTGGCACTCGTCCCTGAAAGGATAGCTGCTACCTACATAAGCCTCGAGAATGCCAACTGCTGAATAGGCAAAGGTGGCATGCCCCGAAGGATAAGCCGGGAACGGCGGCGTAAAGCCCAACCATGGAATGGAGAAATTCGGGTCGATGTTGCGGTGGATGTAAGTGATCGGCCGCTCGATGTTGTATTTGAATTTGTTGTACCAGGAGTTGACGGCTGCATCGTTCAGCGCCATAGACACTTGGGCGTAAAGCACACAGGTTTTTGCCAGGTCAAAGTTTTCCTTTTCAACGATCTGGTCGGCAATGGCCAGGAAGCGGGCAGGAGGGCTGAACGTCCAACCCACGCGGTCGTCGCTCCAGAATTCGGCCATATGCTCGTAATCTCCCCTTGGGTTAGCGCGGGCCAGATTGGCGAGTACGTAACACTCGTACGCCTGAACGTAAATCTCTGAACTTGGGTCCTGGTTGCAGTCGAAAGGTGCAACCAATGCGTCCTTATCGTCTTGTGTGAGGCCAAAAGCGCGCACTTTACCCCATTGGGAGTACAAACCCCGGTCAGCACTTTGCGGATCGGTTGGGATCCACTCGCAACCAACGGCTTTCACCGGTACCGGGAAGGGATTGAGGTGTGCGTTGTGGCCAACCACGTCGGTAACAGACCAGCGCCAGATCGCAGCGGCAACCGCCCGGCCGTGTGCTTCGGAATTGATGAGCGTCTCTTCCGATGTTTCGGTAGCGTACTTTGCCCTCAGTTCGGCTTCTTTTGCAGCAACCGTGTTAAAAAACTCCTGCTTGTTAAGGATGTTGTCGTTGCGGTCCTGGAAGGTGACCGTTTCAAAAAACCTCGGCATGAGGTAGCCATAGGAGGCGTTGATGACCGCTGGCCAGTAGAGGTTGTTCTCCACGGCTGGCATGTCGGGAATTCCCAGCTTGTGGCGGAGGGTCTGGTACTCAGGGAGTCCTCCAAGGCAAGCTTCGTAAGCACTCAGTGCCATGTAAGCAGCGGACCTGGGTGCGGGGCCCGGGCGGAAAAAGGCAGCATAACGGTCGAGGTGCATGAACGTTTCCTGCCACTCGTGATAAACATCATTATCGTAGCTGCTCAACGCCGTACCTGCTTCGGGGTCAGGGTCGGATTTCTGGCAAGAACTGATGATCAAAACGGACAGGGCCAGCATCCAAATCCAGTTTGACAAAATGACTTTTTTCATAGGTTATTAATTTAAGACTAAAATTACTTAATCGCACAAATGTATTCAGGGTTCCGAATATTTCGGCCAAATTTATAATTTAATTTTTTAGAAATTAAATTGGTTAAGCCGCTAATATTCATGAGTTTAACCCCGGGGATCTCGAAATGAACCTCCAACTGGAAAGCTAAGCCGTTGCAGAGGAATACTTTACACATTAATAAAAGTAATTTGATCTGGGGTTCACACCATGGGCCAAATTTTCCCTCGCAAAGCCTCATCATGTTTACTAAAGGTATTTGGAAGTGTGTTTCATCATGTTCGGTAGCAGATGGGGCATTCACAATTAGGTAACGGGCCTTTCACGAACAATCTACTTCAGCCTGCCGCTTTAAGGCCCAGAACTCCCAGCATGATCAGGCCCATGGAGCCTATCTGGATCGCGTTCAGGGGCTGCCGGAACAAAAAGGCGTCGAGGCAGGCGGAGCCGAAAAGGGCAAGAGCCATCCAAACGCCGAAAGCCACCGACATGGGGATGGATTTCATCGCCTGGGCAATAAAGATGACGTTCAACAATCCAAAACCCAGATAACCCATGAGGGGCAGCAAACTCCGGATCCCTTCGGATCCCGAGAAAAACTGGCTCCAGACAATGTTGCGCAGATCCTGAACTTTGAGAAACTTTACCGACAGCATCCAAAGAATTTCCATAACCGCTGCTGCGAGCAGATAGATCCAGGCCAGGTACTTTTCATCGGGTGTTGTCATCTGATGGTCGTTTTCAGGTATAAAGTCTCTGAAAACCAGAAGTCAAAAATACCACAATTCCAATCGGCGGTTCCTAAAAAGACATGCGTGAACTGAATTGCAATGGGCGTTTGGCGAATCGGCATCTTCGCGCAACCGGGTCTTCCGGGTGCTTTTACCTATCTTTACCGCTTTCCTCTGCTCAGCTCATGGCTCAATTTGTCCACCTGCACTGCCATTCGCAGTTTTCGCTGCTTGACGGCGCCACCAATATTTCGGCGATGATCAAAAAGGCTAAGGCCGACGGGCAGCCGGCCGTAGCCCTCACGGATCACGGCAACATGTTCGGATGTTTTGAACTCGTGTCTCGCGCCAGGGAACATGGAGTCAGGCCCATTCTTGGCTGTGAGTTTTACCTTGTTGAAAACCGGCACAAGCGCAGTTTTTTAAAAAGTGCAGGAGAGCGCGATGATCGCATGCACCAATTGCTTTTGGCCAAAAACCAGCAGGGTTACGAAAACCTTTCCAAGCTCTGTTCCCTTGGATTTCTCGAAGGGCTTTACGGCAAATTTCCCCGCATCGACAAGGAACTCATCGAACAATACCACGAGGGTCTCATCGCAACGAGTTGTTGTGTGGGGGCGGAAATCCCTCAGGCCATTATCAGGGGGCGTATTGAAGAAGCAGAAAAGAAGCTGCGATGGTGGATCGATCTTTTTGGCGACGACTATTACATTGAGCTGCAGCGCCACGCAGGTTGTGAGAACCTCGACCAGACCGGTGTAAGTCAGGAGCAGGTCAACCAGACCCTATTGGGATTTGCAAAAAAATACGGACTCAAGGTCGTTGCCACCAACGATGTGCATTACCTGGAGGAGTCGGATTGGCGGCCTCACGACGTCCTGTTGTGTATCAATACCAATTCGAACCCCGAAGATGCCGACCGCTTTCAATTTACCAGCAACGACTACTACTTCAAGACTGCCGGGCAGATGGAACAGAACTTCCGCGATGTGCCTTTTGCAGTCGAGCAAACCGTTGAACTTGCCGAACGATGCTTCGATCCCGTGCTGGAGCGCAAGATCCTGCTTCCGACCTTTGCCGTTCCGGATTCCTTTGCAAGCCAGGACGACTACCTCGAGCACCTGGTGTTTTTGGGTGCCGCCCAGCGTTACGGTTCGCTGAACCCCGAAGTCGAGCAGCGCATACGGTTTGAGTTGTCGGTCATCCGGAAGATGGAATTTGCAGGCTACTTCCTCATCGTTCAGGATTTCATCCGCAAGGCCCGCGAAAAAGGCGTGCGGGTCGGGCCCGGACGCGGTTCTGCCGTAGGTTCGGTCGTTGCTTACTGTCTGACGATCACCGACATCGATCCCATTCGCTACAACCTGCTTTTCGAGCGGTTTCTCAACCCCGAGCGCATCAGCATGCCCGATATCGACATAGATTTTGACGATCGCGGGCGTCAAAAAGTCATCGATTACGTCGTCGAGAAATATTCCAGGAACCAGGTTGCCCAGATCGTAACCTTCGGAACCATGGCTGCCAAAATGTCGATCCGCGACGTGGCCCGGGTGCGAAAACTCGAACTGTCTGCTGCCGACCGGCTCGCCAAGCTCGTCCCCAACCGGCCCGGCATCACACTTCGCTCGATTATCGGTGAAGATGCTGAGGTCAACGGGGATTTTACTCCCGACGACCGCAAAAAGATCGACGAGCTCCGCAGCATCTTGCTAAAGGGCGATCTCGAATCCGAAGTTCTCCAAATGGCGCTCAAACTTGAAGGCTCGGTTCGCAATACCGGTGTGCACGCATCGGGGATCATCATCGCCCCGGACGAAATCACCCGATTTGTTCCTGTGTGCACTGCCAAAGATACCGACCTGCTCGTGACCCAGATCGAGGGAGGGGTCATCGAAAAAACGGGTTTGCTCAAGATGGATTTTCTTGGACTCAAGACGCTTTCCATCATCAACGATGCCCTCGACAACATTGTAGCGCGCCACCCAGAATCCGACCGCATCGACCTTGACCTCATCCCACTCGACGATCCGCAGACCTTGCAGCTGTTTCAGGAAGGCAATACCATCGGTCTGTTCCAGTTTGAAAGCGAAGGCATGCGCGGGCATCTGAAAAACCTCAGGCCCAGCGGCATCGAAGACATCATTGCCATGAACGCCTTGTACCGCCCCGGTCCAATGTCGTACATCGAAGAGTTTATCGAGCGCAAATACGGCCGCATCCCGGTGGAATACCCGCACCCCTGGCTGGAAGACCTCCTGCGGCCAACTTACGGGATCATGGTTTACCAGGAACAGATCATGCAGGCCGCTCAGATCATGGCAGATTACTCGCTGGGCGAAGCCGACATCCTGCGACGGGCCATGGGAAAAAAGAAAAAGGAAGACATGGACAAGCAAAGTGCCATCTTCCTCGACCGCTGCCGGCAGAAGGGCATCGAAGACAAAAAAGGACAAGAGATCTTCGACATCATGGCGAAGTTTGCAGCTTACGGATTCAACCGGTCCCATGCAGCCGCCTATTCCATACTCGCCTTTCAGACAGCCTACCTCAAAACCCATTATCCGGCAGAGTTCATGGCTGCAGTGCTCACTTCCAACAAAGCCAACATTTCGGACCTGAGTACTTACATCCGCGAATGTCACCGGATGAAACTCGACGTGCTCGGCCCCGATATCAATGAATCCGGGCTGGACTTTACCGTCAATGAACATGGCCAGATCCGCTTCGGCCTTTCGGCTATGAAGGGCGTTGGGGAAGGACCTGTGCTCGAGATCATCGCCGAGCGCAAGGCCCGCGGACCTTTTGCTGATTTTGCAGACCTCCTCAAGCGGCTCGAATCAAAAATGGTCAACAAAAAAGTGATCGAAAGTTGCGTGTATGCCGGTGCCTTCGATTGCTTTTCCAACATGCACCGCGCGCAGTATTTCGCCCCGTACGACAAATACGCGACCTTTATTGAATATATGATCCGCTGGGGCAACCAATACCACACCTCACAAAAAAATATGCAGATGTCATTATTTGGCGACAGCCTTCAGAATGACATCGTCATTCCAACTCCGCCGGCCTGCCCGGAATGGACCGTGCTCGAGAAACTCGGAAAAGAAATTGAGATCGCCGGCATTTACTTGAGTGCACATCCACTCGATCAATACCGGATCGAGCTCAACCACGCACCAACCCTGTCCATCGACCTGTTGTCGAAATTGCAGGAAGAAAATAAAGAAGGTTACCGCCACCGGCTGTGCGGAATTGTCACCAATGCCTTGCACCGCACCGATAAACGCGGTGAGGGGTATGCAGTGTTCACCCTCCAGGATTACTACGGCAGCGTAGATCTCCGGCTGCCTTCGAGGCTATATCCGCAATTCAAACACCTGGTGGAAAACGGTCAGGTCATCATGGTCGACGGTACCTATGGCAAACGCAAATTCGAAAATGAAAAATTCAACGACTGGGAATTTTTTATCTCCAGCATCACCATGCTGTCGGACGCACTGAATCAGTTATTCCGCCGTTCCATGGAAGTTTTTATTCCACTGGAAATCATAGGCAAAGATCTAGGAGACCGGATGGAGCTGATGTTCAAAAAAAACAAAGGCAACCTGCCCGTATACATTCAGGTACTCGATCCGGCCAACAAGCTTCAACTTGAAATGCTAAGTCCTCGAAAGGTCGCCGTGAGCAGCGAATTGCTGGCGCAGATCGAAAGTCTTGGATTGGGATACAAACTCAATTGATCTATGTTGGCCAACAGGACAATCACCCTTTTTCTAATTTGCCTGCAGGTAGCTGCACGCGCACAATCCTTCGACGATTTCACACTCGACAAGGAGGTGAGCGTTTACCTGAAAAAGAATTTTGAGAGCCTGAAAAATTTTCAATTGGGCATCAAATGCCCTTATGAAGAAAACCAATGGTACCTCGACTCACTGGAATATTCGCCTTGGTTTGTTGGCGATTTCAACAGCGATGGAATTTCCGACCTCTTCGCAACGGGACAACAGAAAAAGGAGCAGGCACACTACCTGGTCATGGGTCGGGACGAACTGGAAGAAGAGGGTTCAACACAGGTCATCCGCATTTTTCCTCCAAAAGAGCGAGGCGACCTGGTCATACCCTTCATAGAGGAGACGCGTCAGGGCCTGTTCATCGTACTTAAACAATTCAAAACCACCACCTCGACCATCACCCGTGACGGGAAGGAGGTTCGGCTTCCGCGCACCTATCGCGATGAGTACAAGATGGGGCTCATGAAAAAGGACACCCTCGTATACCATTTCGGTCACATCATCGAACACAACCAAAAGCCCGATCAACGCGCCATACGCTTTGTGCAAATGCATTCCTTTTGCCAGTTTGGCGGATGTCCTGACTTTCGCATGAAGATCAGCGCCAGTGGCGAAATGATCCTCCACAACCTCTCCAACACCGCAGAAACCGCAGGCAAGTACACCGCAGTTTGCGATCCGGATCTTCTCGACAAGCTATTTGCCTTGGCCAATTTTCTCAAAATCAACAAATCCCTGGATAAGTTTGGGGAGGACAGCGCCGACAGAACGGTGACCATGATCATCCAATACGAAGACGATACCTTTAAGTCCTGGTACGACTACGAACAGGGAGCTACGCTCTCCCTGCTGCGTTTTTATGAGTTGATGCTCCAAGCCAAGTCGGCAGCCGACTGGAATGCCTACGATGAATGACGGCCCTGGGCACACGAAGCCATTTCGCCGGGGAACACCTGGAGAACCCCGCTGTTTTCGTATTATACAATTTCCTTATATTCGCCCCCGAACCTAAGACCTGACCATTAAGACGGAATTTTACGCCCGGGGCAAAGTATTGTTCAGCTCGGAGTACCTCGTACTCCATGGCGCGCGCGCGCTGGCCCTCCCAACCCGGCTGGGTCAGAGAATGAAGGTGCAGGAACTCAGCGGCTCGGAGATCCTTTGGTCCGCTTACGATGTTACCGGCAAGAAGTGGTTTTCCGCTGAGATTGACCTCCTGGGCTTTGAGATTGCCAAAGCCAGTGATCCACAAAAGGGAAATTTTCTGCGCAAGTTGCTGCGCGCCTGTTGTCAAAACAATTCCGAGTTTTTATCGCACTGGAAGAAATACAAGGTTGACCATTACCTCGAGTTTCCATTGGATTGGGGGCTTGGCTCGAGTTCCACCCTGATTTACAATATGGCGCGCTGGGCCGACGTCAATCCCTACCACTTGTACTTCGACGTTGCCTCCGGCTCAGGATACGACATTGCCTGCGCAGGTGCCGACGGTCCCCTGATCTATTCCCTCGGCGAAGATTCAGCCAGCGTGGAAGAAATCGATTTCAACCCATCGTTTACCAACCAACTATACTTTCTTCCGCTCAACCACAAAACCGACAGCCAGCATGCGGTTGAGCAGGTGCGGGCCAAAAAGCCGACAAGCGCCATCATCGATCAGGCCAATGCGCTCACCGAAAAACTCGTCGAGATCCGCAAACTGGATGCATTCGAGCAATGGGTACGCGATCACGAGCAACTCGTTGCCCGATACGTAGAACAGGAAAGAACCAAAAGCCGGCTTTTTAGCGATTTCTGGGGCGAGGTCAAATCCTTAGGGGCCTGGGGAGGCGACCTTCTGCTGGTGAGTTCATCTAAGAGCCGCCAGGAAACCGAGCACTATTTTAAGGGCAAAGGGTATCCGCAACTGATCGGATATGAGGAGCTCATCCTTTAACCCTTTGGCTCCTGCAACTGTTATTTGGCAAACGGTATAAATGATCCCAGGCACCTGGTACAGCTTGCGCCTTGAGCGCATCCACTTTGAGAATGAACGCACGCGGACCTTCCATTTTTGCATAGAAGGATCTGAGTTTCCCCAATGGAAACCGGGACAGTTTTTCGTGTGCGACCTACCGCTTGGGGAGAAGCGGACACAGCGGTGGCGCAGTTACAGCATCGCAAACCCATGCACGGATGGTCACAAAGTCGAATTCTGCATTTCGTTTAAAGAGGGCGGTGCAGCGTCCCAGTACTTTTTTTCCGAAATCCGGGAAGGGGATGCCATCCGCTGCAAGGGACCCGAAGGAAATTTCACCCTTCCCGACCAACCCGGTATCCCACTTACCATGGTATGCACGGGTACTGGCATCGCCCCCTTTCGCGCCATGCTTTCCGAAATCGATGCCAGAGGAAACCCCTATTCTTCTGTGGACCTGATCTTCGGCGTGCGCAATGAACGCGAAATGCTCTACCGGAGCGAAATAGCATCGTGGTGCGCCCGGATCCCAAACTTTCGGGCAAGCATCTGCCTGTCCCGGCAACCAGAGATGCCCCTACCAGAACACCCAGGACTTCAATACCTGCATGGTCACGTTCACCAATGTTACGACTCCCTGCTCCGGGACATGGGAGCAGACCGGCCTCAACCACAATTTTTGCTGTGTGGCTGGTCGGCCATGATCGATCAGGCCGTTGCGGCGCTGGTTACCCAGCACAAGGTTGCTGGCAAAAATATCCGCTACGAGCTTTACGGATAAGCCCAAAAATCGTCCTGCTCTGGATACGGAACCATCCAGACAACGCAGCAATGCGGGATCAAGCTGGCCGCTGCGGTGTCGGGCCGGCAATGAAGATCAGGACAGCAGGTCGGCAACGGCCTCCTGAATAACCGGGTATCGAAAGCGGAACCCAGTAGCAAGTAGAGCCTGCGGCTCAGCACGGCAGGAATCCAAAACAACAGATGACATTTCGCCCAAAATCATGCGCAGCAGTGCTGCCGGCGGACCGGGTATCAGGAGCGAAGGAATTTGCCCCCTCACGGCCCGCATCATGTCGCGATGGGTGACCGGCGTGGGTGCAGTCAGGTTAACCGGTCCCGCAATGCGCCGCTGCAGCACGTGCAGTATGGCCGCATGGTAATCGGCGTGATGTATCCATGCATAGTAATGCCTGCCGTTGCCAAAATAGTTCAATACCCTTAAGGGCAGTGCGGGCATCAGCTTTTTCCAGACCCCGCCACGCGGATCCAGGTAGAGTCCCGTTCGCAGGATGGTCAGACGTTCGCAATGCGGCTGAAATTGACGAGCCGCCTCCTCCCATTGCTTACAAACGTTCGTTAGAAATCCCTGGCGCCCGGGAGCATCGGTCTCCGTTAACCGGAGGTCTCCCCGGTGACCATAATAACCGACACCAGAGGCTTGTAGGATGTGGTTAACCGCAAGGCCACCGGCTGCAAGCGCATCCGCGAGTACTTTTACAGAACGGAGTCTTGAATCGGCAATTTCCTGCTTGCGCTTGTCCGTCCATGGCCATACGGCAATGGGACTGCCTGCAAGGTTGACGAGCACATCCACCTTTTTGAGGGCCTCAGCATCGACAATGCCCCTCTCCGGATCCCAGCCATGCTGTGGCCAGGCTTGATTTGCCTGCGGTCTGCGGACCAGCCAATGAACGTCATACCCCGAATCGGAGAGATGCTCCGACAGGCGGGTTCCAATCAAGCCGTTAGCCCCTGCGACGAGTACTTTTTGCATATCTTTATGCGGACTGGTGATGCATGCAAAAGAACATTGCACATCTCCAATGGTTTAGCCCGTCCTGATTATGATTCATCGCCCGTTTGTCGTTGAGATTTTGTGGAGGATGTGGTGGTGCACCGTCGCCGGCATGTTGCTTCTGCCATCCTGCAAATCGCCTTCCGCCGAAGAGCATTTCACGCTGCGCATCCGCATTGCTCAGGACCCTGATTGCCTCCATCCCATCCAGTCGCAAAGCGCTCTGGCCACCCAAATAGAGGCCCTGGTCATGATGCCCATGATCGAATACGGCGCCCGTCAGCTCGAACTCCATCCACTGCTCGTCAAAGACGTACCCATTGTCGTGGAGCGCACCGACAGCACGACCGTCTATTTTGTCGAATTTCGGGAAGAGGCCCGCTGGGATGACGGACGGCCCATAACAGGCAACGACTACGCATTTACGGTAAAGGCGGCACTCAACCCCTTTATCTCCAACCCGAGCTGGAGAAGTTTTCTCAAAAACATTCACCATGTCCGCATCGATTCTGCCAATGACCACAAAGTTTACATCCACGTTGCCAGGGATTACATGCTGGGAAGCGAGGTCAGCGGCAACGTCAACCTCTATCCGGAATCCGTTTATGACCCGGATAAATTAATGCGGGGCTATGAAGTGTATGAATTGGCCCACCGGGACAGCACGGGATGGACGGCCGGCGAAAGCGATGTGCTGCGACGGTTTGCCGGGTCGTTCCAATCAGCCGGTTTTTGCAAGTCGGACATTCAGGGCGCAGGCCCTTATCGCCTAACTGCATGGGAATCCGGAGCGCGCATCGTGCTCGAACGCAAAGACGATTGGTGGGGCAACCAACTCAAATCTGAAGATGCCCTGTTTGCAGCCTTTCCGCAAACCATCGAATACCTCGTCATGCCCGATGAGGCGGCCACCATCCTTGCCCTAAAGGAGGGAAGCATAGACCTGGCAGCAGGCATTACTCCACGGCAGTTCATCTCCCTGAAACAAGATAGCAGCTCGTCCCCAGCACTGCACTTCTATACCACGGGCTTTTTTCAATATGCATTGCTGGAATTGAACCTGCGCAAATCAGCTCTTTCTGAATGGGCTGTTCGCCGGGCCCTGGCCCACCTGGCCGATGTGGACGGGTATATCCGCAATGTCATGCTGGGCCTGGCAGATCCCATCAGCGGGCCAGTGCATCCGCGAAAATCCTATTACAACGACACCCTCCGGCCCATCTCCTTCGATCCCGCAATGAGCCGCAAACTCCTCGAAGATGCTGGCTGGGCAGACCACAACCGCAACGGCATCCTCGACAAAACCATAGACGGTCGCTTGCAGGAACTGCAGTTCTCGTTACTCGTTTCCGGCGAACTCAGTCGTCAGGTAGCCTTGCTGCTCGCGTCTGAGGCCCGCAAGATCGGAGTTGAGATCGTTCCGGAATCGCGTGAAATGGCCGTATTCATCTCAGACCTCAACGCGCGCAACTTCGATCTGGCTGCCGTGACCATAAGCCAGCAGGCAACCTCCCTCTACGATCCCTTTCAGGTTTATCACAGCCAAAACGCCCGCCCGGGCGGTGGCAACCGTTCCGGACTTCAGTCTCCTTTGGTGGACTCGCTGATCATGGCGATCCGGACAACGGCAGATGAAGCGGAGCGAAGTGCACTGTACCGGCACTTCCAGGCAGTTCTGTACGATGCACAGGCCCAGATCTTCCTGTTCAGTCCACGCGAACGCATCGTCACGACCCACCGCATTGCTCTGGAGCCCATACTGCGTAGGCCTGGCTACCTGGAAAATGCGGTTCGCAGGCAACCCTGAATTCCCGGCAACTCACCCCGGTTGACCGTCAAAACATATTTTTTATTCGCCCGATTTCTTCAAAGGAACTAACAGTCGTTAATTTTTGTCCGGTCGTTGTTTCAATGCCGGGGACACGGGAGCTTCCGTTCGCGTGCGTTGCACCGGCAGCTGCGCAACCATGTTGTAGAGCCACGTTTTTTCAATCAGCTTTTTATCGGCCAGGATGCGGTCCATCCAAGCCTGCCGCGCCTGGGCGTCGGGTCTTCGAAGGCTGAGCAGGCGGGCAGATGCCGCCAAGAAGTTGACGTAATACTCTCGGTGGTAGCCCAGTTTCTTGGAGCGGCGGATGAGCTGGCGGGTAGCCGTGAGCTGATTGTTCATCAACTCGGGTTCGTCGAGCTCGTAATAGATCTTGATCATTTCCACACGGGCATTGAGCTCGATGAGGGGATCCTTAAACAAGCTGGTGTTGAGCAGATACAGAGCGCCCCGGAAATCGCCTCGTTCTTTGCGTATCCTCGCCAGACAGAACTGGTAGATCATGGCGCGGTCACGGGCATCCACCAGCGGCCGGTATGACTCCAGCAACTGCTCGGCCAGGTCGAGGTCATTCATGCGAAGACACAAAACTATGATGTTTTTATAGGTAAGCGAACTCATCACTCCGTAGTCGAGTATCCATCCCCGCTTAACGCAATGGCGGAAAAGGTCGAGGCTGATCCGAAAAAAATCAACCGCATTTTGGTTGATCTTGCGAATGCCGTAATTGAGAGCGGTTAGGTAGAGCTCGCGCCCCGTTTCAAAATCAAAACCAGCTTCTTGCTCTCCCAGCAATTGGAGGTATTCGTGGAAAAGGCCATCCTGTGCAGGTTCGCGGAAGAGTTGGGTGGCGAGAAGGTATAGGCGCAACTCCGGAAGTTGGTCCCAGCCCTGTTCGATGGCGTGGTTAATCCAGGCGTCGAGCATCGGATAAGTTGCTGGTGTCCTGCCGATGGCCTCATGCGAAAGTTGCTCGAGGTAGATCCGCAGCCGCTGGATCAGAGAGGCCACTTCGAGTTGAGCAGCTCCCAGGTTGAAATCAAAATGGGTAAAGCGGTTGCGGAACGATTCGTACGACATTTTTTCGACTTCGAGGCGGTGTCTCCATTCAAAGCGCCTGGGGTTCCATCCGCTATCGGTGTCGAATTCGCGCTGGAGCTTTCTTGCCAAACGTTCAAAAGCATCTGCCTCACGCCGCTGCCTCAGGTAACGCAAAAGATAAAGCGACTGCTCTTCTTCACTCGATTGCATGGCTTCGACGTAGAGAAAGCGCCTGAGCAAAGCGGCCAGCTCTGAAAAAAACAAACGCAGTTTGACGTCGTCGTACGGCATCTGGGGATACAAGGTGGCGAAGAGTGCCCGAGCATAGGCTTCGCCGTGGAGGCCTTCCAGGCGGTCCATGGCCATCACCCCCGCCACCATCCTTTCCTGCCGGTTGAAATAGGGCGACCGCAGGAAAGCCAAAAAGCGCTGCCTTTGTTTGGGCTCGAGTCCCTCAAACAGACTACGCGAAAAGGACTTTTTCATTTTTTTCTACAAATAAATTTTATAATTATCTCATTTATAGATATTTATTATTACAAATGTATGCATTTTGTGCTACAATTGAATATTTTTATACTTTGGTGGAGCCATAGTGCCCTCTACTTTTGTTATCGATTCAATGGCTTTGAAGCAAACTCAATTCATCAAAAGTTCGTCGAGGGGAAGGTTCGCCCTGATCTTGGTCGTCTGCATTGCATGGGTGTTTAAACTCGACGCACAGGATCCGGTCGGCATCCACCTGATCGACCGGGGCTGGTCGGGAGATACCAACCTCATCGACGTGCGCTTCTCCGGCTTCCGCAACATCGCTGCCTTCCAATTCAGCTTTTTCGATGAAAACCGGCAAGGACAGTTGGCGGGAATCGAGCTGTCGGCGCTTCCCAATTTCGGTCCTTCCAATTACGCTTTCCTTCCGGGCTTTAACAGTCTCTCCGTGAGTTGGGACAATCCTTTCCCGCAAGGTTTGACGCTGCCGGATGGGGCCTTGGCTTTTCGAATCCACTGGCGATCAGACCCCAGCAAAGCGCATTGTTATGGTGTTTCGGGCGCACCCGTTTTGATGGAATTCCTCAACGCGCTTTTCGTTCCATTGCCGGTGGTGGCCCAGCGCACCTGTGACAACTTACAGGCCATTCCCTGCTACATCAATGCCTTCCACGACGCCAACTCGAATTGCGCCTTCGATCATGGCGAAACCCTTCTAACTGATTTTACCGTTTCCGATAGTTTTAATGGGAGCTTGCGCCACTATAAAAATCCGCGAGCGCTCATCCTGGGACCTTCAGACGAAGGCCTTCACTTTTTCCGGCTGAGTTCTGTTGCTCCTCAGTGGCGAGTCTGCAACGCTGTTCAGTCCGTACAGGTCGACCCTAGCCTGCGTTTGATCTCCCTGGATTTCCCCATGCAGGTCGAACAGTCTTGTCCACAGCTCGAAGCAACCCTGAGTGCTCCCATCCTCAGGCGCTGCGTTGAATACGAATACCTGATTCACTACCGCAACGCGGGTACGGCACCGGAGCCCAATGCGTTGTTGCGCATCGTGCTCGATACCTTCATGGAATTTCGCCGTGCCTCGCGTCTTCCAAGTCTCATCGACGGTCCGGTAGTCGAATTCTCCTTGGGCAGCTTGGGGATCTTCCAATCGGGCACGTTGCGCCTTACCGTCATGCTCGACTGCAACCGCACCATCACGGGCCAGACGCATTGTCTGAAAGCAGTCATGCTCCCTGAAAATACATGTTCTCCCTCACCCTTCTGGAATGGAGCCCATCTCGAAGTCAGTGCTTCCTGTTCCGGCGATAAAGCGCGTTTCCGCATCCTCAATTCCGGCGAACAGCCGATGACAGAACCCAGTCAATTCTGGATTGTCGAAGACGACATCATGCCAGGGCTGAAAAAAAATGTGCTGCTGGACCGGGGTGCCTTCATGGATCTTGAATACCCTGCCAACGGAAGCACCTACCGCCTTTTTGTGGACCAGGTGCCTTTCCACCCCGGCAAATCGAACCCAACCGTCGTCTTGGAAGGATGTGGCCGCAACCAGCAGGGTGATTTCAGCCGTGGATACGTACTCCAGTTTCCGGAAGACGAAGAGGACTTCCACATTGCCACCGACTGCCAGGAATCCGTTGGATCTCACGATCCCAATCAAAAGAACGCACGGCCAAGGGGCTACTCTTCCCGACACTTCATCGAACCGGGAAGGGCCATTGAGTACCGGATCGATTTTCAGAATGAAGGCACCGATACGGCCTGGCGCGTTGTCATCGAAGACACCCTGAATGACCGGTTCGACCTTTCGAGTTTCCTGCCCACCGGTGCTTCTCATTTTAGTACCTACCGGCTGATCGACCGAAGGCTCACGGTGGAGTTTCCCGGCATCCGCCTTCCTCACCGCGCCGCAAGTGAAACAGCTTCCCAGGGTTACTTCAGTTATTCGGTAAGGCCCAAGTCGGAACTTCCGCTGCAAACGGTATTGCGCAACGTGGCTTCCATCTATTTTGATTCAAACCCTCCTGTTGCAACGAATGAGCAATTTCACACCCTGCATAAAGATTTTATCGTGGTCCGTCTGGACCCCGCCGATCCTGAACAACACGTGATGAACATTTACCCAAACCCGAACGATGGTTCGTTTCAGATTGCCTGCGAGGACCTGAAACGGGATGGCATGCTGAGCGTCTATGATGCTTTCGGCAACCCCTGTTTCAGGCTTCCGTGGACAGGCCCTGCACTCCAGGTCGATCTGAAAGGAATCCTGAAAACGGGAATCTATTTCCTGCGCATCTCGGATGCGCAGGGCCGGGCGGCCACGACAAAAATACTCGTGACACCTTCAAACTAACTCCGCCGTATTTGCCATTTGGCAGTCACGGCATTGCGAACTACCAACACAACTTGCATTTGCGTTCAGGCGCGGGAACGCTCGCGCTCGCGCAAAGCGTGACGGGGTAGTCCCGGCCTTCCGCGCGAATGCCGGGATACTTTTTTGGGGCAAGACGGAATTCCTCCCGTCCTCCTCATGAAAATTTAAATGAGCTCCTGCTGGTGCCGCAACAGGTCATCAAGGGTTTCGCGTTCGCGGATCAGGTAGTCCCGACCACCGTGCAACATCACCTCAGCTGGTCTGAACCGCGAGTTGTAATTCGATGCCATCGTATAGCAATAAGCCCCGGCATTTTTAAAACAGAGTATATCTCCCGGACGGATTTCAGCAACGACGCGGTTATTGGCGAATGTATCGGTCTCGCAAATGTATCCGACGATGTTGTACACGCGCGGTTTTCCCTGCGGGTTGCTCAGATTGAAAATGTGGTGGTAAGCATCGTAAAACATCGGACGGATGAGGTGGTTTAATCCGGAGTCGACCCCTGCAAATACGGTTGACGGGGTTTGTTTGACGACGTTGGTGCGAACCATAAAATACCCCGCTTCCGAAACGAGAAATTTGCCCGGCTCCAGGTAAAGTTTGAGAGGCCTTCCATACGCTTTGCAAAAATTGTTGAATGATTCAGACAACACCTGACCGAGTTCCTCGACATCGGTGTACACATCGTCGGCCTTGTAGGCGACTTTGATGCCGCTGCCAAAATCGATGAACTCGAGGTCGTTAAATTTGCTCGCTGCGTCAAAGAGTATGTCGGCTGCCAGGCGGAACACTCCACTGTCGAGGATGTCGGAACCCGTATGCATGTGCAAACCGTTGACGCGGAGTTTGAGCGCATCTACGATCCGGAGTACCAATGGCAATTGATAAATGGAAATGCCAAACTTGCTGTCGATGTGACCCACAGACAGTTTTTCATGCCCCCCCGCCATGACGTGCGGGTTGATGCGAATGCCAACCTTGGTTCCGGGATAATGGTGTCCGATGAATTCGAGGGTTTCAATGTGATCGACGTTTATCTGCACGCCCTCCCGGATGGCCATTTCGATTTCATCGGTGCCAACGCAATTAGGGGTATACAGTATGCGCTCCGCTGGGAATCCGGCGTGTTTAGCAATCCAGATCTCTTGTATGGAAACGGTATCGAGCCCTATACCCCAAGCCTGCATCAGCTTGAGGATATTGATGTTGTTGAGGGCCTTGCACGCAAAATGAATGCCCAGTTCAGGAACGGAAAATGCTTTCTGAAGCCGTTCGATCTGGCGTTGGATCACCGAGGTGTCGTAGAGGTAAAGCGGCGTGTGGTATTTGGTGACCAGATCACCAAGGTCGAAGCCCTGCAAGGTGTAGTGTCCGTTATGCAATTCCATAGTTTCCGGAAATTTGCGGATTCTCCCGCAGACGCAAAAGTACGCGCAATTCAGCAATGGAAAAGGCCCTTCTGGGCCATCAGTATGGCAACGGGTGCGTGCGGGCGCGCGTCCACTTGTGCAAGGCTTTGTAAATGCGGTTCCGGTCGTGGGTAGCAAAGTCCCGGATCCGTGTGCGGTGGCCTCCATTGAAGCGAACCAGCTTGATGGCGTTGCCGTCCGGACCAGGATCAACCGCACAGGCTGTCCAGGTGTCGAGCGCACCATAAATGTAAATGATGTTCCTGCTTTCGCGCGTTGCTCTTTGGTACATCTCGCGCATGTAGGTACCGTCGTAACGGAGGTCTGCTTCCTTTGGACAAAATTCTAGGTTGGTCAGCGGGCCGGTAACCAACAAATCGCTCAATCCAGTTGTATCAAATCCGTAATAACCGAATTCCGTCATGAACTGGTAATAAGCAGGCATGAGCAGTGAGCAGGTCGGTTTGTCGTAATAATTGAAATCGACTACCGTTTCGACGTGATCGAACACTTCCTCTGCGGAAGCATCATCGCCGGGAATCTCTTCGCAACCAAAACCCCATTGCCAGAAGGAAAACGGATATTCGACGGCTGCGTAATCGATGATGCGATCGGGCTCCAGAAAAAAGTCCACGCCGTCGCGCACCGAAAGTTCCAGCAACATGGGCTTAAGTGCTTCGCGTTGTTTAAGAAGGGTTCGTTGAAAATTAAAAACGCGCTGCCGGCATTCCGGGGTACCAACCTTTTCTTTGTAATGGGCGATGGTTCGCGGATCTTCCTGCTCCAATACGAATGGGGCTACATACGCAACGGTAGCCTGGACCACACCTGGATAAGTCAGGCTGTACAGTGCAGCCTGTGTTCCTCCTTTCGATGCGCCTGTTGCCGTCCACGACTTGCGATAAATTTTGCCGAGGCGACTTTGAACCATTCTCAGATCCTCCAAGGCCTGGGGTTGACGGAGGAGCATCCATGGGATCGAATCGGGCCTGGAGTCTCCAAAAAAGCGGTGCTCTACAGAAAACTGGTTGGCGTCGAGGATGGACGTTGCTTCATAAATCCGGTCCGACAGCTTATAACCCTCGGTAGCGAGCACATTGGGAGCCGAATAGCCGCGATGATACAGGTAAATACATTGAGGAAAAGTGCCCGCACCGGGATCGTTGTGATCGAGATTTTGGCGAATGGTTAGCTTCCACACATGGCGAAAAGGCGACTGAGGGGCGCTCGCCTCGAGAGCCAAACCGGGAAATGCCTTCAGCAACTGGCGATGGAGTCTGGCCGAATCCCCACCAGAACGACCGTTCGCTTCAGTGGAAAAGGCAAAAATCAAGATCCATAAAAATCTACCCAAACCCGTTCGCAACGCAATCATATTTCCAGTATTATTTCGAGTCAGTGTATGCGCTCTATTCCATCCGAAGGGATGGCTTCAAAAACGCGCGGTTCCCAGCCAAAACGGTTTTTAAATGCATTTGTTATTCCTGCAGCGTATTCATCCAGATGCTGCCTGTTGAGCAGATGAAGAGTGCAGCCCCCGAAACCAGCGCCCATGATCCTGGCTCCCAGGGCCGGTTCGCTGTGCCGAGCATAATTAACGAGGAAGTCAGCTTCGTCGCAGGATACTCTATATTGACGTCTCAAACCCTCATGTCCGGCGAACAACAGGCCTCCCGCCTTCAGCGCATTACCGTCTCTACACGCGCTGGCCATCTCTAGCACCCGGGCATTCTCCTGGAAAACATATAGCGCATATTCTTTATGCGGTGGTCTCAGGACCGCACACAAATCCTGCATTTGACCCGCATCCAGTGCAGAAAGGGACGGGATACCTGGAAACAGTTCCAATGCTCTGTCAAGAATCTCCCGGCATGCAAACGAACGTTTGTTGTAATCGCTTTCGGGCAAGTGATGCCGTACACGGGTATCGGCTATGAACCATCCATATCCGGGAATCACGGCGGGGAGGTAATTGTAACTGACCTTGGTGCAATCCAGCAGCATGGCCATGTCCTTGCGGGCGTGGAATATGCAAAGCTGGTCCATCATTCCTCCGGCGACACCCGCCCGCCTTTCAGCTTCCACAGCCAAAGCCGCGCACTGCTCAGGCGTAAACTCCCATGATGCATAGTAGTCGAGCAGGGCAACCAGGCCACAGGTAATTGCTGATGAAGACGACAGCCCGGCCCCGGCTGGAAGGTCACCCCCAAATGCGAGCCTGAAAGCCGGCCAGCTCAGGCCCTTTTCCCGCAGATACTCCATGGCCCCTTCAAAATAAATGGCCCATGATGGCCTGTCCCTTCTTTGGCCCGGGCACCATGCGTTTCCTTCGTCGACCGACCACACCGAAGTTTCCGCCGAGGGAACCAGCCCGATATAGATGGAACGCTGGATGGCTGCCGGCAGGCACCACCCCCCATTGTAGTCGGTGTGTTCACCGAGCAGGTTCATCCTTCCCGGTGCGCGGACGACCATGAGCGGGCCGCGGCCAAACAAGCTACGAAAGGTTTCGATGGGAGGAAAATCCGTCAGCACCATGGCGCTAAATTAAGCTTCCACGCCAGAAAATGTTAGCAGATTTTACCGGGACATGACAAAGTTAAACCTTCCCAGGATATGGCATGCTTACTAACGTTCGTATCACTTTTATCTAACGTTAGTTAGTATCTAACGGACTTGGTAGATGCCAATGGAGCAGTCAGGATTTTCCTGCTGCGGCCCTTTCCTCACACTCACTGGGCACACCCATCTTGCGAAGGATGTCGTCGAGCAAACACCAGCGTGTGAATGAGGCTTGCAACAGGTTGAGTCCCACAAATGCTGCCAGAAAGATCCAGGCTGGGTTTACAAAATAAGTGAGCAAAACGGAAACCAGGACCATTGCCCCGGCAAACCGGTGAATCATGCGCGTTCTGTTCATAATGATCAATATTTGTTGTGAATTGTAAATCAATGACCTTAACTCTACACCCGGATCAATTGCGGAATTGCCGGCGTTCAGACATAAAGTAGAGCACGGGCACCACCAAAAGAGTTAGTACCGTCGACGCTACCGTTCCACCAATGAGCGAGATGGCCAGGCCCTGAAAGATGGGATCAAACAAGATGACCACGGCGCCAATGGCAACGGCCCCGGCCGTAAGCAGGATGGGCGTTGTTCTTACAGCTCCCGCTTCAAGGATGGCCTCCTTCAACGGCAATCCGTCGCGAAGCCGGATGTTGACAAAATCGATGAGCAGTACGGAGTTGCGCACCATGACACCTGCAAGTGCAATAAAACCAATCATAGAGGTAGCCGTGAAATAAGCATCCATGATCCAGTGTCCGATCACAATGCCAATGAGACTCAGGGGTATCGCAGTCATCATCACCACCGGAACTTTAAAGTGCTGAAACCATCCAACGATCAGCAGGTAGATGATGAGGATTACAACGGCAAAGGCAATACCAAGATCCCTAAAGACGTCGTAGGTGATCTGCCATTCCCCGTCCCACTTTAGCGAAAAGTGCCTCTCGTCGGCAGGTTGCCCGTTGAACAGCTCCCTGAGCTCATAGCCCTTTGGCAATTCGATGTCGCTCAGTTTTTTCGACATATCAAGGATGGCATACACGGGACTCTCCAATTCTCCCGCCATATCGGCTACCACGTATGCAACCCGCTTTTGATTTTTGCGGTAGATGTTTACATCCTGGCGGACTTCCCGCAATTCGGCGAGGTCACCAGCAGGATAAACTTGGCCACTTTGACTCACCACTGGAATGTTGCGAAGATTTTCCACTCCGGATTTTTGCGCGTCCGGGATATCCATGACGATGCCAACGGGTTGTACCGATTTAGGATCGTAGAGCGTGGAAACGGCCTGTTCAGAAAGTGCAAGTTGAATGTTTTCGACGATTTGCGCCGGTGCTACGCCATGCTTCATTGCCTTTTCGCGGTCAACCGCAAAGGTGATTTTCCTCTGGGGCTCCTCCACATACCAGTCCACATCCACTACGTCGGGCGTGCTGCGCATGAGCTCACTTACCTGTGCTGCAATGTCAATCTGTTTATCGTAGTCATCTCCATAAATTTCAGCAACCAGGGTACTCAGCACCGGTGGCCCCGGAGGAACCTCTACCACCTTAACGTTTGCACCGTAGCGCGCAGCGATGTCCTGCAATCCCGGCCGGTACTTCTTTGCGAGGTCGTGGCTTTGTTGCCGGCGGGCATCCTTATGGGTGAGGTTGACCTGGATGTCCGCCTGATGACTTCCGCTCCGGATGTCGTAGTGCCGGACAAGGCCGTTAAACGTAATGGGCGAAGCGGTCCCGGCATAAGCCTGGTAGGAAACCACCTCATCCTGATCGGCCAGGTATTGCGAAAGTTCTGCCGCCACTGCAGCCGTTCGCTCCAGCGTAGTTCCCTCAGGCATATCAATCACCACCTGGAATTCATTTTTGTTGTCAAATGGGAGCATTTTTACCGCTACGAGTTTAAAGGCGAAAGCCAACAAGGAAAGCAGCAATACGGCGGCAGTGGTTCCCAAAAACAACCAGCGTTTCCTCCGGTCATTCAACAACGGAAGCAAAAAGCGCTGGTACAACCGGTAGATCTTATCCTGCTTCATATCAGCGCCGTCGGGATCTGTCGCTGAATTGCCACTGTCCTTTTCCCGGAGGAAGACGTAACCCAGGTAAGGGGTGATGGTCAGTGCGATGATCAGCGAAAACAACATGGCCAGCGATGCCCCAACCGGCATGGGACTCATATAGGGACCCATCAATCCCGATACAAAGGCCATAGGCAGGATGGCAGCAATTACGGTAAATGTCGCCAGGATGGTGGGGTTCCCCACTTCATTGATGGCAAAGAGCGCCGCCTGATGAAACGGCAGCTTGCGGTTCTTGAAATGGCGGTGCATGTTTTCCGCAATGATGATGCTGTCATCGACGACAATGCCCACTACAAAGACGAGCGCAAACAGCGTAATGCGGTTGAGCGTATAATCCATGAAATAGTAAGCGAACAAGGTCAGGGCGAACGTCGTCGGAACCGACAGGAAAACGACCAGGCCTCCGCGCCACCCCATGGCCAACATCACGAGCAAGGTTACCGCAAGAATGGCAATGCCCAGGTGCAGTAACAACTCTGAAACTTTTTCAGAAGCCGTTTCGCCGTAATTGCGCGTCTCCGAGATCTGGAGATCCTCA
This sequence comes from Saprospiraceae bacterium, assembly GCA_020848995.1. Taxonomy (GTDB): domain Bacteria; phylum Bacteroidota; class Bacteroidia; order Chitinophagales; family Saprospiraceae; genus Vicinibacter. Next base: position 9,366 of record JADLHA010000016.1, on the reverse strand, counting down.
GTGAGCAGCGTCCTTTTCAACTCTCCGGTGCGCTCGCGAACGCGTTCAGCAATGGACATGGCGTCCGAACCTTTTTTCTTTGAAATCGCGAGAGTCACGGCCGGATATTCCGAAGGAAACTGCTGGCGATCTTCCACACTCGCCTTCCCAAAACCAAAGTGCACGTAATCCACCGGACGGTGAGGTCCATCGCTCACACGTGCAACCTGCTTAAGGTATACGGGTCTTCCGGAATTTGTACCGATGATCAGCGATTCCACTTCGTCCCGGGAACTCAGAAAGTTTCCCGCTTCAACGGGAAATTCTACATCACCCGTTACGACAGACCCCGCCTGGACCTGGACGTTGTTCATCCGGATGTGCCGGGCAACCCCAGCCATGTCCAATCCATGGGCACGTAGCTTGTCCTTGTCGAGTGTCACCATCAACGTTCGTTCGCGCCCCCCGATGAGCTGGATGTTGGCCACATCGGATATTTTTTTGAGTTCGCTTGCAAATTCCTGACCCACTTGCAAGATTTCGTAATCGTCCATCCGGTCGCTCCACAGAGTGAGTGACATCATCGGCACATCGTCGATTGAACGCGTCTTGATGAGTGGCATTCCCACTCCCTTCGGCATTTTATCGGCGTGCTTGTTCAGTTCGTCGTATAGTTTTACAATGGACCTTTCAATATCCTCCCCAACATAGTATTGCACGATGAGCATGGCCTGACCGTTCATCGAAGTCGAATAGACGTACTCAACCCCCTTAATGTTTGAGATCATTTTTTCAAGTGGCTGGACTACACGTGACTCCACTTCTCTGGGATTGGCTCCAGGATAGGAGATGAACAGATCCGCCATGGGGATCTGAATCTGGGGCTCTTCTTCGCGTGGGATCAGCATCGTAGAATAAATGCCGATCGCCATGAATACGAGCATGAGCAAGACCGTAAGCTTCGAGCGGATAAAAACGTCGGCAATCCTTCCGGATAGTCCAGTATGGTATTGATTCTCCATGAAATTTTCGGTTTGTTTATTTAACCGTTACGGCAGCGCCATTGAATAACCTGCTGTCCGCTTCCCTGACAAAGGATTCTGTAACGTTGAGACCGGAAAGAACCTCCACCTGACCAGCATATTCCTTCCCCGTTCGCACCCAGCGCAATACGGCCTTTCCGCCATCTGAAACCGTGTAGATGCCCGTAAGTTGGCCGCGCTCTACCAAGGCTGACCTGGGTACGACGATGCGCTTAAGCGACGAGGCGAAACTGGTATCACATCGCAGTTTGCGGATCTGTGCATTCGCATACATACCTGCCTTCCAAGTATGGACAACCGGGGCTTTCCGGTCCGGGAGGATTTCGACGTCGTACTGGCTGCCCGACAAGCCCGATGACGGATTGATCTGGTCAACTGTACCCCTGACCGTATCCTTGCTGTGTTGCAATTGAATGAGTACAGATTGTTTGCGATCGATGTTGCTGATCTCCGATTCGGGAACCTCCACGCGCAACACGAGTTCGTCCGTACTCTCAACCACCACCAGCGGAGTTCCCGGCGTTGCCAGGTTGCCAACTTCAGCGTACACCCGTGTAATAGAACCATCAAAGGGACTTCGCACCTGCGTTTCAGCGATCATTACGTTCAACTCGCGACGGCTATGCTCTATCTGATCGATGCGTGCATTGGCAAGATCGAGTTGAAGTTTTACCTGATCATATTCGGAGGGGCTTGCACTTCCCTGGGCAAGAAGCGCCTGGAACCGGTCGTGAAATAATTTTGCATTGGCTTGTGCTGCGCGGGCTTCCGCCATGGAAGCATCGATCCGGTCCCTTTGTGCGATGAGGTCGTTGGAGTGAATTTGGACCAACAGGTCCCCTTGCTTTACCTTTTTCCCTTCGCGAATAAACACCCGGGCAACGTTGCCCATCATGCGCGAGCTAATATGTGCGATGCGATCGGATTCGAGTTTGCCGCTCACGGAAAAGTAATTTATTCCCGTTTCTCCCAGAGCCGTCGGCTTCTCGAGGCGGACTTCTACCGGGCTCAATTCCTGTTCTGCAGCAGATTTTTCCTCATTGGGCGAACAGGCTACCGACAGCAACAGTATGGTTAATGCTACCGGAATTACAAATTTGTCTTTGATGCGTATCATTATTTTTGAGTGTTTTTTGCCGTGATGAATTCGAGTTCGTAAGCCCTTTTATTGAATTCGGAGATAGCCTGGTAAAGAAGGGTTTCAGCTTCCAAAAAGACCGCTTCCGCACGCAACACATCTACTGTCTTTTCCAATCCCTGGCGGAAACGGTCTGTAAGAATTTTTTTTGTTTCAGCGGCAAGTCGGGTGCTTGATCTCCTTACGGCGATCTCTGCTTCAAGTTGTTTGCAATCGCCTTTCAAAACCTGAACATCCAATCGGGCACGCTGCATGGCGTCTGCCATTTCGGTGCGAGCCTTGTCGATTTCGAATCTGCGCTTTCTCAATCCATGGGTCCTCTGAGTCCCCTTAAATAGCTCCCAATTCAGTTGAATGCCAGCCATAAATGCCCCTGTTCCAAGACCGACGGGGTCCTCGCCGTACAATCTGTACTCACCAAATGCGTTCAGGCGGGGCCAACGATCGTTCGCTTCCGCCTCGTACAGGCGCTCCAGACCTGCGATCCCGGCTTCCATGGCGAGCAGATCTGATCGACCACCCGTAGTAATCTCCCCGGCCAAAAGGGTACTGGCCATCAGACTGTCCGACGGCACATAGGGTTTGAAAGACTCCTCCCCCATGAGGTAAGACAGCAAACTGCCTGCATTCGCCGTGTTGCTTTCGATTTCAAGGATTCTGTTGCGGACTTCATTGGCTGCGATACCCACCTCAAGCAGGTCGGTTCGCTTTGCAAGCCCCTGTTCAAGATAATTGCGCACAAGTTGCTCGTGGGCTTCATAGGCCGCTATGGCCGCAACAGCAGCACGTTTTGCCTGATGAAGAAACTGGAAGTCTGAATAGGCCTTTTTAACGGCAAAGGCCAATCCCTCTTTGGTGCGCAACCGCTGCCATTCTGCAGCTTCGCTGGCCGCTTTTTGCGCCTGACGCATTTTGGATGCGTCGAGGTTAAGTACCGGCTGTCGCAAACTGAGGGCCATTGTTGCATGCGTGCGCACCTCGGGATCGTTGAGTTGTGCAGGATCGAAATCGCTAGCTTCGATGGCCCCCTGCTGCAAACGGAAGCCAAACGCATTCAACGGATCGTCCGTGGCCAAGTAGGCGTAGGAAACGCTAAGCTGTGGTAACCAGCTGGCACGCGCCTGGTCAAAGCCGCTTTTTGCAGCAGCCACCGCCATCTCCTGAACGCGAAGCTGTGCATTCTGGCTAAACGTTCGATCCAATGCCTGCTTCAGGGAAAGCGCCTCCTGTGACCGGATGGGGAGGGCTAAGACCATTAAAGCAGCTATAAGGGTAATTCGGAACATGTCCTGAAATTTTGTGCGAAGGTATCAGGGGCCCGCGGGGGCGACGGTTACATAGGTTACATTTGGCAAAAGTGGGGCTCACCACAGTCTCACAGGGATAAACCGGTACCGGGATAAGCCAAGCCTTCAGTAATCTTTGCAGTGCTTCGCTCCATTTTGCAGACGGGACCCCTTAAATTTGTGAAAATGGAAACAGCAAGCGGGATTCAGTGCCCATATCCCCCCTCGAAGGCCGCCCATGCCCCAGCCTGTTGCCCACTTACCCACAAAGTTTTAATTTTATGACCGCAAATGCACGTCTGATAGAAGATGTATACACCCATCACGTCAAAAAAACCAAACTGTGAAACGGATCAAAATTTTTATACTTTCAATTGCCCTTTTGGCAAGCAGCCACGCATACCTCCAGGAAACCAAGGTGGTTAACCTGGTTTCCCTGGAGGGAGAGCATTTGTTTAGCAGCGATGTGCTTTACCACCAGGGCGGCACGCTCCTTGCGGGTCGCGACAATCAAATTCTATTCGGAGGACTCATTGCCAGACTGAGCAATGGTTTGGATCGAATTGAATGGGCAAAAAAATTGTCCATAGACCAAACGATCGTTCATCCGCTCCTCATGCAGCGGCTTCCCAATGGAAATGTACTGGTTGCTTTACAAGACTACGCCGCTGGAGGGAATTTCCTTTCGGGAAATGTTCTTCTTCAGGAGTGGACGCTTCAAGGCCTTGTAGTGTGGTCGCGGCGTTACGGGACATTGCTCAGCGAAAGACCGCTCGATGTGTTGCCCACCCGAGATGGCAAGATCTTGGTCACTGCCGAAACCGGTTATCAAAATGGCAACGCCGTCCTGCTGATGCTCCTGGATGCACAGGGCAATCTACTGCAACACCGACTCTTCCATCGGGGAATTTATAACTACGCCCTGTCCTCCTGCGAAGCAGGGGGCCGTTATGCCTTTACCGGAAATGTCTACTTCAACCAAAAAAATTCGGCATTTGTTCTGGTCACCGACCGCGACCTCAATTTTGTCAACGCCGCTCTGCTCGAAGACCCGCAGCTCCAGGTCAACGGGCTTTCCCTGTATTGGGACAGCGCAAAAGCTGAGATCGTAGCATACGCCGAGCACGGTGTTGGATTTACCGTTTGCGCCCGTTTCGATACCGCCCTGAATTCTCTGGGCATCCACCAATTTGCAACAGGTCGCATAACGAACCCCCTTCGCCATCAGCAACAACAACTCGTGTTCGACGACCAGCAAAAAATACTTTATACGTCAACAGGCAACGCGTTATCTGCACTCGGTCTCTTCTCCGACATGGGTGATCTCCGCCATCTTGACGTTGACCCGGCAAGCGGACGCCTTTATGCGCTGGGCTTCAGGCAGCATCCCCAGACTTTGCTCGAAAATCTCGTAATAGGCCAATTCCCGCTTGAATTCATCCAAGGAAATTGCGGACTGGTCAATTACTCAAAAGAACATGCGGGGGCCAGCACATTGCGCTATGTGCCATACACATTCAATACCGACAGCATCGAACTCTTCACAGCAGTGCCAACAGATGTGAGGATTCAGGATGTCAACCTCGTCATGATGGAACAATGTCGCGAAACAATCAGCTTCTCGGATGATGGCGTAGGAAAAAGTTTCCTGAAATTTTATCCCAACCCAGCATCAGACGCTCTCCACTTTGAAGGAGCCAATCCGGGCCAAGCCTGGCTTATCATGGGCGTCGACGGGCGCATGAAGTTAAGCGGAAAATGGCGTTCAGACCGCGGACACCTCGACTTGTCTTCGCTACAAGCTGGATTTTATATTCTGCAAAGCGGAGGTCGTCATCTTAGCCTGATCATGCGGTAATTTCGAAACCTGAATGCAAACCAGGCTCCGGTTATCAACATCTTGGTTCAATTACTTCATAAGAATTGCATAACGAAACACATTACATCTCTGATTCGCATATCTCATCACCATTTCAACTTGTGATCGTCCACTCTCTTAGATGCAGAATGCGGCATGGAATTATTTAAATCCCGTTCAAATTTTTATAAACTTCATGCGACTTGCTCCCACAATCGATTGGAGATATACAAAATACATGCCACTCCCCAAACAGCTGACGTCCACCTCCATAAAATCCTGCCCTTCTCTTACCCACGACCTTTTAAAAAGGTCACGCCCGTGAATATCATAAATCGCCAAAATGACATTACCCGTCAGACCGTCCGGTAATTGTACGTACAGCTTGCTCGTAGCAGGATTCGGATAAATAAGAAAGAGATGCTCATTCTCATTGAAGGCATGAGTCACGATGACCTGAATGCAGACCGTGGTGTCAGAACAAGGTGGAGAGGACAGGATCACCCCATAATTTCCACTCCTCACCGGCGTATAGGATCTTTGCGTCGCGTTCACAACAGGTGCATAATCCTCGTCGCAATCCACCCATTGGTAAGTGGCAAGACTATCCAGGGCCGTCAACGTATTATTCAGTTTTGTGACGTTCGTGTCGAGTGGAACTATACTCAGGTTGAGCTCTATGGTACTGTCACATCCCTGCCGGTTTCTTATCTTAATAAAATAACGACCTCCCTTCGTATAGACCTTATCGTTAAAGTCATATTTTCTGCAAGCGGTCTTGTCAATCAGTGTATCGCTGCTATGGCGAATGCTAAGATTTAAAGTGACCACGCTGTCGCAACCAGCAGAGGTTTGAAAATGATTCACAAATGTTCCATTCTCCCGGTAAACTACGCCGTCCCATTTAAAACTGTCACATACAGACAGCGTCTGCAAACTGTGAACGGTGTCCACAATAACTAGCTCAAGTAAAGCGATCAGGCTATCGCATCCTTTTTGATTGTTCAGAGTGTGAATATAAAGCCCTTGCTCAAACAATAGGCTATCATAGAATGTATAGCTGCTGCCCTGGCAGATTGAAGCTGAGGTCTTTTGTATTTTAGGGAACTCCTTAGTATGAAAAACATTGTCCGCATAATCGCATTCTAAAGCAGAAAAGTCTTTAGGTTCGAATGCACCACTGGTATCGCGACGGGTGTTGATCACCATATACAGGTGATTGATTTGTGAGGCCTCAAATTTAAACTCAAGGGGGGTAAGACTGTCTCCGGGATCCAATGGAACTTGTGTGTGATATATTCCCAATAAACTACCGATTGTGGCAGGATCCCCATTGTAAAACGAAACCGGCATTGCACTATCCACTCCTGCTGTAGCATTTTTGTGGTTAAACACGTTAAAAGTCACGGTATAATCTTCAGTAAGCGGATCGAAGTTTATGCAATCAATCGTGCCCCATAAACTTGCAGCCGCGACTTTATACATGCCGTTGCTGTCGAGCAGAGATTCTTGCTGTAAAATATTATTGTATTTGCCATTTTTATAATTAGCCTGGTTTTTTGGAACTCTGGGCACGGTGAGATCGTCGTTGATGTAAAGCGGATTGTAGGCGTATTGATTCCATACAGCTCTTGCCGGTGCCCAGCCCGGAAGGCTGTCGGGGGAGCCGAAAGCGGTGAGGCAGCCTAAAAAATTTAGAGGAGGTGTGCCTCTACATACGATGCAAATTTTTGCTTCTCCGGAATTATCAATATCAGCAATAGTTGGATATTCAAAAAATGTTCCGGCCAGACATCTTATACTATCAATGATCTGCGGTGGACTAACTTTTCCGTCAATCAGCAGCAAATTAATATGATCCCGGTATATAATTTCTTGGATTCCGTCACCATCAAGGTCAAAGCAAGAAATTCCTGTTGTGGAAAAAGTATCATTAACAACTAATGACCATTTCAAATTTAAGGTATTTGTTCCATTGTATTCAAAATTGTGGATTAAATTGTGCTTGCTTACTAAAATATTGGGGATTCCATTTCCGTCAATATCAGCAATAGTAGGACAGCCATTGCGTTCGTCTTTTCCAGGAATGTAATTCTGTGCAATTAAGATGGGCACATCATTGGATAAGTTATATGCATATAATCTTGATTGGGTAATGTACCGATCTGAATAAGAAACAATCACCTCCAAACGACTGTCTCCATTAATATCTGCAATTGCTGTAATTCCATCTAAGTATTTATTATCCACTTTTATGTTTATGGGTATCATTTGGTTACCGGTCTTACCATTTAAGTTTGAAATTTTAACTTTATAAATCGAATAACCTGCTGCCAACTCCAGATCACAAGGGTCATTGTCAAGTTGTGCAGCTACAGATAAAGAATAGAAGATGTTAATATTTCCATTAAAATAAAGAGATGCTCCAATCCCATTTATTCCACCTTCAACCAACATTTTTCCAGTTTGGCCGTTAAAAATCCTATTGTGGCAATACACTTCAGACTTGCCATCCTGATTAAAATCTGCTACTCCAAAAGTGGCATGTCCAGGGTTGTAATTACTATTGTAAAAATATTCATCGGATTCCCATTTGAGTCTTCCTGAAAATTCATAACATCTGATAAAACCTGCCCAGTAATTTGATCCCCCATATTCTGATGAAAATAGGATTTCCCTAATTCCATCATTATCTACATCTGCAAGTACAGGTGTCAAGTAAGGATTGAACCCACCACACTCGAATTTTTCTTTTAGACTTCCATTTCTTCCATTAAAGAATTGCACTCTTTGGGTATCAGGTTTAGATAAATCAAATGTACTAATACCTCTCATTAAAATCTCAGGAAGACAATCCCCATCCATATCCGCGACAAGTGGAACTTGTCCTATTAATGCTATTTCTTGTGATTCCCATTTTTTTTCAAGGACTATCCGAGGCTTGATGTATTTTTTCTGAATAAAACATTTTGTGGTATCATCAATGATTTCATTGCAGTGATGATCCTGTCCTATAACTTTAACATAAATGAAAAGGAATAATATGGCCCAATAAGATAATATCGTGATCTTCATGAATTTTAATATCTAAAACAGGGCCAACTCTATAATTGAATTCGCCCTGTAAGCCAATAAATTATAGTTTAGCAAACTTCAGGCTAGTATATTCTCCTTGCGAATTCTTGTATTTTAGGAGATTTAAACCTTTTGGCAATGGAATATTTAATTGGTGTTCAGATCCATTAAATGTTCCAGAAAAGATTCTAACGCCTGAAGAACTCAATATCTCAAACTCCGTTTTTTCCAATTTTGATCGCAATAACCACTCTTCTGAGACAGGGTTAGGAAGGATTTCTACTTCATTTGGATTAGTAAAAATTGAGCTTGTGTTGTTGCCGCTAAAATCCTCTCTTTCGAGACAATCTTCCGGCTTGCGTACTTTGAATATTTTGTAACATCCGGTATTCGGACAAACGCAGGTAAAGGGAATGACATCTCCACAGGAATAGATCACAAAATACCTTTCAGCATCATAAAATGGGCCCAACGGATTACTGAACGAACCTTCAACCAGGTTTAAATTACCTGGCGTAAAACTTCGATAGCAAGGATATGGGGCGTCACTGACATTAAATTCGACGGTATATGAATAATTGCCATTACTGTTATCGATGCATTGGATACCATCAAAATAGGCCTCCAGATCGCAACTCTCATAATTACCATTGTTGCAGGGTTTTGGAGGGCAAATGTCAAAACTTGCATTACACGCAAACTCGTGAGTTGTATTGCAATTTTCATAATAATTAAAAGTTGGGTTAATACACCCTAGATTACTGACCGGGCCAGCTGGAATGGTATATGTTGTATTAAATTGCCGATCTGGGCCAAAGTCTATATTCCAACAATCCCCAATGGGTGGAACGGGCCCCGGGATAAAGATATCATAAGACCATGTACCCGTTGCCGGATTGCATTGAATGTTGCTGATCCTGACCTTGGAAAGTGCCGAACAACCTGAGCAATAGTCCGGAGGAATGATCTGGAAGGTATCAGAGCAGC
>JADLHA010000015.1 GCA_020848995.1 Saprospiraceae bacterium | reverse complement strand
GCACCCATTGTAGATGCGACCCAAAAATCCTACACACCGGTAAAGAGTGGAAATTATGGGGTGATCCTGTCCTCTCCACCTTGTTCTGATACCACGGTTTGCATTCAGGTCATCGTGACTCATGCCTATAATGAGAATGATCATCCCTGTCTTATTTATCCGAATCCTGCTACGAGCAAGCTGTACGTACAATTTCCGGACGGTCTGACGGGTAATGTCATTTTGACGATTTATGATGTTCATGGGCGTGACCTTTATAACAGGGCATTGGTCATAGGGGAGAGGGAATTTATTGAATTGGATGTCAGCGGCCTAGTAGAAGGAGTGTATTCTTTAAGAATTCGGTCTGCTATTTTATCAGATCATTTCATTTTTTATAAGATGGGAATGAGTAAGTAGTTATTAAGGGTATTCAAGACGCTTTGTGCGTCTATTCAGGTCAGGATGCTGATGAGAATAAAGAAAGGCCAAATTGGGGCTCAGCGATCGAAGGCTTTTAAAGCTCTGAGTCGTTAAACGTAGATGTAATGAGCGATTACCTCAAGTGGAATGCTCCATAGGACCCGGAACGATTTTGGAGGGAAATTGATTTCCAAGGTCGCTGATGGCTGATTTGTGTAGAATGGGAGTGCGAAGGAAGCAGAGGAGTGTCAACTTAGATATCTAAAAGAAAGACAATTAGTTGCATTACGATTGGGTTCGGGATCATGGAAGTCAGCCCACCGTGTCATCCGAGGGGAGGTGAGATACGGAGGTTACCGCGGGATAAAAGGCTTGTTTTTTTCAAACTTGCGCACGCGGACACCGGGGTTAAAAACTGAATGGTTGTTGGCAAACGAAATTTCAATCAACGGTCAGGCCTCGCAGCCAACTGGCCACATGCGGCATCGATGTCTTTCCCACGGCTGCGCCGGACCGTGATCATTATGCCGTGTTTTCGAACCTCACGCGCGAAGCCGTTGATGCGATCTTCGTCTGACTTCACAAAGCTCATTCCGGCTACGGGGTTGTATTCGATGATGTTTACCCTAACGGGAAAATGCGAACACAGCCGAACCAATTTTCTCGCATCCAGGTCACTGTCGTTGAAGCCCTGAAATGCAATGTATTCGTAACTGATCCGGTTGCCTGTTTTTTGATAAAAGTACTTAAGTGCACCGAGGAGCGTTGACAACCGGTTGCTCTCGTTGATCGGCATCAGCCGACTTCGCTTTTCATCATCTGCAGCATGCAGAGACAAAGCCAGGTTGACGCGGACACCGTCATCCGCGAGTCGCTCGATCATCTTGGCGATGCCCGCAGTCGAGACGGTGATCCTTTTTGGCGACAGGCTGGCTCCGGAGGGCGATGTCAGCAAGTCAATGCTGCCCAAAACGTTTTTGTAATTCAACAGGGGCTCGCCCATCCCCATGTAAACGATGTTGCCGATGCGAAGGCCGTGCTGTTGATCGCAAAATCGGTTGGTGTACAGGTACTGGTCATATATTTCAGAGGCCGTCAGATTTCTCAACAGCCCCATCGTGCCGGTAGCACAAAATGCACAGGAAAGGCTGCATCCCGATTGGGAAGAAACGCACAGCGTATAACGATCTGATTCTTTAGAGGGGATCAGCACCGATTCAACAGGAAGGCCATCGTGCATTAAAAATTTAAATTTTGAGGTGCCATCAACGCTTTGTTGGCAGAGTGCGCAGGTTAGTCCGGGAAGGCAAAATCGCTCCTGCAATTGGGTGCGCAGTGCAGCGGGCAGGGTACGCATATCCGCAAAATGGCGAACTCCGTGCTTCCAAAGCCACTCTTCAAGCTGACGAACCCGGTAGGGCTCCCAGCCAATACCCAACAGCAATTTGGCCCGGTCGTCGCGGGAAAGGGCCAGAATATCGGATTTTGCCGGGTCCATTTTGGTATAAGCAGGATTTTGAAAAGCTGGGTACAAAACAATCGGCATCCTGCCGGCGTATATACCTTAGAAGATGATAACCATGAAATCCTGCCAAAAGTTTTACTTATTCCTGCTTCCCCTGCTCATGGCCTGTGCGGCTACCAGGCCCAAGGAGGCTTTTGAACACTATTCCAGGCCGGTTAAGCCGGATTATGCACAACTCAGCAACTGGGCTGCCTGGCCCCACACCCGCGACCTTGCCGACAGTACCCCTGCCGGACTTAAAGACATGCAGGCAGTTTCCCAGGCCGACGTGTTCTTCTTGCACCCAACCACATTGGTCAGGCGCCGCGGTAACGGCAGGTGGAATGCAGAAATCGAAGATGCATACATCAATCGCAAAACGGACGAGAGCTCCATCCTATACCAGGCTACCCTCTTCAACGGGGTTGGCAGAGTTTACGCCCCCCGCTACCGCCAGGCACATCTCGAAACCTTTTTTACCGATGACACCGCCTCGGCACAAAAGGCACTGGATCTGGCATACGAAGACGTAGCGGCCGCATTCGAATATTTTTTGGAAAGCGAAAACCGCAATCGCCCGATCATTCTTGCCGGGCATAGCCAGGGGGCCTACCATCTGATGCGCCTGCTCGCCGACTATTTTGATGGGGCCTCAGATCTCCGGAAGAGACTCGTCGTCGCATACGCCGTAGGCTATCCCATTCCAGAACGGCGATTTAACGAGCTGCAACCCTGCCGCACTCCCCAACAAACTGCGTGCATTTGCAGCTGGAGAACCTACCGCAAAGGGCATAAACCGGATTTTCTCGACGAAGAAGAGCAAATGATCATCACCAACCCGCTCAGTTGGTCAACGGGACCGGAATACGTAGGCAAAGAGCAGAATCTGGGTTCGGTACTCAGTGGGCTGGATCGCAAGCCCGTCCCAGGAATGAGTGGGGCACAGATCTATCGAGGAATTTTATGGACCGACAAACCGCGTTTTAAGGGTAGTTTTTGGTATCCCTTCGCCAACTACCACCGGGGAGACTTCAATATTTTTTACATGAACGTTCGAAACAACGCGGCTCAGCGCCTCGCAGCATTCTGGAAATGAAGAGCTGCTTGGATAATTCAGGCCGGTATCCCGGCTGACTCAAACCGAAGTAGTGGGCAATTGGCAATCAATGCACAAAGCCCCGTTCGCGCATCAGCGCCTGTTGGTCCGGATCTTTTTTGCGAAATGCGCGGTAAGCTTCTGATTCCTCAATGGTTCCCCCCACGCTGAACACGTAATCGTGAAGACGCTTTCCGGTCTGTTTGTCATAGGCGCCGCCCCCCTCTATAAAAGCTTCCCAGGCATCTGAGCTGAGCACATCAGACCACAGGTAGCTGTAATAACCTGCAGAATACTGGTCATCGGAAAACAAATGACCGAATTGAGGCGTGCGGTGCCGCATGACAATCTGTTTGGGCATTCCAAGCGCACCGAGCACCTCTTTTTCGAAACGCGCCGGGTCAATGTCGGCGGCTCCGGCGAGGTGGAGCTTCATATCAATCACCGCACTGGCCAGGTACTCCAGTGTCGCAAACCCCTGGTTGAACGTAGCTGCCTTGCGGATCTTCTCCAACAGCGAGGCAGGCATGGACTCCCCGGTCTGGTGGTGCAGTGCATAGCGCTTCAATACTTCAGGGGTCGACAACCACCGCTCCAGTACCTGCGATGGAAACTCGACGTAGTCCGTGGCAACGCTGGTTCCGGATAGACTAGGATAGCGAACGTTTGAACACAGACCGTGCAGCGCGTGACCAAATTCATGGAAAAGCGTGACGGCATCATCCCACGAAACCAGCACAGGCTCACCCGGTTTGCCCTTCAAAAAATTGCAATTGTTCGAAACCAAGGTGGGCACTGCACCACTAAGCGTTTCCTGTTCGCGGTAGGCCGTCATCCAGGCCCCGGATCGCTTGCCCTCCCGTGCATAGGGATCAAAATACCACAACCCGGCAAACTCTCCGCTTCCCTTGCGGCTGACTTCGTACACGCTTACATCCGGATGGAAGACCGGTATTCCGGAAGCCAGCTTAAATTCCAGGCCAAACAATTCCCCGGCAACATAAAACATCCCTTCGCGAAGCTTGTCGAGCTGGAGGTAATCTTTGATCTCGGTCTCGTCGAGGTCGTATTTCTGTTTGCGCACTTTCTCTTGGTAGTAGCGGTAATCCCAAGCCTCAATCTCGATTCCGTCTCCCTGCCGGTCAGCATATGCCTGCATGTCTGCAACTTCCTCGCCGACGCGGGAAACAGCGAATGGCCAAACAGATTCCAGCAGCGCCAGGGCCTTCTCCGGAGTCTTCGCCATCTTGTCAGCAAGCTTGAGGTGAGCGTGTGTAGGGAAACCAAGCAATTGTGCACGTTCTGCCCGCAATTTCAAAATTTGAGGAATGACTTTGTTGTTGTCATTCGCATCTCCGTTGTCGCCGCGGCTTACAAACATCCTCCAGACCTGCTCGCGTAAATTGCGGTTGCGGCAATACGATAAAAATGGTTCGACGGCAGAACGGGTATTGGAAATGACCCAGCTACCTGCCTTCCCTTTGGCCACCGCTGCTTCCGCGGCAGCCTGCACAAAATTCTCCGGCAGACCATCGAGATCTTTTACATCGGAGACCACCACGTATTTGTCGCGCTCGTCGGCCAGAAGGTGTTGACTGAATTGGGTGAACAGCGACGCGAGCTGCTGGTTGATGGCCGCAACTTTTGCCTTAGCTTCCTCGCTCAGGCGCGCCCCGGCCAGCGTAAAGTTGGTGTAATACCTCCAAAGCAAACGCTGCTGTTCGGGATTCAACTGCAACTGATCCTTTTCCAAATAAACGCGCTCGATGCGTTGAAACAAGGCGCTGTTCTGAATGACGGAATCCTGAAAAGCAGCCAGCCTCGGCTCGATCACCGCCTGCACCGAATCCATGGCCGGAGAAGCCATGTTGCTCGTCCAGACGTAATAGACCGCCTGTACGCGTCGCAAGGCAGCGCCTGCCTTTTCAAGAGCTTCCAGGGTATTTTCAAAAGTTGGAGGATCCGCCTGTCCGGCAATCTGATCGATTTCAGTGCGCTTGGAGGCAATGGCTTCCTCGACTGCTGGAAGAAAATCGTCAACGCGCACCACCTCAAAGGGAGGGACACCACCATGTGGCCCGGGCCAGGGTTCCAATAAGGCCTTCACACCCGGTGAAGGGGTCACGGCCGGAGAGGTACAGGAGTTCAGGCAGCAGCAAAGCACTGCGCCCCCAAAAAATGCGAAATAAAAACTGTGGATCATCATGGAGATTTTACAATTGGCCCGGGGTGTCCGGACGGGTAAATGGCAAAGATAATCATTGTGGCCGGGAAACCATGGTCAATGGGCCGATGCTGCAGACCCGGTTGCTTCTGCATTGGCTTCGGTACTCCGCAGCCAGGCATGCATTTGGATACTCATACGGGATCCGTTCAACGGCATGTTCCCGGCTGGTGTAAATTCCATGCTTCCCGAAGGGGTTGGAACCTACGACGAACGAGCGTTCGTTCATAGAGTGGGGAAGGGTATGCAAATTGGCTTTGGAGCAGAGGAGACGGTGTCTTGCTGGGGTCAAGCGCTTCGGTAGCTCACTCGTAACGCAGGCTTTCTACAGGATCGAGGTGCGCTGCTTTTAGTGCAGGGTACAGGCCCGACAGCACGCCGACGATCATGCAGACAACCAGTCCCAGCACTATCCATGCCCATGGAATGAGGAATTCACTGCCTATGGCCAGGGTGACGATGTTGCCGACGGGGATGCCGAGCAAAACGCCGACGACCCCCCCAGCCTGACAGATCAGTATGGCCTCTGCCAGGAATTGTGTTACGATGCTGCGGCGCGTGGCGCCAAGGGCTTTGGCAATGCCTATTTCGCGGGTTCGTTCCGTGACCGAGACGAGCATGATGTTCATTAATCCGATGGAAGCTCCGAGCAGGGTCATCAGCCCGATGGCAATGGCGGCAGCACGCAGTTTTACGGTATTCTCCCTCAGAAATTCTACAATGCCGTCGCTTTTGGAGATCTCGAAATCGTTCTCTTCCGAAGGGCCAAGTCTGCGGATCACCCGGAAAATGCCCGTGGATTGCTCAATGGCCCGCTCCATCTGCAAGGCATCTTCCACACCGACATCGATGGAGTAGTTCGATTGCGCGTGGCCGAATTTGCGCTTGGCATTGTTGAGCGGGATGAAGACCCTCCGGTCTGCTCCTTCGTTCATGGAAGCGCCTCTGGACTTACACGTGGCCACAACTAGGTAGCGCTGACCCCCAATGAGTATTTGCTTATTGGGCGCTTTTTCGGGCTGACCGTCAAACAACCGCTCGACGAGTTCGGCACCGAGAATGGCTCGCGGCATTCCGGATTCGAGTTCCTGAGAAGAGAAGTTGCGGCCGTTGAGCAACTCGTACCCGGTGACGCGAAAGTAATTTTCGTCGATGCCGCGCACCCGGGTCGTCGGGTTGGTCTTGAGATGGGCGTACTGAACGATGCTGTTGCCGCTGGCGGGAAGGGAAAGGCTCACAAAGCCGGTCTCCGCAAGCCGCTCTTTGAAGAGCGCAGCTTCCTGGTAGCTGATGGGAGGAGATTCTTTGTAAGCCTGGTTTCTGCGGTTGCGGCGGAATTCCGTCGACTTGCGGTCAATGGAAAAGCTGTTCGCACCGAGGCTTGAGAAATTCTGGCTCATGCTGTAGATCATCCCGTCGATGGACGTCAGGATCCCTACCAGAGCGGTAATGCCCAGGGCGATGATCACCAGGGTCAGGCTCGATCTCAGCAGGTTGGAGCGCACATTGCCCCAGGCCATACGCAGGATTTCTTCAAACCGCATAGACCCCAAAATTAGGGCAGTCACATTACAGGAGCCGGCTTTTTTACCGAATGCAGGAAAGC
Source organism: Saprospiraceae bacterium (assembly GCA_020848995.1). Lineage (GTDB taxonomy): Bacteria > Bacteroidota > Bacteroidia > Chitinophagales > Saprospiraceae > Vicinibacter. The sequence continues at coordinate 67,371 of JADLHA010000015.1, read as the reverse complement.
TTCGACCAACGGGCGTCAATCATCGAGGGGCGCCTTCGACACGAGCTGGAGCAATTCGTCATGAACAAGCCCGTTGGAAGCCATCACGTGATGTGCCCTGAGGATGCCCCCACTGGCATTGCGGAAATTGCTGGCCCTGCCTCCGGCCTCACGAACAATCAGGATCCCGGCTGCAATGTCCCAGGCGTTGAGCCTGGTCTCGTAGTAAGCGTCAAAACGGCCGGCAGCTGTATAGGCCAGGTCAAGGGCCGCCGATCCCAACCTGCGGATTCCCCGTGAATGGTGAAGGACTTCTGTAAAGATCTCCGAAAGTTGCGGCCGGTATCCGGCCTTGTAGGGGAAGCCGGTGGCGACAATGGCGTCGTCCAGTTGGCCGACGTCGCTGACCGAAATGCGACGGCCGTTGAGGTGGGCGCCACCATCCTGCCAGGCCGTAAAGGCCTCCTCCTGCATGACGTCATACACCACCCCCATGATGGGTTCCATCCGGAATGCCAGCGCGATGCTCACGGAAAAAACAGGTATGCCTTTGAGGAAATTGGTCGTACCATCCAGCGGGTCGATGATCCAACAATAATCGGAATCAGAATGCAAGGCCTGTGTGCTCTCTTCCGTCAGGAATCCCGCACCCGGCAACAAAGGCCTGAGTGCATCGGCGAGCATCCTCTCCGTTTCAATGTCGACGTAACTAACCAGACTGTTCTTTTCTTTTTCGAGCACCTGCTCTGCACGAACCCGCCCCAACTCGGCCCGGATAAATTGTCCCGCCTCCCGGGCAGCACCCTCCGCCACGGCGACAAATTTTTCAAGTGGATAAGACCCCATCGATCATCGTTGATGCATTCCAAAAACGAAAGTACAATGGATCATGGAGAATGGAAAATTGTTCATCACCCATTCTCCTTGCTCCATATTTCTTCTCATTCGTTGTAAAAGAAGATGCTGAGTTCAGTTTGTGGACTGCTCCAGTCGACCGATTGCAGGGTGATCTCTTTCGGATTGGCTTGTGCATCGTACACCTGTTTCCAACTGAGTTGGGCTACTTTGGATTGTGCATCCGGACCCGTGAGAATTTTGCCGGTGATCTCTCCAGGCACGTAAACTTCAAGTGGGAAATCCCGCAGAACGATGGCGGCATAGTACAGCCAGTCTCCTCCGAAAGCAGTTCCCGAATAAATGGCGCTGACGTGTTCCACTTTTTTAAAGTCCGCCGAAACGTTCCCACTGATCCTGCAAGTATAGGTTCCCGGATAGAGGTTGTAAGTAAATTCCGTTTCGAATTGCTGTTCATTCCAACGGATGGCCGGAGCGGTTGCAACCCATTTGTTGGACCACCCAATGGAGGGAATATCCGATCCGTCGGATGCTTTGAGGGTGCTCGGAGGTTGCGCATCCATACCTCGAATGGTAATGGCCATTTTGGGCCAGCGCGTCACGGCAATGGTGGTTTGGGCTTCGGCAACTTCCACATTGCGGTCGAGGTCCGTGACCTTCAGGGTAACGGTGTACTCCCCTTCTTTTGGAAACTTGTACGCGATGGTCGTGTCGCTTGATGTTGCGTCATGGCCATCGCCAAAATCCCAGGAATAGCGAGCATGCTTTGGTGCCGATCCGTTGTTGCGTGCGATGAAGGAAACTTCGGCCTGGAGGGCTACGGTGGTATCCGCAGGCTCAATCCAGATTTGCTGTTTGCGGATCCGGAACCAGTGGAACCCGATCCAGCTGGGGTCTTTTGCTCCCGGAGGAATTCCTTTCAGGTAATATCCAAATAACGTATCAGGAAGGTTCATTTCCATGGTCGTCATCGGGCGTATGCGCTCGAGCCCAAACCCTGGCAAGTAACTCATGCCTTCCGCCGATAGCGAAAAGGATGCATCAAGACCTTCGACCACAAAATCAAAAACATCAAAGGGGATCGAATTGACGTAGCCGTTTTTACCGATGGATTTGAGCTCGACCTTAGAATATCCCGGGTCTTTTGGTTGTGCGTAAACTTTGTATGAGGGAAAAAGGGCCTCGCCAATGGTATTGTTCTGCACCTTTTTCCAAAGAAAAGCCATTTCATCGGCCGTCATCACCGCGGAGAAGGCCTGATAGGCAATGATGTCGCAATGAAAGACGCTGCCCTGCTCCAGGGCCACCGCATTGGCTGCAGTGGTATAGGGTTTGAATTTCTTTTGCACCATGTCAAACTCAATGGTTCCCTCAGAAGCGGGGTAGTTAGGATCGTAAACGCGAATCTTTGCCATTTGCTCGTCGATCGTGTAGGCAAAGGCTGCAATGCAATGGGAAGTATCCGATCGGCTGTCCTGAACGTAAAGCAACTGCGGCTGATTCAGGATGAGCAAATTGAAAATGATGTTCCAAAACCGGTCTTCTTCCGGGGCATTGATCATGGAGAGTATGCTGGCGTTATTGCTTTGCCAAAAGGAGCCGTACACCCGGTGAATGGCGGTGGCAAACTGCAAGCCCTTGGCGTCGTCTTCCCAGATATCTTCTGTGCGGAACCACAGTTCCTGGTTGTTGTCGAAATTGGTGTACAGGTCAACCGAAGAGCTGAAATTTTTGAAATAGTGCGCAGCCGCAATGCTCATCCCGGCACAGATCCCCCCGGCCTCCGGAAAAGTTCCGTAATTGGTAAAACTCCACCCGTTCCGGCTCGGGTTGAATCCGGTATCGAATCCACCGCCACCAATGAGCGCCTCTTTTTGGAATTCGGTTACGACCACCCACGAAAAATGCCGCACGGCGAGGTCGATGTAGCCGTCGCCGGTGGCGACAATGGGTATGCCCTCCAACACCCCGGTCTTGCGATCGTAGTAGAAGCCCATAAGCTGGTCGCCGGTGATTTGTTCAACCGGAACCCTTAGGCGCATCATCTGGTCGGCCAGTCCGCCGCCATTGGATATCTCGATGAGCGGACTGACAGGCTGGAACAATTCGCCAAATTCATGGGAAGTGATCGGGGCATAAGCAATTTTAAAAGTGCGCGACGAAGAATAGGCTCCTGATGGAACTTCGATCTCCAATCCCCCGACTGGAGTTCCGGGGGCATCGACGATGACCGAGCCGCCCTGGCTGCCGATGCTGTATTCTCCCACCGGAACGGTTTGCTCCGTTTGGATTTTTCCGGAATCGGGTTCGGGCCCGGGTCCGTCTTCGTCACAGGTAACCAGAGAAAATAAAACCACTATTAGGAACCCTGCGGTCCACTTGAAATTGTATTGCATATTTTAGAGAATTTAATTGCGCTTTCTAATCAAGCAACAATTTTTCTTACCAAATAATTCCCTTTCGTTTCAAAATAGTGGCCTTTCAGGAAGCTGTGTCTTCAGGATCACAAACGGAAATGCTTCCCGGCCCTGAAATCGCCAGAATACAAGCAAAGCTTAGTGCATGTGATAGCCAAATGTTATGCGGCCTTTCCGAATTCCGGCTATAAATACAAACGTTCGTTAGTTTGCTAACGAACGTTTATAGTCTGAATGGAATTGAGCTAAGGAGCTAAATTCCAATACGACGACAAGGTTTGCCGGTCAATCTCGGTTGACAACCAATTTGGCCGTTTGGTATTGACGGCCGGAGCGAAACTCCACGAGGTAGAGGCCGTCTGGCAAAGGCTGCAGGCTGACCAGCCCGGCCCTTTGCAGCCCCACCGGAACCATCATCCAAACGCGACCCTGCAGATCCGTTATGCGAAGCAGGGCATCCGCTCCGGTCAATTCTGAAAATGCAAACTGCAACTGGTCCCGAGCCGGGTTTGGATAGAGCAACATTCCGGGGTCGCGTTCTTCGTCGCGCGTGCCCACCGGGCCGATCTGAATGCGGAAAAATTCTGCGCCAAGCCAGCCACCGGTGCCGTCTTCCACAACAAAGTGGAAACCGTCGGTCTCCATCGGAGAACCCGTGTGCTGGTAAGACAACTTGCCGTCGTCGATGTCTTTTTGGGTGAAATGCGTCCCGTAATCGGCACGCACACCATCGACCAACAAGTCGCCGTGTTGCGGAATGGCCACCACGGTGTAGCGAAGTTCGGCAGCCGTATTATCGGAATCCTGCACTTCCAGCAGATCGCGGCCAATGCTCCGGGTCTGTCCCTGATCCATGGTCAGCACGAGGTTCTTCAGCAGGAAGGGATTGTTGACCTGAATGTCTGAACAGATGTCCAAAGCAAATCCGTAAAAATTGGCCTGCCCGCTGAGAAAGCGATCTGTGGTCACCTCAAGGGTCCAATCGCCTTCCTTGTTCTCTCCGTTGAAGCGCGACAACGGCTCCAGCGGTTTGATGAGCTTTTTGTGGGAAGGCGGGCAGCCATTTACTACGGTGTATAGACCTTCGTCGTCGAACGCACAGTCGAACAGATCCGTCACACCGCAGTTGCGATCGAACACTTTGACCCGGGTTCCCTGTGGGCTCACCAGCGTCAGGGTGATGCTGTTCACGCCAACGGCATTGGCGTACAGGTCGTTGAGGTTGATATCGCTGATCACACCGGAGCCGCGGATGGGAACTACCATATACCCCGTTTTATTGGCACTTCGAACCAGCACGTTGCCGGGATAATCGGTCTGCTCACACTTTTTATTGACCGTCTGGAACGGAGAAGGGGAAGTCGGAGACCCGGGCCCGCAACGATTTACGGGAACGACCCTCCAATAATACAAACTGCTCTCTGAAAGGAAATAATTGGGGGTATAGCTGGTTCCAACGATGCCATCGACAGCAAAGATGACCGAGGCGCCAAAGGCTGGGGAAGTGGCAATTTCGAGCCGGTAACTCAGCGCGTGCTGCGCCGGCGTCCAGCGAAATTCCAGGGACTGTGGCAATCCGGACAATCCGTTGGCGGGATAGACGGTGCGCAAGTCTGAAAAATCGACGTTCACGAGGTCCATCTCGATGAGTTCGCGCAAGGTGTCTCCATTCTCTGCAACGCCGAGCACCTCGAATTGGAAAATCCCCGTTTCCTTGACCTGGCTAAAGTCTAACAACAGCCGGGTACTACCCGTTGCGTCGATGTATTCCTCTTCAAAACGGGCAATGGCTCCGGTAGGGAGGCCATCGCCAACCAACAACTGCAGTTTACCCTGGGCATTGGCAAAGGAACATGCGCGAATATCAACGCTCCGTGAGTTGGGAATGCAAAAAGTAAATCGAGCAGGAGAAACACCGAGATTTCCCGACCTGCTTGCCGCTCCGGATAAAATCCGGATGTCGCCGTCAGAGAGATCAAAGAAGATGTTGTCAGCCGCTTCGACCAAAATGCGGGCGCGAATCATTCCGGTAAGGGAATCGGGAATCTCCACAAACGCACTTCCGTCGTTTTCGGTATCCATCAACAGGGGAATGCGGATGTTCGGATTGGTGCGGTTGGGCATGAGGTAAATGTTTACCTTCCTGCAGTTTACAGAGTCTCCGTCGGTGTTGGCTACGTCCCAGCGGACGAGGTTGCAGGCTCCGGAATAGAGGGTATCGGTCGTTCCGCTGTTGGGGTAGCTCACCCGGAAAGGACCTGCCGATGCTACAGACCAAAAATGCGTTTGTTTGGTAGTCACCCCTCCGGATCCGGGGAAGTTGTCGCGAACATTGAAACGGAAGGTAACCTTTCGGCTTACGGTGGGCAGGACCTCTGTGCGTTCAAAATTGCCCTTGGTGAGGATGGTGTTCCACACGGGCACCACGCGGTTGGGGTCGTTGCCAGGGAACAGAGATTTGAACAGGGGGCCCTCCTCGTCGAGCTTGGGCTCTCCGAGGATGGGACCGTAGCCCCCATTGTCGTATTGCTCCCAGTTGTAAGTAAGGGTTTCACCGGGATCGTCGGTACCCCTGCCGCGCAGCACAAAAGGCGTCCGGATGGGAATGCGCAAGCCGGAGGGAATCAGGATCTCCGCTTCCGGGAACCGGTTGGCCGTAGGTGTTGACATGCCACACCGGGAACCGTCGCCGGTACGGGTATAGTTGTAGATGCGTTCAACAGAGTTGGTATGGAAATAGTTGGGGTGGGGCAGTGCGCCCGATTCAACGTTGAGCCCTGAGCCGCAGAGTCCGCTGTAAGACATGATGCTCGTGCCGCTTCCGGGTTCGTAACTCGTTCCGGATTCATTTCCGTTGCAATTGGAAAAGGTGTGGGAAGCGCTGAACTGGTGCCCCATTTCGTGGCAGGCAATGCGCTGCGTAACGTAAGCGATGTCGGTTCTGTACCAGCAGGTGACGCCCCCGCCCTTATTGCCGTTACAAACGGAGGCTAGAAAGGCCACACCCCCGACGTCGGAGCATTCAATGGTAAAAACGTGTCCGATATCGTAGGCAGCGCGTCCAAGGGTACCGGTGATGACGTCGGTGTTCTGTCCAAGGGTATTTCCTCCCGATGTCGGACTGCCATATGGGTCTGTCTGGGGATCGAGGAAAATGATCTTATCGTTATTGGCGACGAGGTTCAGGTGTATGGCAGCCTCTTTTTCGTAAACGGCGTTGATGTAACTCATCGACGCAACCATTTTGTCGAGTGCTGAGGCCACGGTGCCGCCACCCAGCGACGGGGAGGATCCCCATTCGCCGGTGCAGGCAAGTGCCAAGCGGTAGGTGCGAAGATCTACGGGCTCTCCACCACTGCCGCGCGACTGGATCTTGATTTGGTTTCCGGCATTCCTGTTGGGTACCAGGTCTTCGAGTTCGTGCGTACCGCACTGGAGGTGGATTGGGTCGTTCAACCCAACCGAAGCTCCGTAAAAAGAGGCGTACACACCTTGCTGGTTTCGGTTGGGAGCCTCGATGACCACGTCACCTTCCGGAGTGAGCAGGAAGGCCTGGAAACTATAAGGGGAAATCGACATGCGGAGGTATCCGTCGCCGTCGAAACCGCTAAACGTCTTGATTTCCGGAAATTTTTTGGCGAGTTCTTCCTCCATGACGGGTGACTCGCTGAGGTAAAATGTGCGAAACAGCCCGTTGGGAAGGGGAAAATCGACGGCAAAAGGCTGGGCATTGCTGTTTTGGGCATGCCGCATCAACATTTCGCGAAAGGCTTCCCGGTCCAGACGGTAGTATTGCATACCGGACACCCGCGACCAGCCCTCATTCAGAGGGGAATAGGACCCGGGGCCAAGGGGTGTCCAGGGGTTCATTTGCGCAGAGAGGCTTCCCAGGAGGAAAACCGCGCTGAAAAGAGTCGATACAATTCTGTTCATAAATTACCTTCTACTTAAAAAGTACATCTGAATATAACGTTGCAGCCTGCGAAACGTTCGTCGATCCTGGAAAAAAAGCTACGAATTCATTGGCTGCCTGCCCGGTCGAAAAAGGCCTGTTCATCGAGGATTTCCACGGTGCCCAGTTTCTGTGCTTTAGCAAGTTTGGAACCGGCGTCGCGACCAACGACGAGCAGGTCGAGTTTCGACGAAACTGCAGACAGCACCCTTGCCCCCAGCTTTTCGGCCAACCGCTCAGCTTCGTCGCGCCCCATTCGCTCCAGCGTTCCCGTAAAGAGGATGGTCTTTCCGTGGAAAATGCCCCCGCTCCCGGAAGCCTGAGGATGGTCATCATCCTTTGCCCTCAGATTGACCCCCAGCTCCTCCATGCGCCGGAGCATCTGTTGGTTGTGGGGGTTTGCGAAAAAGCGGACGAGATTGCCTGCTGCTACGGGTCCAACGTCGTCGATCGCCATGAAGCGTTCAGCATCCCATTGCGCCAGATCGGGCAAGTATTCAACCTGTGCCGCTATGCGCTGGGCGATCTTTTTTCCAATGTGGTGAATGCACAAACCGTGAAGCAGCCGGTAAAGCGGATTGTCTTTCGCTTTTTCGATGGACCTGCGCAAATTTTCCGCGGATTTCTTTCCCATGCCTTCCAGTGCGGCAATGGCTTCATAGTCCAGGGAATAGAGGTCAGAAAGATCCGCCAGCCAGCCCAGGTCGTAAAAGCGCTCGATGAGGCTCTTCCCGAGTCCGTCGATGTCCATGGCATCTTTGGAAGCATGGTGGATCATACATTGGAGGCGTTTCCCTTCGCAACGGTCGTTGGGACAGCGCCATGCCGCCTCGTCCTCCTCACGAACTAAAGGGGTGTTGCATGCCGGGCAATGGGAGGGAAATGCGATGGGTTTTTCGTCGCCTTTGCGCAATTCGGGAAAAGCCTTTACAATATAGGGAATCACATCGCCGGCCCGTTCTACCAGCACCTGGTCGCCGATGCGAATGTCGCGTTGCGCGATAAAATCCTCGTTGTGCAACGACACGGAACTGACAGTGACCCCGGCAAGTTGAACCGGGGCGATTTTGGCTACCGGGGTGATGCTCCCGATTTTTCCAATCTGGAACTCGACACCCAGCAACGTTGAGCTCGACTGACGGGCCTGGAATTTGTGGGCTACCGCCCAACGGGGATGATGTGCCGTCGAGCCGCAGCGCTGTTGCATCGAAAGGTCGTTTACTTTGACGACGACGCCGTCGATGTCGTAGAAGTAGGCATCCCTGCGGCTTGTCCATTGTCCTACAAAATCTTCGACCGCTTTAATGGACTTACAGACTTTCCGGTCGGCGAGGGCCACTTTAAACCCCAGTGCGTCGAGTTGCTCCATCCAGGAGGCCTGGGTGGGGAATGCGTCGAGTTGGGTGTGGCCATTTTGCGCTTCGGCGTGTGATACCTGGAAGATGAATGCGTCCAGATTGCGCGCGGCCGTTTCGGAGGGATCTTTGGCCCGCAGCACGCCCGTTGCTGCGTTGCGCGGATTGGCAAACAAGGGCAGCCCATCGGTTTCCCGCTGGAGGTTGATGGCATGAAAGCGCTGCTTGCTCAGGACAGCTTCGCCCCGGAGTTCGACGCGAAAAATTCCCAAAGAAGAAAAGGCCGCCCGCAGCGGCAGAGACCGGATGGTTCTGGCGTTGGCTGTGATTTCTTCACCGCGGGCTCCATCTCCGCGGGTGGCAGCCCGCACCAGACAGTCGTTCTCGTAGATGACCGCAATGCTTCCACCGTCGAACTTTGGCTCGGCAAAGTAGTCAAGCGCTTCGTTCGCAGCCAGGCCACAAAGCTTTCGAACCCGCAGGTCAAAGGCCTCCAGATCAGCGAGGTCATACGAATTTTCCAAAGACAGCATGGGGCTCAGGTGGTCCACGGTTGCAAAGGATTCGGTCAGGTCGCTGGAAACCCGCCGCGTGGGAGATTCCTCTGAAGCCCATTCTGGATATGCAGCCTCTGTGCGTTCCAGCAGTTTATAAAGCCGGTCGTAGTCGAAATCGCTGATGAGGGGATCGTCGAGTACGTAATACCGCCATTCGTGAAAGCGAATCACGTTCCGCAGTTCCTCCGTTGCGCGATGGTTTTGGACGACTGCCGCTTCGAGGAAGTGGCCGGTCAATCGATTGAATTCCCGGGTCTGGTCTGGTGTATAGCGCATGCGGCGGTCGAGGGCTCAAAGTTAATGGTCGCTCAGCCCATCCCGAACTGGAAAATGCAGGAGTGAGGGTGAGCCAATTTGGACAACACCATTTTTTAGAAAATAAATCACCGGCGCAAGTCGCTCCCATGGGATGTGAAGTTCCGGTGCGCGCAATTCAACAAGCTGCCTTTGGAAAAGAAAGACCGCTAGGATTGGGAGCCGGCAACTCCTGTTGAATGGTGAGCGCAGCAACAAAATCATCCTTTCTAAAAACAACTGGGTCCTTTGAGGAGGTTTATTGAGGCAACCAGCATCACACGTACGAATACGCCTATGTGCAGCAAGAGGGTACCGGATTGCTCAAACGAGTTCCTTGCGAAGCCTTGCTACCGGGATGTTGAGCTGCTCGCGGTATTTGGCGATGGTGCGGCGGGCGATGTTGTACCCTCGTTTGAGCAGCAGTGATTTGAGCTTTTCGTCGCTGAGCGGCTTGCCCTTGTTTTCATTCTGAACGAGGTCAGAAAGGATCTTTTTCACTTCGAGGGTTGAGACCTCGTCGCCTTCTTCATTTTGCATGGACTCAGAGAAAAATTCTTTGAGCCGTTTGGTGCCGTATTCCGTCTGAACGAATTTGCTGTTTGCCACGCGCGAAACGGTGGAAATGTCGAGTTGTGTTTCCTTTGCGATGTCCTTCAGGATCATGGGCCTGATCTTTTTTTGGTCACCCGTAAGAAAATACTCGCGCTGGTGTTCCATGATGGCATGCATGGTGCGGAATAAGGTGTCCTGCCGTTGCTTGATGGCGTCGATAAACCACTTGGCTCCTTCGATCTTGTGCTTGATGAAGAGTATGGCTTCCTTTTCTTTTTTTGAATTGAGGCCTGCCTTTTTGTTGTCTTTGTAGTGTCGCAGCATCTCGAGGTAATGCTCGTTGATGCGCAGGTCGGGAGCGTTGCGGCTGTTGAGCGAAAGCTCCAGCTCGCCGTCGCGGTTGAGGATGATGAAATCAGGTACGATGACCTGCCCCGTGGCCATGGGGGCCTGCTGGGAATCAACGTACCCCGATGAAGGCTTGGGGTTGAGCTTGAGGATCTCGTCAATCGCCACCTTCAACTGGGCCTCCGTCAGGTTGAGCACGCGCTGCAATTTGGCGTAGTGCTTTTTGGTAAATTCCTCGAAGTTTTTTTCGAGGATGAACTCCGTGAGCCGCAAGACCTTTTGCTGGGCGCGGTTGCTGGTCTGCTTCATTTTGGCGCGGATCTGGATCAGCAGGCATTCCTGCAGCGAACGCGCACCGATACCGGGCGGATCGAAAGACTGGATCTTGCCGAGCAATTCGAGTATTTCCCGCTCGCTGGCAACGATGTTTTGAGAGAACAGAAGATCGTCGATGATGGCAGAGGGCTCCCGCCTGAGGTAACCGTCGTCGTCTATGCTCCCAATGATCTGCAGCGCAATCTTGTATTGTTCTTCGTCGCGGAGTTTCAACAGGCCAATTTGTTTGCGCAGGTGGTCGTGAAAGGTGTTTTCCACGGCAATCGGAACGGTGCGTGCTTCCTCCTCTGCCAGACCGTAATCTCCGGTCTTGTAGCGATAGGAGGCCGTGTCGTCATCCATGTAATTGTTGAGGTAATCCTCAAAGTGGTCGCTGTTGAGCAGGTCGTCCTGGCTATCCTGACGAAAATCATCGCCGTCTTCCTGACGGTATTCATCAGACAGTCCGCTTTCCGTTTCATCCGCACCCGCCTCGCGGTAATCGTCCTGGTCACTGCCTTCCTCGAGCGCAGGGTTTGACTCCAGTTCTTCCTGGATCCTCTGGTCCAGTACGGAAGTGGGAATTTGCAGCAACTTCATCAACTGGATTTGCTGCGGGGAGAGTTTTTGGAGTAGGCTCTGACTGAGTTGCTGTTTGATCATACTTCGTTACTAAAAAACAACGGGACCGGGTCACAAGTTCGAAATGGGACCCAGCTGGCTGTTGGCGGGGCCGGCCGTATCCATTTCTTCGTAACATTGCAAGGCAAATGTAGCTAAATTATAAACATATTATAATTTATTTTAATATATAGGATGATGAAGAATGTACCAGCGCGGGTAACCGCCCTTCGGGCCCTGATGGCCATGCGCAAAATCGATGCCTGCATCATTCCGTCGGCGGATCCTCACCAGAGCGAGTACGTACCGGAACATTGGGCCTACCGCAAGTGGATATCCGGTTTCACGGGATCGGCCGGAACCGCCATAGTTACGTCCCGGCATGCCGGTTTATGGACAGATGCGCGGTATTTTTTGCAGGCTGGGCAAGAGCTGGCCGGCACGGGCGTTGAGCTTCATAAGTTGTTGGTGCAAACGCAGGCGGAGTACGTCGATTGGCTTTGCGGACAGTTGAAGCCTGGTCAGGTGGTTGGCTGCGACTTTGCTGCATTTTCCCTATCGCAGGTACGGATGTTTGAAAAGGCATTTAAAGAACGACAGATCGCATTGAAGGATGCGGGCGACCTGATTTCAGAGATTTGGGAAGAGCGCCCTCCCCTCGGCGGTGCGCCGGTTTACGAACACCCCAGGAAATTTGCAGGTACGGGTCGCGGCCAAAAACTGCGCAAACTGCGGGAGCTGTTGCGCAAATCCGGAGCGGACGGCATGCTGTTGTCGGCACTCGACGAGATTGCCTACCTGCTCAACCTGCGTGGCAATGACGTGCGCTGCAATCCCGTATTTGTGGCTTACCTGGCGGTTTTTGCCGATCGCGCGGAACTGTTCGTCCATTCTGATAAAGTTCCGGCAAAACTGGCGGCAGTACTGGAGTCAGATGGCATCATCTGCAAGGCTTACCATGAAATCGACGACCTGATTACGGGGCTCGATCCCCGCAAGCGCATGCTGATCGACCCGGGGACGTTCAACGCCCGACTGGCCCTTCGGCTTCCAGCCGGGTCTGCCATCGAATTGCCGAGCCCGGTCATGCTCATGAAGGCCGTCAAAAGTACTACAGAGCAACAGCACCTGCGCGGGGTTATGGTCAAGGATGGCGTGGCGCTGGTGCGTGCGTTCACCTGGCTTGAAAAGCAACTCAAAAAGAAGAAGCCGGTAACGGAGTACGATTTTGCGATGCAGATCGCCCAGTTTCGCGCACAACAGCCCCACTACGTCGGCGAAAGTTTTGATGCCATCGTCGGATACCGTTCCAACGGGGCCATCATTCACTACAAGCCCGAAGCGGGGACCGCAGCCCGGATCGCCTCCCGGGGCATTCTGCTCGTCGATTCCGGTGGACAATACCTTGATGGCACGACCGACATCACCCGGACGATTGCCCTCAGCCCCCAACCCGAAAGGATCCGAAAGCAATACACAGCAGTGCTTCTGGGGCACATAGCCCTGGCGGATGCGGTATTTCCCGAAGGCACCAAAGGCATTCAGCTCGATGTGCTGGCGCGGCATTCCCTATGGCAGATGGGCCTGAACTACGGTCACGGAACGGGGCACGGCGTGGGGTATTTTATGAACGTACATGAGCCCCCTCAGGGATTCGTAACGGCGTGGAATCAAAGGGGGCAAACCCCGTTTACAGCGGGCATGCTCACTTCCAACGAACCCGGTTATTACGAAGAGGGGTCCCATGGCATCCGCATTGAAAACCTGGTGCTCAGCATTCCGCACAAGTCGGCAAAGGGAACTTCCTTTCTGCGCTTCGACACCGTGACCCTGTTTCCCATCGAAACCAACCTGCTACACCTGCCGATGATGAACCGGCCCGCAGTGAAATGGCTCAATGCCTACCACAAGGAAGTTTACCGGCGACTGTCCCCCCATCTGGATGCCGCAGATCGCAAGTGGCTCAAGTCAAAATGCAAGGCCATCTGATCGGTCAGGGGGCTACCCAATTTTATCCGGCCCCAAGTTTTGCCGAATCGGCAAAATTGACTTTACTTTGTGGCCACAATCGAGCCTCATGGAAATCAATGAATTGAGCAAAGGCAGCAAGGGAAGGTGCTTCGTATTTTTCCTTTTGTTCTTATTTCTGTTCTGCCTGCTCCTGGTTTATATCTACCAGAAGAATTTTCAACTGGACTTCTGAGCGGGACTTAGTCCTCTTCGTTCTCAAATAGCAATATGCTCGCGATCTCGTACTGGCCTTCGCGTACGTAGAGATCTGCCGCCTGCCGGTTCATTCGTGCCTTGCTCTCCACAATCGCCTCAATGCCGTTTCTTAGCAAGAGCACTTTCTTGAGCTCGGCCTTGTAGGCATCCGCCAGGGAAAGCACTTTTCTCCAACCTTGCATAGTCGAGGGTTTTAGTTGACAAAATTATATATGTTTTTTATTAATATGTAAATTAAAATTAATTTTTTTCATGATTTATTTAATTTTCAGGGTTTACCCCTGCTTTTTTAGCCTATTCTCATGCTAATTTATATATATTATTAATTTTAGTAGTGTAAATAATTGAAAATGGTTCTGGATAAAATGTGGGTGGGAGCTCGAAGCGCTTGCTCTTGTTTTCCGATCTTTACCCTTAGCGGGAAATCAAATGCCTGCTGAGTGGTCTATGAGAAGGTCTCCAATATGTTGCCTATGGCTTGCATGGGTCTCGCTGACAGCTGCGTACGCTCAAGAACGTCCGTTGTGGAAGGAATACCGTGACAATCTGGCTCGAGGCAAGCAATATTCCCCAGTAGTCTGTCTGCTACCTCTTTCTGCCGGAGTCAATTCCGCGGACATGCACAAAGAGGGCGTTTTCCATTTTGACCTTCTGGACGGGGTGGTGTCAGGGCTCCTGGCTGAAGGCCCCGAAAGGGTCTCCCTTTCGCTCGATGCCCCCGGGAATCGCCATTTTACGCTGATGCTCGTGCGCCATGAACTCTTTGGACCGGAATCCAGACTCATGCAATCAGATGGCTCGCAGTCGGCCATCTCATCCGGGGAGGGGCGTTATTACCGCGGGGTGGTTGCCGAATACCCCCATTCGTTTGCCGCAATTTCTGCTTTCGAAGGCGAGCTTGCAGGCGTGATCTCCATCCCGGAGTCGGGCAATTTCGTACTTGGAAAAACCATCGCGGAAGGCGATGGCTCCGCCCACATGCTCTATGCGGAAAAAGACCAGGCCGTCCGGCCTTTGTTCGCGTGTGCTACCGTTGATGAACCGCCTTCGGTCCTCGCTGCACCGGACACCGTCTATCCGGATCGATGCAAAACCGTACGGATCTTCCTCGAATGCGATTACCAACTCTTTCTGGATCGCAACAAAAGTGCCGTTCAGGTCAAAAACTTTGTCAGCTCTCTGTTCAATGTGGTCAAAGCCCTTTATGACAACGACGGCATCGGCATAGAGATCTCCGACATCATGGTGTGGACGACCAAAGACCCATTTCTCCACACCGACCTGTCCAGTATACTTTACCACTACAGCGCGTACAGGCAGGACAACTTTACCGGCAACCTGGCTCAACTGGTGACCACCTTTAAACCTGCTGAGCCAGGAGGAGTGGCTTTCCTCGGAACGCTCTGCTATTCCACGAATGGTGCTGGAGGACCCCATTCCTTTGCTTACATATACAATTCCTTCAACCAGTTGCCCGCCTACAGCTGGAGTGTGGAAGTCATGGCCCACGAGTTGGGACATAACTTTGGAGCGCCCCATACCCACGCCTGCGCCTGGGGGCCTTTCCGGAATGAGGCGCTCGACAACTGCAGGGCGACTGAAGGCGGATGCACGCCAGGGCCCACCCCCACAGGAGGGGGCACGATCATGAGTTATTGCCACCTCACCTCGTACGGAATAAATTTCAGCAAGGGCTTTGGAGCCGAACCGGCGGCGTTGTTGCGCTATAAAGTACAGACCAAGTCATGTGTTCTTCCAGCCTTTCTTCCGGAGACCTGGACCACCGAGCCAGCGCCGCATTTCGAAGGCGACGGAACCGAATTGCGCGTTCGACCCGTTGGCAGCCAATTCCAATACGACTGGTACCATTACGACTACCTCCTCCCGGCAGCCCATGACACCCTATTGGCCATTGCTCAATCGGGCATTTACCGGGCCGCAGTTTCAGACCGATGCACGGAATATTCTATACCGGACACCATACTGTTGGGCGATTTTTTAGTGAACTTGGGTTGTCCAGTGATTCCCGGTTTGCGGGATTCTGCCTCGGTGGGGCTTACCATGATGGCAGACCAGGGGACGAACCGGGACAGCCTGGTGGTACCCCAGAGCCTGTATGCATCCGTTCCGGCCTGGGCCCGCGACGTACATGTGGCCCTGCACATGACCGTGCGGCCAAATGGCAAATCCTGGACGCGCGATGTAATAACGACTTACACCGGACCTCCCTCCACGGGCATTGCCAATCCCAAACACACCCCTAATTCCGTTGAACCGGCGGGATTCGACGGCATAAAGACCTATACCCGCATTCTCGGCAATTTCGATCCTGCAGGAACCTGGTATTTTATCACCAACGACAACAAATTCGACGCCGGCGTCGATGCCATGGTAGACTTCAGCATTGCTGTTCACTGGCGCTTTGCCGACTCGGTAGCTCAATGTGACCTGCCGCTATGTGGCGGGCAGTCGCGAACCTTTGACTCAGGAATCCGCCGCGCGCGCTACCTGTGGTCAACAGGCGACACCACTAAAACGCTGAGCGTCAGCCAGCCTGGCCCACTCTGGGTAGAAGTCTGGCGGGGTTCACAGCACTCCCGGCACGAGGTAAACCTGTATGTGTACGACAAGCTCTTCAGCCAGCAACGGCGCATTTGCCAGGGAGACACTTTACGGGTGGGTGGAAAAGCATATTCCACTTCGGGGGTTTATCGCGATACCCTCGAAGCATCCAATGGATGCGATAGCCTGCTGACTACCGAACTCGAAGTTTTGCCCGCGTTCCGGACTACCGAGTCCCGCTTCCTGTGTTACGCCGACAGCTTTGCGGGAAAGAGCTATTATTCGGATGCCGTCGAGCGGTTTCATTTCACCGCAGCGAATGGCTGCGACAGCCTGCACGAAGTTTCCCTGAAAGTCAATCCGGAGATCCACATTCAGGCCACTTCCACTCCTGCATGTCCCGAACGAGGCGGAACGCTGCATGCACAAGCCTCAGGTGGCAGCGGTCGGGATTTTCAGTTTTTATGGACGGGAGGCCGGGAAGGCCAGACCATCGACAGCCTGCCCTCCGGAGCTTATTCCCTCCGGGCCATCGATTCGTCCGGATGCAGTGCAGATGCACAGGTCGACCTTGAGAACCTCGAAGCACCGGGTGTCGTTTCGCTCATCTTCGACGTCGATTGCTTTGGTGACCTGAACGGTCGCGTTTATCTGGACTTTGTTTCCGGCAGATCACCGATCGGTGTGGTGTGGTCCAGTGGTGCCACGAACAAGGACCTTTTGGGGGTTGGGGCAGGGCGCTACACGGCATTTTTAACAGATGCTAACGGATGTAAGTCTATTGTAGAAGTTGAAGTAGGCAGTCCCGATTTGCTGTTTGTGCAGATTGATGTTGCCGGGAGCACAGGTAACGACGGTCGTGCCAAAGGCTCGGTTTTCGGTGGGACCCATCCCTTCCTGTACCTGTGGAGCAATGGAGAGCGAACCCCCGAGATCACTGGCTTGGTACCCGGGCAATATACGCTCTGGATCGACGACAGCAAAGGATGCAAGGCATCGGCAGTCTGTACGGTCCCTCAACTTACCGCCACCGGCGATCCACACGACGTAGCCGTGGTTAGGTTGTTTCCCAATCCTGCTTACGAACGTTTGTTAGTTTTATGGGAAAGGGAAGCATTTTCCCGTTGGTCCGTGCGCGACCTGCAGGGGCGTCTGTTGTTGAATGGCATTAGCAAACCGGGGACCAATTCGCTGGAGATCCCGTTGCAGGGGCTTGCCGGAGGATTGTACCGGATCGAACTCAGCGGGGAGCATGCTGAGGGGTGGCATGCCCTCTTTTCGGTTTCCCGGTAAGGGTCTTCTTTCAGTGTAACCATGGAGCTTAGAGCGCATAGGAAGCAGGAGGTCGATGAACTGCGCCAGCTCCTGGAGCCTTTGGTGCTCCGGTTCAACCGGCCGGAGTTTATTCAGGATGATCCCATCTCCATTCCTCACCGGTTTACCCGTAAGCAGGACATCGAAATTGCCGGCTTGTGGACCGCCGTGCTGTCGTGGGGCAGACGCAAAACCATTTGCGACAAAGCCCTGCAGTTGATGGAATGGATGGACTTTGAACCCTGGCAGTTTGTCTGCAACCACGCGGAATCGGACCGCAAGCCGTTCTCGCGCTTTGTGCACCGCACTTTCAATGCAGAGGACGCACTTTGTTTCCTGGATTATTTCAAAAGCTATTACGGCGAGCGCGATTCACTCGAATTCCTGTTTCAGGAAACCGTGGCATCGTCCTGCGTTCAGGCTGGGAGTCAGCAGGACATCGCGCAGGGATTGGTTCGCCTGCGTGCAGATTTTGAGCGACGCGTTCCCCGCGCCAGCCACACCCTCAAGCACTTATCGTCGCCCGCTTCGGGGTCCCGCTGCAAGCGCTTGCTGATGTACTTGCGATGGATGGTTCGCAGGGATGATGCGGGCGTGGATTTTGGCATCTGGAGATCCATCGAACCGGCGCACCTGCTGATGCCGCTCGATGTACATGTAGAGCGATCTGCACGGGAGCTCGGCATGTTTCGCCGGAAACAAAACGACTGGAAGGCCGTGCTCGAACTCAGCGAAACCTGTCGAAGGCTCGATCCGTTGGATCCCGTTCGTTACGATTTTGCCCTTTTTGGGCTGGGGCTGGAAGCCTCGGGCAACGAACTGCCCCCTTCCATCGTTCTCCCTCGCAGAAGGCGGTCAGGAAAGTAAAGGCCGTTCCAAACCTTTAATGCCCGTGAGTGGTTATTCGGAGTACCTACGATCCCCTGTAGGTGCGTCAATCCGCAGGCAAGCATTGTAATTTAGGGGAAGGGGATCAATTTTTAATTACGAAGGATTTCGTAGGAAATATTTTACCTTTGGCTGCGATATATCTGAATCGAACACTTCATTTTCAACGATTAAAATAAATATTTATGCGCAATTGGTACGTATGGCTCCTTGTGGCCTGTCTGATGATGCCCGCCGGAGCAAATGCTCAGAAAAAGACCGCGAAGGCTAAAGTGGCTGTTACCGCCGAACGGGCGGTTGATTACAAGACCTTGCCCCAGGGCGTCCGCAAAGGGGCTTCGGTGGAAGGCATTACCGAATATTTTCTGGACAATGGCTTGCAGGTCCTTTTATTTCCGGATCCTTCCAAGCAAACGGTCACGGTTAACATTACTTACAAGGTTGGTTCTCGCCATGAAGGCTACGGCGAAACCGGTATGGCCCATTTGCTCGAACACATGGTATTTAAAGGGACCCCTCGCCACCCGGACATTCCGAATGAGCTCACCAAGCACGGCGCACGTCCCAATGGCACGACCTGGTACGACCGGACGAACTACTTCGAGACTTTTGCCGCAACCGAAGAGAACCTGCGCTGGGCGCTGGACCTCGAAGCAGACCGCATGGTCAACTCCTTTATAGCAAAAAAGGACCTGGACAGTGAGATGACCGTGGTACGCAACGAGTTTGAAATGGGGGAGAACGATCCCACCAGCATACTCATGGAGCGCATCTTGTCTACGGCATACCTCTGGCACAACTATGGCAAATCGACCATTGGTGCCCGTGCCGACATCGAAAATGTGCCCATTGAGCGCCTTCAGGCCTTTTACCGAAAATACTACCAGCCCGACAATGCGGTGCTCATGGTCGCCGGAAAGATCGATCCGGATAAGACTCTTTGGATGGTGAACGAATATTTCTCCAGGATTCCGCGACCCGATCGCATGCTTTACCCCACTTATACGGCTGAGCCCGTTCAGGATGGTGAGCGCCAGGTCAGCCTCCGCAGGGTGGGCGACGTGCAGGCCATCGGTTGCCTGTACCACATCCCTCCCGGTTCGCATCCGGATGCGGCTGCAGTCGATATTCTGGTCGACATCATGACGCAGGAGCCTTCGGGGCGTTTGTACAAGGCCCTGGTTGAATCCAAAAAGGCCTCGAACCAGTTTGGCTGGTGCGCAACACTCAAAGAACCTGGTTTTGCCTATTTTGGTGCGCAGGTGCGCAAGGAAAGCGATGCACGGGCTGCCCTGGACACCATGTTGCAAACCCTCGACGCAGTGAGCACCTCGCCGCCGACGGTCGAAGAAGTCGATCGGGCAAAGAACAAACAGATCAAGAACTTCGAGTTGTTCATCCGCAACACGGAGTCCGTTGGTCGAGCGATCAGCGAGTACATTGGCATGGGCGACTGGAGACTGGCGTTCATTTACCGCGACAACATTCGCAAAGTCACCCCTGAGGATGTACAGCGGGTTGCGTTGAGTTACTTTAAACCATCCAACCGCACCACGGGCCTATTCTTCCCGGAAGAGAAACCAAACCGGGCTGAAGTCCCTGCGGCTCCCGACGTGGCAGCCCTGGTCAAGGATTACAAGGGCGATGCCATCGTTGCCCAGGGAGAGGATTTCGATCCTTCCTGCGCCAACATTGAAGCCAGGACCCATCGTGGTGAGACCGGGGGGCTGCGCTATGCCTGTCTTCCAAAGGCGACCAAGGGCAACCTCGTTCAAGCTACTTTGACCCTGCGTTTTGGCAACGAGCAGAACCTGAATGGAAAGGCAACGATCAGTTCCTTTGTAGCGAATATGCTCGAGCGAGGAACAGAAACCAAATCGAGGCAGGAAATCAAAGACGCCTTCGACAAATTAAAAGCACAGGTTCGCATTTTTGGAAGTGGTGGTACGGTGACGGCCGGAATTCAGACCACGCGGGAAAACCTGCCAGCCGTTCTCAGCCTGGTCAACGAAATTCTCCGCAAGCCGGCCTTCAGCGAAAAGGATTTTGAAGAGCTGCGCAATGAAGAACTCGCGGGCATTGAAGAGCAACAATCGGATCCGACTGCCCTTGTGCAAAATGCCTTTGCCCGCCACCTCAATCCCTATCCGAAAGGGGATATCCGTTACAACAACAGCATCGAAGAAGAGCTCGAAGCGGTGAAAACCGTGAAACTCGAGGATTGCCGTGCATTTCACCGGAAATATTATGGCGCTGGCAACGCAAGCTTTGCCGTCGTAGGAGACTTCGACGAGGCAGCGGTTAAAAATCAGATGGCTGCAGAACTCGGCGGTTGGGAAAGTGAAGTGCCCTATGCGCGCGTTCCGGAAAAATACGCAGAAGTTGCTCCGGTTAACATCAACATAGAAACTCCCGATAAGGCCAATGCCATGTTTCTTGCCGGATTGAACCTTCCATTGCGCGACGACGACCCGGATTATCCGGCGCTACTGCTGGGAAATTACATACTCGGTGGGGGATTTCTCAACAGCCGTCTGGCCACCCGCATCCGCCAGAAGGAGGGCATTAGCTACGGTGTTGGGTCGCAATTTTTTGCAGATGAAGAAGATCGCAACGGAGGATTTTTAGGGTATGCCATTTTTGCTCCTGAAAACAGGGACCGGCTCGAGGCGGCTTTCCGTGAGGAAATCGATCGCGTACTTAAAGAAGGATATACTCCCCAGGAAGTGGACGATGCGAGAAACGGGTTCCTACAATCCCGAAAAGTTAACCGGTCTCAGGACAATTCACTTGCATCTGCATTAAACCGGATGTTGCCGATGAACCGTACCTTCCGGTTTTTTGACGACATGGAGAATAAGATCGCTAGCCTTACCCCAGAGCAGATCCATGCGGCCATGCGCAAACACATTGATCCTGCCCGCATGAGTTTTTTCAAGGGAGGTGATTTTGCCAATAAACTCAAAAAGCCCTAACTGGTATCTCAACTGCAAAAAACTAACGAACGTTTATTCAACCGCGCTCCGTCTACACGGAGCGCGGTTCGTTTTAATAACTACCAAAACTGACGGTAGTTACGATATACGCTGGCCAAAGGTGTCGTCTGCCCAAGCCTTTGCTTTTTTACTTTGGCCAAACATCAGAAGCTGCTCCCCTCACAGTTAAGGATTTCACATGAATATGTGGTGTATGGCCGCGTTTGGGATGAGAGGATCCTATAACTTTGTAATTTCAAATGCTCGTGTTGTTTAATTCTACAGAACAACGGTAAGTGATCAAGGTAGCCATTTACGAAGACAACGTCGGACTGCGGGAAGTTCTCGTGTCGGTAATTAAAAGTACGCTGGATTTGGAAATGGCCGGCGAATTCGGCAACTGCATGGATGTGATTGAAAACACCAGAGCCTTTCAGCCTGATGTAATTCTTATGGACATTGACATGCCCGGAAAGTCTGGCATCGCAGGTACGGCAGAAGTGAAAGCTGCTTTCCCGAAGGTCGAAGTCATCATCAATACGGTATTTGATGACGACAACAGGATTTTCGAGGCTTTAAAGGCAGGTGCCACCGGTTATCTGTTGAAAAAAAGCAGTCTGGGGCATCTGGTGGGCAGCATTCGAGAAGTAAAGGATGGCGGAGCCCCTATGAGCCCGGCCATCGCCCGAAAAGTACTCGAACTGTCTGTGGCCGAAAAACCTGCAGAAAGGCCGTCCTTCAACCTCAGCGACCGCGAACTGGATGTGCTGAAGTGCCTGTCACGTGGACTGAGCTATAAAATGGCAGCCGATGAGATGTGTCTGAGCATCGATACCATCCGGAGTTATGTCAAGCGCATATACGAAAAGTTGCATGTGCATTCCGTTACCGAGGCTGTTCATAAAGTATTCATTGAGAGTAAAGGGCATCCAGGTCCTGAGGGGAAATTTTGACGCTTCGGCGCTTGTGGGAGATTGGATAGCGAACGCGTTGGCATATGTGGTCATACCAATCCTGTTGTTGCATTGGCTGGTTTTAAGCTGGCCATGTGGAAGATGACCTTCAGAATCTAAATTGCGCGTGCTTTCCCAATGCTGCTCTGACCGTAAAGAGACCTGGGCAATGGTTGATGTTATGAGCTCGCGTTGGGTACGGTCGTACGGGGTCAAGGAGCGTTGTCACAAAATGCGGAAATGGCTACTGAAATTGACGGGAATGGCCTTTCCCGTGTTCGAAGGCAATTCGCAGTTGTACCTTTGCCTGATTCGAAATCGCATGCACCTTCGGTGAACCTGGATTCAATAGATTGGCAAATGAGTCTGAGCTCCTTGTTGAGCGCGTTCGCTATTAATGTGTTATGGTGGGTTTCCTTGCCCGTTACTCCATCACTCCAGGCTCAGGAGGCAGGTTCCATGTATTTCGATCATTTCGGGCCCAAGGAAGGCCTTACTGCTTCACAGGTGATGAGTCTGGGAAAAACCTCCGATGGATTTCTCTGGCTCGGTACAGAATCGGGATTGATTAAATGGGATGCCCATCGCTTCAGTACCATCCGCTTTGGGGTAAAGGATTCTGCGCACATCCCGGGAAACTACGTATCCCACCTTCTGGTCGATGCCCGCGACAGGATTTGGATGAACATCGACGGACAACTCTATGTGTATTATCCGGGGACGCAAAAGCTGGTTACTCCGGAATTTTGCGACGGAGAACAGAGGAGATCCTATTACCATTTTAAATACGATGGACAGGCTGACATACTTTGGGTGGTAACAAAGACGGGTCTCTATTCCTGTAAAGGAGGATCTGAAAAATTGCTTTATTTCCCCCTCGATCTTCCACACCAAAACTTTATGTCGATCGAGATTTTGAAAGACGGAACCTTTTTGCTCGTCGGAACATACGGCATTTATGTATACGATCCATTTCGACATACGTACAAAGTGTACCGGCTCATCGGGAGGGATACTTCGATCGCATCGAGTTCTGGGTTTTTTTGTTCTTATTTGCAGGCTGACAGCGTTCTATGGGTGGGCAATTGGGTCGTTGGGCTTACCCGATTTCGAGTCAGTGACGGTCATCAACAACAATACCTATGGAGCAACGACAAATCCAGGCAGCAAGGGATTCTGTCAATATGTCCTTCACCATTTGACGAAGCGGGTAATGACCTCTGGCTGGCAACGACCTCCGGGATCATGCGTTTTAATATGCGACGGGAAACTTTTTCCTTGCATGCAGCGACAGGAAATGCTACAGCGAGTGATGTGCCGGGATCCGGATTCTGTTTTTTGCCGGATAAAGACGGCATATTATGGATAGGAACGTATAAGGGTCTCCACAAACTGGATATCAACAAACAAAGCTTCAGACACCTTGTACTGAATATTCCTGATGTTTACCGGAATTCGCGTTTGCGCAATATTTGTTGGCTAAATCCTGATGACGCGAATGAGCGAAGGGCATACTTGTTTTACCCTTATCTGGAGGTACTGCTCTATGATTTTCGGAAAAACCAATGCATATCCCTGGCGAAGCCATTGCGCCAAATGGTTAAGGCGGATGAGGGCATTCACAACATACACCTCGACACAAGGGGAAGGTTTTGGTTGACTTCAACCAAGAGCGGTTTGCAGTATTATTGCCCCGGGGAGAGCGGGACGATCCGTGTAACCAATGCACTAGGCAAGGATTCGACCGGTGAGGTGTACCATATATCGGAAACTCCTTCAGGTAAAGTATGGTTTTCCACCTTCAACGGTCCGTTTTTTTTCGATGAGCAATTGGGGAAAGCCGTTCCCGACAAGCGATTGCATGATTTTCTGGAGAATGGTAACCTTAGCAGATTCACCGGAAGTCTTGAATTCCTTTCGGATTCCGCTATGGCATTTCTAACCAGAAAGCAGGAGAATGGAAGATCGGTTTTGGTCTGGTACAATCTTGCTGACGGTGAGGCGGTAGCATTCGATGAACGATCGCATCCTGACCTGCTTTGGATGCGGAATATGAATGATATTGCCAGATTGAACGATCATCGCTTTTTTGTCAGTTCTACATCCGGAGGCGCCCTTTTCGATATGAGTTTTTATCCTCCATCCGTGCATTATTACAATGAGAACGGTGGTAAGGCAGTGGGATGCGCTTATTATGTTGAAGCGGAGAGTGACTCCATCGTATGGTTCAGCGGAGATGCGGGCATCAATCGCCTGGACCTGAATAATGGGTTCTTGTGCAAATATGCTTATTACAATACTACCATCAGCCAGTTGCCGGGACCATTCCTGTGCAAATCACGGGATGAAACCTCGCTGCTGGTTGAACAAATTGGGGGACTGATCGAAATGGATTTTCTTGCAGAGCAATTCCGAAAACTGGATTCCATCAAGTTATCCGGCATCGAAGTCCGAAACCTTTCCTTGCAGCGATTGCCCAGAAGCCATGAGCAGTTGGAACTGGCCTATCACCAAAATGCTTTAGAGATCAGCTTTACCTTGTGCAATTATACCAATGCCGAGGACATCGTTTACCAATACGCTTTTGACAAAGCCCCGAGGGGCTTTTCTGATCCCGGGTGGACTACCTTATCAGGGAACAGGATGGTCTTTCAGGGCTTGGGCCCGGGAGAATACATACTGATGGTTAGGGCCTTCAACTGGAGGGGACTCCAAGCAAGGAACATGTATAAATTGAACTTTGTCATACATCCCCCTTTTTGGAATACAAATGGTTTTTATGTGCTGGTTTTCTTTCTGGTGTTTGCAGCCGTGTTGGCGTTATTTAGATACCGTGTAGGACAGAGAATCAAGCTGGAGAAAATCCGTTTTGGCATCGCAAGGGACCTGCACGACGACATGGGAAGCAATCTTTCACAATTGAGGATGCTTGCTGAGCTCGAGGCAATCAAGAGCGGAAGTCCCGTGTATTCGAAGATTGCCGGTAAATTGGGAGAGGTCATGCAGAGTATGTCTGAAATCATTTGGAGCATCAATCCGAAGTACGACCATTTGAATGAGGTAATCACCAAGATACAAGAGTTTGCCATCGAAACGCTTGAAGAGAGCGGGATAGCGCTGAAATTTATGATTGAACCAATCCCCGAATCCATCCGGCTTAGCCCCGAGGCAAAACGCCATTTTTATCTCATTTTCAAAGAAGCCATCAACAACATTTCAAAATACGCGATGGCGCGAAACGTCGTATTGAGCCTGAGGCTGGTTGACAGGAAGATCATAGCGGACATTCGCGACGACGGGGTTGGCTTTGACCCGGCAATTGTGCATCATGGAAACGGGTTAAAGAACATGAAGAGCCGGGCAAAGGCTTTGGGAGCGGTACTCTCCATCCAAACAGATGAGCGTGGGACAAGTGTTCATATCGAATATTCATCTCCGAAGACAGCTTCACTCTATCCAAAAGGCAAAATTCACATGATGATGTGACAATTGGATGCATCATCATGTGGTGTGCTGATTTTTTATAGCAAGACAGTCAAAGGTATTTTTGTGCATATGAGAGAGATGTGCAAAATGCCCATTCCGATCCTGGCATGGCTGTTATTAGTTACGACGACTCCTTTGCAAGCGCAGTGCAGGTTGACAGGGTTTCAGTCTACATCTTACTTTGTAGGACAATGCGGTAAATTGACTTTCCAAAGCAATACCGGGATCCTGGTTCCTGCTTATGGTCATTGCAATGGTCTCCGGTTTGAATCTCCATTTACGCCTGACCCCGTCATTACTGCCGTTGAAGGCGAATCCGAAGCAATTTTTTTTGAAGTTTTTCCCAATCCGGCTTCTGAACGCCTGTACTTTTCAGTGGGAGGCATCCGGGAGTACATCATTGTACTCAACGATCTTTACGGTAAAGCGCCTCGTATACAACCGGGAGCTACCAGTTTTGAAACATCCGCCTTGCCTCCAGGGTGTTACGTGGTTCGTTTGCTGAGCCGCTCTGGCCGGGAACTCTTTTCCAAAGTAATCGTCAACCCATAATCATTTCTACAATGAGAAAAATAGCCTTTGCTCTAATTGTGCTGCTGTGCAATGCAGGACTTTACGGTCAGGGTTTTAATTACCAGTCGATCGTGCGCGATGGTACGGGTAAAGCTCTGGCAAACCAGATCGTTTACCTGAAATTTATTATCAGTACCGACCGGTTGGCAAATGATGTGTTATACCGGGAGCGGCAGGAACCTGTAACGGATGCCTATGGGTTTTTATCGGTTCTTGTTGGAAGCGGGGTGGTGGAGCAAGGCGACATCGGCGCCATTGACTGGAATGCAGGCCCCAGATACCTCAGTGTACAATGTGCCGACGGGCCAAATGGCAACTACCAGGACCTCGGCCAGTCTTTGGTGAACAGCGCAGCATTTACCGGTCCTAAGGGAGAAAATGGGGATAAGGGGGAGCCGGGTCCGCAGGGGATCCAGGGAGAGACCGGGCCAGCGGGAGCAGTGGGCATGCAGGGACCTCAGGGGATACAAGGTTTGCAGGGCGAGCAGGGAATCAAAGGAGACCCCGGCCCACAGGGAATCCCTGGTCCGCAGGGGGAGACTGGTCCGGCAGGACCTCAAGGTCCCAAAGGCGACCCGGGACCCGCCGGCAATGAGGGTGCACAGGGACCCGCCGGCCCACAGGGGATACAGGGAGAACAAGGCATTCAGGGAGAACAAGGCATTGCCGGCCCTCAAGGCCTTCAAGGGCCTCAAGGGGAACCCGGTGAGGATGGTTCCGGCGTCATGATCATTGGAACCGTACCCAGTGTGGACAGCCTTGATGCGAATTACGGAGGCAATGTTGGGGATATGTTCATTGCGGAAGATACCGGTACTGGTCATGTCTGGAATGGGACCGATTGGACGGCAATCGGGCAAATTCAAGGTCCCGCCGGCCCTCAGGGACCACAGGGAATCCAGGGCCCCCAGGGAGAAACGGGCGCTCAGGGTCCACAGGGACAGGAGGGGCCAACTGGCCCGGCAGGGATCCAAGGGCCTGAGGGACCACAAGGGACGGCTGGCCCACAGGGCGCCACGGGTCCACAGGGTGCCACAGGTCCCCAGGGTGCTACGGGTCCACAGGGCGCCACGGGCCCCATTGGGCCTCAGGGAGCTCAAGGCCCTCCCGGCCCTCCCGGGACCTACACGGCGGGTACTGGAATTGCGATTGCTTCCAATGTGATCAGTGCCCAAAATACCAGCGCACTCTGGAACGCCATCCAATTGCAGGGCAAACCGGTGAGCGCGCAGGCCCCTACCCAAGGCTACGTTTTGAAATGGTTCCCATTTAATAACCAGCAGTGGGAAGCAGCACCCGATAAGGACAGCAATCCCTGGACTCCTGTTGCAGGAGGCATTGAATACCAGGGACTCCGCATTTTGACAAACGAACTGCGGTTTAGTGCCACCGGGGCCGGGATGAAAGGCAACAACAACTCGCTGACCTTTACGGTAAATGGCATTGGCCATGTGGGTTATTTCCATGCAACCACCGAATTCGGTCCGAATTTCCACAATATGACCCGGCTGGGATCGAGCAATTACCGGTGGTCTGAAATATGGAGCGTAAACGGACTCAACCAAACCTCTGATGCCCGTTTAAAAAAGAACATCCAACCCCTTGGGTCTGCATTGGATAAAGTGATGCGGATGAAGCCTGTGTCCTACCATTGGAAAGAGGGCGATACCTACCTGCATACGGGCTTTCTTGCCCAGGAACTCGAAAACGTCCTTCCCGAAGTCGTTCGAAAGCCAGAGGTGAGCGTTTCGAAACGGGAAGGTGGCGAGAGGTCTTCTCCAGTGCAGCAGAGCTATGCGGTAAATTATTCGGAGATCACGCCTTTCCTCGTCAAAGCCATTCAGGAGCAACAAGAGTTGATCCAAAAACTCGAAAGGCGCATTGCTGAACTTGAATCCCGGAAACCATGAAAGGGGTACTCCTGATCCTGGTGGCCTACACCTTTTGTAACGTGCCCACGCTGTTTGCGCAAGATGACCCCGAGCCCCGCCGACAGGAACGCCCCACGCGCGTTGCGAGACTGGTCTCCAATTGCGAAAGTGAAGGTTGCCAATGTTGTTACGTCATGAATGCCCGCAGGGTATTGTGCATCGAAGAAAATGCCGGCCAGGAAAACATCTCTACCATCTGGGGTGAACTCATTGAAGAAAATATCCGGGGGCGCACTTTCCGTTTTTACAATATTACCTCGGATCAACTTGACGTGATCCGTGAAGTCATGGCGGTGCTGCCGGAAAACTACCTGCCAGCATTGCCGGTGAATTTCCGGATTGCAGTTCCCCTGACGGGGGCGCTGGCTCCGAGTCGTCCGGGAAGGCGCGATAGCAAGGACGGAGATGGTCACAGTATAGGAGGGGGTGCAAGGCGTTGCGTAAGGAGAAATGACCTTTATGATGTCATCACCCTTCATCCGATGGCATTCGACCGGGAAGAACGAACGAACGTTCGCATTACCCTACTGCACGAGATAGGACATTTTGTAGACAGGGAATTTCAATTGGCGGAACATTATGGAAATCTTCCTGAATACCGAGATCAATTCCAGGATTACCTGAATTCAAGCTATACCAGAGATGGTAGAACGGTATATTATTACAGAGGAGATAGCCGCGGTCCAAGTGAGGTGATTGCTCAGGGCATTGCCTCCTATCATTTCAGGAAAAACTGGCGCTCCAGAGGCGGAGCCCAGTACGAACCAGATGGCGTTTGGTTTGATGCGGAGAACCGGACGCCAGACCCCGCAATACCCGGTAAGTTAGTCAACCCGTATGGACACCCATTCCCTATATGGTTGAGAAGTATTATCAGAGACCATCTCGGAGTTGCCGATCCGGCCCCACCCAGACGGAGTAGATAGATTCGACTGAGCACTGAAAGGTATGCGATTTACAGTATGCTTGTTTGTACTTCTTCCGTGTCTTGTTGGCTCCCAGGACATCAGCTCTTTTAGAAAAGGAAATCTGTTCAAAAAAAGTGCATACCTGAGTCTTTCGTATAACGGAAGCTACCAGACTAGGGATACAGCGGAAGTGAATTCTTCGGGATATCTCGCCAGCTTCCGCGGAAATCTGGAGCTTTTTACCATACAGATACCGATCCACCTCACCTTTCGAACGGGTCGCTTTACTGCGGGATTTTCCAACCCTTTTGTCAGGTTCGGGCTGAGTCCATCGTATCGCTGGGTCAAACTCCATCTGGGCCATCGCGTGATGCAATTCAGCAATTATTCGCTCAACGGAATCACATTTCTGGGCGCAGGGGTGGAAATGACCCCGGGTTTATTCCGCTTTTCCGGAATGTATGGAACGGTAAAGACCCCTAATTACCATCTGGATTCCCTGGCATTCTATTCCCACCTTATCCAGGATTATCGCCGCAGTATATACGGCATCAATCTGGGTTTTGGTAAGGAGCGAAGACACATCGACCTTCATTTTTTAAAGGCTAAGGATGATTACATTGCAAATACCGATACATTGATCAACCGAACCATTTTTGCTCCTGCTGAAAATCTGGTGCTGGGGGCAAGGGGAAAATTCGCTTTTTTGCAGGGCTTCCAGTTTGAGGTCAATGCAGATCTCTCAACGTTGACGAACAATCAACTGGCCAGGGAGGACAGCCTGCAGGATAAGCGAAGCCGGGATATTCAGATTTTCGTCGATCCCTTTATGACGACCAACAACACCACTCGCGCCAACCTGGCATACGATGCTTCTTTGAAATACAACCACCGCTTCTTCAACGTTGGAGTCGTGTTCAAACACATCGATCCCAATTACCGTAGTTTTGGGATGCATTACATTCAGGATGATGTGGAAGACATCACCCTCCGCATTGGTCTCCGAGTTTGGAAGAACAAGCTGGTATTGAATACGGTGTCCGGATGGCAGACCAGCAATCTGAACAGCATCCGGAGGAATACTTCCAAAAAAACGATTCTAAGTGCCAACGCAATGCTGGCTCCTCACAAAAACTTTGCTCTACAGGGCTCCTTTTCCAATTTTACAATGGACCAGTCGCCCGGAATTGCTCAGCTCAATGATACATTCCGGCTGGTGCGGAATACAGCCGTTATCCAACTCAGCCCGCAGATAAAGTTCGGAAACACCAGATGGCCTCATCAGTTGGGACTGTCCTATCAGCAAAGCGAGCTCGAAGACGTTAGCCCTGTTGCCTCTGCATTTGGAACCGGAAAGGTAATCCACTACGGTCTGAACTATAATGTACAGGCGCGCTTACTCAAAGCGAGTATGACGTTGGGCCTGATCACCGGAACGGAGCAATTCGAACAGGGTGAGCAGCGTCGATCCGGCGCAAATCTGAGTTTTAGTAAAAATTTTGATGCGCCAAAATTATCATTCAGAGCAGCCGGTGGCTACTATCTTCTCAAAGCAGGCGAGCACGATGACGGAAAAACCGTGAATTTTTCATTAAATTGTGGGTTTGCCATTACACCGGCAATTGCGGTCACCACGTCGCTGGCCTATCTCGACAAGTCTTCTTTGGTGACATCCAAATTTAATGACTTGCGATTATCTATCAATTTGAATTATTCCCTCTTTCAAAACAGGCAGCATGGAAGCAATCCACTATGATCGAAGGGATGCATTCTCTGAAATGTGTTCTATTAAAGGTAAAAGAGAACGAACGTTTGTTCGTATTTATAAATGTATAATGCATTATTTTCAATGGCAAACCAGATGTTTGATTTTAGCAACGCTTCCGGTGATTTTTTGGGTATCTATCGGCACGGAGCGGGTCACAGCTCAGTTGACCGTCAATACCGTGATCACCCCGCCCTATTCCAGTGACCTTGACTTTTACGTTGACGATTTGTCAAACGTCTTCATTACCATTCAAAATACCACGGGAAGTACATATCGCTTCAGATTTATGGCCCGGATCACAGGCCCGAGTGGCATAGAGGCTAACATTCAATACCTGGGGGAGCCGCTCGAGATCACCGGTTTCCAGACGCGGATGTTTAATGGAAACCAATTGAGCGATCTCGGGTCATCTACGGGTGGATTTGAAAACACCAACAACCTGACAGATGAACAACTCAATGCCATCGATCTGCATCATGCCATACCGGATGGCGATTATACCATCTGTTTTTCCGCGATCGACGAAGCGGGTAACCTCATTTCAGATCCCTCAACAGGATGTGCCGATTTTACGGTGAGTTTCATCGAACGGCCGCAAATCGTAATGCCTTCCGATGAAGAGGTGGTCAGCGAAATCTTCACCATCGCCTGGATGCACGACATCAGTGCAGTGCCCCCGGCAGATCGTTCCAGGATGACCTACCGGCTGAATGTGATCGATGCTACTGAAAACGATTTGGCCTTCTACATCGATGAAGTCTACGACCTCAACCTTGCGGGAACCTATCAGCAGGAAACGCAACAGGCTATGGCCGTTTTGAGAGGGGGAATTGACCTTTTGATGACTGAGGGGCATGAGTACATTGCTTTTGTGACTGCATTTGACCCGGATGGGCGTTTGATGTTTGTCGACCGGGGTAACAGCAACATCGTCCGGTTTTATTATTTATCGCGACCGGAGGAAGGAGAGGAAGCGGAGACGGATGATGTGGAAAATTATTCCGGTTGCATCTCCGAGGAATTTTCAATAGGTGATTGCACGGCTCCAAGGTGCGCCTTTTACTTTCCCTCTGAAAACGACACCCTGCCGTTTTCGATGCTGCCCTTGATGATTGAATTCGACCCTTATTGTCCGGAGTACCGCAGGCTGGAGTACACCGTCAACCTGGTCGATCCTGCGTCCGGTACAAACCGGTATAACCGCAGCGACGATTTGCGCTGGACCACGGGCGGACCGCTGCAATACCTCATCAACCAGGGAATCAGTGACGCCAGCGAGGAGCGGGCCAGAAGATTCATGTTAAATGATACCTGGAATACGCCAGCGTTTCAAAGAGCAAGGGCCAATCGTGCAGCCGCTGATGTGAGGATGACGATGGATGACGGAGTCGTTCATCCATTTGTCCTGCAAAGCAATTTTGTATCCGGAATGCCCATTCCCGGATTGGTAAGCCCTGCTAATGGCGCTACGGTGGATCCCGGATCCGTAGAATTTCGTTGGGATAACGGGGCTTTGCCCGCAAATTCTTTTCCCGACGTGTTTTATCTGTTGCGCATGCACGGTCGCACCATCGAGGATGCCAGTTATTACGGTGAAGTCGATGAGCGATGGGTACTTCAGATTTCGACCTCTGAGCGTTTTGTTGCGGACAGCATTGTCGGAGCATTTTCAGCTCGAATTGGTGGAAGAAATTTTGCATCGGTGGAGGATCTGATGACCGGAATTTTTGTCGTAAACGATCGCGAAAAGGTCCTGTCTGACAGTGGAGACTATTATTGGAGGGTGTTATGGCTCTTGGATCCGGCACAATACGTGCCCGAATCACTTACCGAAGACTCGCAGCGAGAGGAGTTTTACTTTAGCAATTCCGAATTTTACCACAGCAGCCCGATCAGGCGATTCCACATCCGGGCAGAGTCCGGGGAAGAGACTCCTGAGGAAGAGAGCCGGAGTACATGTGCCTCTCCCTGTAGGTTTCCGGAAATCACTTCAACGACACCTTCAGGGAGCATTTCTGCCGGAAGCAGTTTTACAGCTGCAGGATTTACTGTTGAAGTGGAGTCATTGGAGTCTGCCGGTACAGGTATTGGTTACTTGCAACTCCGCTATTTAAACAATGTAAAAATTAAATTCAGGCTGAGCGGTATTCAAATCAATGCTTCGCGGCAAATGATTGGTGGTACGCTAACGCCCGTTATAGAGGAGGCTTTTCCGGTTTCCGAACACCTTTCAGGTCTGGGCCGTCTGCTGGGCATGGATGAGGGGGCCGCCGATGCGATGGAAGCAGGGCTGGAGGCAGGTTCAAAGTTGCTCAGCCTGCTGAGCGCCGGTTCCAAAGTCAGTCTCCCGATTGGCATCGACAAGGAAATCGGAGGTGCCCGGATTGTAATAGGCCTGATGAACCTGCGCGTGTTGAAGGACTCCGCTTCGATGGACCTCGTGGTCAATATCCGCATTCCCAACCTCGAGTTTGTCAACGGGTTTATTTCACTCGGGGCGCAGGTATGCATTACACCCGATGGATTTGGTAACGACGTGCGCTTGTATCTGCCGCAGGACCAGGTATTCCCTCTTGGGAATGACAATGAATTTCGAATCAAGGGCGCTTATGGAAACCCCGACCGCACGACGGTGACTTCTGTAGAATGGGATTGCGAGGGATTCAGGGCGCTCAACCTCTTTGGTGCGGCTCGATTTACGCGCGAATGGCTGCTGCCCGAAAACGCTTCCGGTGAAGTCATGGCCTCAGGTCAGGTAGAGGCGCGCTTCGGCGGTCGAATTACGCGAGGCGGGCACTTGATGCTTCGCATGGACATGGACGCATTTCAGGTTCCCGGCATGGAAGGCTGGGGCTTCCAGCCAGGACACAACTGCTGGGTCGATCTTTCCGATCTGGAAAATCCGGATCGCCTGCGGGCCTGCCTACCCACTGGATACACCCACCCCGCCTTGGCCAGCCCAGACGTCTTCAATACCTGGAAGGGATTTTTTATGGAGGAAGTCAGTGTCCGCACGCCGGAACGCCTGCAAGGCCCGGATCGTGGGCGGCTAACCTTTGCATTCCGAAATATCTTTATAGACCATACAGGTTTGTCGTTTCGGGCTGCCGCAGAAAACATCCTGCGCTGGGACGGAGATGGCAACTTCAACGGATGGGCTGCTTCTCTGGATACCGTTTACCTTGAAATCATTCAGAATAATTTCCGGAGGGCGGGCTTTAACGGCAAACTGGGCATCCCCATTGCAGAAGCCAGCCAGTATATGGTCTACCAGGCTGAACTCAACATACGGACAAATGCGGAGGGTATCCAGCAAAAGGATTCCATCAATTTTGTCATCTCCGTCCGTCCCGCTGAGAACATCCGTATACCGATATCCATGGCAGAAGCCGTTATCCGCAGCGACAGTTATGTCAAAGCATCGCTTGGCACTCACAATTACATCGAGGCTAACCTCAGCGCTGTTTTGCGCATTGGCAACAGCAACCTGCCTGAGGGACAAAGCATGCCATCGACCCTTAGCATGCCTGGCATCGAAGTGAGGAATTTGAGAATCAATTCAGAGACGGGTTTCGACACGAGAGAATTTCATTACTCTCTTACGGGTCTGGGCGGATCTTCACCAGGTGGTAGATCAGGTGGGGGTTCTCATTTCCTGCAATTGAACTATCCAGATTGGTATCTGCCCGAAGGAGAAAGCGAATCCTCCATGTCGGGATTCCCCATTGGCTTAGACAGCTTTGGAATTTCAAATGACCGCATTACCATCAAACCCAGGATTACCCTTACGGGGGGGGAGGGCGGTTTTTCGGCGTCAGCCAGGATCTCGCTCCTGATCAGCATGGACCTCTTATCTTCACCACAGCGCTTTGACTTAACGGGCGTTAATCTGGAGCGCATCGATTTGCGCGTTGAGGCGTCTGATCTAAAGCTTAGCGGATACCTCGAATTCTACAAAGACGCCATCGACGAAGGGGTAAAGGGTGGTATCCAGCTCGAGATCAAACTCGGCATCACGGTGGGTATTGATATCAACGCTGAGTTTGGATGCCGGAAACTCCCTGGGGCGACCAATTATAATACTGCTAGCTGGTTTTCCTATTTTTCAGTAGACGGAATGGTCGTTCTGAACCCGGGCATCACCTTGTTTTCTGGGGTCGTCCTGTATGGCCTCGGAGGTGGATTCTTTCATCACATGAACTTGGTGGGAAATCTACCAAAGGGAAGAGATGTCCTGGCTACAGCTGGAGCAGCTGTAGGTTCGAACCGGGCAATTCCCAGAGATGGGTACGTTCCTGATTTTGGCACTGACCTTGGCCTTAAATTTATGGTGGTGCTGGGGTCAAACGATCAGGGCAAGGCCTACAACCTCGACGTCACCCTCACCGCAACATTCAGCTTCGCACACGGTCTCACCATGTTTGATTTCAGGGGATCTTTCCGCGTGATGTCGGATGGCATCTCCGTCGCTACGGTTGGCAGGGAAGGCAGAAGTCCCGTTGCAGGCTACGTGCGAATGACCCTGAACATGCCTCCAGGGGGACCAACGGTTTTGGATGGATGCTTTTTTGTGAAGCTCAAAGTACCATATGACATGGATCCTCCGATCTTGGGTGGCATTGGCAGATTGGACAGCGTGCCGACGGGATGGACACCTGAGCATGCGCTTGTTTGGGCAAAGTTCTTCGCGGGAGAGGATGAATGGTATTTCCATATGGGAACCCCGACCAACCGCTGTGGCGTCAGATTGGCCATTGGACCCATCGAACTTCTCCGGGTGACCAATTATATGATGGTCGGCCACGGCATCCCCGTCATCATGCCAGAGCCGGATTCTGTCTTCCTTAGCATATTCGAGCGGGCCAAGGCAACGCCGAACCGCGTGCAAAGTCTCGATGGCGACGTCGATCATTTGGTGGCCGGCCGGTCTCGGCCTGCACCACCATCGGGGGTGGGTTTTGCGATGGGCATGACCATGGTCATGAGTACCGGTGACATCGAATTCTTTCCCTTCTTCTTCAACCTCACTTCGGTAATGGGTTTTGATGTCAATGTGACCCATGCAACTCCGGACATGGACCGGCGCTGTTCCGGAACCGATACGGAACCGGGAATTGACGGCTGGTACGCCACCGGTCAATTTTATGCAGGCATCGAAGGTGCGTTCGGAATTAAGATCAACCTTTTTGTTGAAGAGGTCAAAGTAAATATTTTGCAAGCCTGTGCGGCCATTATCCTCAGAGGCGGACTGCCAAGGCCCGAGTGGGTTACCGGCCGCGGACGATTCTATTACAACGTCTGCAACGGTTTGGCACAAGGCGATTGCGAATTTGTACTCCAGGCAGGGACCGTTTGTGAAGTGGTGACGGGAAACCCATTCTCCGGCATTCAGATCATTCAGGACATCAGCCCGGCCGACGGGGCCGACGACGTTTCAGTTTATACGGAGGTGAGTGCTGCTTTTTCAATGGAAATGAACAGGACGTTTGAAATCGAAGAGTATGGGTCCCCGGTAGACCCTCCGGTGATCCGCAGACTTCAACCGTATATGCACAGTTTTGAATTGCGCAGGGAAGGAACCAGTGTCAATCTGACCGGTACGGGAAGCTGGACCGACTCCAATCACATTTATACATTTGTACCGCTGGCTGTGCTGCGGTCGTTAACCAGACACAGCATTCGCGTTGAAGCCCGCGTGCGCGAAAACGGCAGAGACGTTCTTGTGCGGGGAAGTGTGTTTCGCGAAGAAAAAATCCACCATTTTACCACCGGAGAAGAACCCGATAAGATTGTTGATGACAATCTGTCCTTTACCTATCCGTACATTTCCCAAAGACACTTTCTCAAAGGAGAGACCCAAGACAACGAAGGTTATATCCGTTGTCGACAGACCGACAACCGATGTCTGAAGGAAGGGGATGTCAGCAACGTGCGCACAACATTTTATGCGCGCTTCACCGATGAGGATGGCCAGGTGACCAATGTTCCCGTGCGGGTGATGCTTCAGGCAAAGGGTGTAATTTTTAATGTTTCCCATCTGTTGCGGGATAAAATATATTGCATCCAGATCATAAGGAAGGACCAGCCCATAAGCGATCTCAACATTTCAGAAGCGGCGTCGCGCGAACTCACCAGACCCCGCATCGATCCGTCCCGCACGGACCGGTCGTTGCAAGTTGTCAACTTTGCACACACCATCGGCAACAGCACCGTGAGATCCACCCAGTACAAGCGCATTCAATTGCCATCAGGACAGGTGCAGAGGTACGAAGTTGAGTTGTTTTCTTATTTTTTCAGGACTTCGCGGTTTTTGACCATGCGAGAGAAAATGGAAAGCGAACAGAGCAACTGGAGATATGAAAACGTCAATTTTTTAGGATACGACCTGGGCAGGGTGAAGAAGGAGATGGCAGAGAGCTTTGAGTGGGTAGATGTTTCCTCATTCAAGGTGGTGCCCAATAGAAATGCCATCGAATTCTCAAAAAGGGTAGACTTCGTATTGCAAGCTCCACCTGACATCCTGGATGGTCGCAGCAGGGCAACCCTCTTCCCAGTGAGCCGCTACCTGATGGAGGTCACCATGCCCAAAATACTGCATGTATATGCGAGTGCAGGTCTTCACCGCGCTGACTTGTTGAGAAAATACCAGTCATCCAATCCGGGGCACCGGATCAGCTGCCCGGAACTGGAGGGGATCAGTGGGATGGAACCCTATTCTTCCCGCGTTAAGATCAATTCCGCATCCTATTATCTGCAAGCCCTTTCTTCCGGGGAAGTGCAGGATGCGTTTACCGAGATCATTGCTTCACCTGGTGTCAGTGGTCTGGATTACAGTCTCCTGTTTGCGAACAGGCTCCGAATCCCATCCGGACTGCCGGGCAATGCAATCGCGAACCGGACCACGCAGATTGATTACGAACCCCACATACAGGGGGTTGAACATTACCGGCAGCTCCGCACGGCACTGGTCAACTTTGCGCATGCACAAACAACCGTTAGTTTTGCAGGAGGTAGTTCCCGGATCAATACCTATGATATGATGACAAGCAGTCAGCAATCTTTTTTTAATCAGCACATTGGAAGAAGCCGGAGCGTCCAGATGGTCGATCACATGCGGGCTGCGAAGGGCAGAGAGGTCATCGGAATACAATATTTATATCCTGATCAAAATGGACAGGACCGGAATGGCAGCCAGGCTACCTTAACCTTTATGTACAACTAAACTGCAATGCCCGATGCAAGCACTTAGAGTCCTGATGATGATTCTGGCAATTGTCCAAGCTGCCCAGGCCCAGGAGGATACGGTTCGTTTTTCGATCCAACTTTCGGGAAGTTATCTCGAAGGGCACGGGGTGGTTTTGCGCTGGGCGCACTCCTCACCGGGTTCCTGGCGGCTTTGCAATTACTACGGCTACAAGGTTGAGCGCGCGGTGTTCCGGCAGGGAACCGAACAAGGGATCCAATGGACAACGCTTGCAGACAGCCTTCGGCCGCAATCCCTGGAAAGCTGGCGGCGCAAGGTGAAATCCAACCCGAAGGATACCTTTCTGATGGTAGCTGGGCAGGCCATTCACGGAAAACTCACGCCCAAAGAGTTTTCCATAAAGTCTTTGCAGGATAAAAGTGCCGAACTCAGTAACCTTTACGCCGCCTGTGTACTGGCAGCAGAGTACAGTCGAGACGCTGCAATTTTTTCTGCGCTGCGTTTTGAAGATGCTAGTGCCATTGCCGGCGAGCATTATTTGTACAGGGTAAGCCCACGTACCGAAAAGGTTTCAGGAGCTGTTTTTGCTTTGACCGCTGAGCCCACTGACTATCCCAAGGTCTTAGTCGACACAGTGAACGAAGGTGAGCGCAAAGTAGAACTATTGTGGAAGCGCGACATTTACAAACAGTTTTACAGTGCGTTCAACGTGTACCGTCTGAATGAGAAGAATCAGAAGTGGGAAAAGTTAAATGGTGCTCCGGTTGCTTTCACCGGATATAAAAAAAGCGACTACTTCATTTACCGGGACTCGCTGACCGAAAACTACCAGCCTGCAGCTTACCGGATCGAAGGACTTACTTCCTTTGGAACCCGGGGCCCAATTTCGGACGTGATTCATGCTCAGGGTCGCGACCGCACGCCTCCGGATCCTCCCACCGATGTGCGTTTTGAGTACCTAGGCAATGGATTGATGAAGATCAGCTGGCGGGTAGCTCAGCAGGATATCGAGGGGTTCCGCATTTCAAAATCGAACGAAAAGCAAAAGGAATTTGTCGAAATTACCCGTGGGCCTCTGCCCAAGCAAGCGAGGAGTTACATTGATTCGACCTGCAATGAAATGATCAACAATTACTATTGGATAGGAGTATTTGACGCAGAAAACAACGTCAACGTAACCTTCCCCAATTACGGCACGATCATCGACAGCATTCCACCCTCGGCACCCGAAGGCGTTACAGGGTCTGTCGACACCAACGGCGTGGTGACCCTGTCGTGGAAACTCGGCCCCGAACCCGACCTAAAAGGGTATTACGTTCATTCCAGCAATCACCCCAAACAAACATACATCAACCGGACAGGCGAGCCATTGCGGGATACCTTTTGGACCGACACCCTGCCGCTCAATGTGCTGACCGAAGACATTTACTATAAACTTGTGGCGATTGACCACCGGTCAAATTATTCGCAGTATTCAAAGGTGCTCCACCTGAGAAAGCCGGATCTGGTGCCGCCGAGCGCTCCCGTTTTTACCAGCTCCGTATCTGACAAGAATGGCAATTTGATAAGATGGAATAACAGTTCTTCGCACGATGTCAGGCGTAACTTCCTGCTGCGCAGGAAGCGGGGTGAGCAGTCCTTTGTACCGGTATTTGATTGTCCTTCTACCTTGCCTGCGGGCCAATACCTGGATAAGGACCTGAAACCCGGGGAGACCTATGAATACACCATGGAGGCTGAAGACGATGCGGGTCTACGTTCCGGCAGGCTCTCGGTTCTGGCCATGAGGGCTTATCTCGATAAAACCCTGAAAGCCGTTTCCAAAGTTGTCGTCGAAGTAGATACCAGCAGGAAGCAAGTGTCACTTTATTGGAACTATCCAAACAAGCAGCAGCAGACCTTCGTGCTTTATCGTTCGATAAAGGGCCAGTCGTTTATTACCCACAAAGTGCTGAAGGCTAAAACGGAGTATCGCGAGAGGTACAACACGCTAGCAGATTCTATGCGTTACCGCATCAAAGTGATCAATGATGATGGATGGCAAAGTGAATTCAGCGAAGTGATCCGCGTCAAGTAGGGGGATGAACCACGCCAGATGAAGTATTTGCAAAAATGAATTTAACTAACGTAAGTTAATATTAACTAACGTTTGTTATTACTAACTAACGTACGTTAGTTATATAATTGCACCGGATTGGTGCATTGGCAATATCCTGATTGAGCAGGGGAGTCGGGCAAAGGATCAGTAATTCAGTACATTAATTCGTGGGTATACTCACCGGGATCTTGACGGTAGAGCCCCCAGTAGGCTTCTGCGATCGCGTCGGGGTTGAATTTCGGATCTTCAGGATGCACTCTCCCGCGTACGGTCACCTGAGCAATGTGAACGTTGCTGCCTTCCGCCCTGCGCACCAGCGCCTGCACCAGGTTTCGCATACCCGCTTTTCCGATGCTCAGCGATGCCATCATGGGCTCACCACGGAGTGCTGTTCCCCCTCCGGTGAAAAACAACTTACCGCGATTAGCCGAGAGCATGGCAGGCATCAACCGCCGCGCAACGTGGAAAGCTCCGGCAACGCAGACTTCGAAACAGTCACGGATCACTTCCCAGTCTTCTTCCAGCACGTCGCTGACATGCATGGCCGAGGCATTGAACAAAACCAGCTCGGGAATCCTGCCCTCCCGATTATAACTGTCCAATAGGCGATTTACCGCATTTGCATCGACGAGGTCAACAACCCGACTTTCGCAGTGAATGCCCTGGTCGCGAAGTTCTGAACACAGCGCTTCGAGCTGATCCGGCCTGCGTGCAGCGAGGACCAAGTGAAATCCCTCTTTTCCAAATCTGCGTGCCACGCCCTGGCTGATTCCAGGTCCAGCACCCAGTATGATGGCCAATGGTTTGGTTTCCATATTTTTTTCCCGGCAGAATGCGTGTTGTGAATAAGGTACTTTGGGTTTAGTCTATTTCTAAGGTGGCCTCCAGCGAAATGGAGGCGTTGAAGAGTTTTGAAACGGGGCAGTTTGTTTTTGCGTCCGTGGCCAGTTCAGCGAGTTTGGAAGCCGTGAGGCCAGAAGCCCAAACGCGGGTTCGCAAATGGATCGATGGAATGCTTCCGTTTTCCAATACGACCGTTGCCTCGGTGTGAATGCGTTCTGCTTCAATGCCTGCAGCCTGAAGAACGAAAGCAAGTTTCATCGAGAAACATCCGGCGTGGGCAGCCCCTATGAGTTCTTCGGGATTGGTTCCCGGTTTGTCCTCAAAGCGCGTCGGATAGGAATAAGCTGTATCCCGCAGCGCACCGCTTGGTGTCGTCAACGTGCCGTTTCCGGTCTTTCCACTCCCTTTCCATTCTGCGGAGGAGGTTCTGGTAATTTGCATATACTGCGATTTGGTTTTAGAATTAGGTGTTGGTCAGGATGCTGTCGATCATAGCGGCCTGCACACCACTTCGGTACCAAACAAGAACCTTGAAAAATGGTTGCGGGAAAAAGGGCAGATCGTTCAATCTCAGGTGATCACCGGTACGGCCGAACCCTGCTAAAGGGGGTCGATTCGCAATTCCTTGATGCGCATGTTTCCGCCTATGGGTTCCCCGTACAAATAGATCCTGAATCGCCTGCCATTC
Source organism: Saprospiraceae bacterium (assembly GCA_020848995.1). Taxonomy (GTDB): domain Bacteria; phylum Bacteroidota; class Bacteroidia; order Chitinophagales; family Saprospiraceae; genus Vicinibacter. The sequence continues at coordinate 25,706 of JADLHA010000015.1, read as the reverse complement.
TGGGCTTCCATCGTGGCGATGGCAAAGCCCGCCTCGTCGCCTTTGGCATTGCCCTTGTGAACGGGTTGAAGGGATTTGGGCGCATTCCGGTCGAGAAATGCGCGCAGGGCTTTGAGCGCAACGGCTTTATCGGCTACTTCCAACTGTTCGTTGAAGCAGTATTGGATTTTTGGATCCATCATGGTTTCGAGCCCCTTCAGATCGGACTTGCGCATCAGATCAAAAAAGGGCTGAAATGCTTGAGCCCCAGAACAAACTGGGAGCAGGATGCTCAACAAAACAAAGAATGTGCGCATGTCTTTAAATTGAATACGGGCATTTGCACCGAAGCGTTTCATAGTGGGCTTAAAGTTATGTTAAATGTGGCAATTCGACCCGGATGAACAGGCTTATTTCTTTTGGCCGGCAGATTTAGAAAATAAGGCAACTTTGCGCCCGAAAAGATTGTTTTCAGCATACCATGTATTCCAGGGCTATGTTAATCGTTCTCGACGGTTGGGGCATCGGTCAATACCCCGATGCAGATGCCATCCACAAGGCCAATACGCCCCATTTTGACCGCCTGCTTAGGGAATACCCCTCCAGTACGCTGACCACCCATGGCGAAGCGGTTGGATTGCCCCCGGGTCAAATGGGAAATTCAGAAGTCGGGCACCTCAACCTCGGAGCGGGCCGCATTGTACATCAGGATCTCAGCCTCATCGACCGGGCGATTGCCAGGGGTGAGCTGGTCCACAATCCCGGATTGGCGGCGTTGGCGGCACATTGCATTGACAAGGACCGCCCCTGTCATCTCGTGGGGTTGGTCTCCGACGGGGGAGTACACAGCCAGCTGGAACACCTCTTCCAGCTCGTCGAAAGCCTTCAACAGCTGGGGGTACGCAAAATTTTCATACACGCCATCACCGATGGCCGCGACACAGATCCTCACAGCGGCAAAGCATATTTGGAAACCCTGGAAAAATTTCTGGTAGGGAGAACTGCCCTCATTGCGAGCCTAATCGGACGCTATTACGCGATGGACCGCGACAAGCGGTGGGAGCGCATCCGAGCTGCCTATTCCCTTCTCCTTCATGGAACAGGGCACCGCTTCAAAACGGCCTCTGCCGCCATTCAGGACAGCTACGGCCGCGGCGTTACAGACGAGTTTATCGATGCCTGTAAAATCGGAGATCCTGAAGAGGGACTTGTGCGCCCAGGAGATGGTCTGCTCTGTTTCAATTTTCGCACCGACCGACTCCGGCAGTTGACAGAAGCCTTGTCGCAAGAGGGGTTTACCAAACCCGAAGACCTCAGGGCACTTCCGCTCTTTTACGCGACCATGACGCGATACGATGAAAAATTCCGCAATGTCCAGGTGCTTTTTGACAGCCAGCACCTCAGCAATACCCTCGGAGAATGTCTATCGCGGTATGGGCTCAGCCAGTTGCGCATTGCCGAGACAGAAAAATACCCACACGTGAGTTTCTTTTTTTCGGGCGGGCGGGAGAAACCCTACTCCGGGGAGCGCCGCAGGCTCATCCCCTCACCCAAAGTGGCCACTTACGACCTTCAGCCAGAGATGAGCGCCCGCGAAGTTACCCGGACCCTCCTGGAAGAAATGGAAACCGATTGTCCGGATTTCGTTTGCCTCAATTTTGCCAACGCCGACATGGTGGGTCATACGGGCGTTTTCGCGGCAGCCGTTGCAGCTGTCGAGACCGTCGACCAATGCCTTGAACAAATCACTTCAGCCGCACTCGCCAAAGATTTTGCCATCATCGTACTGGCTGACCACGGCAATGCCGATTACATGATCAACGAAGACGGATCGCCCAACACCGCCCACACCAAAAACCCCGTTCCCTGCATTCTGCTTACGCCCGATAAGGCGCAGAACTCCGTCAGAAGCGGTAAACTGGCGGATATTGCACCCACCCTGCTCGAATTGCTGGGTCTTCCCGCTCCGGTGGAAATGACCGGGAATTCATTACTGATCAAAACGGAAGTTCTATGACCCAATCATCTAAAGCCATTCCAGGCTTATCGCAGCTTGCCGAAAAGGGGTATCTCGATATCGACATTGATCCCACCCTTGACCTGGAGGCTGAAATTCAGCGCCTGAAACGGCAGAAAAACGCGGTAGTCCTGGCCCACTACTATCAGGAATCCGAAATTCAGGATGTAGCCGATTTTGTCGGTGACAGCTTGCAATTGTCCCAGGAAGCGGCGAGAACCAAGGCCGATATGATTGCTTTCGCGGGGGTCCATTTTATGGCTGAAACAGCAAAAATTCTGTCACCTGAAAAGAAGGTCGTCGTTCCTGACCTCAAGGCGGGATGTTCGCTCGCCGATTCCTGTCCCGCACCGGTGTTTGCGAAATTTTTGGAAAAATACCCGGATCACGTCGTGGTCAGCTACGTAAATTGTACGGCGGCGTTGAAGACGATGACAGACATCTGTTGCACCTCTTCGAATGCTGCGCACATCATCCGGTCGATTCCTCCTGACAAGGGCATTGTTTTCGCTCCGGATAAAAACCTGGGGGCCTATCTCGAAAAGGTGACCGGCAGGGCGCTCGTCAAGTGGGATGGTTCCTGCATCGTACACGAAATATTCTCGATCGAGAAAATAACGGCCCTGAAAGTCCGGTATCCGAATGCCAAACTGATCGCTCACCCGGAATGCGAAGAGCCCGTGTTACAAATCGCCGATTTCATTGGCTCCACGAGTGGATTGCTTCAATTTGTGCAGAGGGATCCTGCTGCTGAGTTTATTGTGGCCACCGAGAGCGGGATCCTGCACCAGATGCAATTGAAGTGTCCCGACAAAGCATTCATCCCGGCACCACCGGAGAACACCTGTGCCTGCAACGAATGCCCGTTCATGAAGCTCAACACGATGGAAAAGCTGTATCTCTGCATGAAATACGAGCAGCCGGAAATCATGCTCCCCTCAGACGTGATTGCCAAAGCGAGGGCGAGCATCGACCGGATGTTGGAGATCTCCGCCGCGGTCGGATTGAAATGATTTCTATTAAAAGAAACCGCTTCGCCGTATAATATCGTTCCCGATCCTGCGTTTTCCCTCATTGTACTATGAAATTGCGCATGCACCGGCTGGTGGTCATCCTCGGTTTTCTCCTCATCTCCCTACCGCAGCTCTTATCGCAGCGGGGTCCCGAGTTGGGAGCCTGGGTGGGTAGTTCCCAATATTTTGGCGACCTCAACAATCTTTACCGTTTTGACCAACCGGGTTTGGCGGGTGGGATCACCGGGCGATACAACTTTGATTCCCGGGTTGCAGCTCGCATGCAGTTGAATTACCACCGCCTTGCCGGAGACGATGCCCGTTCCCGCAATGCATTCGATCTGCGCAGGAACCTGAGTTTTTTTGCCAATGTTTTCGAGCTGGCTACCGCCGTCGAATTCAACTTTTTTCCATTGCGCCACGGCTCGCGCGAGGACTTCATTACGCCCTATATGTACGGTGGTTACGCGTTCTTCTATTACCAGCCGATGACGCATTACCTGGGTGAATCGGTGTCGCTCCGCGAACTGGGCACCGAAGGACAGCTTCCCGGCCAGGAGTACAACGAAGTGGCGGGAGCCTGGCTCATCGGTGGCGGACTGAAAGTCGACATCAGCAGCAACTGGAGCCTCAACCTCGATCTCGGTTACCGCCTGACCTCGACCGATTACCTGGATGACGTGAGTGGCTACTACCCGGATTACCTGGAACTGCAGACCAACCGCGGCGACCTGGCGGTTGAACTGGCCGACCGGTCTGTTCAGCTCGATGGCCTTCCTGCAATTGGTCGCACCGGCAGCCAGCGGGGCGACCACCGGGAACGCGATGCCTTTTTGAATTTTGGCGTGAACCTCGTTTGCTATTTTGGCAAGTTGCGGTGCCCCCCCATCTCTTATCCCAGGGAATAGGCCATGAGGCGCTCGTAGGCAAGCGGATTCCCATTCCCGCTTACATCGAATTTATATCGCAAGGAAATTGGCGTTCGACGACATTTGGAAGCCAATGGTCCAAATTGGCAGACCCATGACCATGTAAAGACCAAAATCTCGCTATTTTGCGATCGCATTGCACATCTATGTCAACAGTCCTCAATCTCCGGAATGTCGTTAAAGAATACGGTCAACTCAAGGCCGTCGACGGGGTGAGTTTTTCCGTGCCCCCCTCCTGCATCATTGGTCTGCTGGGACCCAACGGCGCGGGGAAGACGTCACTTATCCGCATCATCACCGGAATCACCCAGGCCGATTCCGGAGAAATCGAACTGAACGGAGAGAACATCTACCGTTTGCGCGATCCGTCGATCGGCTATATGCCTGAGGAACGAGGACTTTATAAAAAAATGAAAGTTGGCGAACAGCTCGTATTTCTGACACGACTCCGGGGGCTGAATAAGGAAGACGCCTACCGGAGGGTCGTTTACTGGATGAAGAAATTTGAGATCGAATCGTGGTGGAACAAGAAGGTAGAAGAGCTCTCCAAGGGCATGTCGCAGAAAGTGCAATTCATTGCGACGGTTTGTCATCAACCGCGGCTGATCATCCTCGATGAACCTTTTTCCGGACTGGACCCGATCAATACCAGTCTGATCAAAGAAGAGATCCTGAAGCTCAAGTCCGAAGGAGCCAGCATCCTTTTCTCAACCCATCGGATGGAACAGGTTGAAGAGATGTGCGATTACATCGTGCTCATCAACCGAGGAAAAGTCGTTTTGCAGGGGGAGGTTGGGGATGTGCGCAACCGGTACAAGGAGCATCTTTTTGAGCTGCGCTTTGATACTGACTTTTCACCACCTCCGGAAGGTGAATTTGATTTTCTTCCTGTCACAGCGAGGCATACGAACGTTCGTTTGCGCGATGGACAAACGACCAACCAGTTGCTGGAGTATTTGTTGAAATCTGGAGCAGGGATCAGTTCATTCCGGGAGTTGCTACCGGGTTTCAGCGACATTTTCATAAAAACCGTAAATGCCTCCAACGATGAATAAGCTTGGATTGATCGTGGCGAGGGAGTACCTCATCAAGGTTAAGAACTGGAAGTTTATTTTGACCACCCTGCTGACACCGCTGGGATTTCTCGTATTTTTTATCGTGGTCGGCATCATTTTCAACTATCAGGGCGAAACCATTTATTCCATTGCCGTTGTCGATGAAAGTGGCATGGACATACGGCTTCCTGAAGAACAGGGCAAACTCCGATTTTCGCCGAGTTCCGAATCCATGGACAGTCTCCGCGCAAGGTACGCTCGTGACGAGATCAGCGGCATTTGGGTGCTTCCCCGCTTTGCAGGAGTCGAAGTGCAAGACTACACCAGTTATTATTATTCGGACAGGCCCGTCGACATCGAATTGGAATCCCGGTTGGAAAGTTTGCTTCAGCAGGAAATCCGCGACCGCAAGATCGGGTTACTTGGCCTCGAAAAGGAAAGACTCGATAAGCTTGACACGCGAATCAGCATAGACCCGGAACCAGTTTCTGCCAATGAAAAGGATCGTTCTGCCTATGCCGGAAAGATCGCCACGGCCATCGGTGGCGCCATGGGCTATATCATCTTTTTTATCATCTTCCTGTACGGCGCATCGGTGATGCGATCGGTTGCAGATGAAAAGGTGAACCGCGTCGTGGAAGTGATCATCTCTTCTGCCCGGCCCGTCGAACTCATGTTGGGAAAAATATTGGGCGTCGGACTGGTTGGACTCACTCAGTTGCTAATCTGGCTCCTGCTCATTCCGGTGATCTACTTTTTCGGGATGACCATTGCCGGCATCGACGTGCAGCAGGTTCAACAGGCCGCGCAACCGATGGCACAACAATCGCCCGTCGACCAGGAGGAACTGCTGGTGATGATCCGGGAAGTGGCATCGATGAATTGGATCAAAATCGCTTTCATTTTTGTGATTTATTTCATTGGGGGTTATCTGCTCTATGCATCCATGTTTGCTGCCATCGGTGCGGCTACCGGCGACGACATCAACGACGCCCAATCACTCACCATATTCATCACCATTCCTATACTGCTCGCCATTTATGTCATGTTTCAGGCTATACGCTTGCCGGAGTCTGGACTGGCCGTCTTCGCTTCGTTCTTTCCCTTCTTTTCTCCCGTGGTCATGCCGGCATTGCTTGCCTTTGATCCGCCCTGGTGGCGCATTGTCGTATCCGTCATCCTGCTGTTTGCTTTTTGCTATTTTATGGTATGGGTGGCAGGCAGGATTTACCGGACTGGCATACTGATGTACGGCAAAAAGGCGAGCATCAAAGAAATTGGGAAGTGGATTCTGCGGGGATAGCTGCATCCGCCGGTTTGGGAAATTCCGTAGTCATATCACGATGAAGATCAGCGGCTTTACATTTATGCGGAATACAGCGGGGCTGTACTACCCATTCAGGGAATCCATAAAATCAGTCTTGCCCATCGTGGATGAGTTTGTCGTGGCCCTGGGCCGTGGTGATGACAACGATGTCACGGAAGCGTTGTTGCTCGAAATGGGCGAACCCAAGATCTCCATTCTGAAAACGGAGTGGGACACATTGCGGTTTCCAGCAGGAACGGTCTATGCGCAGCAGACGGACCTTGCCAGAGAGGCCTGTAGCGGTCATTGGCTGCTGTATCTGCAATCCGATGAAGTCATTCATGAACAGTACCTGAATACAATTACGAACGTTTGTTCGCAATATCTCGAAGACAAACAGACGGAGGGGTTCCTCTTCCGTTACCGGCATTTCTGGGGAGACTACAGGCACTGCGTGGTTTCTCATGCCTGGTACCCTTCGGAAATCCGCATCATCCGGAATCGCCCGGATATCCGGTCTTTTGCTGATGCACAATCATTTCGAGCGTTTACTGCTTTCGACGGGATCAGTTACCGGGAGCTCAAAAACAGCCGGCACCTGAAGGTTAGAAGGATCCCCGCCGAAGTTTATCACTACGGATGGGTGCGCCCCCCATCCATGATGAAACGAAAATCCGTCGTCATGGATGGATATTACCACAATCCGGAGGAAGTTCAGCGCAGACACACCAGCAATCCGGAGGCTTTCGACTACGGCAATATGTGCGATTATCCTGTCTTTTCGGGGACCCATCCGCATGTTATGGAGGGGTTTATGCAAAAATTTGATTGGGGAGACACGTTGAAATTCGAACCGGATTACAAGCCATCGCGCCCTGCCCTCAAGCATGAAAGATTCAAGTATCGCATGCTGACTGCGATTGAGCAGAAGTTCCTGCGAGGCGAACAACTGTTCGGATACCGGAATTGGAAAATCATCCGGTGAGTGGGTGATTTCTCAGGGAAATACTATTTCGATTTGTGGCGTCAATGGTCTGGACTGACAGGTGAGGATGTATCCAGCATCCAGATCTTCCTGCTCCAGGGCCAGCGCAGTGTCCATGTGCACCTGACCTGAAATGAGCCTGGCCATGCACGTTGAACATGCGCCGCTGCAACAGGAATAGGGGGCGTCGATGCCTGCAGTAAGCAGCCCGTCGAGGATTTTCTGATCGCCTGAAAGATCGACCTCGTGTTTTTTTCCGCTGAGGTGTACCGTAACGTGTACGTGTTCCACGGCAGGGCTGGACAGAGGGACGTCGGGTTTGGGCGGAGCGGTAAAATACTCGGCGTGGATGTTGCCGGCTTCGAAACCGCGGGAGTCCAGACCTGACTTGATGTCTTCGATCATCTGGCCTGGGCCGCAGAGGTAAAAGGAACTTGTCTGGCCCGGTGGCGGGTATTTGTGCAAAAAGGCATCCAGGAGTTCGGCACCGATCCTCCCGGTCCACCCCTGCCATTTTTTGCGCGCACTTCGCAAAAAGGGCAGTAAGGATTTCGACGGACGGCTGAGCGTGTACTCTGAGAAAAACTGTCCGGCATGACGGCCTTCCAGTTCGCGCAGCCGCTCGTAAAACAAAATGCTTTCTTCGTTGCGGTTGCCATAGAGCAGGTAAACGGTAGAGCAGGGCTCTGATTCCAGCAGGCTGGAGATCATCGGCAACACCGGTGTGATGCCACTGCCGGCGGCGATGAAGTAATGGTGGTGTCTGCGCTCCGGATCCGGCAGTAAAGTAAAATGCCCCTCCGGTAAACTGCATTCAAACGTGCTTCCCGGGCGAATGGCCCTGTGAAGCCAATTCGATACCAGACCGTTTGGAACAGCTTTTACGGCAATGCAGGCCTTCGCTTCCCCGGGGAGCGAGCACAGAGAATAGCTGCGCCTCCGCTCCACTCCATCGAGTACGACGCGCAGGGTAATGTGTTGACCGGGTTTAAATCCTGGATTTTTGCCGTAAGTACGCTCAGCATCAAAACATATCCGGCTTGCGTCCGCCGTCTCGCGGTGAATTTCGGTAACAATTGCTTTAAAAAACTCCATGGCATGAATCTTTGCATGAAATGCAGTGGAATGACAACGCACAAAAGGCCTGTGCGGTTCAGAAGCCTTCAGGACAGGTGCCTGGGGACTCCCTCCCGGATACTATCGTGAAGAAAAATACGGAACGCAGGAAAGTACTGACGAACCTCAGGAAGCCGCAGAAGCGCCTTTATCCCCTTTAAGCCGGTTGATCGACTTTACTACCATAAACATGGCCAGGGCAATGATGAGAAAGTTGATGGCAGCGGCAATGAACTTTCCATAATGTATGGCTGTGGCAGGTGTGACGACTTCGCCGTTTGGCCCGAGCACTTCCCCGCTGAGCACCCAATGAGCGTCGTTCAGGTCGCCAACCTGGAAAAGCATGCCCACCAGGGGCATAAAAACACCATCGACAAAAGCGGTAGTCAGCGTGCCAAAGGCAGCGGCCATGACGAGACCAACTGCAATGTCGATCAGGTTGCCGCTCATTGCAAATTCCTTGAATTCTTTCAGCATGTGTTTGGGTTTAATGTGATCAATACTGCCTGGGCAGGTGGCAATTAACATGGCGAATTTAAAAAATCTCCCGTTCGAGATCATGCGGATCCCGAAAGTACACCACAGTTCACGCGTGAAGGGACCCTTTGCCATGGATGAAGGATTGGAGGAACCGCGACCCTGGGGTCTTTGGGTTGAGCGTTGCCGCAGAGGTAAACGAGTCGACGAACTCGAAGTGTACCCGGTTCAGGCCGGGCAGCGATGCATCAGTGGTTTTGCAGTTCCCTGCGAATTTTGTTGAGGGCGGAACCTTCCCGAAGCCATCCTATTTGCTGTTCGTTGTACGTGTGCAGCAGTTCGACGGTATCCGTGGTACCGTCGGCATGCCGGAGCAAAAGCGACAGCGGTGCTCCCGGCATCATTGCGTCGAATCCCTGCAAATCGATCAGGTCATCCTGACGCACTTTGTCGTAGTCGGGTAGTTGGGCAAACGTCAGTGCAAGCATGCCCTGCTTTTTGAGGTTGGTCTCGTGAATGCGCGCAAAGGATTTGACGATGACGGCCTTGACACCGAGAAAGCGGGGTTGCATGGCTGCGTGCTCGCGCGAAGACCCTTCGCCGTAGTTCTCCTCGCCAAAGACCACCGTGGAGATCCCATTGGATTGATACAAACGCGCCGAATCGGGTACTGCGAGGTAATCGCCTGACACATAATTGAGCACTCTGTTGGCCTGGTCGTTGAAGGCGTTAATTGCTCCAATAAAACTGTTGTTGGAAATGTTCTCGAGGTGTCCGCGATATTCTAACCAGGGTCCTGCCATGGAGATGTGGTCGGTAGTACACTTGCCTTTGGCCTTGATCAGGATGCGCATACCGGTCAATTCGGCAGAAGTAATGGGTGAAAAGGGCTTCAGCGATTGCAACCTCCTGCTATCGGGCCGGATGACCACTTCCTCAGAACTCCCATTCTGTGCGGGGGCCTGATAGCCGGCATCTCCAACGGCAAAGCCCATAACGGGAAGCTCGCTTCCCGAAGGCGGATCCAGGCGCACTTGCTCTCCCCGGTCGTTGGTGAGCGTATCCGTGAGTGGGTTGAAACACAGGTCACCGGCAATGGCCAGGGCGGTGACGATTTCTGGGGAGGCGACAAAAGCATGGGTACTCGTCAGGCCGTCGTTGCGCTTTGAAAAGTTGCGGTTAAACGAAGTGATGATGGAATTCTTGCGGTTTGGATCGTCAATGTGCCGCTTCCACTGACCAATGCAGGGACCACAGGCGTTGGCGAGTACAACTCCTCCCATGGCTTCAAACTGCGACAGCAGTCCGTCGCGATCTACAGTATAACGGATTTGTTCGGATCCGGGGGTGATGGTGAACTCAGCTTTGGTACGCAGGTGTTTATCTACTGCCTGTTGAGCAAGTGAGGCGGCGCGGGAAAGGTCTTCGTAAGAAGAATTGGTACACGAACCGATGAGCCCGACTTCAAGTTTGCGCGGATACCCCTTTTCCTGAACCGCTTTTGCGAATTGGGAGATCGGCCATGCCAAATCCGGGGTATAGGGACCGTTGATGTGTGGTTCCAGGCTTGACAGGTCAATTTCTACCACCTGGTCAAAGTACTTTTCCGGATCCTGATAGCACTCAAAATCTCCGGTGAGGTCAGGGGCAATGGAATCGCATGAATCGGCAACAACCGCCCTGCCGGTATGGCGGAGGTAGCGTCCCATCGAGGGGTCGTAGCCAAACGTCGAAGTCGTCGCTCCAATCTCTGCGCCCATATTGCAAATGGTGCCCTTGCCGGTACACGAAAGCGACCGTGCCCCTTCTCCAAAATACTCGACAATGGCCCCAGTTCCGCCTTTTACCGTGAGCAAGCCCGCGAGCTTGAGGATGACGTCTTTGGCAGAAGTCCACCCGCTGAGCTTACCCTTCAGATGCACCCCGATGAGCCGGGGCATTTTGAGTTCCCAGGGCATACCAACCATGACGTCAACAGCATCTGCTCCGCCAACTCCGATGGCGAGCATGCCTAGCCCACCCGCATTGGGCGTGTGTGAATCCGTGCCGATCATCATGCCGCCAGGAAATGCGTAATTCTCCAGGATGATCTGATGAATGATGCCGGCTCCGGGCTTCCAGAACCCTATGCCGTATTTGTTGGAAATGGATTTGAGAAAATCAAACACTTCCGCGTTATCCTTGAGCGAACTCCGCAAGTCCTCACCTGCACCCTTTTCTGCCAGGATGAGGTGGTCGCAGTGGACCGTGGTCGGAACAGCGGTGGATTTTTTGCCGCAGGTCGTGAACTGCAAAAGGGCCATCTGGGCCGTAGCATCCTGCATGGCCACTCGATCGGGTGAAAAAAAGACATAGTCTTTTCCCCGCAGGTAGGATTTTAGGGCCGAATCCGGATGGAGGTGCGTATAGAGTATCTTCTCAGTCAGGGTGAGCTGCTTGTCCAGGGCTTTTCGAGCTGCCGCCACGCGGGCAGAAAAACTGGAGTAATGCCTGTCGAGCATCGCCTTGTCGAACGGAGTATGGGTCATGTGGTTGTTGATTTAGAAGCCCTTTTGAAAATTGCCGCAATGATAGGAGATTCCGGACAAACCGCCAAAAGACAAGAGCCTTCGCTGAATTCAACAAGTGAGTGGGGCAGAAGTTGGAAAGACCTGGGAATTCTTCTATGTCCTACCTTTGGCGAATGGTGAAAACCCTGACATGGATATTCGCCTTTGCAGCGATGACGCTTTCCTGCTCCAGCGAAGAGCGCGGCGATTTTGAACTCGAATACCGCATGCGATTTGAGTTGCCTGCAAATGCCAATCCGCTGCTGACCCATGTTTTTGAACAGCGGGTTGCCAGTTCGTGGATATCCTTTCTCAACAGCAACGGGCTGAAAGAAGAAGACATCCGCCTGGTGAGGCCCTCCCTTGTGTCGATAGCACCGGTGCTCGATCGCGAAATCAGCTACGAGCTGGTGTCGGAAGCCCATGCCGGGATCTACGATCCTGCAGACCCCGGAGGAAAACTTTTCGTGGGCGACCTGTACGACAACGTGGAGGCTCCCGCTGAACTGCTGTTGCTTCCAGGTCTGGCCGACGTTCGTGAAATCGTTCGCCAACCGGAATTTTTTATGCAACTCGAAATGAGGATCCGGGCCGTTCCGGGTGTGGTTTCAGAGCATTTCCTCGTCGTGAGATTTGACGTATTCCTCAAATGAATACCAGCGGTTAAGAAGGGCGGCAGAATCTGTACCGGCAGGCCGTCCAGGATGGAGCTTTGGGAAGCTAAATGCAATTTTGAAGAATTCTTTAAAAATGCTTGCGGTTGGCCGCGGCTAAGAGACTTCCAAAATTATGGAGGTATTACAATGCAATTAATTGTAAATGAATGATTTGCAATGTAAACTTTTCTTGATTCGGGGATCCCCGGAAACTTGCTTCCATTCCGCAATACCAGAACGCGTCACCAGCCTTTTGTTAGGCTAAATTCATTCTGGCATCCTAATGGGGTTTTTAGAAGTACCTTTTAGAAAATGGCTTTAGGAAAGGACGGCGCCTGGACGGGAATTACCTGTCAAGTGCTGCACGTGGGTTGGCCGTTCACAACTGTCTGAAATGTTTGAGCCGGATGACTTCTTGTGGGGTGAGATGGCGGAACTGCCCACGGGGTAGTCCTTTGCGCGTTAGGCCGGCGTACAGTACGCGGTCCAGGCGGAGCACCTCGTAACCGAGTTTTTCAAAAAGGCGTCTCAACACGCGGTTTTTGCCCGAATGGATCTCGATGCCCACTTCATCGCGCTTTTGGGCTGCATAATCGAGGCCGTCGACTTCGGCAATGCCGTCTTCGAGTTCCACTCCCTGCAGGATGGATTCAAAATCGCGTCGCGTGAGGTCGCGGTCGAGCTTGACGTGGTACAATTTGTGCACGCGAAAGGAAGGATGCGACAAGCGCTGAGCCAATTGACCGTCGTTGGTCAGCAGCAACAGCCCCGTGGTGTTTCGATCCAGTCGTCCGACGGGATATACGCGTTCGGCAACTTTGCCCCGGATGAGGTCGTACACTGTTTTGCGGCCCTTTTCGTCGCTAAGGGTGGTAATGACATTTTTGGGCTTGTTGAGCAGCAGATATACGAGCTGAGCGGCCGGCTTTACCCGCTTACCCTGGCAGGTTACCACGTCTTCCGCTTGAATTTCGCGCGCCGGATTGGTTTCGAGCACTCCGTTGACGAGCACCTGACCGCCTTTCACTAAATCGGCGGCCTCCCGGCGGGAACAGACTCCGGAGTGGGCGATGTACTTGTTCAGGCGCCAGGTCGTCGGGGCATCAACTTTTTCGGCCCCCGGCGACTTAGAACGGCGTGGTGTCTTCTTCATTGATGGCTGATTGCCGGATGATGACGTTCGGGGGAGCCATCCCCACGTGTCCAAAGGGATCAAAAGTTTGATCCAGTGGAACAAATTTGGCGTACGAATCGAGGAAGCGAAGTTTTACGCTGCCGGTTGGTCCATTCCGGTGCTTGGCAATGATGAGTTCTGTAGTTCCCTTAGGCAGTTCGTAGTTGTTCTCGAGTTCGTAATAATCAGGACGGTAAATGAACAATACCAGGTCGGCATCCTGTTCGATGGCGCCGGATTCCCGGAGGTTGGACAATTGGGGCTTCCGGTTTTCACGCGTCTGGGTCTCTGCTGCCCGGTTGAGCTGCGACAGGGCGATCACGGGTATGTTGATCTCCTTGGCAAGGCTTTTGAGCGCACGTGATATCGTTGAGATCTCCTGCTCCCGGCTGCTCTTTTTGTCGCCTCCACCCACCGTCATCAACTGGAGGTAGTCGATGACGACCATCCCGATCTTAAATTGCTGGTGCATGCGGCGACACTTTGCGCGCAATTCAAATACATTGAGGGATGGGGTGTCGTCGATGTAAATGGGTGCATCGCCGAGTTTTTGAATAGCATGATTGAGCTTGGCCCAGTCATCCTCGTCGAGTTTGCCGTTGCGCAGCTTGCCGCCTTCGATCTCTGCCTCCATCGACAACAGGCGGTTGGCCAGTTCGCCACTGTTCATTTCCAGAGAAAATAGCGCCACCGGTGTGCCGTAATCCATGGCGGCGTTGCGGCCCAGGGCCAGGGTGAAAGAGGTCTTGCCGACGCCGGGACGCGCAGCAACGATGATGAGGTTAGAACGCTGCCACCCGGAAGTGTATTTGTCCAGATCCGGGAACCCACTGGCAACACCCGAAACTCCCGATTCGTCGTGGATCATAGTCTCCAAACGATTCTTTGCCGATCGGATCAGGGAGCCGACCGATTCGTAACCGCGTCGCAGGTACTTGTCGGTAATGTCGTAAAGCCCCTGTTCTGCTGCATCGAGCAAATCGAAAACGTCCTTGGAGTCTTCAAAGGCATCCTGAATGATGTTGGTAGAGATGCGGATCAACTCGCGCTGAACGAATTTTTGCGCTACGATACGCGCATGGTATTCGAGATTGGCCGAGGAGGCCACTTTGTTGGCCAGGCCGAGGAGGAATGACAATCCTCCGATTTCTTCGAGCTGCTGCTCTTTGTTGAGGCTCTCCCTCACCGTCAGGACGTCGATGGGCTGGCTGGCCTCGAACAGGCGGATCATCGCCAGGTATATCTTTTGGTGGGCAGGCTTGTAAAAACTCTCGGGCCTGAGGGTGTCGAGAACGGTGCTGATGGCGTTTTTGTCGATCATGATGGCCCCCAACACGGTTTCCTCCAATTCTATGGCCTGTGGTGGAACCCGCTCATAGGCGAGCAAATCAGATTCCGGCGGCTTTTGCCGGTATGCACCCGGTCGCACCCGCAATGTTTCTCTCAATGATTCGGCCATGGTTGGATCTTCCTTTTGTGGTGAATAGCGACCACAAAATTAGAATTCATCAAATAAAGAAAAAGTTCAATATGTTAGGCTCCCCGTCAACTGTCCACAGCTTGCATGTGGAAAAGATGTGGAAAACTACTACGCGACAAACACCGGGCGAATATACATATTATAAAAAAATATAATATATTAATAGATCTTGGAAGAGCATTTGAGCATCAGCAGTTTGCGTGCGCCGAAAGCCGCCGGGCTCATCATTTCGCCGGCCAAACTGCGGCTACCGCCTTGGGTAAAAAAAGAACCCCGGAGGTCTTCCGGGGGCAACACATGTGTATAAATATTTATAAATATTTTTTTTAATACGTCGTCAGTTGGCTTTTCCGATGGCGTTGAGCTTTTGTTGAACCTCCTCCACCATTTTGGTCTGGCTGTCGATTTGGATTTTGGTCATCTCCTGTTCCTTTGCATTGTTGAGCAGGTCGTTTTCCCTTTTCTGGATGGTCTCACGGGCTTTATCGATCTCCTTGTGGAACTTGTTGTTGTCTTTAGCAAGGTCGTTCAGCCGGTCGTTGAGTTTTTCGAGTTTCTCTTCTTCCTCTTCCAGCATCTCCCTGGTCTGGGCGCGTTGTACTTCGTAGGAAAACTCCTGAACAAAGGCAGATGCCTGTTCGTAGGCCGTTGGGTGGTCCGAGGAGTTGAGGAAAGCAGTTTTCAGGTCGAAATGCATGACGGCACTTTGCTCGCCGGTGCTGACGTACAGGTCGAGTGGCGCGCCCGCATTGATGGAGCGAATGGTCGCCCCGGCTATGTAATATTCTTTGGCCTTCTTGTTTTCTTTCAGTTTCCCGCTGGGTTTGAGGTAATCTTTCAGTACTTTTTCAATGATTTTCTGGCTGGCGCCGGGAATGCTGACCGACAGGCCGGGCTGAACGCCCAAACTCATGTTGAGTTTTTGTTCGCGCACCTGCGCACTTCCAAAAAGGCACGTCGTTAGAATCACCAGTGAAGAAAACAGTGATTTTGTAGTTGTCATGGTCATTGAGTTTATAAACAACAACAAGGGTTTGCCGCAAAAGTTCCGAGGCCGGGTCAGCGCATCAGCCGGTATTTGAATATGCAATAGATTGCCCTCAAGCCGTCTTTCCAGTTGATTTTCTTACCTTCGGCATAGGTTCGGCCGTAATACGAGATTCCAACTTCGAAGATGCGCAGGCCCGGGATGCGGGCGATCCGGGCGGTGACTTCCGGTTCGAAACCAAAACGCTTTTCCTTTAGCCGAAGCGGGCGAAGAACGTCGCTGCGGAACAGTTTGTAACAGGTCTCCATGTCGGTCAGGTTGAGGTTGGTGCAGGTATTCGACAAAAAGGTCAGGAACTTGTTGCCGATGGAATGCCAGAAAAACAGAATGCGATGGGGTTTGCCCCCAATAAAGCGGGACCCGTAAACCACGTCGGCCCTGCCTTCCAGCATCGGACCCAACAACAGGGGGTATTCGCGAGGATCGTACTCGAGGTCGGCATCCTGAATCAGGATCAGGTCTCCGGTGGCAGCGGCGATTCCCGTATGCAGGGCGGCCCCTTTTCCCCGGTTGACCTCGTGCCGGTGATATCGAAAAGGGCCGTCGGAGGGGTGCTCCGCCATATAGTTCATCAGGACCTCCTCCGTCCGGTCTTTGGAGCAATCGTTGACCAGCACGATCTCCCTGTGAAGGCCTTGTGGCAAGGCCACTCCGGCTATGGCATCCAGGATCAGGTGGATGGTCTTTTCCTCATTGTACACCGGAATGACAATCGAAAGCTTGGAATATCGCGGTGGGTTCATCGGAACAAAAGTAGTGGATCGCGGGGAAATTGGCGGATCCGCCCGCCCGCTCGTTTCCTGCAAGCGACCATTGCAGGCCGGCAAAAAGATTCACAATCCTTTGCAGTCATAAGGGAGCTGCGCAAGCCTGAACCGATTTCTCAAAGGTCTCCCGCATGGCCCTGTGTAAAATCGTAAGCCCGGTCATCGGTTGAAATGGCCGAAATACTTTTTAAGTAAGGTTTTGTGAATTCGACCCAAAACGTCTTCGCCGTTTTCCATTACTCGAGTTGCCATTCATCCAGTCAATCAATTCTTCCAGGCGAACAGCCATATAGAAAGCTTTCATGCCATCTTGGCTTTGTTATCCAATGGGCTTTTCGACTCAATATCCTTTTGCAATTCTCATTCGATCTGCTATCTAAGTTTTTTAAATGGCGGACGCATCATTTTGTGCCGATGCATTTTCTGATCTCCTAGCGGGATATCCTTTCGAATGCTTTCACTGGCATCAAAATGGAGTTTTTAGAAGTGCCTTTAAAATTGAATGATATCCCTTGGTATTTTTTTTTGAAAATGATATGGTGATTTGCCATGTACTCCTTTGTGAGCAAACTTTTATCGGCATAAAGGACTTACTGTTTGGCTTTGGTCTTGATGCCTGTGAGCAATTCCGGGTTCAATGTTGTAACGGCCTCCGGCTCGTAGTGGAAAGAAAGGGCCGTATCGATGTGCATACCAACACAGACTTTTACATCCTTTTACTGCGGTTCTTCATAAGCCGTTTTTATTTCTTTGCACCACGCGTATTTGCGGATGCCTGCTGCAGCTATCGTTTGGTTCAGCTTACCGTCTTTATGGAAATGCGGTTGTCCAAAATGGTAAAAATTCAAACCGCCTCCGGTTTCTTCTTGCTAGCTATGAACTTTGGTTACCGTTTTACCCTTTTTGTTGTTACAATTTCGGCAAAGTCTTCCATTTCTACCTAAATAAACTTGCGATTGCCACAGTATGGGTTCTGTCCTTATCCCCGCAATTCCCTTCGCAAGATCTTTCCGATGTTCGTTTTGGGCAGACTCTCCCGGAATTCGTAAAACTTTGGCAACTTGTAGGCGGTGAGGTTCTCGCGGCAATAATTGCGGAGTTCGTCTTCGGATAGACTGCGATCCTTTTTTACAACGAATGCTTTGACGGCTTCGCCGCAGCGTTCGTCGGGGAGTCCGATCACGGCAACCTCAAGTACCTTGGGATGTCGGGAGATCACTTCCTCGATCTCATTCGGAAACACATTAAAGCCCGATACGATGATCATGTCTTTTTTTCGATCGACGATGAAGAAAAAACCATCTTCGTCCATGTACCCGATGTCTCCAGTACACAACCATCCGTCGACGATCATTTTAGCCGTTTCGTCGGGGCGGTTGAAGTAGCCCGCCATGACCTGGGGGCCCATGACCTGGATCTCTCCGCGCTCTCCCGGTCCACAGACGCGGCCGCTTTCATCGACCACGCGAACGTCGGTAGAGGGAACTGGAAGGCCTATGCTTCCGACCTTGCCGTGACCGTCAATGGGATTCAGGGTTACGACGGGAGAAGCTTCCGTGAGGCCGTATCCCTCGGTGAGATAACAACCCGTGATGGCTTTCCAACGCTCGGCAACACTCGATTGCAGGGCCATTCCCCCGGCTACCGTGACCTTGAGCATCTTGAACTGCAGTTTGTGGAAACTGGGCTCGTTGAGCAGGGCATTGTACAAAGTATTTACACCGGTCACCAAACTGATCGGCGACGATCGAAAGGTCCCCACCACCGACCGGATATCCCGGGGATTGAGCACCAGTACCGTGTTTGCGCCTATGGAGATCATTGCCATGATGTTCACGGCAAATGCGAAAATGTGGTACATAGGCAAAGGCGACAGGGTTGTTTCCTCGCCATCGCGCAGGTAATAGCAGATCACCGCCTTGATCTGCTCAATGTTGGCCAGCAGGTTCCCATGGGTGAGCATAGCTGCCTTGGGAACACCCGTAGTGCCCCCCGTATATTGCAAAAGGGCCGTCTGCTCAGGACTCAACTCTACGGGAACCAGGCTTTGTCCTGCACCCTGGGCAAGAGCCGTCTTGAACGGCACCGCATTGGGAAGTTTGTAAGCAGGGACCTTGCGTTTTACGTAACGGATCATGAAATTGACCAGGCTGCCTTTGAATCCTCCTAGCAACTCACCGACACTGGTGCGGACGATCACTTCGACCGAGGTTTTCGGCAACACCTTTTCCAGGGTAGATGCAAAATTTTCAGCAATGACAACTGCTTTAACCCCCGCATTGGTCAGTACGAATTCGAGTTCGCGGGGAGTGTACAGGGGGTTGGTATTCACGATGACGAGGCCCGCGCGCAACGCTCCCAAAATGGCGATTGGGTATTGCAACAAATTGGGCATCATCAGTGCTATCCGGTCGCCTTCTTTCAACCGGCGATACTGCAGGTAAGCAGCAAAATGGTTTGACAACTGGTCCAGTTCGCGGTAAGTCATCGATTTGCCCATCAGGGTGAAGGCCTTTTTCGAAGCATATTTTTTGAGGTTTGCTTCGGCAAAGGCATTCAGGGAGGAATAAGTGGCGGGATCGATGTTGGCCGGGATACCCGGGGGGTAATTCTTCAGCCAGGGACGGGGATTGCTCATGCACAATGAATTTTTGGATTCCATTCGGGGCCTGGGCCCGATGGGCAAGATAGTGCATTGTATGTGCCCGGGCAAACCTTTGCAAGGAACTTCGACACCGGACCTTGCCTGCTGGAAAGTCACCGGAAGGATATCCCGTCCTTGCGAGGGCTTTCCACTCGGCCGCCCGTTACAGGACAACCGCCGTGTCGCGATGCAAATGGCGCAAAATCAGTAAAAAACGAATATTTATGAATGTATATGCATTGGCAAACCAAATCCTCCGGACACTTCTGGACCTAAAGGGCATTCATGTTCCTGCCATCAACAGTACTTGTCATCCTGTCAATTCAACAGATTGTACTACCTTTGCGCCGCTAAAATTATTTGTTCACCTTTAAAAAATTCCAAAATGTTGGATGAAAAAAACACAAACCCCGAAGAACAGGATATCGACCCCATCGATGAGGCACAGGATGTGCCTGAAGGTCCAAAAGACGAAAGCGAAGACCTCATCGAGGAGACGGTAGGCCTGGAAGTCCTTGTCAACCTGGACGAGGTCGGAGGAGCACACGACGAATTCGATTGGTCGGTTAGCTCCAAAAAATCCATGAATTACACAGACGAAGAGCGAAAGAACTATACAAAGGACTACGATTCTACGTTTACGGCCATTCTCGACGGTCAGCTGCTCAACGGCAAAGTCGTCGGATTTACCGGAAACAGCGTCATCCTGGACATTAACTACAAGGCCGACGGCCTCATCCCGAAAGCGGAATTCCGGGATATGGAAGTCAAACTGGGCGACCTGATCGAAGTCTATGTTGAAAAAACGGAAGATGAAAAGGGTCACCTGGTCCTGTCGCGCAAAAAGGCCAAACTTCTGCGCGCATGGGAAGACCTCGTAAACTCCTATCGCAACGGCACCGTCGTCAAGGGAACGGTGGTTTCCAAAACCAAGGGGGGACTCATCGTAGACTGCAACGGCTTGGAGACCTTCCTGCCAGGATCGCAGATCGACATCAAACCCATTACGGACTACGATTCCTACGTCGGCAAACTGATGGAATTTAAAGTCGTCAAGATCAATGAAGCGATCAAAAATGCGGTCGTTTCTCACAAGGCGCTCATCGAAGGCGACCTCCAGGAACAGCGCGAACAGATCATCAAAACCCTTGAAAAGGGCCAGGTGCTGGAAGGCACCGTCAAGAACATTACCGATTTCGGAGCATTCCTCGACCTCGGTGGTGTGGACGGTCTGCTGTACATCACCGATATATCCTGGGGCCGCATCAACCATCCTCAGGAGGTGCTCGAGAAAAATCAAAAAGTCAACGTCGTCGTTTTGGATTTCGACGAAAACAAAAAGCGGATTTCGCTTGGCCTCAAGCAGCTTCAGGCACATCCCTGGGAAGTCATGTCGCAGGATATTGCAGAGGGCAGCGTCGTGAGGGGAAAAATTGTGAACATCGAGGATTACGGTGCATTTTTGGAAATACATCCCGGCGTAGAAGGGCTGATCCACGTTTCTGAAGTCAACTGGAACACCCAACCCGTCCACGCAAAGGACTATTTCTTTGTGGGTCAGGAAATGGATGCCAAAGTCGTTACCATCGACCGGGAAGACCGCAAGATGTCCCTCAGTTTAAAACAGCTCACCGAAGATCCCTGGCTGCGGATTCACGAAAAGTTTCCGGTGGGTTCGCGTCACTCGGGCACAGTGCGCAACCTGACGCCTTATGGCGTGTTTGTGGAACTGGCAGAAGGGATCGGTGGAATGGTCCACATTTCCGACCTGTCCTGGATCAAACGCTACAACCATCCCTCTGAATTTACCAAAGTGGGCAGTCAGCTGGATGTCCAGATCCTCGAGATAGACACCGACAACCGCAAATTGTCATTGGGCCACAAGCAACTCGAGGAAAACCCATGGGATACTTTCGAGACGGTATTCCCGGTCGGGTCCTACCACGAGGCAACGGTCGTTCGCAAAGAAGACCGCGGTTACACCGTCCAGCTGCCGTACGGCCTCGAAGCGTATTCGCCCGTGAAGCACATGAAAAAGGAAGACAACAGCCAGGCAGCCGTTGATGACCATCTCACGGTCAAAGTCATTGAATTCAACCGCGACGATAAAAAGATCATGGTATCGCATACGCGCTATCTGGAGGACATCAAACGCGCCGCCGACGACCAGGTCCGCCAGGAAAAACGCGAAAAAGAAGGAGGCGAGGCCCCAAAGCCCAAAAAGCCCGTCGAAAAACCTCAACAGAAAACGGAGATTTCGACCCTGGGCGAACTCGAAGGCTTTGCGTCACTCAAGGAGCAATTCAGGGAAGCAGCAGCTAAAAAGGCTTCTCAAGAAAACCTTGAAGTGCCTGCACCTTTGCCCACCCAGGAGATCACGACAGACGCTGCTCAGGAAGAATTACCAGAACTTGTCGCAGAAATTCCTCAACCCCCGGTATCAACTTCACCTGCCAAAGGTTCAGATGACCTGAAGAAGATCGAAGGCATCGGACCCAAAATTGCCGAATTGCTCGTCGCCGACGGGATAGGGAGTTTTGCTGCATTGGCAGCGACCAGTCAGGAAAAACTCCATGAGATCTTGGTAAAGGCCGGCTCCCGGTTTAAAATGCACGACCCCTCCACCTGGCCACAACAGGCGGCTTTGGCTGCTGCCGGCGACTGGGAGGCTTTGCGCCAGTTGCAGGAAAGCCTCAAGGGAGGTCGCGTGGATTGACCAGCGTTCGAGCTTACCCATACGACACAGAGCCAAGGTCCGAAGTAATTCGGACCTTTTTTGTTTAATTTATTGTTGATAAAAATTAAACAAAACGCTTTATCATTGGTTTGCAATGCATGAAATCCCCAAAGCGCGTTGCGATCATCGGTACGGGCATCAGCGGATTGGCCGCTGCCATTGAATTGGCCGACAGGGGCATTCGCGTGACGGCCTTTGAGAAAAATGCTTCGTATGGTGGCCGGGGGCGACAGCACGTAGCAATGGGTTACACCTTTGACCTGGGCCCCAGTTGGTATTGGATGCCCGATATTTTCGAAGCATTTTTCAACCGCTATGGGAAATCCGCCAGCGATTATTATGAGTTGGTGCGGCTGGATCCATCTTATCGCATCGTTCACCGTCAGGGTGTGCTCGATGCACCGGCTGGAAGGGCGGCATGCGAGGCAGTTTTTGAACATCGGGAACCCGGCAGTTCGAGGTTTTTGCATACCTTTTTAGATGAAGCCCGCTACAAATACGAGACTGGCATGCGCGATTTTGTCCGCAGGCCCAGTTTGCGTTGGTCGGAATTTTTTGACCTCCGTTTGTTGAAGGCGGCGGTGCGGCTGGATATGCTTACTCCTCTGGAAAAAATCGTTTACCGGGGAGTGCACGATGAGGTACTTCGGCAATGGCTCTGTTTCCCGGTCCTTTTCCTCGGAGCCAAACCTTCGAGGACTCCTGCGCTGTATAGCCTGATGAACCATGCAGACATCGACCTGGGGACCTGGTATCCGATGGGGGGGATGTTTCGCCTGTTTGAGGCCATGTACCAGCTTGCACTGGAAAAGGGCGTAGAATTCCATTTTAACGCGCCGGTAAGCACCATAAGGTCTCAGGGCGGGGTGGTAACGGGTTTAGTGGCCGGCGACCGGGAACACTCCTTCGACGCCGTGATCGCGTCGGCAGATTACCATCACGTCGATAGCCAGTTGCTGGGAGGAGAGCGCGCACATTACTCCGAACGTTACTGGCAGCTGCGCGAACTCGCACCCTCTTCTTTAATATACTACCTCGGAGTCGGTAAAAAACTCGGCGGTTTATTGCACCACAACCTCTTTTTTGATGCTGACTTCGATCGCCATGCGGCGAGCATCTACGACGAAGGGGGCTGGCCTGAGGATCCCCTGTTCTACGTATGTGCACCGTCAACAACGGATCCGTTGGTTGCTCCGGAAGGTAAAGAAAACCTGTTCATCCTGATTCCGTTGGCGCCTGGTATCCAAGACACTCAGGAAGCCCGGTCGCAATTGTACGATAAAGTGATGCGCCGCATCGAATTGCGTGTGGGAGAGCCCATACGCCCTCACATCGAATACAAAATGGAGATGGGACCGGACGACTTTGTCGACGCATACAACAGTTTCAAAGGGAATGCCTATGGATTGGCAAACACCCTGAGGCAGACGGCCGTATTGAAACCTTCGCTCCGGCACCGCCGCCTGAAGGGATTGTACTATGCCGGCCAGCTCAGTCATCCCGGTCCAGGACTTCCCCCATCTTTGATCTCGGGACAGATCAGTGCAGGATTGGTCATTGACGATTTGCAATAGATATGAGCGACCTCAACACTTACCAACAGTACAGTCAGGCGGCGAGCAAAATGCTCACGCGCCGTTACAGCACATCCTTTTCGCTGGGAATCCGCCTCTTCGCACCCGAATTCCGGGAGCCCATCACCAGCATCTATGGATTCGTACGGATTGCCGATGAAATTGTCGATTCTTTCAGCCATCCGCAAGCAGAACGTCTGCTGGAAAAATTTCGGGAGGATACCTTTCAGTCCATAGACATGGGCATCAGCACGAACCCCGTACTGCAGGCGTTTCAGGCGGTTGTGCACAAGTATGGCCTGGAGCGAAGCTGGATTGCCGCATTTTTTGACAGCATGGCCATGGACCTCGGGAAGGCGCGTTACAACCGCGAAGAATTTGACCGGTACGTGTACGGCTCCGCTGAAGTCGTGGGTCTGATGTGCCTGGCGGTCTTTTTGCGGGGTGACAAGGGGGGATTTGCCTATTTGGAACATCCTGCCAAAAAGCTCGGTGCGGCATTTCAGAAAATCAATTTCCTGCGGGACATGAAAAGCGATTACGAAGAACGCGGTCGCGTGTATTTTCCGGGAGTGCACATCGACCATTTTTCGGATCGCCAGAAGCTGGAAATTGAGCAGGAGGTCGCAAAAGACCTGCACGAAAGTGTGGAGGGGATCCGCAATTTGCCCATCCGCGTGCGCACCGGAGTATTCCTGGCATATGCCTATTTCTCGGCGCTCCTGCAAAACATTCGCCGGGCGAGGGCTTCGGAAATCCTGCTACGCCGGTTCCGCATCCCAAATGGCACCAAATACGCCATGTTGTTCAAATACTGGTTTTTGTTCAGGATTCGCCTGATTTAATAGGCGTTTGCCCATGATTCCATCTAGGCTGGCCGCCCTGATCTTGTTCGCCATAGTTCTGCTTGCCCTGCCGGCCGTTCTGTTCTCCGTGCAGGCTGCCCCGCATGTGGCTTCTCCTGGACCTTGGTGGGAAATTCCAGCGCTGGAGACCCCCGGCCTTTACCTCATACACCATCTGGTTGCCGTCGTTCCCGTTTTCTTTTTCGGGATGGTCGTTAACCTGTTCGACTACCGGAAGCATTTTGTCCAGCGTTACCTTTGGCCGCTGCTGCTGTTGGCACCGGTATTCATTGCCTGGGATGCATGGTTCAATGCGGCCGGGATATGGTCGTTCAGCAAATCCTATACCCTGGGCTGGAATTTGTTTGGACTACCCGTTGAGGAGTGGATCTGGTTTTACGCCATACCCTTTTGTTGTTTTTTCGTGCTGACCATGGTGCGCAAGCGCTTTGGGGTGGGCACGCGGTGGGATCGGAGGCTGGCGATTGGACTGATGCTGCTTTTGGTGGTGGTGTTTGCGTGGGAGATGGATGCGCTTTACACCGCGTGGAGCGCTGGTTCATCGCTGCTGGTGCTGGCAGTTGGCCTTGCAATGAGGAAGCAGGGCTTGGCAGAGTTTCTGGTGGCTTTTGCGATCAATCTGGTTCCGATGTTTTTGCTGAATGGAATGCTCACGGGCTTATTTACCGAACGGGCGCTGGTACAGTACAACCCCCTGGAATTTTCGAATCTTAGGATTGGGACCTTCCCTGCAGAGGATTTGGGGTTTGGGTTTACGTTTCTCTATGGGGTGGAGCTTCTCAGTGGTATTATAAAGAAGTGATTTACATAGAATTACACCTTATAAAAACAATATTTGTTATTTTTTTGCAAAAGCATTTTGCCATGTGATCTGGGCGGATTACCTTTGCAATCCCTTATGCGAAGGAGTATGAGGGAAGTCTTCAGAAAGTAGCCTCCGGGCACAGAAAAAGACTAAAAGTTCATTGACAGGCTAAGGAGAGATAGGAAATGAGAGGTAAGGAAAAACGAATGCAAAACCTGAGTCAATTTTGACAAAACAGAGGCTTGGACAAACTTTTTTTTAACTGTGAATATGTTGGAGTTTGCCGCAAGGCAAGCTTTTGCGAAGATACAGTACTATGGAGAGTTTGATCCTGGCTCAGGATGAACGCTAGCGGGAAGCTTAATACATGCAAGTTGAGCGGTAAGCTGTTTATAGCAATATAGACGGCCTAGAGCGGCGCACGGGTGAGTAACGCGTACATAACCTACCCTGTACAGGGGGATAGCCTTGGGAAACTGAGATTAATACCCCATGGTATTGACTGTTCGCATGGACGGTCAATTAAAGT